>JBGSYC010000001.1:0-7422 GCA_041751095.1 Flavihumibacter sp.
AAGTTTGACAGCAGCATCGGAAGAGGGCCAGGCAATGTGTCGAAGGCGCTTGGTATCCATACCGGTCATAACGGTTGCTCACTGACCGGAGAGGAAATTTTTATTGCCGGTGATGGCACGTCTTACAACGAATCACAAGTGTTAGCTTCGCCAAGAATAGGAGTTGATTATGCAGGAGAAGATGCCCGGCTACATTACCGCTTTTACGTTAAGGATAGTCCGTTTGTCAGCAGTAGGATCGGGGTTAATAAATGAAAGGCTTCAAATCCCCGCCATCCGGTGAGTGCAGGAATGTTCTTTAGAATTTGGGGCACGGAATGTTCTTTCTCGGCTCCGCATGCTTTTTGATATAGATCAGTGATATTTCAACACCGCCGCGGCTTTGTGAAGCTGTTTTCAGGCTTGAAATGTTTATGTCGTATGTGGCCCCTAAGCGGAAATCACCGAACTCAAGTCCTGCATAAGGGATAAGTGCATCACCAAAACGAAACCATGAACCGAAATATACGTTAGTAGGAAGAACTTCATCCTGGTTTACGTTAATCGCAAGGGCCCCGCCGAATACGGTGTTTCTTGCATATCCCGCCTGGCGGCTGTGAAGGGCACTCAGGTGGAGGGTATTGTATTGTCCTACTGGGAAGTAGCCACCACCCTGGAATGTCAACCGGGGACTTAGTAAATAATAAAAGCCATTAAAGCTTTCTTTCGGACGGTTGATATGATAAAAAGATGTTCCGAAATAAAAATTATTATAGCCGTTGGTTGAGCCACTGTAAAGCATTCCGGCGTTAAAATCGAAATAATTCACGTTGATCGACCGGCCGTTTATAGGTTCATTGGTTGGATTGGTCCATCCTCCTAACTGGTCAAGCTCTTCCTCAAAATCGAGTTTTCCTCCGTCTAAGCGTTTGCCTGCATAAGTTCCCTGGAAACCTACCCCGATCTGGTGAAGCCCGTTTTCATCGAGTCCTTTATGATAAGCCGTAGAAACGGAAAAATAGTTGCTGGTCAAAATTCCGTTTGCCGTCCGGTCGGTCATTGCCATAATCCCAACGCCCCAGGTATCCACTTCGGACAACCGGTTCTGTAAAATTCCCATATCGACCGACACAGTAGAAGTAACAAAAGCTTTACTGATCGAAGGCCATTGGTCGCGGTAATTGCCGGCTACGCGTACGTTTCCCTCGAATTTCCCGGTAAGCGCAGGGTTGAGTGTTAAAGGCGACGCAAAGAACTGGGAAAATCCGGGATCCTGGGCTTGTGATCGTAACATTAAAAACGTAAGGCAAAAGAATATAAGTAAGTATTTTTTCATTTTATTCCATAAGGCGAAGCGTAAAATACAAAAAAAGCCGGTCTTTCCCAACTATCCGGATGCAACTTCAAACCTGTACTTTCGTCCCATAGGCAAGATCACCTGCGTCGCCCAGGCCGGGAACAATAAACCCTTTCGCGGTTAATTCATCGTCTATAGAACCGCACCATATCGTTACGTTTGGCTCGCTTCTATGAACGTATTCAATTCCTACGGTACAGGCGATAGCGGCTACGATGTGAATAGATGACGGGTGTCCTTCTTCCCGCAAGAACTGGATTGTTTTAACCAGCGATGACCCGGTGGCAAGCATAGGATCTGAAATGATGACTACCCTGTTTTCCAGTTCGGGGCAGGAAACATAATCAAGGCTGATATTGAAGCTCCCGTCTTTGTTATGCTTGCGGTATGCGGATATAAATGCATTGTCCGCCTTATCGAAGTAATTCAGCAGTCCCTGGTGAAGCGGAAGGCCGGCTCGCAGGATCGTTGCAAGCACCGGTTGATATTTTAAAACCTTGCAAACGGACGTTCCCAGTGGTGTTTGAATTTCCATTTCTTCATATTCAAGTTTTTTGCTGATCGATAACGCAGCCACTTCACCGATGCGTTCAAGGTTGCGCCGGAAACGCATCCGGTCTGTTTGTTTTTCTTCATCTCTTATTTCACCCACCCAGTCACTTAACAATGAATACTGTTCACTCAGATTTATAACCATTATAGAAATTTGATCTGTAAAACTAAGAGAAATATGGCAGTTTGCAGCAGTGCGGTGTTAGCGTGATTCCAGATTATGGCCGGCTGAAATGGCTTTGTAAGCTGTGGCATTCCCTCAGAACAGCCATTCATCAGTAACTTATCGCATCCAAATACAACGGCTTACGTCCGCTGCCAACTTTCTTCCTTAGCTTTGGCGATCTTTAATAATCACCTATGGTTTATAAAGCAATTGGCATTATGAGCGGCAGCTCTCTCGACGGACTGGATATTGCTTATGTACATTTTCAGGAAACAGCGGGCAGGTGGTCCTTTCAGATCGTACACGCAGACTGCTGCGCTTACCCTGAAGAATGGAAAATGCAATTGCAGCATGCAACGTCTTTACCCGCTTTAGACTATCAGTTGCTGCATGCCTCCTACGGGCATTATATCGGCGACCAGGTGAACAGCTTTACTGATGCATACAATCTTCATCATAAGGTAGACCTGGTCTCTTCACACGGGCATACTACCTTCCATGTACCTTCAAAGCACATGACAGCCCAATTGGGAGATGGGGCCGCAATTGCTGCTGTAACCGGGTTGCCTGCAGTGTCAGATCTCCGGGCTATGGATGTTGCTTTTGGCGGACAGGGGGCGCCGATTGTGCCTATAGGTGAAAAGTTTTTACTTCATGAATACGACCTGTTATTAAACCTCGGCGGCATTGCCAATGTATCGGCAAGATCATCGGATGATTATGTAGCTTTCGATGTATGCCCGGCAAACCGGGTGCTCAACCTCCTGGTCGGACGTGAGGGAAAAGAGTATGACGAAGGCGGAGCAATGGCCTCAACCGGCAGCATCAATGAGCCCCTTTTACAGGAACTGAATGATCTGGAGTATTACCGTCTCCCTTACCCCAAATCACTCGCAAACGATTTCGGTACAGACGTAGTGTATAATATCATTATGTCATATGGATTGTCTACTGAAGATGCATTGCGGACTTCTGTTGAGCACAGTTGCCGGCAAATACAAAAGTCATTGTCACTTATTCTATCCGGAAACAACGGCCACAGCATAGAAGCAAACAGCCGCCGCCTGCTGGCGACCGGGGGAGGAGCATTAAACACCTTTTTTATTAAGTGTTTGCAGCAGCAATTGGCGGCGCTCAAAATAGAGGTAGTTGTGCCAGACATCAGCCTGGTAAATTTCAAAGAAGCATTGATCATGGCTTTTATGGGGGTATTGCGCTGGAGGGAAGAGTACAACGTGCTCGCTTCCGTTACGGGCGCCCGGCGCAACAGCATCGGTGGAGCTTTGTGGTTAGGATCAGAGGCTTGAAAAACAATAACGTTGGTTCCCCCGACCAAGTTTAGAAAATGCTTCTTTATAAGTGGATTGGTTTGTCCGCCGGATTGCATCTCCGACCGGTTTCGGATGGCTGTTCTTTAGCTGGTCGTTCCGGATGCATACCTGGATTGAGCATAGCTACGCACGTATCCATTCTGCTCCCGGCCAAAACTGCAGAAGTCCGGAACTTCAGGCTGGTTAATATGTTATGTTTACAGGCTGTTTGATTTGGGGTATCCATTCCCGTTCTTGAGTCGTGTCCAGATCGACACCGTATTTATCAGACCTGCGATCTCTTCGAGGAAATGCTGATCAGTATGATCAAATTCATTGAGGTTTTCACTGTCTATATCAAGTACTCCTGTTACAACGCCGTTATGCATCAGGGGCACTACAATTTCAGATCTGGATAAAGCGCTGCAGGCGATATGGCCGGGAAATTTTACTACTTCAGGTACGATAAGGGTTGCCGCATTTTCCCAGCAGGTACCGCAAACCCCTTTGCCTTTCCTGATACGTGTACATGCTACCGGCCCCTGAAACGGCCCGAGAACCAACTCGCCGTCTCTGACAAGATAGAACCCGGTCCACAGCCAGCCAAATTGTTCTTTAAGCACTGCAGCAGTATTTGCAAGGTTTGCTATAAGATCAGGTTCTCCCAGTATCAAACTTTGTATCTGGGGAATAAGTGAAGTATATTGTTCCAATTTGCTGCCACTAATGATATTTAGATCCTCTGCCATATTCACAATATTATTCTTTAACCAGTTACCCCCGTAAGAAAAACAACCATTACAGCTATTTTTCCAATTACAACATAGTTACTGAAGGTCGTTGCTTGTTGAGATACAATTTAATCAATTCAAATAATAAACCACCATTACTTCCTAACCATTGGCATAAAGCAAGCGATCTAATGAAATAATGTAAAATATACCCATATCCCTTTGTTTTCAAAGTAGCAATCATTATATCTGAACGCTGCGGTCATGCTTTTAGAAGGTTGGTTTTCCGTTTTGCCCTTTCATACTGCCCCGGCCATTTGATATCGCACCTAAGCTTCGCGGCAGCCCTGAGGGGAAGGGGGGTCTCGCAAGAGTTCCCCTCCCAGGAGTAACCGCGTCCGCCTGCTCTGTTGTAATGATCTCAGTATATCTCCATCAGACAACAAAACCGACCGGGGAAGGTTGCAATGATAGCGAATAGTTTTCGGTCAGGGTCGCTGATAATATTATGGTCGGCTATCCGGAGTTTACACGCTATTTTTGTTGGTGATCACCTGTCCTTCCAATGCCTCGATCACCGGCGGCAGACCCTGCCGTCAAAATCACCAATCGAAACAGGAAATCGGATACCCTCTAAGGGTTGCAGGTGAAAATTGTTCGCGAAAGCGTGCTGAGTGTCCCCAACGCGTGGTCAGTGCGGGTTTATCATTGGATCGTCCTTCGTTGGCAACGAGTTTTCCGTTTCCAAAAGACCCGAATACTAAAGCAATTTCTGCCTATTATATCCAACTGAGTAGAACAGGCTGCCCGCACCCTTAGCGCCAAACCAACTGCCGTTTATCAAACAAGATTTCAAGAAAGCTGTCTTGTCTCCAGGCTGTTTTTAAGTTAGTTGTGAATATCATTATTTATTATTTAAGCAAGCACCGGCATTGACCTTTGCAATGCTTTCAATAACCATTCAAGTTGTCTTTTATGGTAATACCCGAATAAAGCTACCTGAATCCAATCTTTCTTTTTCAGGTACTCACTTTCATAACTTACTGCTATGTTTTCGCTTTTTAGTTTATTGATGAAATCACTTGTTATTATATCAGGTGATGAAATAGTGAAAACTTTTGAATGTGCATTATTAAAAGGTAGGAGGTTATTTTCATGTAACAGCCGAAAGCAGTATTCCGAATAACACGCTATTAAGTCAAATTGTTCCTGATTAAGTTTTTGTTTTACTGAAACATTTAAGGCATTAACCAGATTAGATGAAATGGTAAATGGAATACCTTCTTTCTTATTATAACCTGCAAGATCAAAATAAACAGGAATTTGATTTGAAGAAACAACTGGTATGTTAGAGAAAATAATGGCAAGGCCGGGAATTGATGCAAGTCCTTTTCCTGAAGATGCAGAAGCCATAGTGATTTGGGATAGATCAAGTGGATAAGTGCCAACAGTGCTCATACAATCAACAAAGCAAAGGCAATTATTGCGTGAACATATTTTTGATATTCTGCTCAAATCATTTAAAGCCCCTGTTGACGTTTCACAATGACAAAACAAGACCCATTTAATTTCATTTTGTTGTATCTCATTTTCAATAGTCGCCATATCAAAGCTTTCACCCCATAACAAGTTGTACTCAATAAATTGTAATGATGCCCTGGAAGCTTGTTCAATCAACCTGGTACCAAATTCACCATTCGAAGGAATCAAGCCTTTGCTTCCAATTGACTTTATTTGCCAGATCATTGCCTCATTAGCTGCAGTTCCGCTTCAGGTAAGCAGATAGCTTTTTTGAGCATTGAAATGTTTGCACAACAAATCGGTAGTATCGTGGTATAGCCTGTGGAACTCCTTTGAACGATGAGAAATAGAAGCAGAAGATAACGCTTGTTGTACTTGTTTTGAAATTTGCACAGGGCCGGTACTAACATTTACTGTTTCAGGATTCATAGCTAAAAATTAAGGTTGGAAGTTGTTTATTGTGATAGCATTCTATTCCCTTACATCGACCTTAAATGCGCCTTTTAAATTATTGAGGTGAAAATACAAAGGTTGATAAGGAACTTCTTTTGTACCTACCAATGAACCAAAAGGAACTGCGCCGATATTATTATACAATTCTAATTCTTTTAAGCTTGCAGAAATTACTCCAAGGTCATACCCTTGAGCTATTAAAGAAGGTATTAATAATTTTAGCATTGCTAAGGCTATTCCTTGTTTCCGTGTGTTTTTCTTAACTGCAAAAAGTCTTACTTCAACCAGCTTTTTATGAGGTGGCAGGTATTCATTGAGATTACTCATCTTTTTATCTAAAGAAAAAGGACGTATAGGGTTATAGCAAACCATACCTATCAGCTCTTCGCCCTCTAAGGCAACAATATATGTGTTCTGTTCATGAAAAGCATCAATAAGTTTTCCATCGGCTCTTTTTTCATGTTGAGGTATTTCGTCTGCAAATGTTTCATGGTTGAGCTTATGAATTTTATCAAACTCTTCCTGCGAAGCAACTTTTACAATTAGTGTTTTAGCTTCCTTGGTTTCAATTGGGTTATCCATTGATTATAATTTTTGTAATGATAGCTGCTATGATGTAAAACAGGTTAAATGGTGGAAAATATGCGTAGATAGCAGTTTGCATACGCATGCTAAAACTTAGAAAAAGCAGATGAATACCTAATGATTTGGCAAAAGTTGTTACTAAAAAGCAATGTTGATACCGGGCATTATCAAGTACGATTGCAATAGGTTTATCGGCAAATTTCTCTTTTAATAATTTTAGAAAATCAATAAGGGTTTCTGATGTAATATAAGTGGTATTGGTAACGGTAATCACTTCTTTTGTAATGGCATTTACAGCACCTAATACATTTATGCGATTCCTGCCAGCAGAAGCTTTGATAAAAACACGAAAGGCACACCCCAACGAACAAAGAAATGGTTGTAATCAAAATGTGCTGCATCGCAAAAAAACAAATGTACTTGTTCTTTCTGCGCCGCTTCTATAACTGGTTTCAGCTCCGTTTCTACCCATTGGTGCTGTTGGTCGTTATCCGCTTTTGAAGGGATGTGCCCGCATTTAATAAACCTTAACCCATGCCTTTCATAAAGGCTCTCATGTTCAAAAAACATTTATGCACATTCTTCAAAAAGTGTTAATAACTGGCTGAATAGTTACAAAATTATTATAGAAACATTAGATATAATTGTTGAAGATATTGACGCGAGCATTACCAGGCTTATCAATTCCGATAAGTTGAAGGGAATACTTGAATTAATATCTCCCGGACACAAAGTAATTTTAACCTGATTTAACTGCGAAACTTGAGT
>JBGSYC010000002.1:0-66716 GCA_041751095.1 Flavihumibacter sp.
GGTTGAACAGGAGAAATACTTTTTTAATTCTTCTACGGATTTTATATCTTTAGATTGCAGCATGGTGCGTTTTGTTTTGCAACCATAAGTTAATGTATTTCAGCAACTTATGAACATTCCATGCTGCTTTTTTTATCTAAAATTATCCCCATTATCGGTATTTATTTATCTGCGAAACTTGAGTTATTGAGTGTCGTGTAATTGATTTTCGAAATCCGGCCAAAATCCTCGGTATCTGGGGCGGTAGAAAACTCCGGATCATCCGGAAAAAATGGCTGCTACATTATTCGTCAGCAAATGGTATCTGACCTCAATTCTTCTCTGAGCATTGGACCATAACCCGCGAAAGGGCGGCTTTTGTGGATGTCGTTCTCTCTTTTCCATACGTTTAGATAATTTACAGATTGCTATTGATGATCTCTTCTGAGCGGTCAACCCCAAAACTCAGAAAACAACCTAAAAAGAAAAACCGGTTGGCAGGTGGATTGATGGCTTCTTTACGAGCGCCATTATACGAGTAGTTATAGCCGAATACCTGTTCGCTTCCCAAGACATTGGTTACAGAGAATACAAAAACCGTAAACTTGTTCGCTCCCGGCTTATTGATGTTTGGCAAATAATTTACGCTGAAGCTAAGGCTGTTGTAATGAATTGTCTTTCCCCGGTCAAAAATTTTATAACCGCCGGATGGCTGATCATACCGGATATTGTAATAAGGCCGGCCGGTGGCAAATGTATAAGAGCCGTTGAATTGAGTTTTTAAAGGAACGACAAACTTCTTTACGACCAGTGATGTCGTATGATCGGCTGCGAATGCAGGTTGAATCGCTGCGGGGTAATTTAAGAACTCCCTTTTTGTATCCAGGTAAGAATAAGAGAGCCAGTAGTCAACGTTTTTCAACGTTTTTCTATCTCTCCAAAATATTTCGAACCCTTTTGCATGTCCATAACCGGCATTATTTATACGATCAAAGCCGTTTACTACCGGAATTGTCTTTAGCAGGTTTTCATATTTTTTATAAAAAACCTCTGCGCGCAAGGTATACGCACGCGACACAACCTGGTAATTTGCAATGTAGTGTGTAGCTCTTGTGTATTGCAGGTTTGTAAAATTGTACCCACGAAGGAAGTAATTGTTATCCGGCCTTTGATAAAAAATTCCGTATGCGAGGGACGCCTGACCGGCACCCACTTTGTAAGCCAATGATATCCTTGGCGCTATGTTCGCCTTATTCAGCAGCGACGTATGTTCAACCCGCGAGCCAATTTTCGCCGCCAGGTCATTTGTTAGATATATATCCACTTCGGTAAATGCAGCCTTTAAATGATCTGTGAGATTTGCGTTCACGCCTTTCAAAGAATCGTTTTCGAAAGCGGTTTTCTCCTGATTATAAAAATATTCACCGCCCCATCTGAATGCACTCAGGCCTTTTAGCTTTCGCTCAAACACGGCTTTGATCACTGCAAGACTGGCACTGTTAGCGACAGTAAAGTTCTTTTGGGAAAAGGGAAAAGTCGCTATCCCCTGCTTAGTGTTCGAACGATCCTGTAATTCATTAAGCAGGTCGTCATGGTTCCTGCTGAATGAGAACCCAAGATTCATTTTCCAATTCGTGGTCAATTTTTCTTTCCACGAAACATTCCCATAAAAGTTTAGGTTTTTAAGGCCAAAAGCATCTTTAAGGTCATTTGAATCTATATCAGGCCTTCTTAATCCCAAGCGGCTTGCATTCGTATAACCATAGAATTTCAACATTCCGCTTTTTGAGGTTTTTACCCGGAAATTCACATCCGCGTTATGAAATTCAGGCACCTGGAAATAATCTGGCCGTTGCTTTACAATTTTAAAATAAGGCAGCAGGTTTGTATAGTTGTAACTGGCCCCCCAGCTTGACCTGTTATTTTTTGACAAATGCTGGTAACCGGCACTGCCACCTACGGTTGAAAGCCCGATGTTGGCTGAACTTCTTTCCGGCAGGTCGATACTCTCAAGCAGCAGTACGGATGAAAGCGCCTGACCATATTGCGCGGAGTAACCACCTGAACTAAAAACAGTGCCTTTGAAGAGAAAAGGTGAAAAGCGACCGCGCTGCGCAATATCGGGAACACTACTGAAAAAAAAGTTATTCACCAGGGTGCCATCTATAAAAACTTTTGTTTCACCGGCTGTACCCCCCCGAACAAACAATCCTTCGCTTTCACCTACCTGTTGTGCGCCGGGGAGCGTTCTGATTGCGCTGGTAACGTCGCCGTTCGCACTTGCCGTTGTGACAATATCGATAGGATTAAGCACTGTTGTTCTCTTTGTATCGCTTGCTTCAAATGTGCCTGCCGTTATCACCACCGCCTTCAATTCATTCGGCTCTTCTTTCATATTGATATCCAAAACTAACGGGGATCCGTCCAGGCGTACTTTTTGCCCTGCAGGAACGTAACCTATAGAAGTAGCTAAGAAGAACTTCTCTCCTGTCTCAAATGTTTTGAACGAATACCTGCCTGATGAATCCGTTGTTCCTCCGTCATACGAATCTTTGATCGCAACACTTGCATTCGATATGGGATTGCCTTTGGCGTCTCTGACAAAACCTGAAATTGCTGTTTGAGCAAATGAGATGTAAGAAACAAGAGCTAAGGGGAGGAATAAAATCAACTTTAGCACGTTTGTAAATTTATTACAAACGTAAACTTGTTTATTATCTAAACAAAATTTAGATATTATTTTCATAAAAAAATTCTCCGGCTGGAGGGTCTCTATAAACGACAGTTATTTGACTATTTATATCCCGGAATCAAATTTCGGGCAAGTTCAACCATTTTATTAATTCCTTCGTCCGGCAATCTGCCTTCTTTAAAATCATGGAGGATTTCAGGATGTTTATTTTCCATTTCGAGCAGGAAGTGTGCTTCAAATTCTTTCACCCTTTTAACAGCGACTTCTCTCAGTAAACCCTGTGTTCCAAGGTAAATGATTGCAACCTGCTTCTCTACCGGCATTGGGGAAAATTGCAGTTGTTTAAGGATTTCAACGTTACGTGCTCCTTTATCGATTACTACTTTAGTAGCCGGATCAAGGTCACCACCAAATTTCGAGAAGGCTTCCATTTCGCGGTAAAGCGCCTGGTCGAGCTTTAAGGTACCGGCAACTTTTTTCATTGATTTTATCTGGGCGTTACCTCCAACCCTGCTTACCGAAATACCAACATTGATTGCGGGACGGATGCCCGCGTTGAACAGGTTTCCCTCAAGAAATATCTGACCATCGGTAATAGAGATCACGTTGGTTGGGATATAAGCCGACACGTCACCGGCCTGCGTTTCGATTATGGGCAATGCGGTTAACGAACCACCACCTTTTACCAGGTGCCGGATTGAGTCAGGCAGATCATTCATCTTCCTGGCAACTTCATCTTTAGTAATGATCTTTGCCGCTCTTTCCAATAACCGGCTATGCAAATAGAATACGTCGCCCGGGTAAGCTTCGCGCCCCGGAGGCCTTCTTAACAATAAGGACACTTCACGGTAAGCAACTGCCTGTTTGGAAAGGTCATCAAAAATGATCAGGGCCGGTCTGCCGGTATCCCGGAAAAATTCACCTATTGCAGCGCCGGAAAAAGGCGCATAGAATTGTTGCGGTGCAGGGTCAGAAGCGGAAGCCGCAACGATGGTTGTATATTCCATTGCCCCGTTTTCCTGTAAAACGTTCATTACACCTGCTATTGTAGAGGCCTTTTGCCCGATGGCAACATAAATGCAGTAAACCGGCTTACCCGCTTTATAAAATTCTTTCTGATTGATGATCGTATCTACACAAATTGCGCTTTTACCGGTTTGCCGGTCGCCAATTACCAGTTCCCGCTGGCCACGGCCTACAGGGATCATGGCATCGATCGCCTTAATACCGGTTTGCAGCGGCTCCTTAACCGGTTCGCGGTAGATAACCCCTGGCGCTTTACGTTCGAGGGGCATTTCATATAGTTCACCGGTAATCGGTCCTTTTCCATCTATCGGATCGCCAAGGGTATTGATAACACGCCCAACGAGGCCTTCCCCAACTTTAATAGAAGCGATCTTACCGGTGCGGGTCACCTTAGCTCCTTCTTTAATATCTCCCTGGTCGCCCATCAAAACCACTCCCACATTATCTTCCTCAAGGTTTAACGCGATAGCTTTGACTCCATTTTCAAACTCAACAAGCTCACCTGAACGCACGTTGTTTAAACCATATACCCGTGCAATGCCATCGCCTACCTGCAGTACCGTACCGACTTCTTCTAAATCAGCACCTACATTAAAACTACTTAACTGCTGGCGCAGTATAGCTGATATTTCATCCGGTTTAATTTCGGCCATTTTTCTGTTTTTAATTCGTTTAAATAATTCTGTTTCCTCTAAACCAATACGATAAGCCGGAATATCAGAGGTTAAACCTGACACATTCCAACGTTTTACCGTATTTTCTGCACATATTCGTTATCCTGAAACTGCTTCTTTATATCTTTAAGATCCCGTAAAATGCTTGCATCAACAAGGTTATTGTTATATTCGAGCACAAATCCACCTACAAGTTCTTCCCTGACGATTGTTTCAAGCTCGATATGCTGAATCGGTGTAGTTGATGTGAACTTTTCAATGATGCTTTGCTTCAATTCTTCACTAACGGGTTGAGCTGTAAATAGCTTAACCTTATGAATCCCCTTTACCTCGTTGTACATATCTAAAAAAGCTTCCACAATTTCAGGAAGTGTTTCTTCGCGCCCTTTGTGCACCATCAGCCGGTTGAAAGATGCAGTTAAGCTACTCACCTTGCCTGCCGTGACCAATTCGAGGATCTTTTCTTTCTTATCTGGCGATATTACCGGACTTTTGATCAGGGTTACAAATTCCCTGCTTGCCTTACAAACCTGTTGAAGGTACAACATATCCCTGTACACATTTTCTAACAGCCCTTTTTCAGTAGCAAGGTCGATCAGTGATTTTGCATATCTTCCTGCCAGTCGTGGATTTCGCATAAAGCTTATAGGGTTAATTTAATTTTACATCGTTTGCGAGTTGCCTGATATAACTCTCCTGCTCTCCTTTATTGCTTAATTCACGCCGCAATACTTTTTCCGCTACTTCGATAACAAGGTTACCGACCTGGTTTTTTACATCGATCAGGGCCGCCATTTTTTGCTGCTCGATAGCCGACTGGGCATCACGTAAAATGCGGTCGTATTCATTCTTTGCCCGTTCTTTGGCATCCGCAATCATTTTGTCGGAAGTATCTTTCGCATCTTTGATCATCAATGCCCTTTCCTCGCGGGCTTTCAGCAGCAGCGCCTCATTCTCGCTCTTAAGCAGCATCATTTCACCTTTGACTTTCTCGGCGGTTGCCAGTGATCCGGCAATAGTTTTTTCCCTGTCGTTTAATGATTGCAGAATGGGTTTCCAGGCAAACCTTTTAAGAATAAATAAAACGATCAGAAATGCAAGAAGCGTCCACACGATCAAACCTAAATTGGGCTGTAAAAATTCCATAACAATATATTTAGTTGGAAAATGAATACGAATTACTGCATCTTCGGCCCTGTGCTCAGGATGCAGTAATTGTTTAACCAGAAGGTTAGCCGACTACTTCAGTACTGCAAGCAGACCCGCGATTACTGCGAAGAGGGCTACACCCTCCACAAACGCCGCAGTCAGGATCATGTTGGCACGGATGTCGTTGATTGCTTCGGGTTGGCGGGCAATTGCTTCAACTGCGCCTTTACCGATTTGCCCGATTCCAATTCCGGCTCCAACAGCGGCCAGGCCTGCTCCAATTGCACCCCCAAGGTGAGAGTAACCAATTTCAGCATGAGTCTCCACTTGTAAAAGAATGGTCATCAAAGTCATGATATGCTATTTTATATGAGAGAAAACGATTAAATAATTACGGGGTCTTCATATTTATCCCCACCGCCATCATGACTACCTTCAAACGCCTGGCCTATGAAAACAGCCGTAAGATTAGTAAAGATAAAGGCCTGGATAAAAGCAACTAATATTTCGATCATGTAAATGAACACGGTGAATAAAACGGACAGGGGAGAGAACCCCCAACCGGCAAAGGTGTTCATTGCGCCGAAAATAAAGATTAGCGAAACAAAGCTGATAATGATAATGTGACCCGCTACCATATTTGCAAAAAGCCTGATCATTAAAGCAATCGGCTTTATGAATATTCCTGCAAATTCAACAGGTACCAGGATTAATTTAACGGCAAAGGGAACTCCGGGAGGCCAGAAAATATGCCCCCAGAAATGCGAATTAGAACTGAATAAAATAACCAAAAGGGAAATAGCAGCCAGTACGAGGGTGAAAGCCGTATTACCGGTAACGTTAGCTGAACCAGGTATTAAACCAAAAAGATTATTTATAAGAATGAAGAAAAAAATGGTAAGCAGGTACGGAAGATATTTAAGGTATTTGCTACCCAGGTTTGGTTTGGCAACTTCGTCGCGAACAAACGTAATCACGGGTTCAATTGCGTTTTGCAGGCCACTTGGTGCTTTGCCGCTGCCCTCTCTTTTATATTTCCGCGCGATGCCGGTCATAATCAACACCAAAACAATCAAAGCAAGAAACATCTGTACAACATTGCGCGTCAGGGATAGATCATACACTTTTACGGATGGATCAGGGGTTACCCCATCTTCTTTTACAGCAAATATGCGCTCCTTTTCCATCCTGTAGCCTTTGTAGGAAAGTTCTGCTTCGTGACCAAAACGAGCTGAAGAAAAGGCAGTAAATCCCCTTTGAGGTGAATACAATATTATCGGTAAATGGATAACAGCATTAAAATGGCCTATTGAAAAAAAGTGAAATTCATGTCCATCCATAACGTGTTCCATGATAACTGAGGCCGCGTCAAATTTCTTTTCACTAGTATGATTAGCGCCCGTTTCCCGGTGTTCCTGGGAAAAACCAGAATGAGTAAAAAGAGAAAGAACTATCGCAAGAGCAGGAAAGAGTAATTTTTTAGATATGCGATGATCCATGGGTTTTTCGTAAATTTTTGCAAAGATACGTATGAAGCTTTTAAAAAATAACGAAATTCTTATGTAAATGTATAACAGCACACCGGGAGGGGCAGTTCATAATCACGCGGATGCTTTATCGGCTGCCCGTTACAGGTCAGATACGTATTCATAGCTGCTGCCCTGGAAAGGCAATTAGCTGGTCTTCTGTGTTTGATTTTCGAATTGCATATGATGCAGCTTACTGTAAAATCCTTCTAAGACGAGCAATTCTTCGTGTGTACCGGTTTCCTTTACTTCACCTTTGTCAAGCACTATAATTTTAGTGGCTTTGCGGATTGTAGATAAGCGATGGGCGATCACAATCGATGTTCTTCCTGAGATAAGCTTATTTATTGAATTCTGAATAAGCACTTCACTTTCCGTATCAACACTTGAAGTGGCTTCGTCAAGAATGAGAATAGAAGGGTCATATAACAAAGCCCTGATAAAGGACAACAGTTGGCGCTGCCCAAGCGATAAGGTGCTGCCTCGTTCCATAACATTGTAATCGTATCCCCCCGGTAACTCCATAATAAAATCGTGCATTCCTATCATGGTAGCCGCTTCAATCACGCGTTCCCGGCTGATGTCGGGATTTCTCAGGGTAATGTTATCAAGCACTGAACCTGAAAAAAGAAACACATCCTGAAGCACCACACCTATTTTACTTCTCAAGGCGTGTAATGAGAAATCGGTGATTTTTACGTCATCAATTCTGATCTGTCCTTTATTAATATGGTAAAGGCGGCTCATCAGGCTGATAATAGACGTTTTACCGCTTCCCGTATGCCCTACGATCGCAACAGTTTCTCCAGGCTCAACCGTAAACGTAATATCTTTCAACACATACCTTTCGTCCACGTACGCAAACCATACGTGGTCAAACTGGATTTTACCCTTTAATTTATGCTGAGCATGAATGCCATCATCTTTTGAATAATCTGCATTGTCCAGCACCTTAAAAACCCTTTCACTGGCCACAATGCCCATTTGCAAAACATTAAACTTGTCAGCAATTACGCGCAACGGCCTTGAAATAAGATTGATCAGTAAAATAAATGAAATGATCTTACCTGTTAATAAAACCGCCTGCTCCGCCGGCAGTCTCATTGCCTGGCTGGCCGCCCACCAAACCAGCAATCCCGTAGAAACGGCTAAAATGATCTCCACGATCGGAAAGAATACGGAATAGGCAAAAATGGCATTGATGTTGGCATTTCTGTGTTCTTTGTTGATTTTCTTAAATTTCTGAAACTCCCTTTCTTCTGACGCAAATGCCTGAACCACCTGCATTCCTGTAATATGTTCCTGGATAAAAGCATTGAGCTGGGCCACCGCGTTACGCACCCGTATAAAGGATTTGTTTACGCTTTCTTTAAAAAAGTACGTGGCTACAAAGAGAACAGGGAAAGGGCTGAGGCTTATCAGGGCCAGTCGCCAGTCGATCCAGAACATGCAAACAAGTATACAAATGATAGACAGAATGTCGGCAAGAATGGGTATTAGCCCGTCGGCAAAGATATCGTTGATCGATTCAATGTCGTTTATCGTGCGGGTGGTAAGTGTTCCTATGGGCGTTCTATCAAACTGGGAAAGGTTCAGTCCGAGCACCTTATTATACACCTTAACCCTCATATCCTTCACAACGGCTTGTCCAAGCCAGGCACTGATGTAGGAGAAATAAAAGCGGATGAGGCTTTCAGCAACCAGCAATACGATCTGCCAGATCGTAATAAATACGATCATTTCAATGAAAGGGTTCTTTGACTCACCCTGAACAGCAGCACCCTGCTTTATATACTGGTTGACAGATAGCTGGATAAGGTATGGCCGAACGGGCGAAAGCACTGCCAGAACGATCGCCATGAATAAAGAAAGGTAAAAGCGATTCCTGTATGGGGCAGCGAACGAAAAAACCCTGCGAAGCAAACTAAAATCGAAAACTTTCTTAACCGGAGCTGCATCTGCCATACAGGCAAAGATAGGAATAATCGATTTGAGATTAAGCTATCGGCTGTCAGCTATCGGCTTTCGCCTATCGGTTGCAGTATCCGCTACCAGTTATCGATGTCAGGATTATTTCGGATTGCCGATTTCTCATTTCTGATAGCTCATTGCTCATAGATCACAGCTGATAGCTGATAGCTCATAGCTGATAGCTGACGGCTGACGGCTGATAGCTGACGGCTTATAGCTCCTGCTCTCCAAGAGCCTTCCTGTACGCTTTAATAAAGATGGCTCCCAGGTTCTTATACGGGGGGATATAATCATCGAACATTTCTTTTTGCTCCCCTCTGAACTTTTTGCTCAGGTCTCTCCACATGGTTATCCATTCTATACTCCTGCCGTTACGGAGGGTGTTATTTACCGACTCAAGGATAGGTTCGTTTACGGTTCTTGTCCCGACCTGTTTGGAAGATATTATGTGAGCATCGTTGCTAATGGTAAGCACTTCATTTAAATTATTATAGCCGCCACAGGAACCCAGTACAACTATCCTTGCGCTCGGCTGAATCTGGTTAAGTGAGTACTTAACGTGATAACTATGCCCGCGATGGATAAATATGGAAGGCTTGAGGTTACGGTCTGACAGATATTCATTGAGCTTTGCCTGTGCTTTTGCATCGGGGTCATCGGGCCCGTATAATGGCTTGTTTGCAAAGATCCAGACCGGCTTTCCTTTGGTAGACCGGATCCATATCCAGTCGCGGTTGTTATCAGTTATACTCCAATCCGGGCTGCCCCGGAACAGGGCAAGGTAATTCGCATATGAATTTTGACCATCCCGGTCTTCATCTCCATAGAAAAACACCTGCTGCACAATCCGTCCGCTGTCATCAAGCAGGGAGTTATAATCGACGGTATAAACAGGCGGAATACCCAGCTGTTCAGAAAGATTCACCCGGCCGGAGCTGTCTGCGGATTCAAAAAGCGTTTTTTCGAGTTTATAGATCACCTGCCCGTTTTTGCTTGCGTTCTTAATACACCGCTCCAGGTTCCAGGATGCTTCACTGAGCATAAAGCTGGCCAGTGCCTTGTTTTTTTCAAAAATACTGCTGTAAGAGTCGGCTACATCAACTGCATCTTCTGCATTGTCAGGGTTGGTTGATTTTTCCAGTCCTATCATGAAAGCCCTCATAAGTGCAGTAGAACTTTCCTGGGGCATCGATTTGAGCAGGGTATCAAGGGTATTATAAGCGGCAGCGAGTTTGATAAATTTGCGGAAATAATCGGCATTCACGCTCATTACAAGTGTGTCTCCGCGGGGGATCTTCATACGCTGAAAGATCCGTTTGAAAACACCCAGGTAACTTGATGTATAAATTTCGTCTTCACCCAGAACGCACAGATAATATAATTCCTGGGGATTAAGTTGTTCGATGCTTCTGAACCGGACGGCATCCGGCGCGCTGTGTAAACCGTTTATCGTACGGATAAATCCCTCTTTAGCTTTTTTTGTCATCATGCTTGTAAGCGACGACATCTCCATGGCCGTATCTTTACCAGCCATCCTTCCTGCAAACGCTATTCTGGTTTTTACAAGCAGGCGGTAATAATTCAGCTCATTTTCCTTAACCTTATCAATATCCTCGAATGTGATCTTACCTTTTACAAGCAGGTCTATAAAGGGGAAGTACAATTGTCCGCTTTTGCTGATGGCCATTTTAGCTACGGTTGTAACAAAAGAATCCTGGCTTGCGCGGATCTTACTCCCAAGCTTATCGTGCGCAGCAGCGAAATCGTAAACCTTTCGCGGGTTTTGGTAAGCCGCTACCCTGATAAGACTGTCTGCAAAGGGTACGTTGATATTGCGTTTTAAAACACTTAGTATTTCAGTCGGGTGTAAAACAAGATACTTCTTCAGCAAAATGATCCTTGAAGGTTCCACACCTGCGTTTTCCGGAAAGGAAAAGCAATCGAGTAATATTGTACCTACTCCATAGCTGTTTTCTATGATCACGGGTTCTATGCTTGCATTGCGTTTATCCAGCTCCAGTGCTTTGGCATACGCATCAATGAGTGCCTGCGCCATTGTTACCGGAAAATCCCTTCTTTGGTAACTTGAATTGTATCCTTTTAGCAGAGATTCAAGTCCGAGAAGATATTTAATCTTACTGTTGTGGGGCATTACCGAATCCCGCTCTATCTTTTCCTGCCATTCGTCAACGCCTTTAATTAAGGCATAATCAATTTGCAGGTTAACGGTTTCGTCTCTTGAAAGGCCAATAATCCCGTCATCTTTGCCGTCGAGCTTTAACAATCGCTTTTGCTCGCGGTCAACCTTGTCGTGCCATAGTAACCGGCTCTTTTCAATCCGGTAAGGTGAAACTGATGTGCCCTGCGAAAAAGTATGGGATGCGAAAAGGAACAAATAAGTAACGAAAAGTAAAAATCTATACATAATACCGTTATAATGATGCGTAAAAGCAAAAATACTACCAATCAGTCAAATGGACCAACGGGATGCTTTTTATGAGACAGGCAATAGTTAATTTATGTTGCGCTGACCATCTTTTTAAATTTAATATAACAGATTTCATATTAAAAAATTGTGAACTTACCACGCCGGAGGGGTCTTTATACATAATTCAGCTACGTTTGTGTAAAGAAATTGTTAAATGGATTCAAAGGACAAGAAAATCCTGATAGCTGATGACGAGCCGGATATTCTTGAAATCATAGATTACAACCTCTCCGCTGAAGGTTATCATGTATATACCGCCAAAGATGGAGATGAAGCGCTTTCAAAAGCAAAAATAATAAAGCCGGATCTTATCATTCTTGACATCATGATGCCAAAAAAGAATGGCGTTGAAGTTTGTGAAATTCTCCGGTCACAGCCGGCCTTTAAGGACACACTGATTATATTCCTGACAGCGCTTAATGATGAATCCTCGCAAATGAAGGGGCTTGATACCGGCGCCGACGACTATGTGAATAAACCTATAAGCCCTAAACTTTTAATGAGTCGTGTTAACGCACTATTCAGGCGAACAAGCAAGCCTGGCGAAAATGAAAATAGCGTATTAAAACTTGACAACCTTGTTATTGATCCTGTACAATTTCTGGTAAAGGCTGATTCCAAAGAAATATCACTTGCCAAGAAGGAATTTGAGCTTCTTTACCTGCTGGCCTCCAAACCTGGCAGGGTTTTCCTGCGGTACGAGATTCTCAATCAGGTGTGGGGAAAGGATGTCATTGTAGGTGACAGAACAATTGATGTCCATATCCGTAAGATACGCCAGAAGTTAGGCCTCGATTGCATTACAACGGTAAAAGGCGTGGGGTACAAATTTGATCTTTAGCGTGCCCTCGCCTGAAGGCACTTAAATCTCCTGATCAACAAACGTCTTCGAGATCAGGACAAGGCACTTTAAGGATGATTACATAACTTTATCATGAATTGAAGATGCTGTGCCAACGGTAAGTTATGAATATCAAAAATATTTCCCCCAAGCAGATCGCCGCCATTAATGCAGCGTCTATTTCATTGCTTGTGTCCATAGCGTGTTTCGCTTTCCTGCATAACTGGCAGATCGCACTGGGTACCTTTATTACCCTTTTTCTTATCTCTTATTTTCTCATTTTTTTCTTTCTTCAGCGGTTTATATACCGGCGTATAAAGCTGATCTACAAATTCATATATCAGACAAAGGCGAGCAGAAAAGAAGAAGTGTATTACAAATACATCCTGCCCAGAAAGAGCATTGACGAGGTAAGCGAGGATGTGGAAAAGTGGGCGGTTCAGAAAAGCAATGAAATAGATATCCTCAAAAAGAATGAAGCCTACCGGAAAGAGTTTTTACAAAACCTTGCTCACGAATTCAAAACGCCCATATTCGCCATACAGGGGTATGTGGACACGCTGCTGAATGGCGCTATGGAAAAGCCCGACATCAGGAAAAAATTTCTTGAAAACACTTCCAGAAACGTAGACCGTCTCGTTAACCTTATGAACGACCTTGATGAAATATCACGGTTAGAACGCGGGGAACAGTTACTCTACAAACACAATTTTGTTATCCAGGATCTTATACGGGAAGTATTTGAATCTTTGTCGATAAAAACAAATGAAAAAAATATACGGTGTCAGATCAAAAAGGGCTGCGAATCCCCGGTAACGGTGTTTGCCGACAAGGAAAAGATCCGGCAGGTGCTGATCAATCTGATTGAAAACTCGTTCAAGTACGGGAAACCCGAAGGAAACATCGTTGCCAGCGTTTACAAAACTGAAGATAAGCATGTGCTTATTGAAATAAGTGATGATGGCATAGGTATAGAAAGCGATCACCTGCACCGCATATTTGAGCGGTTTTACCGCACGGATAAAGCAAGAAGCAGGGATAAGGGCGGCACGGGTTTAGGATTATCGATTTGCAAACATATAGTGGAAGCTCATAACCAGGCCGTGCATGTCCGAAGCACGCCGGATGTAGGAACTACCATTGGTTTTACCCTGGAAGGCCGTACTGAGCAGCCTGCCAGGTTTTAAATTAACTCCGGTAGGCGGCTTAAACCATAAATATCTTCATTACCTTAAATCATAACTATCTGTATTATAAGGAAATTTATAATACTTTCCGTGTTAAGAAATTATTACCAAACTTGTTTTTCTGTAATACAGGTTCAATCTTTATACTTTTGCCCAAATTTGTCTTATGGGGTTAAATTCTATAATGAAGATCTTCATGCCGAAGGATAAAATTTTTTATTCTTTGTTTGAAGAAGTTGCAGCCACCGTGGCTAAGATGGGCAGGTTGCTCAAAGAAGTTGTAGCCCAACCCGACTTTGACAAACGAGCTGCCATTATTTCCAAGCTGGAAGATATGGAGCATATTAATGACGACTTTACGCATAAAATATTTACCGAACTCGGAAGAAACTTCATTACTCCTTTTGACAGGGAAGATATCCATCACCTTGCATCTTCCCTGGATGATATTGCAGATTACATTTATTCAGCCGCCAAAAAGATCAATTTTTATAAGGTTAATCCTAACGACCAGGGAATTCAGAAATTAGCCGACCTGATCGAGCAGTCTTCTGAGCAAATCAAAAAGGCTGTTTTTGAACTGCGGAATATGACCAATATGCGCCAGATCACCGACGCTTTGGTTAAGGTTAACAGTATAGAGAATCAGGCTGATGACATATTCGACATGAGCATCGACCGCCTTTTTGAAACAGAACCTGATGCCAAAGAAGTTATAAAGAAAAGAGAGATTTTCCAGGTAATGGAAATTGTAACGGACAAGTGCGAAGACGCCGCCAACGTGATCGAATCCATTATCATCAAATACGCTTAAGCATTCTGAAGATTTGAGATATAATCCTGAACATGTGTCTCCCTTTCTCAGGATTTCAAATTTTCACATGCTCTAATTAACTTCTTATGGCTTTTCTTATCATCATCATCATATTCGCTTTGATATTTGACTTTATCAATGGATTTCATGATGCTGCTAATTCAATTGCCACCATTGTGTCCACGAAAGTGCTTACCCCTTTCCAGGCAGTGCTATGGGCAGCGATCTTTAATTTTGCTGCCTTTTTTATCTCAAAATACGTCATCGGAGAATTTAAGATCGCAAACACGATCGCCAGATCCGTTAATGAACCCTTTGTTACTCAGGAGGTGATTTTTGCCGGGCTTATAGCCGCTATTTGCTGGAACCTGTTAACCTGGTGGTTTGGTATACCCTCCAGTTCATCACATACTTTATTGGGAGGGTTTATGGGCGCTGCGCTCGCGCATGCAGGAGCGATGAGCGCTAAAGGGATCGACGTTATCAATTATGCCAGTGTAATAAAGATATTCCTATATATCTTCCTGGCTCCGGTGATAGGAATGGTTATGGCATTTATTATTACGGTTATCATTGTAAATATATGCCGCCATGCCACTCCGTATAAAGCCGATAAATGGTTTCGCAGGCTGCAATTAGTATCCTCTGCATTGTTTAGTTTAGGTCACGGTGGAAATGATGCCCAAAAAGTGATGGGTATTATTGCCGCGGCAATGGTAGCAGCAGGACAATTGAACGATATCAGGAATGTTCCAAACTGGGTACCCATTGCCTGTTTTGCCGCTATTGCACTGGGAACCTTAAGCGGTGGCTGGAAAATAGTGAAAACCATGGGCACCCGTATTACGAAGGTAACGCCACTTGAAGGCGTAAGTGCTGAAACAGCGGGGGCATTTACATTGTTTTTAACGGAACACCTTGGCATTCCGGTAAGTACCACCCACACCATTACCGGGGCTATTATCGGAGTAGGGGCAACCAAAAGATTATCGGCAGTTCGCTGGGGAGTGACTGTTAACCTTTTATGGGCCTGGATCTTAACCATACCGGTCAGTGCAGCTTTGGCTGCCCTGGTATATTATCTTCTGAAACTATTTATCTGACACCGTAATTTACCCGACGCACGGAGAGTTCACTAAGATTTTAATTGAGGTTAGGTTTGGTCTTGAGGTTGCCTTTGTTTTTCTCTGTGCTTCCGCTTGATGTTGACTCTGTGGTTCCTGCATCAACAAAAACTCGCCTTCAGTTATATAGAAGAATACCATGTGTTCCTGTTCGTGAACTTTGTGTAAGCTTGGTGTTCTACTTTGTGCTACTTTTTGGGACACGAAAAACACATGGAACCACTAAAAAAAGCTGCATAAGATAAATCGTGGATTACCAACAAACCCCTTGAGTTATATAATAGTAGATTTACATGCACTTGTCGGGTACCTTTGCCTGGTATGATTACACAAAAAAGATTTATCCGGCATCATAAACTGAATCTATGAAAGGAATTATCCTGGCGGGAGGCTCGGGCACCCGATTATACCCTATAACATATGCGATCAGCAAGCAGATCATGCCGGTTTATGATAAACCAATGATATACTACCCTTTGTCTACTTTGATGCTGGCAGGCATCAGTGATATTCTTATCATATCAACTCCGCACGACCTGCCGTTATTTAAAACTTTATTTGGCAATGGCTCACAATTGGGGCTAAGCTTTTCTTATGCTGAACAACCTTTGCCAAATGGCCTCGCCCGCGCTTTTGTTATCGGTGAGGATTTTATCGGCAAAGAAAAAGTTGCCCTTGTATTGGGAGACAATATATTTTACGGAAGCGGGCTTGGAGAGAAACTGCAGCAAAATACTGATCCTGAAGGTGGCATCGTATACGCCTATCATGTCAGTGATCCGGAGCGTTATGGTGTGGTGGAGTTTGATAAAAATATGAATGCCGTTTCCATTGAAGAAAAACCCCGGATCCCAAAGAGTAACTACGCTGTGCCTGGTATCTATTTTTATGATAACGAAGTGGTAAGGATAGCTAAAAGCCTGCAACCCAGTGCAAGAGGAGAATATGAGATCACTGACATCAACAAAGAATACCTTAGAGCCGGAAGATTAAGGGTGTCTATCATGGACAGGGGAACAGCCTGGCTTGATACAGGAACGTTTGATTCGCTCATGCAGGCGTCTCAATTTGTTCAGGTGATCGAACAAAGGCAGGGAATAAAGATCGCCTGCATTGAAGAGATCGCCTTCAGAAAAGGATTTATATCCAAAAAACAGGTTGAAGAGATGGCTCAGCCGCTATTTAAAAGCGGATATGGCGAATACCTGATGAAGGTTGTTAACGAAGACTCATCTTAATAAGCATTCCGTGACAAATGTTCTTACCTTAGCCTCACCTTATGTAAACGGTTTCGATCAATTATAAAAAAAACAATATTCATGAAAAAAATACTTGTTACAGGTGGATGCGGATATATTGGCTCACATACTATTGTTGACCTCATTGAGAATGGATTTGACGTAGTTTCCGTTGATAACAACTCACGTTCATCTTCACGAATTCTGGAAGGCGTGGAAAAGATAACAGGCAAAAAGATAAAGAATTATAAAGTAGACCTTTGCAATTTTGATGATACGTTTGCGATCTTCCAGGAAAATGAGGATATAGCCGGAATCATACATTTTGCCGCCTATAAAGCTGTTGGAGAATCGGTGGAGCAACCATTAATGTATTTTGAGAATAACCTCACTTCATTAATCAATCTGCTGAAATGCGTACAGGAGTTTCAAACGCCTTATTTCGTTTTCTCATCCTCCTGTACGGTGTACGGTAATCCCGACTCAATCCCCGTTACGGAATCCACCCCTCCAAAACCTGCCGAATCTCCCTACGGATATACAAAGCAAATGGGAGAACAGATTATCAATGAATTTTCCAAAGCCCAGCCGGCTTTCAGCATATTATTAAGGTATTTCAATCCGGTGGGAGCACATCCCTCCGGGTTGATTGGAGAATTACCGATTGGTAAACCTGCCAACCTTGTCCCAGCCATTACCCAAACCGCTATTGGTAAATTACCCCAGATGAAAGTATACGGCGATGATTACCCAACCCGCGATGGCTCATGCATACGCGATTATATTCACGTCTGCGATATTGCACATGCGCATACATTAGCCATTCAATACCTGGCGGAAAATAAGGCACGCAAGAAGTGCGAGGTATTTAATCTTGGCTCAGGCAACGGCGTTACGGTACTGGAAGCGATAAAGGCGTTTGAAAAAGTGAGCGGAGTAAAGCTTAATTATACCATCGGGCCGCGCCGTGCCGGAGATGTTATAGCCATTTATGCAAACAATGACTATGCCCGCAAGGAGCTTGGCTGGAGCTTAAACTTTTCACTTGACGATATGATGGCGTCTGCATGGAAGTGGGAACAGCGGATCAAAGCAGATGAGAAATTCTACAATAAGCATAAATCAGAGTTGAACTGATCCCCCGTTAATTGGCAAAAAAAGAAACGGCTCACATCCTTATATCAAAAGTTTCCCTTTCTTTGCCACACATTTTATCTCAAAAAGTTTCAATCAATACAGGATCATGTTAAAAGAAATTCAAGTAACCGGCAAAAAAGATACAAGAAGTGGTTTTGGAGATGGCATCGTGGAAGCAGGAAGAAGAAATTTAAATGTTGTAGCCCTCACTGCAGACCTTGCCGGTTCGCTAAAACTGAACCAGTTTATAAAAGAGTTCCCCGAACGGTTTATTCAATGCGGTATAGCTGAAGCCAACATGATGGGCATCTCTGCCGGATTAACCATCGGCGGTAAAATACCTTTCGCTACCACCTTTGCAAATTTTGCCACAGGAAGAGTATATGACCAGATCCGTCAGTCAATCGCATATTCTAACAAAAATGTGAAGATATGCGCCTCGCATGCTGGACTCACCCTTGGAGAAGACGGTGCTACACACCAGATACTTGAAGATATAGGTATGATGAAAATGTTGCCAGGAATGACCGTAATCGTTCCATGCGATTATAACCAGACCAAGGCAGCAACAATGGCGATTGCAGAATATAATGGCCCTGTGTATCTCCGTTTCGGCCGCCCGGTGTGGCCGATATTCACCTCTTTGGATGAGCCCTTTCAAATTGGCAAAGCCCAGCTCTTTGCCGGGGGGAATGACGTATCCATCTTTGCCTGCGGACACATGGTGTGGAAAGCAATTGAAGCCGGGCGTATCCTCGAAGAAAAAGGTATTTCCGTTGAAGTGATAAATATACATACGATTAAACCTTTAGACGGTGAAGCGATTCTGAATTCGATCCGGAAAACCAAATGTGCCGTTACAGTTGAAGAACATAATGTGATTGGCGGATTAGGCGACAGCATTGCCCAGGAAGCTGCCCGCCACTTTCCCATTCCCATAGAATACATCGGCACAAAAGACACCTTTGGAGAAAGCGGCAAACCCGAAGATCTCCTTAAAAAATACGGACTTGACACCCCTTATATCGTGGAAGCGGCAGAGAAGGTTATCGGCAGAAAAAATAGCTGATCTTAATTGCAAGGTGGCGATTTTAGATTGCATATCTGTTAATCACCTCCCATCACAAGTCTAAAATCCCCAATACCTCGCCAGACGTTCACTCTCCCCGTCTGCAATCGGCGGTCTTACACGTAAAACTCCTTTTAACTTATGCACACATTAAACTATGCATGGAAAAACGAATCTGAGATGTATTTAATAAATTACAAACCTTATGGCTGTAAATGCCACGGACGTTGAATTGCTGCTTCAGTTCAGGGACCCGAAGACAAAAGAATCTGCATATACATCTATCATTAAAAATTACCTGGAAAAGCTTTACTGGCACATCCGGCGCATGGTCATCAGCCATGAAGATGCAAACGATGTATTGCAAAACGTATTTATACGGGTATGGAATGGACTTGCAAACTTCCGGGAAGACGCCCGGTTATACACCTGGCTATACCGTATAGCAACCAATGAGTGCCTCACCTTCCTCGACCAGCAAAAAAAGAAAGCGACATCTGCGTTAAGTGATGAGGAATCCGGGTTAAGCAACCGGCTGATCGCTGATAAATACTTTGATCCCAATAAAATAGAATGGAAATTACAACTGGCTATCCAAAAGCTGCCTGAAAAACAACGCATTGTATTTAATCTTCGTTATTTCGACGAAATGCCTTATGAAGAGATGAGCCGCGTTCTGGACACATCCCAGGGCGCTTTGAAGGCCTCTTACCATCATGCCGTAAAGAAAATTGAGGAGTTTATGTTAAAAGACGCCTGAGCCGACCCGGCTTCCGGCATCATTAAACTATATTTAACAGGAATGGTCTTACATCCGCAATGGGAAACAGAAAAGAGATATTAGACGAACTAACCGGGATCAGCAGTGTGATAGCAAGCTGTGGCCCCGAACTTCCTTTTAAAGCTCCACCAGGATATTTTGAAGGGTTGGCTGTTAACGTGATCAACCGCATAAAAACGGTGGAGCTGGAGAATGGAGACCCACCGCTTCCCTTTAAAAAATCTGAAGTAAATACTCCCTTTTACGTTCCGGATGAATATTTTGATGGGTTGGCAACAACAATAATCAGCCGGATACGGGTTGCACCCAGCCTCTCTCCCGATGAAGAACTCCAGGCTATTTCGCCGTTTCTCGGACAGTTAGAAAAGAAAGTACCTTTTACTTCGCCACCCGGATATTTTGCAAAATTGCCCGGAGATGTTATTTCTGGTGTTAATGCAGTTGACTTTGTTAATTATGAACTTGAAACGCTCCCGCCTGTTCTAAATAATATCAAAAACAAAAACGTTTTCAGGGTTCCTGAAAAATATTTTGCTACCCTCGGCCATGTCATTCTTCAACGGGTCACAAACCGGCAAAAGGCAGGAATATATTCCTTAAGCAGCAAGAATATATTTCGTTATGCTTCAGCTGCGTTACTGGCGGGGATAATGGCCGTGGGTTCGTGGTTTTATTTCCAGGGTGAATCGCCTGCTGCGGTTTCAAAGAACCTTGCAGGAATTGAAAAGATCAGTGATGCGGAAATTGAAAAGTACCTGGATAATACCCCGGCGGGCATTGCTGAAGTTAATACTACTGCATCATATGAACTTACAGATGATGCTCTAAAAGAATTGCTTTCTGACATACCGGACGAAGAGCTTAAACAATACCTCGAACATAATTCTATTTCGAGAGATATGACAACCAATTAAATAGAAATGAGAATCTTTATCATCATAACAGGACTATTTTTCTTAACGACTTCACCGGTAAAATCGCAGGAAAGAATTCAGAGAAACGCCGGGAAACTGGAGGCATATAAAATCGCTTATTTCACGAACCGATTGAATCTCACCCCCGAAGAAGCGCAAAAATTCTGGCCTTTGTACAATAAATATGTAACAGAGATCAAAGAAATAAAGATGCAGAACAGGCAGACTGATGAGATAGATATGGAAGAGAAAATTATCAACGTCCGCAAAAAATATAAAAATGAATTCACAAGGGCGTTGCCGGTAGACAGGGTAAATCAGTTTTTTAAAGTTGATAAGGAGTTTAATGCCTACCTGCGGAGGGAATTACAGGAACGCCATCACTTAAATCAAAATAAAAGGCAGTTTAAACAATAGCGATCAGACTCAGAATATCCCGTCGTCGTGTTTTCATCGACGAATCTGACGCGCCCGCAGTTAATAGTCTCAGCTCCCATAGCCCCTATCCAAAAGAATGCACGGGTGTTTTAATATCATGATAAAACAAAAAAGTCCATTTTTCCTCTTCTCCCTGCTTCCACCATTGCTGGCGTAATTCCATGCATTTCCGGCCGTCGAAATCGTATTTAGCGATAAACCGGTTTTTCATCTGGTGTAATTGTGGCGCATCATCACCCCCGAAGAAAACTTTTTCGCCGCTTTCTACGATTGAGAAAACCTGGTGATAAGGACTATGACCGCCCGTTACCTCGTATTTTATATAACCATCCAAAACCCCGTTTCCATCGAGCATTACAACATTGGAAGCCTGCTTAAGGCATTCAAGTTCGCGTGGGATGTAAGAGGGAAGGCCTTTTTCAAACGCAAACGCCAGTTCTTTTTGCTGAATATAATATATAGCATCCGGAAAGGCAAGCTTTGGCTTATCTGCCTTATTTTCTATCATTATGCCACCGGCGTGGTCTTTATGGAGGTGTGTGACGAGAACTTTCGTTACCTCGGAGGGGTCTATGCCTTTATTAGTGAGGTTCCGGTGAATTTGTAGTAGGCCATTATCTTCAAAACCCAACCCTGTATCAAGCAGTAAAATATCCTCGTGTGTAATTATGGCAAAGGGCTGTATCTCTACCAGCAAACTTCCTGCTGCCTTTTGCCGCAAGTCATCCGTTTCTGAATTAAAAGGAACGAACAACTTGCTTTTGTCGATCGTGAATGCGCCTTCGGATAAGGGGATTATTTTCATGCTTTAACCGGTTCGGTCTTTAGTGAAATAGTTTACTGGAATTCAAGCCAGGTGTGTCTTTCTGAATGCAGGGGAGGTCTCTTGGTTCCCCGTTCAAAAGGCCTTTTTTTATCTAAGCACCATCTGCCGGTCTGCATCTAACCTGATAAGAATAAATAACAGCACAGAAAAGCTCAGTAAGGCGGTTCCTCCATAGCTGATAAAAGGTAAGGGTATACCAATAACCGGGGCAAGGCCTATCGTCATGCATATATTTATGGCAATATGGAGAAAGATAACGGAGGCGACGCCGTACGCATAACACCTGCTGAATACACTTCGTTGTCGCTCCGCGATGGAAACAATCCGCATTAAGAGCAAAAAGTAGATACCCATAAGCACCATGCTCCCGACGAAACCAAACCCCTCTCCAATAGTACAGAAAATAAAATCGGTTCGTTGTTCGGGAACAAAGTCATAACGTGTCTGGGTTCCGCTCAGCAGGCCTTTCCCCAGGATGCGGCCGCTTCCGATGGCAATTTTACTTTGCTTTACGTTATAATTCCCGGTTTCGCCTTTTTTCTTTCCCTTATTCTTCTGTTCAATTTCCAATGCCGCAGATGCATCTTTTGGAACATAATCTTTTCCGATGGTGTCGTAGATCCTTTTTACCTGGTATGGCTGAAAGACCTGGTCAAACATAAACGGCACTGCAAACCGTTGCACCCCTACGCAAAAAGCCCAGATGGTTACAATATAAAAAAGAAGTTGCCTTCTTCTTTTGATTTGCCTGCGCAGGAAATAGATGGTTAGCAGGGCAACAACCGTAAGAATGACGGCAAGGATGTTAGGCTCTATCAGCAAGGTTGCCACAACCAGCACCGCCAACGAAAATCCCACTATCAGGATAGCGGCAGGAAGCCCTTCCCTGAACATTACCAGGAAGAATGAAAAGTAAACCAGTGCCAGGCCTGTTTCACTTTGCATCACTGCAAGAATAGCCGGGACAATAGCAATCGCAGACGCGACCAGCTGTGAACGTGTTTTTTTAAAATCAGTTTCTACCCTTGACAGGTACTTTGCTAACGCAAGGTTAACAAATACTTTACACAATTCAGCGGGCTGCAGGTTAAACGATCCGAACTTAATAATTGAATTAGTGCCTTTTACAGACGTATGAAAAGGAAAAACAAGGAGTAATAACAAGATGCCAAACGCATACCAGAGATTTGCTGTGGCCGTAAAAAACTTACTATCTGTGAGTAAAATGAAGGTGCCGAGGATTCCTGCAATTCCAAAATATAACAACTGCTTGCTGTAATCTGTTTTCAGGGAAAAAAAGCCCTGGATAAGATCATCACCTTCGCGGTATGTAGCAGCGAATATGCTTAATACCCCGACAGAAGTCAACACGATAAATATCCAAACCAACACCCAATCTATTCCTTTTGATATTGCAGGATTATGTTCCATGAGTTATGTGATGCGGGATTTCGGTCTGAACTTTGAAGTATCTTTCGGCTTTATTAGGGGATTATTTTTTACGACAGGCGCTTTTCTGTCCTGGGGCAACTGTGAAGTGTCGCTTTTCACGCCTGCTTTTTTAATGTACTTCTTAATGACACTTGTATCTTTTGTTATTTTAAACCAGTTATATGCGCGAATGGAATCGGCCCTGTATTGCGCCCGCACCAGGTAACCGGGCATAAGATTGGCATTCGAAACCCTTTCAACCTCTTTTAACCGCTCGGTTCGTAGCGTATCATTCAGATATTTTTCCATAATTAAAGCCGCTATAGGGCCTGCCCACGTAGCTCCGAAACCGGCATTTTGTACAACTACCGCAACAACGATCTTTGGATTTTCCCTTGGTGCAAAGCTTACGAACATAGAATTATCTTTCAACTGGGTCCTCTTACCCTCAATCATCAGATAGTTCTCGGCAGTTCCTGTTTTCGCGCAGATGTTAATACCCGGAATCCTTGCGACCCGTCCTGTTCCTGCATCCACAACATCCTGCATGCCACTATGTACGGTCTCGTAATCTTCATCGGATATGTGGCTTAGCACTTCATGTTTAATTCTGTATTTGTTTAACACGGTATCCTCTTTTGTTTCACCGTCGATGCGGTTAATAAAGTGAGGAATGTAGTAGTATCCTTTATTTGCAACTATACATAATGAATTGGCCATTTGTAATGGCGTTACAAGCATTTTGTCCTGCCCTATTCCCAACGTTACCATGGTGCATGAATTCCAAGAGCCTCTGTATTCCTTGTTATAATCAGTTGTATCGGGAATATTTCCACCGTCTTCGCTGGGCAGGTCTACCCCGAGGCGATGGCCGAGGCCGAAAGCGTTAAGATACTCACTCCATTTTTGAAGCCCGATCCGATTATCGTTATACTTAGGATTATCTACCGTTAAGCGGAAGGTATTGGAGAAAAAGGAATTGCATGAATGTGCAATTGCAAGCCTCAAATTAGAAGCATGGCCCGCCCAGTGTTCGGTGCACCGTACCGGCCTGCGGCAGGAATAATAAGCGCCCGTACAGCCGATGCCATTGGCGGGAGTGATAACGCCTTCGTCAAGAGCAATTAAGGCGCCAAGCGGTTTGTAAGTTGACCCGGCAGCATACTGTCCTTTTATCGCCCGGTTTAACAAAGGACTGCTGACATCAAGAAACAACCTGTTAAAATTTTTCTGTTTGTAAGGCCCGGTTAATTCATTTGGATCAAACCCGGGACCGGAGGCCATTGCAATTATTCCACCCGTTTTGGGCTCTATGGCTACTACAGCGCCAACTTTACCTTTCAATAACTTTTCTGCAAGCTGCTGAACTTCCACATCAATATAGCTCCGCATGTTTCGTCCGGCAACTGCCGGTGTATCGTACATCCCCTTCTCATAGGGGCCCTGGATACGGTTTTTATTATCCTTGATCAGAAAGTTCATTCCCCGCTGGCCCATAAGAACCTTCTCATACCTTTGTTCTAAACCCGACCGGCCGACGTAATCGCCGAGCTGATAGAAAAAGTTCTCCCGTTTGAGGATATTAGAATCCACTTCTCCTACATAACCCATGATGTGAGCAGCCGCGTTAAAAGGATATACCCGCACAGGACGCTCAACCAATGTGAACCCCGGAAACTTATAAATATTCTCTTCCAGTTTGGCCTGCATTGCCGGAGGCAACAGGTCTTCAAAAACGGTAGGACGAACAGGGCCATTCTTAAACCTTGCGTCGTTGATACGTTTCCTGAATTCTGCTGTATCGATTTCCAAAAAGCTGCAAAGCTCGAGCGTATCTATGTTCTTTACCTGCGATGGCGTAACGGTAAGGTCATACATGATCGTGTTGTTCAGAATAGCTTTGCCCTTTCGGTCATAAATAATTCCCCGGTTGGGATATATCCGCTTCGGGTATACGGCGTTGTCCATCGCCAGTTTCTGATACTTGCCTGAAATAACCTGCAAATTGAATAACTGAATTACGATAACCAGAAAAACGCCGATAAATATAAGGCGGATGATATTGCTTCTTGACTGATTGAAAACAGACATGGTCTGATAACGTATTAAGAAAATGAGATTTTAAAATAATCGTTCCTGAATAATTTCTAACGAACGTTTCCCCGAAATGGTATGACGTATTCAGTATTTCTCCAAAAGGAAGGAATTGATCGGCCGGGTTTTTCATATGTATTGTAAACTGACAAAAGAACTGGCAAGTCTGCAACTTTGAGGCTCTTATTAAATCTTCGGCAAAGTTCAATGAAATTTACTAATTCCATTAAACCAACCTGACAATATTTACAAAAATTTAAATTGCTAAACTTTATCCCGGCCTATGCAGTATTTGTTCTGAATTTCTCTTTCCTGAAAACCAGTAATTCAGTCACCAGGATCAATATTAAACTAACGCCTGTTGTTGCCAGTACTTTTCCAAGAAAATAGAAAAAATTAGCAAACTGCATCCATTCCAGGAAAACAAGGTATCCATGGTGCAGGGCGGTTAAAACAAGCACATAAGTTGCATATGGTGCCCATCCCATACTTACAATGGAGGGAGAAGCATAATTCTGGTCGGAACCTTCCTTTGATATAAGCACCTGAATGAGAAAAGGACGGACATACGCAATCAAAACGCAGGGTGCAGCATGCAAACCGGGAGTATTCAAAAAATAGTCAAGCGTCAAGCCAAATATAAAAGACAACATCATTACAGAGATGCGCGACATCCGGAACGGTAGCCATAATATATACAAAAAGTAGAGGTACGGAGTGATAAACCTGTGCAAACTCGGGATCTTATGAAGTACAAAAACCTGCACCAGTATAAACAATGCGAAGCGAAGAATATATTTCAATAAATTGCTCATGCTCTTATTTGATAAGGACTTGAATACGCTCACGCTCCTGCCTTTGCAGGTCATCGATTACATAAACATATTGAACATTCAAAAAATCCGTCGCCGTTTTTAGCCTGATCGTAAAGAAATTGCTGCTTTGGTCATTTACCAACCCGGTGATTGTTCCAACCATGATACCGGGAGGATATATAGAAGACAATTCACTTGTTAACACAGTGTCTCCCCTGGAAATGCGCGCACTTTTAGGAATATCTTTTAATAGTAAATATCTCGTGTTAACACCGTCCCACTCAATGGTTCCATTTTCTCCCGACCTTTTCAACTTTGCCTTGGCTTTGAACTGCTTACTGATAATACTCATCACAACTGAGAAATTTTCGCTTACATCTACCACCCTGCCAACAATGCCCTGCGGGCCTATTACCCCCATATCTTTCCTGATTCCCTGTTTTGCGCCACGATGGATGGTAAGATAGTTGGTCTGGGTGCTTTCGATACTACCTACAACTTTTGCCTCGTAGTATTTATACTTTTGGATTTTTAGCAGTGAATCAACTCTTATGGAATCTACAATAATCTGCTCACTGCTGTCTGCCGCTTCGTAGTTTAACTTCAGTAAAGAACGAAGGTGTGCATTTTCCTTTACAAGCGCTTCATTTGTCCGTTTCAGTTTGAAATAATACTCTACATTATTGTATTTCTCATAAAACTTACCGGTAATTTCTCCGGCCACCCCACTAAAAGCAGCGTGATGAAATCGGTTGTAACGGAAAAGGAAGGTCAAAGCAAATATTTGCAACAGCAGAAAGAAAAGAAAATTAAAGTATTTTCTGATGAAGAGAAAAACGTTACGCATGGCCCCTCCAAACTTTTTTGCCGCATGGCAAAGGAGTTATTATTTTTTAACGGTTATATTCAACTATAGATTTGCAACACATAAAACTTCGTCTGGCAGGTGCTTTACCATTACCGCATCACGAACGGGTACCTGTCGTAATGCTTTAAAGCCAGGCCGGTGCCGCGCACCACACTTTTTAGGGGATCATCAGCTATGTGAACCGGCAATTTGATTTTAAGTGCCAGGCGCTTGTCCAGTCCTCTTAATAAAGCACCACCGCCGGTAAGGTATAAACCCCGGCGGTAGATATCGGATGCCAGTTCAGGCGGAGTAGTCTCTAATGCCTTGAGGATGGCTTCTTCGATTTTGAAAATGGATTTATCCAGCGCTTCGGCAATCTCCTGGAAGCTAACCATGATCTGTTTGGGGATGCCTGTTACAAGATCACGGCCGTTTACCGGAAGATCGTCAGGTGGATTTTCAAGGTCCTTCATTGCCGCACCGATTTGTATTTTAATCTGCTCAGCAGTACGTTCACCAATCAATAAGCTATGATACCGGCGCAATGCTTCCATGATATCAGCCGTAAATTCGTCACCGGCAATTCTAATGGACTGGTCACAGACAATTCCCGCCAAAGCAATCACGGTAATTCCGGTGGTGCCACCCCCGATGTCAATGATCATGTTTCCTACAGGTTCTTCAACATCGATACCAATACCTAAAGCAGCAGCCATCGGCTCATGCAAAAGATACACTTCTTTCGCGCCTGCCTGCTCGGCGCTGTCTCTTACCGCACGTTTTTCAACCTCCGTAATGGAAGAGGGAATGCAGATCATCATTCTCCAGCTCGGCGGGAATAAGGGTTTTTTGGGATAGATCATTTTGATCATTTCCCTTATCATTAATTCAGCAGCATTAAAGTCAGCAATTACTCCATCTTTCAGAGGGCGTACGGTTCTTATACTTTCGTGTGTTTTTTCGTGCATCATCAAAGCCCTTTTACCTACAGCAAGAACGATTTTTGGGTTATTTCTGTCTAAGGCTACTATACTCGGTTCATTTACCACAACTTCGTCATTATGTATGATAAGTGTATTTGCAGTACCCAGATCGATAGCTATTTCTTGAGTAAAAAAATTAAAAAGGCCCATTAGTAAGAATCAGATTTATAGAGTCAGTGTTAATGCCAGCAAAATTGATGCAAATAATTCGAATTAACAAAGGCAATACTTTCAATTGAAGGCTTTTGGATAGATTGTGAACATGTTAATGGCGATTTAACATGTTTGATTGACGGAAACCATTACTCAATTAGCAGAGGCCACAAAATAAATACGATGCGCTTCAACCGGATATGCAGTAAACAATTTTTTTTATAACACACCGATACAGTGATAGCTCTAAAATTTAGGTTAAGGGTGACTGTTAGCACTTATAAAGAACACCATGCGGGCAACCTTGCATATAGCCGGAATTGTTTCAAATGCGAATCGCGATTGATGAAGTTTAATTGAAGCAGTAACACTTTCCAACGCGGTGGCGGTTCCGCCTGCCTTAATCAAATTCATAACCGATATCATTCCGGTAGTGCATATTTTCAAAATGTATTTTCCGTAAACCCTCTTTTGATCTTTTTACGGCTTCGGTGATCGACTGCCCGTAAGATGTTACGCAAAGCACCCGGCCTCCATTTGATAAAACAGACTTGCCCGTATTAAGAGTAGCCGCATGAAATACCATGGTATCGTTAGAAGAGTCGTCATTCAATCCCTGAATTTCAAATCCCTTTTCAAAGCTGGCCGGATAACCGCCACTTACCGCAACAATAGTAGCCGCAGCACGCGGATCAACTTCTATCTTTATGGTATCTAACCTTTGCCCCCATGTAGCCACAAATAACTCCACCAGGTCATTCTTTAATCTTGGTATTACCACTTCTGTTTCCGGGTCACCCAACCTGCAGTTGTATTCAATAACAAAAGGCTCGTCACCAACTTTAATCAGGCCAAAAAAAATAAACCCTTTATAATCAATATTTTCCTCTATGAGCCCTTCAATGGTGGGTCGGATGATTGAATTTTCCACATTGTTCATAAACGAATGATCGGCGAAAGGAACGGGGCTTACTGCACCCATTCCCCCGGTATTCAATCCTTTATCGCCTTCTCCTGCCCGTTTATAATCCTTCGCTTCAGGAAACAATACATAGTTCCTGCCATCGGATAATGCAAATACGCTTAATTCTGTTCCATCAAGAAACTGTTCAATAACTACCTTTTTACCAGCAGCGCCAAATTTGTCTTTCTGTATCATCAGTTCATACTCTGCCATAGCCTCTACGTAATTGGTACAAATCATCACTCCTTTACCAGATGCCAAACCGTCTGCCTTGAGCACAATAGGCAACGGGTGTTGCTGAATATATGAAATTCCCTCCTGATAATTTGCCTCGTCAAACTCCCGGTAGGCTGATGTAGGAATGTTATGGCGCTGCATGAAACCTTTGGCAAACGATTTACTTCCTTCCAGCCGCGCACCTTCTCCGGAGGGTCCAATGAGCTTAATATGTTTTAAATCCTTTTTTTCCTGAAAGTAATCGACAATTCCATTGACCAGTGGTTCTTCCGGCCCGATAATCAACATATCGATCTTTTCTTTTAAACAGAATGCTTCAATTGCGCTAAACTGCTTTAAATCGAGGTTGACGTTTTTCCCAAACTGTGAAGTACCTGCATTACCCGGAGCAACAAACAACTGTGAGCACAATTTGCTTTGAGTCAACTTCCAGGCTAACGCATGTTCGCGGCCACCAGAACCAAGTAACATAATATTCATAATATCCGCATTTTGTGGGGTTAAATTCACACGAATTAACCGCAAAATTTTAATATGTGGAAACAAAATCCCGCAGAAGACAAATTAATTGTCAACAGTTTACCTTTATTTATTTCGGCATTGCTTAGCAATAAATCATTATTTTCAGACAAAAATTTAAAATTCTTAAAACCCTGCATATGGCTGATTCAGACAAGAAACCACAAGGCCACCCTAAAGGTCTGGGCGTGTTGTTTACCACTGAAATGTGGGAACGTTTTAACTTTTATGGCATGAGGGCGTTACTGACCTTGTTTCTTGCAAACGCCTTGTTGATGGGTGAACAGGAGGCCTCTATTGTATACGGCGGTTTTTTGGGGCTTTCTTACTTAACACCTATGATCGGCGGATATATAGCCGACAAATATTTGGGCAACAGGAATTGTATTCTTCTCGGCGGATTGGCAATGGCGCTTGGCCAGTTCTTACTTTTTACAAGTGCCAACACTTTTGAATCAAACCTCGATTTCTCCAAAACCATAATGTGGCTTGCCTTAGGAGTAATTATATTAGGAAACGGCTTTTTCAAGCCAAACATATCCTCTATGGTAGGGCAGTTATATCCTAAAGAGCAAAAAAGCAAACTGGATTCTGCCTTTACCATTTTTTACATGGGGATAAATGTGGGTGCCTTACTGGGTCAGACAATATGCCCGTTGCTGGGAGATGTAGAGTCAACAGTGGTGCTGGCAAACGGTGTAGAAAGAACAGTCCGGGACCTCTCTGCTTTCAAATGGGGTTTCCTTGCTGCAGGGATAGCTATGCTGATTGGCTCGATTACTTTTTTTGTGTTGAAAAATAGATATGTTATTACCCCGGAGGGCAAACCCATAGGAGCAAGACCGAATAAAACGGAGATCACCGACGACGAAGCTGCCAAAGCCAGATTTACAACAAAATCAACCGTTGTGCTCGTACTGATGATTCTCGGGCTTTACCTTCTGTTTCAATATATCTCGTGGGATAAAGACTCCATGCCCAGAACAGCCGAAGGAATAATCGGATATTTCCAGGCATTAGCCACATCACCGATCAAAACATTTGTCTATCCTTTTATCTATGCCGCAGGCGTAAGCCTGGCAATCTTTATTCTTTCCGACAAGTCATTGACAAAAGTTGAAACCGACCGCATTCTCGTATTATATATTGTAGCCTTCTTTGTCATCTTCTTTTGGGCAGCCTTTGAACAGGCGGGCTCCTCTCTTACTTTCATTGCAGATAACCAGACAGACACAAGGATATTAGGATGGGAAATGCCGCCAAGTATGGTGCAGAATTTCAACGGTTTTTTTGTGATCATCTTTGCCCTTCCGTTCAGCGCCTTGTGGTTATGGATGCAGAAAAGAAATAAAGAACCGATCTCAACGGTAAAACAGGCATTGGGTCTGGCTTTGATTGCCTTAGGTTACCTGATCATCGCTATGCAGGTTAGAAATTTAGGCACGTCGGGAAAGCTGGGCGTAATATGGCTTATTGTTTTATACCTGTTACATACCTGGGGTGAACTATGCCTGTCGCCGATCGGACTGTCGCTGGTTGCGAAGCTGGCGCCGAGGCGTTTTGCTTCTTTATTGATGGGGGTATGGTTCTTAGGCAATGCTGCCGGTTATGCCCTCACCGGAACTCTTGGAGCTCTTTTACCTCCTACCGGGGATAAATATGCTGCCGCCTCCGAAAAAGGTATTGACCTGGCGGCTATCCTTGAAGGTAAACGCCAGGCAAGTACAGAACAGCTTGCTTATCTTGCGGAGAAAAAGATACCGGTCACCTATCCTGAATTTATGGGATTTACCATCACAAATCTATTTGAATTCTTTATGATGTTCGTGATATTGTGTGGTTCAGCCGCGCTGGTCCTTTACGCACTAACGCCACTTTTGAAACGAATGATGCACGGTATTACATGACCGTCTTTATCGGAAAATATTTTGGAAAATATTGTTGTCAGGAAAGTCGCAAGTAAAAATTTGAGTGATGGATTATCAGGGCGTTCCTATGAACAGGAACAATACATCTGGCCTGCCCCCGTAATGATTGATGTAAGCTGTGGGTTAAAATTCAGCCGGAAATGCCGGTTAATTATTCTTAAATGGAACCACCATCTCAAATGATGGAATATTTACATCAAAGGTTTTTTTCGTAGAAATATTCTCCATCAGGTAAGTGCCATACATTTTACCCATTTCGGTTTGCAGATTACAGCCGCTAACATATTGATATTTTTCCCCCGGATTTAATATGGGTTGAACTCCCACAACACCTTCCCCTTCAACTTCCCGGTTCTGACCATTGCTGTCGAAAATATACCAATGCCGGCGGTGTAACTTAACAGGAAAGCTATTACGGTTTTCGATTGTTATGCGGTATGCAAACATAAATTCGCCCGAAATAGGATTAGAATAATCCGGCTGATAAAATGTTTCCACGTTTACCTCCACACCTTCAGAAATTTTGGATGCCATTGTAACGAAATTAAGTGAAATTTAAACCGGGTAAAATTCAGATTACGCATCAGGTAACCAAATATATATACGGTATTCTTTAAAACTAATCAAAATTCATGCTGTTTACAATCTTTGTTGAAACTTTAACGCGGGGCACGCAATTGATATCTAACTTTGGACCAGGTCTTAGTAATAGAAGAAACGTTTACACAACTGAAATAATAAATCAGATCTATGAAAATTGCTGTAGCCAATGGTGATGGCATTGGCCCGGAAATCATGAAGGCCGTGCTGCATATTTTTGAGGCTAATGCCGTTCCTCTTGAATATGTATTCGTGGATATGGGCAAATGGGTTTTTGACAAAGGCTTCTCGAACGGAATGACTCCGGAAGCGCAGAAAGCAATTGAAACTTTTGGGTATTTGTTAAAGGGGCCGATGGAAACTCCCAAAGGTAAGGGTGTGAAAAGCATCAACGTTACGGCACGGAAAACGTGGAATACTTATGCTAATAAAAGAGTTTTCCAATCGCTTCACGGGGTGGATACGGTATTTTCTAAAGCCGGGATACCTATAGACATAACCATCGTCAGGGAGAATATTGAAGATACGTATGGCGGGATAGAGCATATGCTGACTCATGATGTTGCGCTTAGCCGCCGTTTTATTACCCGGCCCGGCAGCCTGCAGGTAATAAAATACGCGTTTGAAATGGCCAAGAAAAAAGGCACGCGGAGAATTACGTGTGTTCATAAGGCTAATATCATGAAACTGACAGACGGGTTATTTCTCGACTGCTTCCTTGAAGTAGCCAGGGATTACCCTGAATTAAAGGCTGATGACATTATTGTTGATGACCTTGCCATGAAACTTGTGGTAAGGCCGCAGGAATTTGATGTAATCGTATTAACCAACCTTCAGGGAGATATTATTTCTGATCTTTGTGCCGGCCTTGTGGGAGGATTAGGATTTGCCCCCAGCGCCAATATTGGCGATCATATAGCAATTTTTGAAGCTGTACATGGCACGGCACCTGATATTGCCGGAAAGAATATTGCAAACCCGACAGCCCTTCTGTTAAGCGGTATCTCCATGCTAAGACATCTGGGCCTGATGCAAAATGCGGCAATTATTGAGAATGCGTTATTATACACCCTTGAAACAGGCGTGCATACAGGAGACTTCGGTAACAAAAATATACCAGCCGTCAATACCACTGAGTTTGCTGAAAACATTATAAATAATTTTGGAAAAACACCTGCCGAAGGTGCCAAGCCAATGTTGCCAAATCTCCATATCACACCCACGCATTTCAAGCTTGACGTAAATGCAATGATGGAGTCGAAAGAAACTGAAAAAGAAAAAATTTCCGGCGTCGACTTTTTTATCGAGAGCAATGAACAGCCGCTTGCCATCGCTCAAAAGTGTTTACGTCACGCTGGTATAAAATTCAGGCTCATCAACATCAGTAACCGCGGAACCCAGGTATGGCCAACAGGGTCAGTATATACAAATCTTGTAAACCAGTATAATGTGAGATTTGAAAGCCTTGATGAGTCGCCCTTAAACCAGACAGACATCATCGGTTTATATGTAAGCTTAAGCGGCGACTTTCACATATGCTCGTCGGAACTTTTATTGATGTGGGGTGACACAAAAGCCTATAGTCTCGCGCAGGGACAGTAGAACGTTAGTAAAATCTTAGTCTTCTATCTCCAGGTGATTTCTCCAAAATAGCGAGTGCGTTATATATAAAGGACTGGTGATTGCCGATCTATATAAATCCAAATCTGCATTATTCGTCTGAACCGGCTTCGCCAGTTAAAACCCCCATCCTATATCACTTTTGTGTTCCTATACCCGTTCGACAACAACCATTGAAAAAGCTTATCCTTTTGATCGCCCTGGACAATGATCACCCCGTTTTTCACAGATCCACCTGACCCGCAGAACGACTTTAACTTCCGCCCCAGTTCTTCGAGGTCATCATCTTTTCCGGCAAATCCATCAACTAACGTGACAGCTTTACCTGCCCTTTGCTTGGTATCGAGGCGTAAAGTGAGTTTTTGCAAAGCCGGATCAGGGGTTTCCTGTTCCGGCTGCTGATCGTCGTTTAACTTAAAATCGGGATTTGTAGAAAATATTATTCCGCTGATGTTGTTTACCTTCTTTTTAGTCATTGCAGTTTTTTTACCTTATACCATAATTGCCTTCAAACTAAGGTCAACACTTGTCGCCTGGTGAATCAAAGCTCCGACACTTATAAAGTCAACGCCAGTCTGAGCATATAAATGTATATTCCCGAGGTTTATACCGCCACTGGCCTCTGTTTCCACTCTGCCTGCAGTAATCTTCATTGCCTCAACAACTTCTTCCGGTGTAAAGTTATCAAACATGATTCGGTCAACTTTACCCGTTGCCGTTGCCTTTCGTACATCATCTGTGTTCCTGGCTTCTACCTCGATCTTTATATGGAGATCTTTTTCTTTTACGTAACTGAAAGCTTTTTCAATTGCTTTTTCGATACCGCCGCAATAATCAATATGGTTATCTTTAAGCATGATCATGTCGTACAGGCCGAACCTGTGATTTATTCCTCCACCTATCCTGACAGCTTCTTTTTCGAGCAGCCGGAAATTCGGCGTCGTTTTTCGCGTATCAAGGATCTTTGTTTTAAAACCTTGCAGCAAATCGGTGTATTTCCTTGTTAGTGTGGCAATGCCGCACATCCGCTGCATAATATTCAGAACAATCCTTTCGCATTGTAGTATGGTATGCACAGAGGCTTCAACTGTAAATGCTTCTTCTCCATTTTCCATCAATGCACCATCCTCTTTAAAAGGTGTAAATAACACATCCGCTTCTTTGGCGTTGAAGATAGCCCGTGCAACTTCCATCCCCGCCAAAACACCTGAGTGCTTTATTTTTAATACAGCCCTGCCTTTCAATCCGGCCGGAATACAGGATAAAGTGGAATGATCGCCATCTCCTATGTCCTCCGCGAATGCCGATTGAATCAAGCCATGGAGTTTGTCTTTATTCAATGTCATAAAAATTAAGGCGGTTAATTACAGTAAAGGTAAAGTGATCTGAGCAAGGGTATGATTAAAAGGAGCTTGTTATCCCGGCAGAAAATATATAATGCATTACACAAAAAAGACCTTGCAAACACGCTGCAAAGTCCTTAATCTTCAAGGGATAAATAATTCTATTCAAGTTTTTGAAAACTCAGATCCTGCAGGTACTGCCTGTCGCCTTTTTGTTTCATAAATAAGGTAGTGCGATAATTACCACCTCTCGTTCGCAGGGTGCCTACGCAATAATTTGATCCTGCTTTTTCACTTTTATGCTTCAGTTCAAAATTTTTTACGTCATTATTATTGAAAAAATCCCGGATAACCATTTCAGCCTGGGTGCGGCTATAGTTATCCGTTTTAGCTGGCAGGGTTATGTCAACCCTGTTATCAAAATACTTGGAAAGCTGGGAGGAGTTGCCGGACTTGAGGGCCATTACAACGTCATCCATTTCAAGTGTATCGATATTTTTGAAAGAGGAAAAAATGAGCGTGCAACATAGGGCAATAAGGCCCAGAAAGTCTTTCATTATTTTGGTTTAAATTTTCCGGAGGATTGATTTCTTTAATACAGTCTATAACCCTTTTGTGCTAAAAACATGCCAATTTGCCTACTTTGACAAGTGGGGCTTAATCATCGTTGCATGGGGCGGATTGCGTGCTTTGAAATTCCTGAAATAAAGTAGTTTCGTTGCATGGAAAGCAAAAGAGTGATTCTTATCATTATGGACGGATGGGGATTAGGAAAGGTTGCATCAGTGGATGCCATACAAAACGCAAATGTACCATTTGTCAAATCCCTTTATTCAAAGTATCCTAACACAACGTTGGTGACCTGTGGCGAAGATGTCGGATTACCGGATGGGCAGATGGGTAACAGCGAAGTGGGGCATTTAAATATCGGTGCCGGAAGAATAGTATATCAGGAATTACAACGGATAAATGTAGCGGTGAGGAATGGTGAGTTCTATCAGAACAAGGTATTGCTGGATACGGTCAGATATGCAAAACAAAATAACAGATGTTTGCATTTATTTGGCCTGGTAAGCGATGGCGGCGTGCATTCTCACATTAATCATGCTGAAGCAATTACTTCGTTATGTGCTTCAGAAGGGTTGAACGAGGTATATATCCATGCTTTTACTGACGGAAGGGATACAGACCCTAAAAGTGGATTACAATTTATCACCGACCTGGAAACGCATATGAAGGAGTCGGTTGGGAAAGTGGCAACTGTCAGCGGAAGATATTACGCTATGGATCGCGATAAACGCTGGGAGAGAGTCAAACTGGCTTACGACGCTATTGCTAAAGGAAACGGCGAGAAAGCCAGAGCCGCGACAACTGCCATTCAACAATCCTATAACAATAACATTACGGATGAATTTATAAAACCTACCGTCATAGTCGGAGAAAACGGCGAGCCTTTGGGTGTCATCAAAAATGGCGACGTGGCCATCTGTTTTAATTTCCGCACGGATCGTTGCCGTGAGATCAGCCAGGTGTTAACCCAATCTGATATGCCTGAATATGATATGAAAAAATTGAATATCCTTTACACAACAATGGCCGAATATGATAAGACGTTTTCCAATGTAAACGTAATTTTCGAAACCGATAACCTGGTTAATACCGTTGGTGAAGTGTTGTCCGCAAATGGTAAAAAACAGGCCCGCATGGCTGAAACGGAAAAATATCCGCACGTAACTTTTTTTTTTAACGGCGGGAGGGAAATTCCTTTTCAGGGAGAGAAAAGAACAATGGTCGCTTCACCTAAAGTGGCAACTTATGACCTTCAGCCGGAAATGAGTGCTTACGAACTTACTGACCTGGCTGTGGCAGAAGTTGAAAAAAATGAAGTGGACTTTCTTTGCATCAATTATGCAAACGCAGATATGGTTGGTCACACAGGGGTATGGAATGCAGTCATCGAGGCAGTACAAACGGTAGATAAATGCGTATCAAGGTTGGTAAGTTGCGCTTTAGCCCAAAACTTTACCGTTTTTCTTACTGCAGACCACGGCAACGCTGACTTTATGATCAATGAAGACGGATCTCCGAACACTGCCCACTCTCTTAATTTAGTTCCCTTTTTTATTATTGATAATGAATGGAGAGGAACAATTGCGCCCGGGAAGCTTGGTGATCTGGCTCCCACAATACTTTCGATGATGAAATTACCGATCCCTAAAGAGATGACTGGCACCGTTCTTATCCGGTAAGCCCAAGGCAGGGAGCTGATCAATGCTATAAATCTCCGGAGTTAAGGCAAGTGTTGCTGCCTTAAGGTGGCTAACGGTCGTATGGCAGCAGTCGGCAGCTTCCATTTCCGGGCACATACCCCAAAATAATTCCAATGCCATGCAGAATTTTACTCCTTTCGGAATAAAATAGAATGTTATGTGAATTTTTGGTTAACAAAGCAGCGCCAATTCACAGAAATTGTCTTAATTTACGGGTAACCAAACGGTACATATGACCGAGGAAGCCATTTTACAGGGATGTTTAAGAAATGAACCGATCGCGCAAAGAGAATTGTACACACGATACAGTCCTAAAATGCTCGCGGTATGTTATAGATTCGGGCATAACAGGGAGGACGCTGAGGATATGCTGCAGGAAGGTTTTATCAAGGTTTTTTCCCAGATACATACTTTCCGGAGCCAGGGGGCATTTGAAGGGTGGATAAGAAGAATTATTGTTCATACGTGTATAAATAACCTGAAAAAGAACAAGAAATTCAATGAGAGCGTTGATCTTATACATGCCACGACTCTACAGGTAAGGGAAGAAAGTGTCCCTTCGGTAGTGCAGGCAAAACAGGTTGTTGAATGTATCCGGCTTTTGCCTTTAGGCTACCGGACAGTATTAAACCTGTATGCGATAGAAGGATACTCGCACAAAGAAATTGCGCAGATGCTGGAAATTGAAGAAAGTACGAGCAGGTCTCAGTACACACGCGCAAAGCAGATGTTGGAAGATATTTTAGTCAGGAAAAAGATCCTACAAAGATCAAAGGAAAAGGCAGGATTTTTAGCGGCATTCGGCAGATAACCCTGTAATTTTTTACCCATCAAAGAAAAACCAAAACAACCTTACCTGTAAAAGAGCCCCAACAATGCACAATTTCAATCAGGATGATCTTGAATATTTTATCAAACAAAAAGCGGATCAATATCAGATGTACCCGTCAGACCGTGTTTGGCGGAAGGTATACGCCGCTGTTCATCATAACAAAAGATGGTTTGGCTTGGGAGCGGGCTTAATCTTACTTACTATTTTATTTTTTACAGGCCGGGAGTTTATGTTTTCAAATTCTCCTGATACCAATGTTGTTCTGAAACCAAAAGCAACATCTCAAAACACAATTGACATTACTTCCGGCACAAATGCTATTGTCACCGGGCGTTCTCTAAAGCAGGGCAAAGTGTTGGCTGACTTACCTGTAGAAAACAATCATTTACGTCCGCAAGGATCTGGTTATACGCGTTCGGCCGATTTAGAAGTACCTTACATTCAACCAACGTCTAACGGCATTCAACTCACACCTGAAAAACTTTATTCAGAAATCGATCATACACGGATATCATCCAACGCAATGATTACCCCGGATAAGGCCATTAAAATTACGCCGAATATTTTTCCGGGAAATAAAGGAGCTGAAGCTGAGCCTAATATAAGCAAGGAGATCGTCGCTGCGGCTCCGGAGGAGATTATTGAGCGGGCATATACCGAATCAAACTGGTTGCAGGAAATGGCTGCGATAAGACTAACTCGTGCTAAAAAAAGTGCTTTTAACCTGCAGTTTTATTTTTCGCCAACAATTAGTTACCGGACGCTATCCATAAATCAACATACCCTTAATTCGAACCAGCAAAATATTCCCTTATCTTCCAACCTTTTAAATGTAGACCATTTTGTTGACCACAGACCATCAGTAGGTGTCGAGCTGGGATCTAATATTTTATTTTCAGCAAGTAACAGGCTCACTATTAAAACCGGTCTTCAGCTAAACTATTCACGGTATAGCATTAAAGCCTATAAATACTACTTTGAAAAGGCTTCCATAACGTTACATTCTGCCGGCCGTGTAGCGGATACCATAACGCCGTATACGTCTCTCAGAAACTTCAACGGTTATTCTCCGGAACAACTTCAAAACCAGTACGTACAAATTTCTATGCCGATTGGAGCTGAATTAAAGCTCTTAGGCAACAAGAAGCTACAGTTGAACGTTGCAGGAACTATTCAACCAACCTACCTTTTATATAACGACATTTACCTGCTTTCAACGGATTATGTAAACTATGTCAGGGAACCGTCTCTGGTTCGTAAATGGAATGTCCATACAAGCGTTGAAGCATTCCTGTCATATAAAATGGGAGCAATACGCTGGCAGGTTGGCCCGCAATTCCGCTATCAGGTTAAGTCGTCCTATAACGACCGGTATCCTATTTCAGAATACCTTATGGAATATGGCCTGAAGTTAGGTATAAGTAAAACACTCAAATAACACAATATTTTACAACCATAACTTCGTTAGCGGTACCATTCATTCCTATCTTTGCACACCCTGCAATCAGGTCAGAAAGTAACGCCTTGAACTTTTCATTACCTATTCTTAAATACTTTCTTATAGCCGTAAGCAGGCAGTTGTGAATTTTTATATCGCAGTGAATGAATAAGTGGCTTATATTACTTTTAACCGGTTGTATGATGTCCTGTGAAAACCTGCAGGATAAAAAGGTCGAAGGTCAAAATGAAACCGGGAAACAGGAAATATTTCCCGTAAGTGCTTTTGTTGCCGGTCAGCTTCACGTCGTGGACTCACTGCAACTACCCGTTGTAAAATATACTACCACAAACAACAGCACTGATACCGCGCTCATATCAACGCTGGAGATGATTACCCTGGCAAAAGAATTCACTGAGCCCGATATCACAGATCCGCAATTAAAAAAATTCTACCGGGAAAGCAGTTTTGCTGACCAGTCAGTGCCAAGCGTAACCTTTACTTATTCAACCCCCAACCCCGATCTGGAAATTCAGCGTGTTGACGTGATTATACAACCCGACCCGGTTAGAAATGATAAGGTTTCCAGTATATATATTGAAAAGAAGACCCGGAGCCAAGATACGTTAATAGACAAAAAGCTTTACTTTAAAGCGAACAGGAATTTTCAGATCATTACACAAGCGCAGGCAGGTGGCCAGGTTAGCGTGAGCCAATTGAAAGTAGTTTGGGATAATACTAACTGATTTATAAATGTAAATTTTGCAATAGATCGTAATAATTTCATGACATCCAAAGAATTTCAGAATCTTAGCCACACCATTCCTCATCAGCCTGGCATCTATAAATATTACGACATAAAGAACGTTTTGCTTTATGTAGGAAAGGCTAAAAATCTGCGCAAAAGGGTAAGTTCGTATTTCACAAAAGCGTTTACGAATTACAAAACTTATGACCTGGTTCAGCGGATCAACCTGATAGAGTTTACGATTGTCGATTCAGAGCAGGATGCTTTCCTGCTGGAAAATTCTCTTATCAAACAGTACCAGCCACGCTTTAATATAAACCTGAAGGATGATAAAAGCTATCCCTTTATTGTAATAAAGAAAGAACCGTTCCCGAGGGTTTTTTTAACCAGGAGAAAGATAAACGATGGCTCTGAATACCTCGGCCCTTTCACTTCAGTAAACAAAGTGCGTGAGCTTCTTGATTTTATAAAACAGAATATCCAATTAAGAACCTGCAAGCTAAACCTGACTCAGGCTAACATTGAAAAACATAAATTTAAGGTATGCCTTGAATATCACCTGGGTAACTGTAAAGGACCTTGTGAAGGATTACAGCGTGAAGAAGAATACATTCATCAGCTTAATCAGCTCAAGAACTTTATGAAGGGTAACCTTAATCCCGTTATCCATCATTTTAAAGCGGAAATGAAGAAGTACGCGGAGCAGCTTCAATTCGAAAAGGCAGAAGCAATAAGAAAGAAGATAGAACACCTCGATAATTACAGGGCTAAGTCTGTCATTGTCAGCAAACACCTGGGCAACGCCGATGTATTCTCAATTCTTAAAGATAACGATATTGCCTATGTTAATTACCTGATGATCGAGAATAGCGCTATTGTTCAGACCCATACCATCCAGCTTGAAACACACCTTGAAGAAACAGTGGAAGAGGTACTGGCATTTGCAATAGCCCGGTTGCGGTCCATGTTTAACAGCCACTCGGTCGAAATTATCGTTCCTGTGGAAATAGATTATCCTGCTGAAGGGGTGACCATCAGTGTTCCAAAAGGGGGTGACAGAAAGAAATTGCTGGATCTTTCTGCCAAAAACGTCAACTATTTTAAGGAAGAGATCCGCAGGAAAAAAACCCTGCAGTTGGAAAACACTACTGATCCTGAAAAGAAGGCACTGCTGGCTAACCTGCAGCGGGATCTTCAGCTCTCAGAGCTTCCTGTTCATATCGAATGCTTTGATAATTCTAACTTCCAGGGTAGCTATCCTGTTTCTGCAATGGTTTGTTTCAAAAACGGTGTTCCGAGTAAGAATGATTACAGGCGGTACAATGTAAAGACAGTTAAGGGTATAAACGATTTTGCAACCATGCAGGAAGTGGTTCACCGGAGGTATAAGCGTCTTTCAGAAGAAAATGCACCACTGGCCCAGTTGATCATAATTGACGGAGGAAAAGGCCAGTTAAATGCCGCTGTTGATAGTCTTTCGTCTTTAAATCTTAGCGGAAAGATAAATATTGTCGGGCTTGCAAAAAATGAAGAGGAGATTTTCTTTCCCGGAGACAAAGAAGCCATCAAGCTGCCTTATAACAGCGACAGCCTGAAATTTATAAGAAGCATCCGGGATGAAGTGCACCGGTTTGGGATTGGATTTCACCGGAAAAAACGAAGTCAGGGCACCTTCAAAAACGAATTGGAAAACATTAGAGGAATTGGAGAAAATACGGCCAACATACTGCTAAAGGAACTCAAATCAGTAACTAAGATAGCCGCCGCAACTGAAGAAAAATTAGCTGCAATTATTGGCGCCTCGAAGGCCAGGATGGTGTATGAGTATTTTCGGCAAAAAGAAAAGCATCATATGGATGAGAAATTACCCTCAGGTGAAACTCATTGATTATCAAAATAAAAGGGCCAGGATAGACATCCAGCCCCGTTTTAAAATCCAATATCCTATGAAAAACCGTTGTAAAAATAGCTAAACAATTTTACTATGCAATACCCGCATGTGGGTATTTAAAAGTTATTTATTTATGAAGCAGGAAATGAAAAAGGGCTGCCATTGGCAACCCTTCAATATGGTTGAATTATAATGATTAGTATGACCAGAGATCCTGTTCGTAGTTAAAAATTTTCTCCTTGATATTATCACCCTCAAGTAACCTTAAAATTGGATCACTTACGTAACCTGCTATAAATTGATCGTAAGGATTATCAATCGTAGATTTTATAATGCGACTTGCAAACATCCTGCTTTCGAACAGCGCTTCCCAACTTAACCGCGCGCCATAATTCTTGCCATTGTAGGCTTCATACTTTGACAGCAATGGCCTCAGATCGGGATAATACACCCAGAACAAAGGGGTGACATCGCGAAAGCTCCCGTCAGGATTTCTGATCGTTTTAAGAGGCGCTATCCCAAGAATACGAACGTGGAGGCGGGATGACTCTTTATCAAAAATAACATCTTCCTTGATCCAGTATTTTTCAACAGCCCCATCAGGATTAAACTCTTCCACAATAACCGAATCCTTTTGAAGCCCTTTGGAACCTGTTGGATCATTTGTCCAGTCAGGAACCTGTATTACCTTTGGCTCACCTATAAGTTGCCGGGTAATTTCACCAACGGTAATAGGCGTGGTAAAACGGTCGTCAATAGGACTAAAGGCAGTTATCTCGCCGCTCTGTATCGCCGACAGCAATATATTTATAAAACGCTGGTTACCATTGTCATCGTCAGCTCTATACACAAAGGGAAGATTCATTTTTTCGTGAACGTCGATCTCTCTCCATAACCGCTGGCGGTAGACAGCGTCATCTTCCCTGATATGTTCATAAGCCAACGGCATCCTTTCTTTTACCGGGTTACGTTCGATAGCATCATCATTCCGGAGGCTTTTACGTACTGTGCCCAGATCGATCTGCGGTGCAGAAGCAGCAGCAGGTACGGTGTCCTTGGCCGGAGTAACAAGGTTTGCCGCAGCGTTTCCCGTATTTCTGTTTGTTGTGGACTTCTTTGTAGTCGTAGGCCTTTTTTTAACTACTCTTTTCTGTTGCGCATAAATGCTCTCCGCACTGAATGTGAAAACCGAAACTATTACTGCTAACCTTATCAGTTTATTTTTCATGTATCTTTTATTTAAGTTGAAAGACAATAGGCGCAATCTCACGTGTTACACCGTCCGGGCCTTTTACTTTGATCTGGTCGAAAAACACCGAAGACCCCGGAGTAGCCCTGCTTATAATACTTGCGGCGTTTCCACTCCACCTTGCGTTATCATTCGGAGCTTGCTGGTAAGTTTGAAAAGATCCACCTTGTGCGCCAACTGTATATCCTACCACCTGAAATGGTGCGTCGAAATCAGATTCCAGCAACCGTGCGATCAACCCACCCTGTGCTTTAAAGCTAGCCGCGGATATTGCACCGCCCTTGCTTCCTCCAACTGTTGCGGTAGGGTCTGGCAGACGCTTGACACGCATTTCAAATGGGGTTGTTTTGCCATTTACGGTAACATTGATATTTGCAGGACCTAACTTCGTCGGTTTGATGATATAACGTCCACCGCCCGCAGGCACAAGGGAACCACCTCCGGTAAAACTTACGTTCATTTTCTCCAATCCTGCTGATCCCGCAGAAACGTTTACCGGGTTTTCTACCCCTGCATATAAAACGTTCATCTTTTCGAGAAAAACTGATGCACCTGACGGAACACCCACGGTATACTTAATAACTCTTTCAAGAGTTCCGATTGAACCATCAGGTTTCGTATATTTTATATTCACGGCTATTGATTTTTCTCCAGCCCCACTTACCGTTGTTTTATACAAAGCCTTGCCTTCTGAAAGCGCGGGAGTAGTTCCCCCAATGGAAATCGTAGGGGTGGCAGCTTTACTATATGCTCCTATTCCGGCGGTGATCTCAAGCTCCTGCCCTGGCATGAGGTAAGTTGCGTTCGTTCCGATTAGTGGTTGAAACTCATCGAACACAACCTTAACCGAACCAACCTGGCTCAGGAAATAATCCACTACCTGAGACTCGGAATTTTTAACGTCATTCTGGAATTTACTCAATATCGTCAACGATGCAATTGTAGGAGTCATATGGAAATAAGAACTGGTCCAGTCGGTATTCATGTTGCCGGATTTTGATTCAGGCACTGACAAATCTAATGGAAAATTTTTCTCAATTTCGGCTCTTTTCTCGGCAACACTTTTTTTGATGATGGGATCCTGGAATTTAGCCGGGTCTAAAAGCCCGAGTATCTTTCCCTTGTATTCAGTTAATTTTGCATGAAGCTGCTTGCCCCTTCCTTCTGTATCGAAAAGGTGTGACGAAGCATTTAGATTATCTTCGTCAAATGTTTCAACGCCCTCTTCCATCTTCAAACCTGATCCTTTTTTTAATTCCTGCTTAACGTTATTAATGTAATTACTTACATCTGTTGATAAGGTCTGGGCTTGTGAGGCCAATGGCTGCCACAGTTTCGCCTTTTCGGCTGTTTTCGGATCTTTTAAGAGTTCTTCAAAGGAACTGTAAACGGTTTTGTTCTTTGTATCTATTACGCCATTCGCGACAGTGATGCTATTATTGACTGTTCTGAAGGCATTAAGGATTTCAGCAGATACATTCAGTGCCAGGAGAGCCGTTAGCACCAAATACATCATATTTATCATCTTCTGCCTGGGCTCTTTAGGTAAGGCCATCTGGATTTGAAATTTATAATTTAATAATTTATTCTTTTTTTGGTACGAGGATTACCTGCCCTGCATTGCACTAAGCATGTTACCATACACATGATTAAGATTACCCAGGTTTTTTGCAAGCAATGCTATCTGTTCCTGTGTTTTCTTAGCGTCAGTTACGCTGCCCTGCATAGTTTCAGAAGCTTGTACAAGATTTCCATAAAAACTATTCATTGCCTTAAGGTGATTGTTGGTGTCCTGCAATTCCAGTTCGTATATGGTGTTTAATGATGACAAGTTCTTTGTTAATACCTGCACCTGGCTATGAAATTGTTTAGTACTTTCTGATGCATCGTTGAAAGAAGCCATAACTGCTGCAGATTTAGTATAAGAATCCTTCATGACAGATAAAGCCCCTGCAGCTTCTTTAGTTTTGGCGGTATAATCATTTGTTGCAGCTACTGCATCGGTCACGTCTTTGATCTGGTTTACCGAAGTGCCTAATTTTTGAAAACCTTCGCTTAACTTTTTTAGGTTAGCAGGAGTGATGTCCGCTTCATTCATCATTTTGTCTAATGATTGTAAAGCCGGGTTACTATAGTTCGGATTGGCCATTTTCGGCAATGCCTCAGCTATTGCAGCCATTTCACCTCCCGGAGGCGGTAAAAAAGCATAAATGAGAAAGATTGCTGCTTCTGTTAACAAGCCTACAGTCAACATAGTATCTGCATAGGGTTTGTGCAAAATTTTTGCCCATGCACCAAAGATTACCACTGCAGCACCAACGCATACAACGATATTTACCAGCCTGTCTGTAGATTTTGAAACTCCTGCCATAATATTACTTTTAATAAGGTATTTAAATAGGTATAAAAAATGCGATTACTTCTGATTTGTCAGCAAATCAAACGACAAACGATATAAGATCGAAAATATTTTGCGTTTTGGAAATATTAAGTATTATTTACGTCCTTGTGTTGGCGGTAAGTCAATTACGTTCCGGAAGCCGATATATGACTTTGTCGTATCCTGGTATTCGTAAGCCCTGGTGCCTGTCTGAAGGAAATGCCCAACATCTTTCCAACTGCCACCGCGAAGAACTTTTCTCTTCATCCGGGGAGGATCAGAGTCTTTTGCATTCCAGCGGATATCCGGGTTCATGTCATGTTGAAAATTGTAACCTCCTTCATAGAACAATGATGAAGTCCACTCTGCTACGTTTCCGGCCATATTATATAAGCCGAAATCGTTTGGCCAGTATGCATCAGCACGTACAGTATAAAAGCCGCCATCTTCAGGGTAGTTACCCCGGCCAGGTTTAAAGTTGGCAAGTAAGCAACCTTTTTTATTTCTCAGGTAATAGTTACCCCATGGAAACATTGATTGAGATTTGCCCCCGCGTGCAGCATATTCCCACTCAGCCTCGGTAGGAAGGCGGAAATCAGATTCCGTCGGTCTTTTTTTACTTTCCAGGAAGGAGTTTAAAAAGTGAGTTCTCCATTCAGAGAAAGCTGTGGCCTGAGTCCAGCTAACCCCAACCACAGGATAATTATTAAAAGCAGGATGCGAAAAATAGCGCTTCGTCATTGGCTCGTTGTACGAGTAGGCGAAATCCCTGATCCATGCAAGGGTATCGGGATATATCCTTACATCCTTTTTGGTAATAAACTGGGAACGTGGCTTATTGGCATTTTGCCTTTGTGCTGCTTCCTTTGTATCGAAAACTTCAGAGTGATAGATCAGTTTAGATGCATCAATTTCCTTTTTTCCAAAAATCCTGTTCTCAGGTGAGAATATCAATTGATCAATCTTTTCTACAGTTGCCTTATCACCCCATTTGATCGTCCGGGCTTTTTTCCAGTCTACATAATCAATGCCATCCACGTTTGTTACGTAGCCCATTAATTTAGCAGCGATAGAGTCACGAACCCATAGTACAAACTGACGATATTCAGCGTTGGTTATTTCCGTTGCGTCCATCCAAAAACCATTAATGGAAACCTGCTTGTTTCTTGCAGTATAGGCAAAATTAACATCCTCATCGCTCGGACCCATATGAAACGTTCCAGGGGGAACGTACACCATTCCCGGAGGTTTTGGCATCACGTATCTTTTACTTAGCGAAACGCCGTGGAGTTGCCCGTCATTAGGTACACCCTTTGAAGACTTACCGAATTTACAACCTGATAAAAGTAATATGACAGCAAACAGCGGAATAGCCGAAAGATTTGGAATTTTACTACTGAAGGAAGGTTTTAGCCGAAAAAAATGTTTAGTCAACATCGTCATCTCAAGTTTATATTTTTTGCATCAAGGGAATTAGAAAAATGAAAACGGTTTTTATACTCTATTTATTGTATAATTGGTATTAACGTTTAAATTCTTTAACTGGTCCATCAATGATTTTACATCTGAAACGGGGGCCTGGCAAGCATAGTTTTCACACAGGAAGATAAGCGGTTTTTCTGAAATGTTTTTTCCTTTTAACAAGGGGAAATCCTCATTCTGAAAAGGTGACGCTTGTAAAATCCTGTTTGGCATGAAGATATGTAAAATTTCCTTAAGTAAACCCTCAAAACCTTTGCCTATCACAACCAGTTCCCTTAATCCGTTAACCCATTGGTAAATCACTTCAACCCAAACTCCAAACGATGTAGGATATTGGACTGTTGCATCGGATATTGCATTTAACATTTTTACAACTATCGTTTTCCATTCAGGCCTGTCAAAAACCCTTTCGAGGTAGAGCAAGTTCCACGCCATAATTGAGTTTCCGGAAGGCACGGCGCCGTCGTATATCTCCTTCTTCCTGATCACAACGTCGTTTTGATGCTTATTGGTATAATAAAACATGCCGCCTTCTTCATCACCAAATAGTTCAATTACTTTAAGGGTGAGCCGTTCAGCTTTAACAAGATATTCTGAATTCCCCGTTATCTCCTGCAGATGAATCAGTGCATGGATAAGATAAGCATAATCATCTAAGAAGGCGGGGTACTTTGCTTTATGTTTATACGTATGAAAAAAGTCGCCGGTTTCCTGATTCAAAAATTTTTCCCAGATAAACTCCATATTGGTAATTGCCAGTTGCCTGTAACTATTATCTGTTAGGGCGCCGTAAGCTTTACAAAGAGCTGTGTTCATCAAAGCATTCCATCCCAGCAATATCTTGTCATCAAGCATGGGCCGGATGCGTTTATTCCGCCTCTCTAACAATATCCTTAACGATGTTTGTAAAATTGAAGACACTTCATTTGCGTTCATCTTTTTACCGGCTGCGAATTCTTCCATCGGTACAGGCACGTTTAAAATATTCCTGTTCTCCCAATTTCCATTCTCAGTGACATCGTAAAACTCGCAAAACAGTTCTGCTGCTTCAGGCAGGAGGCTCAGTATTTCATTATAGTCCCACACATAAAATTTTCCCTCTTCTCCTTCGCTATCAGCGTCTATGGCCGCATAAAAGCCATTTTCAGGAGACAGCATTTCCCTTTGAATAAATGCTATCGTTTGCTCTATGGCATTTTTATATAACGCTTTATGTGTAATCATCCATGCGTCGCTTAATGCCATTAAAAGGAGGGCATTATCATATAACATTTTTTCAAAATGGGGCGCCAGCCACTTGTCGTCTGTAGAGTACCGGGCAAAGCCGCCGCCAACCTGGTCATAGATTCCGCCGAGAACCATCTTGTCGAGGCTGAGACATGCCTGGTTCAGCGCGTCAGCGTTATTCGTTTGGTAATAATGGTTCAATAGGTTTTGAATGGTGAAAGTATGCGGAAATTTGGGCGCCTTTCCAAACCCCCCTTCTGTTTTATCCGCCGCCTTCATTATGTTGGTGTAAATAACCTGAAGTTGATCCTCTGTCAGCATGAGATTTTCTTCCCGGTTGTTTAAACCGGAGGAGGAAGTTTTGATGAGGTGGTCTGTGAGGTGATTGGCCTGAGATAATATCTCATCCGGTTTTTCCTGGAACGCCACACTCACTCCTTCCAGTACATCTCTCCAGGAGGGGCGGTTGAATGCTGGTGATGGTGGAAAGTACGTGCCTCCGTAAAAAGGCTTACCGTCGGGAGTAAGAAACACATTTAAAGGCCACCCCCCGGCTCCCGTCATTACCTGCACAGCATCCATATAGATATGATCAAGATCGGGGCGTTCTTCCCTGTCGATCTTGACATTTACAAAATGTTTGTTCATAACATCAGCCGTCTCCTGATCTTCAAAGCTTTCCTTTTCCATAACATGGCACCAATGACAGGCAGAATACCCTATGCTTACCAGAATTGGCTTATTCTCTTGTTTGGCTTTTTCCAATGCTTCGTCACCCCATGGAAACCAGTCTACCGGATTGTTGGCATGTTGCAGCAGGTAAGGACTTGTTTCATGAGCTAACCGGTTTGATAAAGATTTGGACATAGCATTAATATTGATCGCTAACGTGTGTACGACTTGTTTTCAAGAGCACCTGTAAGCTGTACTATGCAAAAAGGCAACCATGGTGGTTGCCTGTGCGGTTTATTGGGAAATTTTTTATTATTTTTTGAGGTTCATTGTAGCCAGATACATTTCCAATGCGGCGACCATAGATGGCGCTTTAGGCAAAGGAGCTTTGATATCAAGGGTTAATCCGGCATCTTCAATAGCCTTGGAAGTGTTGTTTCCAAAGGCGCCGATCCTGGTACCGTTCTGTTCAAATGCCGGACAATTATCAATTAAGCTTCTAACGCCACTTGGCGTAAAAAAGCATATTACATCGAAAGCATTTTTATTCAAAACTTCTTTAACGTCATTACTAATTGTTCTGTACATAAAGGGTGTCGCAAATTCACAATGGTTAAATTTCAACCATCCGACTATTTCATTATCCTGCTGATTTTCAGAACAGGGATAAAGAAATTTTTCATTCTCCTTATGTTTATTGATTACGTCAAACATACTCTTATTCGTTCCATCAGCACCATAAAACACTTTTCGCTTTCTGTAAAGAATAAATTTCTGCAGATACAAAGCGACGGATTCCGTCATACAGAAATACTTCGTGTCCTGGGATACGTTCACTTTTAATTCGTCGCAAGTGCGAAAGAAATGATCAATAGCATTGCGACTGGTAAAAATTACCGCCGTATAATGACACAAATCTACCTTTTGCCGGCGAAAATCTTTGGCGGGAATACCTTCCAGACGAATAAACGGGTGAAATTCCAACTCAATATTGTAACGTTTGGCCAAATCGAAATATGGAGACTTTTCAGTTTCCGGGCGGGGTTGGGTAATAAGAATTCTTTTCACAGTTTGAACAGTTGTGACTGTATTTGACCCGTTATTTACCATGTGCTTAAGCTAATCGTTAGACAAAGTTAAGTACTATTTAGAGAAAAGTCAATAACGCTTTGTAAATCAATAGAAGCGGCGTTATCTCGAAGGCACAAAGATACAAAATAAAGTGAAACTGGCTTACTTTTATTTCTTTCCTGACCGGATCATATGAAATAATATATCTATATGCAAACAAAATCGAGATCATCGCGAATGAAAGCGTAATCAGCAAACTTTGCATGGCAGTGTTTGAAAAGGCAAGTAAAATACTAAACGGAAGCAGAAAAATGCCAAGCAGCTTGTTTACCAGAAAAACAACAAATATATAGGTATCTGTTGCTTCATGTATATTGAATACCCAACCCATGATTTTCAATATCATGAACTTTCCCAGGTATACCACCCCCAAGGCCAGCACGCTATATAGGATGAGATACCATAGATTATCTTCTTCGATCAACCTGTAATAATTTAAAAGGAAACTTACATAGATACCCCCGGAAAGAATAAAGAATATATTCAGGAGTAACGAGGGCAGTGTACTTTGTTGTAATTGTTCCCTAATTTGCTTCTGCTTAAGCGATACCCTGAAGAAAACAAGAAATAAATTGGCAATATATTTACCAAAGAGCAGCCTCACCAGGGCAAAGCACAACAGCACCGCTACAAGCAGATAAAATAAGCCGTCTTTCCCCATATCAGAACGCTTGATCTTTACCTCGCTTCGGGGTTTACCCAAAAAATTGTAATACGGGTGCTGGCTTAGCAACCTGATGTACTCTTCATTGAAACCCCGGAGGGAAACACTTTCAGATCGCATGCGTAATGAATCACCCGGTTTCTTAAGGAGAGAATCAGGCTTGCTTCCGGCAAAACCAACCTGCCGCACATTGCCGTCGTTCGTTACTGCTGGTTGGGCGCGTGAACTGCCATCACGCGCTGACACACTATCCCTTCCAGCCTGGGCTAAACAACTAAAGCCGGTAAAGCAAAAAATTAGAAGAAAGATGGCTGGTTTCACTGAATAAAATTACGCATGCAAACATATCATTTCTTTCGCTTGAACAATAATGCGCCTGAATGGAATCCCTTCTTCGTTTACCGGGGCGTCAACAGTACAGATAGGAAAAAATAAGGGCAGTACAACCGTGTGTATGGCTAAAAGTAATTTACATAGCCGATATGGATTTTTGACTGGCGAAGGTCAAAGCGGGCATCGTCTCTTTTGCCGGAGGCGTATGAAATATTAAATATTCCGGCCTTTGTCTCGAAGGCCATACCAAGGCCGGCCCCCAGAAAATAATTTTCAATGTTTTGCTGATTTGCCTTGTTTGCTGTCCGGCCCGCATCAAAAAAAGAAAACAAAAAAGAATTCATACCTAAAAGGTACCGGTATTCGATAGTACTTACTGCGAATTGCGAGGCAAATATACTTTCTTCATCAAAGCCCCGCATGAGCTTGTACCCACCTATCTGAAATAGCTCATTCCTGAAAATAGACGGGCTTTGAAACCATCCGGCAGTAATAGCCGCTTTTATGGTTGATACCTGGCTTACCTGAAAATAATGAATAGCATTAATCTTTACCCGTACCTGGTAACTCTTTTGCTTTATTGAATCGTAAAGCGAGGCATAGGCAAATGCCGGGTCATTTAATTTTGTTATAATACTGTTCCGCCGGATATTACGTGTACCTGAAGACACGGTTATGTATAACTCTGAGCCTCGTTTTGGATTATACCGGTAATTGGTTCTGATCAGTTCGTATTCAACTCCTAAATTTACCGAACTCATATCAATCTGTGGAGGAAGTTTTTTGGTGAATTTGATAATACTGGTATCGATATTCAAAAGATTTGTTTTAAGGTTCTGAAAAAAAATCTTTCCGGTTTGTTCCCCGGGTAAGGTGTATTGAACTGCCATCACAAAATTTAAATTCAGAAAGGAAGAATCTTTTCTCAACAGGTCGAATGTGGTGCCTATACCAAACGAAGATCCGAATATAAACGGCTGCTGGTACGCAAGATTAAGCCGGGGAGACTTAACCTGTATCTGTTGCCAGTTCAGCCCTATTTGTTCTCCACTACCTAATGCATTCCGTAAATTGATGTTTGCTTCGCCCGTGATAAGTAATTTATTGTTACCCGTTTGCTGGTTTGAAGGAAGAAATCCCACCAACACATTTGCCTGGCTGCTCTTTTTCGATTTGAGGTAAAGATTTAGAATTGAGCCGGTGCCCAGCATCGTCATATTCCAGGATTGCTGTTCTTCAATAAACGGAAGATCAAGCAGCTTCTTACTAATGTTCTGAAGTTTGCTTTTCTGGTAAATACTTCCGTTGCGGATTTCAAGATAGCGTTGAACAAATATGTTGGAGATCTTTGCATCTCCGTATTGGCGGATGCTGTCTATTTTGTATAAAGGGCCCTTTATCAGCGTAAGCATGGCAGACAATCTTTTCTGTTGCATCACAATGCTGTCTAATTGAAGTTTTGCAAAGGGGTAGCCGTTGTTCTCGAGGTACTCCAGTATCTGGCTCCTGGCAGACTCAAGTTGTTGAAAGTTTAAAGGTTTTTCTTTAAAATTGCGATCGTCCCAGCCAGATAGCTCAAGAATCTTTTTATCTACTTTCGATGCGTCGATCGATGCCAATTGAAAATATTCGCCTACATATAAATGAACAGTGGCGTATGCTGAATCATAACGTACACTGTCAATAGAAATAGCAGGATATCCCTTAGCCTGAAGAAACCCCGTTAAGCCGTTTACATATATCTCGCATGTACTGCGGCTTTTAAAAGATGTCTGCAAGGGCAGGGTTGTAGCTGAGGGAGCCTGATCAACCCTGACGATATCAAGTTTGTACTGGGCAGGACAGATGGCTGTCAACACTAAAAAAAATATTGTCAGAAGCGCCTTATACATAACTACTTTTCAAGCAAGCACAAAAAATGATTTGAGCATCTATTTAAACAAGCAAGATCAGCGGAACCAGGAATGCATGATTCCGTATCACTGCAAAACTCCCACTGTTATTTCGCCAATCAGTACCGTTTATTGCTGTTCAAAAGGTAACTTTGCCCCTATTGTTCCTCTATAGAAGCGCAGATAATCATTATATGGCAGGCATTTACATTCACGTTCCGTTTTGCAAAAAGGCCTGTCATTACTGCAATTTTCATTTTTCAACTTCCCTTTCTTTAAAAGACGAATTTACAACCGCTTTGCTAAAAGAAATCGAAATTACTTCACAGAAGGCGGCAGGCTATCGTATGGGAGGGAAGGCCGGATCTTACCTTGGTACAGAGCCGGTGGAGACGATTTACTTTGGCGGTGGAACCCCCTCCATATTGCCTGAAAAAGACTTAAAGAAAGTCATTTACAAGATCTTTGACCATTTTGTGGTTGGGGAAGGTGCTGAAATTACCCTTGAAGCAAACCCCGATGATATCAACAAAGAGAATCTTAAACAATGGAAGGCCGCAGGTATTAACCGCCTTAGCATTGGCGTGCAATCATTTTACGATGACGACCTCAGATGGATGAACCGGGCGCATACCGCTGATCAGGCCACTGATTCTGTTGCAACAGCCCAACAAGAAGGTTTTGAGAATATTACCATCGACCTGATTTATGGTACGCCGTTGCTTACTGATGAACGCTGGGAACGCACCATTCAACAAGCGCTGGTATTAAAGGTGCCCCATCTGTCCTGTTACGCTTTAACAGTAGAGCCGTTTACAGCACTATACAAAATGATAGAACAAAAAAAATCCCCTGACACTGATCCGTCAAAACAGGCAGACCAGTTCCTGATTTTAACCGACTTAATGGAATCTCACGGTTACGAACACTACGAAATTTCTAATTTTGCAAAACCAGGGATGAGAAGCCGTCACAATTCAAACTATTGGAGGGGGAAACCCTACCTTGGCCTTGGTCCGTCTGCGCACTCATTCAATAGAATATCGCGGCACCGGAATATACCGAACAATACCCTTTACATCCAATCCCTGCTTAACAATATACGTCCGATAGAAACAGAAGATTTAACCCCTCTTCAACGATATAATGAATACGTGATGATATCACTAAGAACAGCGGAGGGGATTAACCTGCACCATATTGCCGCGGAATTTGGTGAAAACATGTTGATGCATCTAAAAAATTCCGCAAAAAGATACCTTCAGGGCGGACGGCTGATTTACAGCGAAGGCGTATACCAGCTTACAAGGGAGGGCAAACTTTTTGCTGACGGAATCGCTTCAGATTTATTCGGATAACCAACATGGAAAACTCACACCAGGTTCGCTTCAATTGTTTTAAAGCCATGGTGCGGAGAAAGGTTTTCCCAAAGGATGCGGTATATTGTTTGAACAATAGGCATTTCAGCTTTTATTTCTTTGTTGATCGTAACAATACACTTGCTGGCGTTATAACCTTCAGCGACCATGTTCATCTCCAGTTGAGCCGATCTTACAGAATATCCTTTGCCGATCATATTGCCAAATGTCCTGTTACGGCTGTATAAAGAGTAACAGGTTACCAGAAGGTCGCCCAAATAAACCGATGCTGCATAATTCGCATGCTTTACCCCGGAAACGGCATTAACGACTTCATGACCATCCTCTTCCATATTGAGAACTCCGGCTTTTCTTAAAAATCCGGCCATCTCATCTGCGCTGTTTGCAATCAGGACGCTTAGAAAATTATCTCCATAATCGAGGCCATGGGCAATGCCAGCGCCCAAGGCATAGATATTTTTCAAAATTGCGGCATACTGCACCCCATAAATATCATTGTTGATCCGTGTATTGAGGTATTCAGTGCTGAAGCACTGGGCTATAGCCGCGGTAGTATGGGTATCTGTGCCCGAAAAGGTGAGATAGGACAACTTTTCCGCTGCAACCTCCTCGGCATGGCAGGGCCCCATTAGGGTAAAATACTCACTTATAGACACATCAAAGCAATTCTTCAGGTACTCGTTTACCAGCAGGTTACCTTCAGGCAGGATCCCTTTAACAGCGGAAATCACCTTCTTGCCTCTGAATGCACCTCTGTCCATATCCCTGAATGTACTGTCAACGAAGGCCGACGGAATGGCTATGATAATATAATCACTGGCTTGCAACGCAAGGCTTACATCTGTGTGGAGGGAGAGGCGGGATGTGTCGAAATAAACTGAACTGAGATATTCCGGATTATGGTGTCTGTGAAGAAGGTGCTTTATGACAGATTCACTGCGTATCCACCAGTGTATACATTGATTATTCTCGGCAAGTATCTTTGCCAAAGCTGTCGCCCAACTGCCGCTCCCGATTAAGCCGAATTGCATACACTGGTTGTATTAGGGAAACCCACGCACTTTTTCACAGAGGCTCCAAAGAAATCACAGGAACGTAGTGGTTAAATATACAAAGACTGAATGGTGTGCACTAGTACCCGATAAGAACCATCCTCTGCTCAATAAAAATTAATCTTTTTTGGGCTCGAACAATTTATCCTTATCGACAACGGTTACTTTCATACCGTCTTTTAATACTTTACTTACAATGCCATATGGCCCGGTAATAACCTGATCACCTTCTTTTATACCGCTCAATACTTCTATATAGCTGATGTCCTGGATATCCGTTCTGACCTTAACTTTCTTCACGGTGTTATCCTTCTGCAACAAAAACACTACTTCTTCCAGGTCGGAAACATCCCTTGTATCGTCCTCTGCATTGTTGTTTGTATTGCTTGTCTGGATATTCATGTCTTTCTTCTCATTAGGAGCGCGCTCACTATTCTTGTCGCGTGTTGTGACAGCGTTTATGGGAATAGAGATGGAATTTTCATGACGCTTGGTCTGAATATCGGCACTAGCGCTCATGCCGGGACGAAAAGGAAAACTTTTCTGCCCCGAGTTTCCAAACAAGTCACTGTAAGATTCAGCCAGTAACCTGATATGCACTTTATAATTGGTGACATCGTTAGCTGAAGCGGCGGCAGCACTTTGCGAGGCAGAAGAATTGCTGCTGGCTATTTTGGTTACCAGGCCTTTAAACTTACGCTTATTGTAAGCGTCTATTTCGACCACGGCCGAATCTCCAAAATGCACTTTGGGGATGTCATTCTCTCCAACATCTACGATCACCTCTATCAGGTTCATGTCTGCCACGCGCATCATTTCCGTACCGGCCATCATTGAATTACCAACCACACGTTCTCCCTTCTTTACGTTAAGAAGAGAAACTACCCCGTTCATGGGAGCCAAAACGGCTGTTCTGCTAAGGTCTTTATTGGCTTTTAACAGATTTGCCCTTGCACTCAGTACACCTGCCTCATTGCCGATGATACCCTGCAATGCAGCATTATAATTTGCCTGCGCTGTAAGAAATGAGCTCTCCGCCTGTTCAAACTCGGCTCTTGAAATCACCTTTTCATCCAGCAACTGCTTTTGGCGGTCGTAAACCCTTTTAGCCTGATCCATCGTTGCTTTAAGTGCCTGCATCTGCGCAGAGCTGTTAGAAACTGTAGCTTGTTGCTGATTAACCAGGGCAGAAGCCTGGTCGCGTTGCGTCGTATAGATATCAGCATATATTTTGGCCAGCACCTGTCCCTTCCTGACACTGTCGCCTTCATTTACTGCCAGCTCAACGATCTCACCTGAAATATCAGGACTTACTTTTACTTCTACTTCCGGATATAGTTTTCCACTGGCATTCACTGTTTCAATGATTGTTCGCCGGGCAACTTTTTCTGCGGAAACCTTTATTCCCTCTTCTTTGCCGAGAGCACCCGTCTTTTGTAAAATCAGCAGAACCGCAAGCAGTCCTACTACTCCGACAATGATCCATAACAATTTTTTATTCATATAAATGCATATTTAATTTCCGGGTACCCGCCCTGCGTTAAAACTGTATCCGGAACGATAACAGCCTTATGAAATTACGCAGGTGCATTATTCCGCGGAAATATTACAATTTCAAACCTTGTCCTTTATAAAATTCCAAAACTTTCATTTTAAAAATATAGTCATACTGTGCCAGCAACAAATCAATTTGGGCCCTGAATAGATTATTCTGGTTTGTTATCAATTCGAAAGACGTCAGTAGATTAACATCGTATCTCTTTTTCGACAGTTCATATGAACGCTGAGCTGTTTGAACCGCCTTCTGGCTGGCTACATGCTTTTGCAGCGCCGCAAGCGCATTATTGTATGCGCTATAAATATCCTGCTTTAACGTCTGTGTGTCGAGTTCGTTCTGAAGCTGGACATTCCTGATATTCAATTTTGACCTTTCCCATGCTGAACGCGCAGTATAGCGGTTAAATAAAGGTACACTTATACCCAGGCCGACACTTTGTCCAAAATTAGACTCCAGCTGACGTCCAAAGCCGCTCCAGACTTCACCAAACTCTTTCGCCGCTTTTCTTCCGGTGAAAGTAGGAGAAAACACCGGGATGGCCGTGGTGCCGTTTTTGGCATATAAACCAGTTGGCTGTTCGCCCGTCTGCGTTCCGGGTATTGTAGCCTGGAAAGCGCTGAAAAAATTTGACGAAAGCCCGGCAAATGCCCCTAAAGACGGATACATGCTCCCTCTAGCGGCATCCCTGCTTTTCATGGCGGCCAGTAAGTTCAGCTCGTTTACACGTTGCTGTGGAAGATTAGCTAAAGCAAGCCTGAATACATATTCAGGTTGCAGTTCAGCCAGCGTTTCAATCGGAATTTTATTTGCATCCGGCGTTTCTATATCAAAGGGTTGCGCCGCATCAAGATTTAAAATGGCCTTCAGGCCAAGCAGTTGTAACTCCCTGTTGGCGACCGACGTTACCAGGGTAGAACTATCCCTCGCCAGCTGCGCCTCAATTTCGGCTGCATTTAGCTCCGGCAAGGCTCCGGCATCTACCCTTTTGCGGGTCACGTCTAATTGTTCCTGTGTTAGTTTGATCTGATATTCATTGATAATCACCTGCTCTTTCGCCTGCAAGGCCAGCAAATAAGCATTTGCTACTCTTAAGGCGATATCATTTTTTGCTTTTTCTTCAGAAGCCCTGAGTGCGGCCATCTGCAACTTGCTGGCCGCAGTTGTATTACGCTGAGAGTAAAAATTAAAGATGTTTATAGACGTATTCAGGCCAAAACTGGAGAAAAGCGAGTTTGTGTTTTCAAAAATTCCGGTCGTCGGGTTTTCCCTTCTTCCAAAACTTAAACCCCAGTTATTAGTAAACGAAGCGGTGGGATAGGCACCAGCCCTGTTCTGCATAAAATCAATTTCAGCCTGTAAGGAAGATAGATTTGCCTGTTTTACGCTGATGTTGTTGGCTATAGCATATTCGACCGTTTGACGGAGATTCCATTCTTTCTGACTAAACACAGGGATACTAAACAGAACTGCCAGTAAATAGCCAAAAAAATTTTTCTTCATAAAAATAAATTTAAAGGTAATCATCTTGCAGGCAATATCGATGGAAGTATCCACTAACAGCTCCGGATAGAAGGCCATAAACATAAATAATTAATTCAATCAGAGCTGATTTACCAAATGTTAAATTTTGCCTAAAGCCTGATCAATGTCAGTTATTAAGTAGTCAGCTTCTTCTAAACCAACGTATAAGCGCACCATCCGGTGACGAGGCTCGCCTGCATCGAATTCATCCTTCCTGAGGGAAGCACATCCGGGAATAATCAGGCTTTCGTGCCCGCCCCAGCTCACAGCTATTAGAATATGCTTTAATGATTCACAAAATGTTACGATCTGATCCATGCTTTCAGCTCTGATAATAAATGTGAGCAGGCCACCTGCACCCTTCATCTGTCGTTTTGCTAATTCATATTGGGGAAAGGTTTCATCGAGCGGCATGATTACACGTTCAACCTTGGGATGCTGCTTAAGGTAATCTACGACCTTCAGAGCGGTTAGGCTAATCCGTTCAAGGCGGGAAGGTAAAGTTCTTAGTCCACGAAGCAGCAACCACGCATTAAAGGGCTGGATGCCGCTGCCTATTGCCAGGTACTCACTCAGGAAAATCTTCCTGATCATTTTTTTCGAACCTGTAACTACCCCGGCCACGGTATCACTGTGGCCGCTGATATACTTTGTAGCGGACTGCACAACCATATCGATACCGTAACGAATCGGGGTTTGATACAAGGGAGTACAATAGCTATTGTCGCAAATGGTAACAATGTCTTCGGCTTTGGCGAGGTCGGCCACTGCCTGCAGGTCTTGTAACGCAAAATCCCAGGAGTTAGGCGATTCGAGATAGATCAATGAGGTTGTTGGAAGAATCGCTCTTTCGAAATTTTCTATTTTGGTGCCGTCTATGTAGGTGGTGGTAACCTGAAAGCGGGGCAAAATCGTGTCGAACATATGCTGTGCCCAGGTATAAGGCTTAATAACAGAAACAATATGATCACCGGCTTTAACGGTAGACAATACTGAGGCAAATATTGCGGCAGCTCCACTGTTAAAAACCAGGCAATCCTCAGCCAGATCAAGCGCCGCCAACTTTTTCCGGAGCATATCCACTGTTGGATTAAGGCCGCGGCTATATAAATAGCCCGACATTTCGTCTTCAAATACCTTCCTGAGATCTTCTACCTTCTTAAAGGCAAAGTTGCTGGTTTGAAAGATCGGCGGGGCAATGGCGTTATAATAGTTCCCCCTCTCTTCTCCCAATTCATTAATGATAAAAGAAATGTCTGAGAGCGGATTTGAAAAGTCCTGCGAATGTTCTGTCAGCATGTTTGACTTCGATTAAGGATAAATGATGAAAAGCGCAATACATTATGAAATACGTTAGCTCTTTATTTTCGCATTTGGGTAATGAAGTAAATGACAATAAACAACGCCAACGCGCCTATGCCTGTAAGGGCAGTCAGGGGTTTATCCCAGAAAATACTCAGGGCAACGAATACATAAGCAACGATGAAAATGAGCGGCAGCAAAGGGTATAACCTCATTGTATAGATGCTTTTGCCTGCAGGGAACACTTTCTTCCTTCGCAAAATAAAGATTGTTGCGGCCGAAGTGGCCATACCGATACAATCGAGAAAAATAGTAAAGCTTAGTATTTCATCAAATTCTTTTGCGTAAAATATGATGGCTACGCATATGGCGGCAAACGCAGAGAGTGAAACAAGTAACACCTGGGTAGTAAGTCCTTTATACATAAAGATTTTTGGCAGCACCCCATCTTCACTCATCGCATACATAACTCTCGGGTTACTCATCAGAAGAACGTTCACGTAGGCCAAAACCGAAAGGAATAACAGGATGGAGAGAATATTACCTGCTTCCGGCCCAAATACATGCGATGCCATAATGGCCGCTATGCCGGTAGAGGTTTGCAGGTTTTCAAACCCGATCACTTTATAGTAAGCATAATTTATGGTAAGATAGAGGAGGATGATAATAAACAGCCCGGTGAAAATACCGCGTGGGATCGTTTTGCCGGGTTCTTTTACTTCCCCCCCGAAATTTATCGTTTGCTGGTAACCGCCATAGGTAAACGACACGGCGACCAGCCCGATGCCAAAAGCCTTAATGTATTGAAACCATGGAATGCCGGCGCCGTCATCAGGCGTTGTATCTCCCGAAACGCTATTATGCGATCCGGAAAAAAACAATGGCAATATCAGCAGCAGAATCATGCTGATCTTAATGATTGTAAGGATATTTTGTGTTCTTGCACTCATTTTTAATCCCATAAGGTTTATACCATAAAATATCAATATTGATGTGATGGAAATGACCACCCGGATATTTTGCGCATTTGCTGTTTGGGGAAATATCACTTTGGTGATGTACTCAGAACCGATCAGGGCAACGCCTGCCAGAGACGCAGCGTTGGAAATGAGGATAATACAGTTGATGGCAAATGCAATCGACGGATGATAGCAGTAAGAAAATATTTTGTAGTAGGCGCCGGTAACAGGAAGGCGTGACCCGATTTCAGCATAGGTCAACGCCCCACACAAAGCTATGAGGCCACCTGCGAGCCATGCGGCGAAAAAAACCACCGGCGTGGGAGACGCTGCGGCCACATTTACAGGCGTACGGAATATCCCCATGCCGATGACCAGGCTTACCACTATCATCGTGAAATCAAACAAATTCAGATTGGATGGTTTGGCCATTAAATGAAGTTAATGAATAATACAATTTAACTTTGGTCAAGAAACAATGATACGCTATGTATAAAACAGCTGTAATTTTTTTTATGGGAATATTGTACGCATTTATCCTCCCTGCGCAACAAAACAGTAATGATACTATAGCTGTCGGCACTTTACATGAAGTAATTGTAAGAGCTTACGAACAGGATCGCAGTCTTAAAGACGTTGCAGCGCCGGTAAGTATCGTCAACCAGCGACAACTGCAGCGGTTTGGGCCGTACTCTATATTGCCCGCAGTGAATGCTGCTCCGGGCGTTCGCATGGAAGAACGATCGCCGGGAAGTTACCGGTTAAACATAAGGGGTAGTTCACTTCGTTCTCCGTTCGGGGTCAGGAATGTAAAAATTTACTGGAATGATATCCCGTTTACTGATCCCGGCGGCAATACATATCTTAACCAGTTCTCGTTTTATAATTTTTCTTCCATTGAGATCATAAAAGGACCGGGCAGCAGCCTTTACGGCGCTGGCACAGGCGGAGTAATGCTGATCAACAGTTTTCCTTCCAAATCAGATAAAAGGATTACTGCAAGGTATTCGCAGGGCAGCTTCAATTCGCGGAACGTAAACGTTTCGGCTTTTACGGGCAACGAATCTTTCAGCAGCCAGCTTGCTTATACACACCAGAACAGCGACGGCTACCGCGAACATACCGGCATGCGGAGAGATATTGTAAGCTGGGAAACAAAAATCAGGAGTAGTGAAAAACAATCCATTTCAACTCATGTATTGTACGGTGACCTGTATTACCAGACTCCGGGAGCATTAACCAAACAGCAGTTTCTCAATAACCCAAAGGCATCCAGACCTGCGGCGGCAGGTTTCCCTGGCGCAGTACAAAATCAGGCTGCTATCCGTCAAAGATCCTTTGTAGCAGGAATGCGCCAGCAATATAACTTTAATGAACAATGGCAAAACAGCACTTCCGTATATGGTGCGTTTTCACAGATCAGCAATCCTGCCATCCGCAATTATGAAAAAAGGCTGGAACCACATTTTGGAGGAAGAACAACTTTCACCTATTCTGCAAATATTCAAAAGACACAGCTTAAACTCGTTGCCGGCGGAGAGTTCCAGCAGGGGTACGCTAATATTAAGGTATATAAAAACAATCGTGGCAAACCGGATTCGATACAAACAGATGATGAGGTAAGCAATAATCAGGGTGCCGTATTTGTTCAGACAGAATTGAATTTTGTAAAAGGATGGATAGCCACAGCAGGCATGAGCCTGAACACAGCCAAAGTATCGTTTAACCGGCTCTCGCAGGTTCCGGCATTCACTTTCGCCACGCGATATAATAACGAACTTGCCCCCCGTGTTTCGCTGTTAAAAAAGCTTGGCTCCCAATCGGCGGTGTATGCACTCGTATCCAGGGGATTTTCCCCTCCCACCACTGCAGAACTTCTTCCGTCCACAAGCGTCATCAACACGGCATTACAGGCGGAGCATGGCCTGAATTATGAACTTGGCTTCCGTGGCAACTATTTCGCTAATCGTTTGAACATAGATGTTAACCTCTTCGATTTCAGATTGCAAAATGCCCTAACCCAGCGACGCGACGTATCGGGGGCTGATTATTTTGTAAATGCAGGAGACACGAAACAGCAGGGTGTTGAAACAGCGATCAATTTCGCACTCGTAAAAAATGAAGACCGCCTTTTTAGCGGGTCAACAGTATGGCTGAGTCATACTTATCATCACTTCCTTTACAGAAATTTCAAGCAGGTAAATGCAGATCTTGCCGGAAAAAAAATACCGGGTATATCTCCACATACGGTTGCATGCGGAATTGACGTTGCCGTTAAACACGGTTTATATGCCGGCCTCACTTATTACTACAGCGACAGGATTCCGTTAAATGATGCAAACGTAGAATTTGCTTCATCTTACAACTTACTGGGATTTAAAACCGGTTATTCGGAAACGTTCGGGAAGCATTTGAAAATGGATATCTATTTTAGCGGGGATAACCTGTTCAATCAAACCTACAGCCTTGGTAACGACATCAATGCGGCCGGCAATCGTTTTTATAACGCAGCGCCCGGTGTCAATTACACGGCAGGAGTATCGTTCGAAGTAGGGTTGTAGGTTTACTGCCTGATTGCACGCCTGTATAGATGGTAGCAGGTCAGCTACTTGGCCAAACCTTAAAAGCTTATGAGTAAAAAGACACGACAGACAGAATTTGTAAAATGGTTTGGACCAGTTCTTGAAGCTTTACGAGATCTAGGCGGCTCCGCAAGACCGAGAGAAATAACAAAATTAATTGCTGAAAAACACAACATTTCTGACGAAATTCTTAATGAGCGCTATCAAAAATCAGGCGTTCTAAAATTTCAAAATCAATTAGCCTGGGCAAGACAATATCTGGTTTGGGATGAGTTATTAGAAAGTTCAAAGCACGGTGTATGGACGCTGACAAATAAAGGCTGGAAAACAACTCTTGACGAAAAACAGGCTCACGATATATTTCTAAAATGGGTCAAAATATTTCAACAATTAAGAGACAATAAAGGCAGTGTTCCTGTTGACAAAGAAGCTGAAAAGATTGTAGAGAAACAACAGGCGGTTGAACCAGAGGAAAGTCAGGCTCCAATAAAACCATCACTTATTGAAGTACTTCAATCGCTTTCACCAACAGGTTTTGAGCATGTATGCGGAAGGCTCCTTAGAGAATACGATTTTGAAAACATTGAAATCACTCAACGTTCCCATGACGGTGGTATTGACGGGTATGCAATTCTAAAACAAAATCCTTTTGTAAGTCTAAGTGTATTCTTTCAATGCAAAAAGTATCAGGGAACAGTGCCAACTGAAAAAGTTCAGGCGTTCATTGGTGTTATGGAAACAAATAAGCGAAGCGTTGAAAAAGGATTGATGATAACCACTGGTTCATTTGCTAAAGCAGCTTTGGAAATTGAAAAATCAAACATAAAACTCGAACTCATAGACGGTGAGAAATTAATTGAGATGTTTGAGACAGTTGAACTTGGTGTTGTAGTAAAGACAGTGTATGAACCAGACTTGACTTTCTTTGAGCAGTATCGTGACAAAACAAGCACCAACCACTAACATATAGGAGGTTTAAAAAAGTATGAGCTGCAGTTGTCGACCGAGGTTTTCAATAGCCCGACAGCGCGAAGAATGTTTGGTACACGACGAATGCAATTTATGCGAACTAACATCTCACAACATTCTTCTTTTGTAATTAGTATCATCTCTCCTACATTTGCACCTGTACTGGTGGCCGGGACAACCGGCCTTAATAGGGAATCCGGTTAAATTCCGGAGCTATCCCCGTAGCTGTAAGCTTCATTATATACGTAAACGTGAATGGTTTGTCTTTCACTTTGCGTTGATCGCTGTTCATCTGCATACCACTGTCGATAAAAAGATGGGAAGGTAACGAACAGGAAGCAAGCCAGAAGACCTGCCTGTACAACCCGGAAAACGGGTTATCATTCAAAGCTTTCGGGTGAAAGGCACGGAATGTAAAATGCGATGCAGCAATTTATACTCCAATCTGTTTTCATTTGTTCCGAAGGCTCATTCATTAATCTTGTCATCTTTTAAGAGACAAAAAAACAAACATGGAATGAGCAGAAACTTATTTTTTTTTACAGCCGCCATCCTCCTCGGCGGCAGCCGGTTATTTGCACAACAAGAAGACACTTCCTTCAGCCCGTTAGACGAGGTAGTGGTAACGGCGACGAAATTTCCGAAAAAAGTGTCGGAAAGTGGCAAGGTGGTCACCATCATCGACAGAAATATTTTGGAAAGGAGTGTTGGCAAAGACCTCGCGCAGGTACTAACCGAGCAGCCCGGAATTGTGATCAATGGCGCGATGAGTAATCCCGGTAAAGACAAATCAGTCTTTATAAGGGGAGCAAAAAATGATTATACGGTTATATTGATTGACGGGATCGTCGTTACCGACCCGACAGGAGTGGGAGGCGCTTTTGATCTTCGGATGATCCCGGTTGACCAGGTTGAACGGGTAGAGATCCTTAAAGGAGCGCAGTCTACATTATATGGTTCCGATGCAATTGCAGGTGTCATCAATATTATCACCAAAAAGGGAGCTGGCAAACCAGTTGAGCTTGCCGGCAATGCTTCCGTAGGTTCATACGGATCAAGGAAATTGTATGCAGGCTTAAATGGCAAAGCAAATAAAATAAGCTATCATACCGGATTTACCCACAATGCATCTAAAGGTCTTTCCGAAGCAAAAGATACGACTGCTTTAAAAACTTTCGATAAGGACGGCGCATTTCAAAATGCATTCCAGTTGAATATCGACGGGGAATTGCTGAACGGGTTGCATATCAAACCATTTTTCAGGTATACGTTCTTTAAAAGTGATTATGACAATGGAGCATTTGCAGATGCCGCCAACACGTACAAGTCGGATCTGTTTTCAACGGGAGCAATAGCGCAGTGGAAGTTCACGAAGGGATTTATTAACGCTCAATACTCGTATGACAAGGTAAACAGGCGATATAACAGCAGCTTTGGCTCAAGTAAATTTGTGGGGGAAAACAATTTTTCAGAAGTCTTCGGTCAGTACCAGTTGAATGAGCAACTGCAATTTCTTGGGGGCATTGATCACCGCCTTCAGCAGGTAGCGGACACCAGTGCCAGGCCCAAAAACCCTTCGATCCGCATGACCAGCCCTTATTTATCCATGTACTTTCAGAATCCTGGCGGTTTTAATCTTGAAACCGGAGTGAGATACAACAAACACAGCAAATACGGCGATAACTTAACATATAGTGTAAATCCTTCTTACCTGATCAACAGCAAAATAAAACTATTTGCGAATGTAGCTTCTGCTTTTAAGGCGCCGCCAATT
>JBGSYC010000003.1:0-48554 GCA_041751095.1 Flavihumibacter sp.
TCAATGAGCCGTCAGTGACCAGCAAAGTAAAAAGTATCATGGAAGGCTTTCCGGGGGTCGAATTAATCCTCGACCGGCAGGCGCAGGCCATGTATAACATCCATCATGAAAGGGCCGGGGATATTGTGGTAATGGCAGACGCGGAAAGCTGGTTTACCTATTATTTTTGGGAGGATGATCAAAAGGCCCCTGATTACGCGCGGGCGGTCGACATCCACAGAAAGCCCGGTTATGATCCTGTCGAAATGTTTATGACCTCAAAATTGCGGGCCGGGTATAAGCTTTTGCGCAAAAAAGCAGGTTTCAGGTATGTGATGGATGTTATTCCGCTTGATGCCACATTAATCAAAGGCTCACATGGGAGAACAGGAACTCCCCCTGGTTTTCACCCGGTGCTCATTACCGAAAAGAATTTGGGAAAGAAGTCTGTGTTCGCAACTGATGTACATGATATTATATGGGATCATTTGGTGAAGTGATAGCGCGGGATTTTGATTTTAGTCTTCATATCATATAGGTGATGTTTCATGCAAAATAACTTGAAGTCATATAAGAGACTGGCGATTTTAGATTTAAAAAACTTCACGGCTAAATGTTTTCCGGATCACATTACCCCAATCTAACATCGCAATAATCTGCAATCTAAATCTTCTTAAACTAAATTAGCAGGGCAAACATATCATAGTAGTTTGTGATATGTTCCTTTCAAATAAAATCTATATTAATTAATCAAAATCATTAAGAATAGTTTTGATTTATTAAAGTTATCCTTTAAATTTAATAGATACTTTACGTTTTAATGATAAAATAATACAATAGATTTTCAGTTGTGTTACCCCGTTATTAAGCCGTTTCTTTAATTCCGGGCCTTACAAATCTCACACATCATTCTGTTCGATTAAAAATCTAAAATGATTTCACTCCTTGCATGTGCAATTAGCCTGATAATGGCAGGATTTTGTATTCTAAATACTGGTATGCTGATAGTGGTCTGTACCGCTGGTCTTCATGCTTTGGGAGATAGAGTTGACACTAACTTAATTAATACTTCAGGTGCAGGTAAGGTGATAAAATTTCTTGCGGATGCAAAAAGAAGCGCCTTCATTGTTGTATGTTATTTACTGCGCAATTTTACTGTGCCAATTACAATCTTATTATCAGTATTATTCTTAGCATTCCTGGTAAATAAGGGTAGCGGGAATAACACTTCCCAATTAACTGCAACCAAAGAAACGGGCGGCTTTTACTTTGGCATTTATAATCCGGAGGTTCAGGAAAAGAACTCACTACAACCGATTACTCAATGGGGAAAAGAACAAAAAAAAAATAACAGTATAATTTCTATTTATTTATCCTGGGGTCCTGAAAGTATTAGCGACTTTCCCCGGCCATTGTTAAATGGAATTTCTGGAAGCGGAAGCATTCCTATGATAACATGGGAACCCTGGGTGAGTACTTTTCCAGCTCGTTCAGACTTTCCTGAACTAAAGCAGGAAAAAAAGGTAATGGCAGCTATTGCAGATGGAAAATTCGATGAGTACATCAGAAGCTTTGCCTTAAAAATTAGAGATTTTCGAAAGCCTGTTTTTATCCGCTTTGCCCATGAATTTGACAACCCGGCGTATCCCTGGTCCAGGACAGGCGGCAATACCCCACGCGAATACGTTGCTGCATGGCGAAAAATTGCTGCCGTATTTGCCGCTATAGGTGTTAATAACGTCGCATGGGTATGGAATCCATGGAACAAGGCCACAATGAGAGAGTATTACCCTGGAGATCAATACGTAGATTGGGTAGGACTTACTTCTTTGAATTATGGCCTGGCTTCCCAGGATAAAAAATGGAGGTCTTTTGAAGAAATATACAATCCCCATCGTGAGGCTATATTAAAGATAGGAAAGCCGGTCATGCTGGCTGAGTTTGGGTCAACCAACTATGGAGGCAATTCTCATGATTGGATTTTGAAAGCATGGGGAAGCATTAATGAAAAATACCACGAAATAAAGTCACTCGTATTATTTAATTCCAATAAAGACAAGAACTGGATCACTGCCTGGCGACCTACAGATTCAACCAAATTTATAGACTGGACTGCTATAGACATCCATAAGATATTTTCAACGTTCAATCAAGATAACAGAGCTGCCAAGGTATGGGAAAAGCAAAAGCATGATCATGTAGTACCAAACAGACAGAAAAGTGACTTTGCTGATAAAAAAATGCATTTGAAATCTTTGAAGGTAGAAGGGAAACCTTTTTATATAAAGGGAATAGCATACAATCCGGGTCATGATTGGCGTGACGGATACTACCCACTTAGCCGAAAGCGACTGGAGATGGATTTCGAAGCAATAAAGGCAATGGGCTGTAACACAATACGCAGATATCATCCATCGATATATGATAAGAACATTTTTAACTCAGCTAAAAAGAATGGTTTGAAGATCGTTTACGGCTTTTGGTTTGATCCTAAAGTGGATTATTATAAGGATACATCCAAAGTAAAATCATACATAAACGATGTGCTGAAGACGGTAAATAAGTACAAGGATGAACATTCGATTTTGATATGGGATATAGGCAATGAAACCAGCGGTTTACTTAAAAAACATTTTGAACAACCTTACTTACACACTGTAAGAGATGCATTTATGAATATGATTGAAACGCTTGCTCAATCGATTAGACGGATTGATCCTGGCCATCCTATTATTACAACTTTAGAACATTCTTGGCAACTGCCTGGTGAATTGCTGGCTTATCATGAGAAAGTGCCTTCTATAGATTTCATGGGAATCAATTCCTATTATGAAGAACAACTAAGTACTGTAAACATCTTAATGGCTCAATTTGATTCTTCACGATCTTACTTAATCACTGAATTTGGTCCGAAGGGATATTGGAATTCTGATTGGACAGACATGGATAAATATGATAACCTGGTAGAGGATACTGATTTTGACAAAGCTAAGTTGTATGTTAAGCAATGGCAAGAGCATATTTTAATGAACAAAAAATCGAATATTGGAGGAATTGCGTACTGTTGGCAGGATAGATTTGAGGGTACTAATACCTGGTTCGGCATTACCGATTATAAGGGCAGAAAAAAGCAGGTTTATTTTGCTTTAAAAAGCAGTTGGATAAATAACGGGAAGGCGTTTGACAGCACCAAGTTATTTATTGTAGGGCCACATTGCAAACTAAGTCCAGGCGCATTCTATAGCTTTATAGCAAAGTGCAGTGAACCTAAATACAAAAATTTTGAATGGCTTTTATTAACAGAAAACTTTAAAGAAATATCCAGAAAAACTACGACGGAAAATATTGCACTAATTAAGATCCCCGTCAAGTTAGATAACTATCGTTTATATGTTTATGTCTCTTCCGAAAATGGAAGAGTGATTACTGCAAGTAAATCATTGGTAATATATAAAGGTATACATAATGCAGGTTTATAGGAAAAAAGTATGGTTAAGTATTGGTTTATTGCTGGCAATAATAGCAGGCATTGGTTTTACTGTAGAAGAGAGAATGAAAACGAGGAAGTTTAAAGGTGATGAAATTGTTCAATTGGTTAAATCAGGCAAAAGCTATCTGCTTTTAAGAAATAAAAAGCCGTATAATATCAATGGAGCTGCTGTATATGATTGTACGAAGTTGAAGCAACTTAAAGAATGTGGAGCAAACTCCGTAAGGATTTATGATACGAAAAATGCCAAGCAAATCCTAGATTCTGCTTATAAACTTGGACTGACGGTGATCTTAGGTTTAAAACTAGGGTATGCCTACAAGGACCTAGATTATGGAAGTAACGAACAGGTAGCTGCTCAATTACAAACAGTTAAAGAAGAAGTCTTAAAATATAAGGATCATCCTGCTTTGTTAATGTGGTGTATTGGTAATGAACTAAGCCTATTTTTGGATATAGATATAACAGCTGTATTTAAGCATATAAGAGTTTGGATGGCCGTAAACGATATTGCAAATATGATTCATCAGGTTGATCCCAATCATCTTACTACCACTGCATTACAACAAGGCAGGAATGCCATGTTATTTGTAAGTATTTATTGTAATGGCATTGATGTAGTATCTGTAAATGCTTTTGACCCTTTCGGAGATATAAAAAAGAGGATAAATTATTATCTATACAATAAGCCATACATGATAACCGAATTTGGGGCTAAAGCCTATTGGTTAATGCCTAAAACGGAGTGGTTTGCATTTACAGAGCAATCAAGCAGAAAAAAAGCTCAATACATAGAAGAACAATATTATAATATAAAAGCTGATTCAGCGATCTGTTTAGGATCTTACGTGTTTTTTTGGGGATATAGGTATGAGTATACGCCGACTCTTTTCAGTTTGTTTACTGATCATGGTGAACCCACAGAATGTATTGATGTTATTCAAAAAATGTGGTCAGGGTATTTTCCTTTAACAAGAGCACCCAGTATCCATTCTCTGAAAATTCATAATAAAAATGATGTGGAGAATATATATTTGGAAAGAAAAAAGCTCTATCAGGCCACATTAGTCTTTGATACGGCGTCCTTCAAATCACTAGAATTACGTTGGGAAGTAAGAAAAGATGACATTGAATATCTAGATGCAAGTTACGATTCTAAAATCCCTAAAGTCGTTGCAAGTGATAGTATATCGTTGTCAGGTATTATTACAAAAATAACAATTGCAAATAGCGGAGATAAATCTGGTCAATTAGAGTTTGATTTTATAACCTGTAAAGAAAGGGGGCCTTATAGATTATACATCTATTTAAGAAATGGATATGATAAAGTTGCCACTATAAACGGTTGCTTCTACGTGCAATAGTAGAAAGATTTAATTAGGTGTAACACGGGCTGCTTAGAAACCTTATATTCTTTTAGAAAGTTTACCGATTATACGAACACTTGCGGGATCAATTCTTATTTATGCCTATGATTTCTGGTAAGGCGTTATGGTAAATATTAAACACACACCTTCAATGCATGACGCCCCATGCCTCATTATCTGTACATACTTTTTAAGCGTTATAATTTACTTAAGTTCTATAATAATTTACTTCACTCATTTTCCTGCCGGCGTATTTAACTTCACATCTACCGCATTGTAGCACTGATCTCTATTAATTGTTTATTTCCTTGTCGATTAATTTGTTTCTGCTTCTTTAACTGTTTCCACTATCTGCATTTAGTAAGTTTTTTTACATGACTTTAATTAAAATACCAGTTAAATTTCTCTATCAAGGGAATTTTCCCATACACCTTAATGATATTGGTGTTTCCTTCATTCTGGCTTCATTTGTATAGGTAGATACAATTTATGTAGGATTTCATCGTTAGTAGATTTTTAATTCTACATCCGTTTTAGTCCACACCTATGAATACCGTATCCAGGTATATGAAGCTGACCGTTTCATGCCTACTCTCTATTAATAGTATACATCAAGTAAAAGCTCAAACACATTATCCGCAGCTTCAAAATGTAAAAAGCCCCAAACCTGCTCCTCTTCCACCTGGTGAGGAATTTACTCCTTCAATGTCAGGATCTCAAGGAAGCAATACACCGGTATGTGCAGAATGGACACGTACAGCAGGATCAGATGAGTCGTTAGTAATAACAGGCAGACAGTTTTCCATATATTCGGGCATAAATGAAGGAAAGGATGCAAGATTTATCACATTTGGGAATAAAAATATTCGAGATGCTATAATTCAACGATTAGACAGCAACAAAGCAATAATAACTCTAAGCAAGGAAATTGCCGCTTGGGATATGTACTTAGTTTGGCCAGGAAATGAAAACGGTTACGGTTATCCTATTCCTATTAATAAAACAGATGCCTGGTGGGTGGGCCCGGACAAAGCTGCAAGAGGGAAGACAATCTCTGTATTTGGAAGGAATTTGGCTCACAACAATGATACTCTTTCTTCATTCGTTTATATAAAACCCGTCATTGGTTCTGGACAATGGGCGACGGTGACTGATGTTAATCCTTATAAAGTTGATTTTACAGTTCCATCAGACTTGATTAACGGGGAATATGAGATATGGACTCATAACGGACACGGGGGAGAATACGGTTGGAGCGGCCCATTGCAACTGACAATTAACAATAGCCAGCAATGGATAAATACAATATTTAATGTAAAGAACTATGGGGCGAAAGGTAACGGAATTACAGATGATACACAAGCAATAATTCAGGCGAACCAGGCGGCTGGTCAATATCCAGGTGCTTCTGTTTACTTCCCGACAGGAGAATACATGGTTAGCAATACTATATATATAAAAAGTAATATAAGGTATAAAGGTGATGGACCTTATAGTATTATAAAATGTGCTTCAAATTTTTCTTCTGAAGCATGGGGCATGTTATATGCACAATATGTAACGAATTTTGAATTAAGAGATTTAACCATTGATGGAAATCATAACTTTAAAGGAAAGCTTTCTAACCCAGTATACTTCCGTGCCAGTGACAATATTCAGATCAATAATGTGCGGTTTACATTCCAGGACTATGGAGTACTTGATTTAGCCAACAGTAGTTATGTTTACATTAATAATTGTGAGCTAAATGGTAAACAGTCCTTTTTAGGTAATTGTTCTCAACTCTTTATTGATCGTTGCAATTTTAAACTTACAAACGATGCTGAAATGGCGCTTCACTCCTGGGGTGGAGTTGGAGTCAGCGTTACAAGTTCTACTTGCCAAGATTTTGACAAGAGCAATCCTAACAATGGAAATGGTTGGGGTATGGGACGTTTTTTTGTAGGTAACGGCAACTGGGGTAGTAATCGGTTTACATATTTAGGTAACAATACAACAAAAGATCTAACTGTTCGTCCTGTTGGAGTAGATCAGAACGTTGGAGAACAGTTTATGTGGGAAGGAAATTTTACGCGATGGTCTGGTCATTGCGCTTCTTCTACCTCAAATACAACAACACTTAGCGATTTTTCTCTTACCGGAGGCGATACTCGCATTGCCGCAATTGTAAAGGGGAAAGGCCTCGGCCAGTCACGTGTGATTACAGGTTACATTGGAGCTACTATTACTCTGGAAACTCCATGGAACATACCTCCGGATAAAGAGAGTGTCATTAATATTGGAAACTATATTGATCGGATTGTCGTTTATAATAATTATTTGGATGCTAAATCCTATGCTGCTAAAAATTCTGAACATAATGCTTCTTCTGGTATACAGCCCTTTGGAGGATGTTTCAACTTGATAGCTGATGGGAATACTCTTCATGAGCTTAGGCAAGGGATATCTAATTGGGTTATTAGAAGCCCTGGCGACAAGGGTTTAGAACCTAATTTTTTTAATTTATATACAAACAACAAAATCATCAACTGCAAGATAGGAATTTATAATGCAGATGGAAATTGGAATTCGATTTTAAAAGTTACTGAAGGTACTGGCATGTTAGGAACAATGTATAGGAAAAATATTATTGAAAATCCAATAGAATCTGGAATTAAAAATAGTATAAGTTCTGTCGATTACCCTGTGCTTGACGCTATTGTATATGAACATAATACTATAACAAATTTATCTGCAGGTTTTGAATCTGATACATCAGGAATTGCAAACCAATTGTTTTATAAAAACAATTTTAATAGCGGTACTTCAGGGCCATTCGGATTTGCAATTCAGTCGACATCTAAGTTGAGCACACGTGAAAATAAAATTAAGGGTTTTAGCAATCCATACTCAGGAATTTTAGAAGGCCCTGTAATCGAAGCCCCTTTTCACGTTATTGAAATTACTGCAAATAGTAGCGGTAGTATTGTTGAATCAAAATTTACGCTCTGGAACTCCGGAACCTCTGCTATGCAGTGGAATGCAACCTCAAATGCGGCCTGGCTTTCCATAGCAACAAACAGTGGCACAATAAATAGTGAACGAGATAGCAGTATTATTGCACTCTCCGCTAATCCTTCAAATGTTTCTCCAGGTACTTACTCAGCAGATTTAACAATCACATGTGGATTAAAAAAGAAAATCTATCAGGTAATTTTAAATGTTCTTCCTAAAAAATTGGGGGAAACCTCCGGTGGTCTGACATATAAATTTTATAAAGGCACCTTCGACCTCCTTCCGAATTTTAACAATTTAACTCCTGTTCAAACCGGGACAACTCCAAACATCGATATCAGCGTAAGGCCAACAAACAGTGATGACCAGTTCGCTTTTACCTGGGAGGGTTATATTAGTATTCCTGTTGCAGGCAACTATATCTTCGAAACAATCTCAGATGATGGAAGCAAATTATATTTCAACACTTTGTATAATCCTGCCGCCGTTCCTACGGTAAATAATGATGGATTGCATGCCGCAAGGCCTGTTACAGGATCCATAAATGATCTAAGTATTGGTTCATATCCCATATCCATCACTTTCTTCGAGAAGGATGGCGGGGAAACAATGGAGGTGTACTGGACAAGACCTGATAAGGTAAGGGAAAGAATACCAAATAGTGCATTCAGCAGTGGTGATGCGCCACCCCCACCACCATCAATGGGTCTGACATATAAATTTTATAAAGGCACCTTTGACTTCCTTCCGAATTTCAACAATTTAACTCCTGTTCAAACCGGGACAACTCCAAACATCGATATCAGCGTAAGGCCAACAAACAATGATGACCAGTTCGCTTTTGCCTGGGAGGGTTATATTAATATTCCTGTTGCAGGCAACTATATCTTCGAAACAATTTCGGATGATGGAAGCAAATTATATTTCAACACTTTGTATAATCCTACCGCCGTGCCTGCGGTGAATAATGATGGATTGCATGCCGCAAGGTCAGTTAAAGGATCCGTGATGAATTTAAGCAGTGGTTCATATCCAATATCCATCACTTTCTTCGAGAAGGGCGGCGGCGAAACAATGGAGGTGTACTGGACAAGACCGGATAACGTAAGGGAAAGAATACCCAATAGTGCATTTGGCAGTGGTAATGTTCCACCTCCTCCACCATCAACGGGTCTTACGTATAAATTTTATAAAGGCACCTTTGATGTCCTACCGAATTTCAATCATTTAACTCCTGTTCAGACAGGGACAACACCCAATGTTGATATCAGCGTGAGGCCGGTAAACAGTGATGACCAGTTCGCCTTTACCTGGGAGGGTTATATTAATATTCCTGTTGCAGGTAACTATACCTTCGAGACGATATCAGATGATGGAAGCAAGCTTTATTTCAACACCTTATATAATCCGGCAGCCGCCCCTACGGTGAATAACGACGGGTTGCACCCCGCAAGATCAGCTTCAGGAACGGTTAACAATGTGGCGGTTGGTTCATATCCCATATCTATCACTTTCTTTGAGAAAAATGGCGGTGAAACAATGGAGGTGTACTGGACAAAACCGGATAGGGTTAGAGAACGTATACCAAACAGCGCATTTACAAAAAGTTCAATGCCTTCTCAAGCTGTTTCTTCAATTGCATTACCAAAAACAAATTATAGAGTCACTTCTTCAAATGATCAAGTGATAAATAAAATTGAAATCACCAACATTTATCCTAATCCTTTTACAGGCAACTTTTTTGTTAATTTTTATAATGCGTCTACGGCAAAAGATGTCCATGTAAACATCTATGACCTGGAAGGCAGCTTGATCCACACCCACCTTGCAGCGAATACCTCAATGGGAATAAACACAATCAACATAAACCTGACTGGGAAAAAGTTGCCATGGGGAGTATACATGGTTGGGATCATTATTAATGGCAAGGCCTCTAAGCTTGTAAGGCTGGTAGCCAGGGAAAGATGACATTTATCGGCCCAATTTTTTCAACGAATATGTCACTTTTTTATATAAATTATTAATTTAAATGACGGGATACAAAAAAGCAAAACCGGTTTAAAGATTACTTCGATTTTATGACCGGCTATATTTGGCATATTATGTATGTTTCTTTGCTTCATCTTGTGTATGTGTCTTGTACGTTGTTAAGACTGATGATTGGATGGAAGATGAGGGTTAATCCGAGGTTTACTCGCAATTTTAATCCGACTCCGCTTTTTTGGGAAAAAGTCATTTGATCGTACCATTTACCTGTTCTGCCAAGGCGTTGTCATAAGGACTTCCACTTTGCGTCATGATTATTGCAATGTTTACTTTTCTTAACATCTCCACTTACGCTGCCGAACAATATTGAATACCCGATCTGAATGATGGGTAAGTATAATGATTGATTCCATACGTCATTCGCTGATTGACATTACAAGGGCTCCAGAGGCATTTTCGCCACTTATTTCTACTGCAATAGCGTTAAGGAAGGTAAAAAGGTTTTTTGTGCTTCCCGGCGGTTCTTCTTAATGTTTAGCTGGTATTATGCAACCACGAAGAGCCACGAAGAATTCATGCAAAGGCAATGGTATCTTTGGTTAATTCTTTGTGGTACTGTTACTCTTGTGGCACATCAAACCGCCGATCTCACAATAGGCAATTCTTTACCTGTCAGGAAATAGTACATATTCTGTAACTGGTGCAGGTGTTTTATTGGCTGGCCAATCGATCCCTTGTTACAATCCTGTAAAACGATCTGGCTACTGTTTTCATCCCATTCAAATATTGCTCCTTTATCTGAAACAACATGTATAGCGATAGAATCCTGCTTTATAAAACCAAGTTGCAAAAGCTTTTCTTCGGTAAGTTCAATGGCGAAAAGGTCTTCGAAAATAACAGAACTTGTAGTGGATGATGTGATGTCCATTTCAATATCCAGCGGATCTACCGTTACAACTTTATTCACCGTATCATAACCTTTCACCGCAACTTCAATGTTTCTTGCAGTTGTATACCAGTTTCCCGTTCTTAGTTCCTTTTCATTGATCATGCCCAATAATTTTCGTGAAATTATTATTTTATGCACTTCAAAAATCTGAATGTTAAAAATTCTTTACGAATTACGTATTTATTGTTGCAGGCTGTTTAGGCTTCAGCCGGCAAAAGCAATAACACGCCTCAATACAGAAGCTATCCCACTCCCCCCGTGCACTCATCTCCAACCTCATACCTCAAACCCCATACCCCATAATCATCTCTTCTGACTCGCCAGCTTCTTTTTTATTTTCATCATTACCAGATCCGGTGTAATGCGGGGCAGGTTAGATAAAAACCAGTTGTTAAACCCGACGATCTTTTTGCCCCTTCCATTCAGCAACAGAGCCACACCTTCCCTGGCAACAATCCGGGGATCAATAGGCTTGTTAGCCTTGTATGCGTTTGTATTCCACATCTCAGAAGTGTTAAAAGCGGTATCCACAGGCCCCGGGCAAAGTGTGGTGACGACAACGCCCGTACCCTCCAGTTCTGCACTGATGGTTTCGGAGAAAGCCAGAACAAACGCTTTTGTTGCCGAATAAACGGAGTAATAGGGAAAAGGCAAAAAGGAAAGCAGTGAGGCGACATTCATGATTTTACCCGACTTTTTCTGCACCATGTCCTGCGCAAATAATTTCGTGAGTGTCACCAGGCTAGAGATATTCAATTCGATCATTTTAAGATCAGACTCTAATGATGTTTCCGTAAAACTTCCATACGACCCAACACCGGCATTATTAACAAGCGCCTCCACTTCGATCCCGATACGTTTTACTTCTTCGTACACCGCCAGCGCGTTACCGGCCTGCGAAAGGTCTTTCGGAATAACATGAACAGAGACACTACATTCTTTTTCCAGCTCCTCTCGGAGGTCTGTTAATTTGCCGACGCTTCTTGCTACCAACACCAGGTTCTTGCCCTTTGCGGCAAGTTCCCTCGCCATTTCATAACCAATTCCGGATGATGCACCGGTAATCAGGATATACTTTTTCATAATTTTTATTTTATTGATTATTTTACTCTTGTCCATACTTCAGTTCTTCCAAAAAGTGAGATGCCCACGAAGCCCCTGATGTTTAGTTGCCCATTGCGCTTTAGTGTCATTTTGCAGGAATATGTTTTCCCTTCCCTGGGGTCATATATTGTTCCGTCTTCCCATGTATTATCACTGCTGAAATGAAAATCGTTCAGGATTGTGAGCCCGATAAGCTGCCGGTAGCGTAATTCCGGATCAGGATTTTTGATATCTTTTGTTTGTTCACCAGTGCCCCAAACAATGTTGCCGCTATATTTATTTCCCTGTTTAAAGATGAGCACACGTGAATCTTTCTTTGCAGACAGCCACTCACCAAGAATGGCATCCGCTTGTAATTGTGCGTTAGCAGCTGATGTTAACACGATCAGCGCAAACAACGTTTTCCATAACTGTTTCATACGTTTGATTTTTACGATTTTAAATTTATGTTTGAGGAGGTATTAACTTATACAATACCGGTGTTACGATACGGGAAAGAAAAGTGGAACTGATCAGGCCGCCAATGAGCACCAATGCCAGCGGCGAAATTTGCGGATTAGGATTTAATGCCAGGGGAATAAGCCCGCCTATGGCGGTTAAGGAGGTAAGCACCACAGGTAAAAATCGAATCTCTCCTGCCTGCTCGATAGCCTTATCCAGCGGCATGCCTTCCCTGCGCAACTGATTGGTAAAATCAACCAACAGAATAGAGTTTTTCACTTCGATGCCTGCCAGGCCTATAAAGCCGATGATGGCAATAAAAGACATCGGGTTACCCGATAGAAAAAGCATCGTTGCTCCACCGATTACACCCAAAGGAATTACCGACAGTACAATGATGGTTCCTTTGAAGTTTTTGAATTGTAAAATCAGCACGGCGATAAAAAGGAACACCGTTAAGAGTATTACCGTGATAAAGCTTCCTCCAAACGCGTCACCTTCACTTTCCGCCTCGCCGGATAATTTATAGGTATATCCCTCCGGCATTTTCAAACTATTGAGCGCCGGTATAATTTGACTCAACACTTCGTTCGCCAAAACATTATTGCGGGTGGAAGAGGTGACTTTTACAAACCGGGTCTTGTTAAAGTGATTGATGGTTGTAGGTGAAGCTTCAAATGACAGCGTAGCTATTTGTGCAACCGGGATAGGAGTACCCGCTGCATTGTTTACGAACAGGTTACTGAAGAAATCAAGCGTGGTAACTTTTTCTTTTGGAACACCAAGGATAATTTTATAATCATCACCGTCTTCATCCGCATACGATCCTACCTGCACCCCCTCAATTGACAGGCGTACCGTGCGATCAATATCGGCCGTAAATACGCCTAATGTTCTGGCTTTCTCCCGGTTGATATTCAGTTTTATATCGCTTTTTAAAACGTTCAATTCATTGTGCACATAAAGAGTGCCTTCATTAGCTTTAAGGATATTTTCTATTTTGTAGGAAAGGCTTCTAAGCGTATCGAGGTTTTCGCCAAATATCCGGATTGAAATTGCTGCTTCAATCGGCGGGCCCTGCTCAAAATCTTTTACTTCTACCTTAGTGTAAGGGAAAAAAGCAAATTGATTTTGTAATGCATCGATTAACCTTTTTTTCTCTTCCGGCCTGGCATCACTTTTCATCTGCACAAAAAGCTGTGCAAAATCGTTCTGCTCTTCCTGCTGCCGGACATTATAATATATTTGCGGATTCCCTTTCCCTACGTTTGCAGTAAAGTACACGATCGCATTGTTTTGCCTTATGCTGTCCTCCACCATTTTTGTAATCCGGTTGCTCTCCTGAAGGCTGGTTTGAAGCGGCATCCGGATGTTAACCAGAAAAACCGGCTTTTCAGATGCAGGAAATAACTTGAAACCAATAATGGGAAAAAGGAACACTGAGGCAACAAACAAAACGGCTGCAACCAAAAGTGTTAAGTAAGGGCGGACTAAAGCTTTAGACATTAGCTTTGAATAAGTTCCCCTTATGCCCTTTTGAAGAATACGCAGAAAGAAATTTCCTTCTGAATGCTGATGGGTCTTTAAAACACGGCTTGCTAAAAACGGCACGACGGTAAGAGACACCACCATGGAAGCGATAACACTTGTAATAACCGCTATAGGTAACCCCCTGATAAATTCTCCCGGTCCACCAGGCAAAAAGACAAGGGGCATAAATGAGATTACCAGTGTTGCTGTACAGCCTAATACAGCTAAACTGATCTGTCGGGTGCCTTTTATTGCCGCTTCTTTTCTATCATAGCCTTCTCTGAGCCAGCGTTCAATATTTTCCACCACCACAATACTATCGTCAACCAACAAGCCCAACGCCACTACCAGGCCCACGATGCTTAACTGGTTGAGGGAATAGCCTAAAGCGTTTAGCCCCACCAATCCAAGAGCGAGGGAAAGTGGAATAGCGATCATCACAATCAGTGAGGCTCTGAAACCGAGGGGCAAAAGGGTTATGAGCACTAAAGAGATGGCAATAAGAAAATCTATACCTAAATGCGATAGCCGCTGCGCTACGTTATCGGCCTGGTCGAAATTTTTTACAAGCTTTATATTCTGGGGAAGTTTTTTTTCAAATGCAGCGATGGCAGGCAGATATTTCTTTTGCGTAGCCCTGATGTTTACACCTGCTTTTTGAGCGGCTGTTATCAATACACACCGATATCCGTTAATGCGGGTTATATGTTTTTCTTCCGCGAATGTAAAGCCAATGGTTGCCAGGTCGCGCAGGTAAACAATCCTGCCTCCGCTATTGGAGATGACGGTGCCGGCAACATCATCTACACCCCTGAATTTTCCGCTTGTTTTTACATTAAAGGTTTTGGTACTTGCCGCAACGTTGCCTCCGGGGATGTTGGCATCTTCACTCTGCAGGCTGGCGATTACGGAGTTCAACGGTATTTTCAACTCCGCCAGCTTGTCTATCATTAGATCAATGCGGATGATCTCATCCGGCACACCGGAAACTTTTACTTTTTTTAATTCCGTAACCTTTTCCAACCTTTCTTTCAAATCTTCTGCGTAATGCTTCAAATGCCGGTAGGACACATTTTCAGATACGAGGGCAATTTGAAGAACATTTACATCAGAAGGATCTACCTTTCGTACCTCGATACCTGTTATTTCACGCGGCAATTCATCACGTAAAACATTTACTTCCCGGATTACTTCCTGGTACCTGCTATCCACGTTTTCGCCGTATTTGAAATCCACTTGTATGATCGCCAGGCCATCCTGGATGTTGGTGGTAATTTTATCAACGTTATCCAGCTCGTACAGTTTTTTTTCCATCGGCTTCGCCACCAGTTCTTCCATGTCTTTAGGACTTGTACCGGGATAGACCACCACGATAGGAAAAGATGGCGGATTGATCTGCGGATCTTCCGCGGCAGGCATGGTAAATAAAGTAACCAACCCAACTACGGCAATCATCAGGAAGATGACCAGTGTGAACTGGTAATTCTTTACAGAAAAATGGGTGAGGTTCATGAAAGGTTATTTGATGATGGAGATTGTTGAATTTTCATTCAGAAAGGCACTATTGGAAACGATGATATGAGAAATGCCCTCCAAACCGCTTCTCACCACTATGCTGTTGTTATCAAAACTTTCGATTTCGACAGGGATCTTTCTGACCTTGTTAATTCCACTGGGAATAAAAACGAAGGCACGGTTACCGTCCGCTTCTATCAGTGCATCATATGGTATAGACACAACTTTATCGATCTTATCCAGGAAGATGGTAGCTTTCCCAAACATGCCCAAAGCAGGTTTTTCAATGCTTCCCGTTAGCTTTACTTCTACCTGGAAAGAACCATTGCTGGCATCGGCAGCCAGCGATTTCCTGCTGACGAAACCTGCTATCTGCTTATCGCCAAAAGCATCAATGTTTACCACGGCTTTGTCGCCGGCTTCCAGGGAAGCCCATTGCTTATCAGACACGCCGAGCTTCAATATCCACCCAACCGAACCGGAAATTTCATTGATGGATAATACAGGTGCGCCGCCACTAACGATCTCGCCTTCATTCGCCAGCTTTTTTGTGACAAATCCATCAGCATTGGCATAAATAGACGCATACCTTTTATTAAAACTTACGGCATCAACAGATTGCCGGGCAATGTCCACCGACGTTTTTGCATTTTGCCATTGTTCGAGCGTAGCCACGCTGTCGGTGTATAGATTTTGGGCTCTGGAGAAGTCACGTTTTGCTTTCTCATAAGCAAGAAGAGACTGCGCAAGCTGAGCATTGATTTCCGAAGTGCGTAGCGCCGCCAACAACTGTCCCTTTTTAAAAGACTGCCCTTCCTGCACGGCAATCCGCTCAATAACCCCGCTGATCTTAAACGAGTACGTTGCTTCATTTTCAGTAGCAACCAACCCTGTTGCCGTCAGGGTATTTGGGGTATTGATATTTTGTACAGGTGCTGTTTTCACGGCTATTGTTTCAACGCCGCTGAGCGTGGTTTTTAGTTGCCCGTTTTTAGATCCGCACGCGAAAAAGAGGAATGCCAGAGAAAACGGGACAGCCTTAGCAGAAATGAATGTTTTCATTGATGATATTTGATGATATTTATTGAATGATAAAACCTGCATTGGCGCGCTCAATCTCCGCTGCCTTTATCCAGATATCGAAAAGGGAAATGTTTGCCTCTATTTGTGCAGACACCAGTTGGTTTAGTCCATCGAGCACTTCGATAAAAAGTACCTGGCCCTCTTTATACAGCTTCAGCAGATCACTGTAATACTTTTGTGAAGCAATTGTCTGCGATGTTGAAGCTTTGTACTTAGCCACTGCAGCGGAAAAAGAATTTGTTGCCGTTAACACCTGCAATCGCAATTGCTCCTCAACATATTTTTCCTCCGCGCTGGTTGCAAGAAGGTCTGCCTGCCGTTGCTTTACATTATAAAGATTTTTCCCGCCGGAAAAGAGGTTCCATTCCATCGAAAACCCAAGCAGGTAATAAGCGGCTTTTTTGTTTACCGTAAAATCGAACCCCTGTATTCCCACGTCTGCAAAAGAATTCAATTTGGGCAGCTTATAGCTTTTGGACAAAACAACGAAGTGCTCCTTAATGGTTCTTGATTGTCGCAGCTTTTGCAGCTCTTCCCGCTTACCGATAGCGGTATCTGCCAGTTGAGCAACGACAGGAAGGGCAAAACCGGTATCTTTTTCTATAGTTGACGCGAGGGGTTTATTGAGGAGGAAATTGAAACGCGCTTTAGCATTCCTTTCCATGTGAATGGCTGTTTCCAATACCGAACTGATTTTTGCGACCTCATTTTCTGCACGGATCACAGCGGTACGATTTACTTTTTGATTGATATAAAGCGACGTATTAATTCTTAGGTTTTCGTTTACCTGCTTAAGTGCAGCCTTATAAATTGCTATCCCTTCAAGGCTTTGTAAATACTGGTAGTATGCCACCTTTATTTCTTTCACCAGTTCCCTCTTAAACAAATGCACCTCTGTTTCCTGCAGCTCTCGCTGTTTTTCTTTGATTTTTTTATCTGTACTTAGGTCGGGATTGAAAAGAGGATAGGTAGTCCGGGCCCGGAGATCATAAAAATTGTCCGGGTTCAAAAGGACGCTCTGGTTACGAATTTTGGGAAAGGTGTTACTTGCCGTCAACTGGTTTAAGGTGGCATAAACCGGGTTAACCAAATCGCCTACCGGAATGTCAACGGTTCTGCCCCCACCGGCAAGAGTGTACGTGGTGTTTATATTCACGTTCGGCCAAAATAAGGCTTTTGATTCCGCTAAAGCATACCTGCTTTTTTGCAACAGAAATTGTTGTTGCCGGATGCTTTCATTGGTTGTTAGTCCTTGTTGAACGTAACCGTCTAAATGCGTTTGTGCCCCTAAGCGCACTAAGCCCAACAAGGCGAAAATAGAGAAGAAAACCTTTTCCATTGATCGCAGTTTTAAATTTGAACAATGTTCATAAATAAGGCAAATTTTTTTATGCTTTTTCCAGTATTTTTACAAATTCACCATAAGCATTATCGAGAATTTTTTCGGCACTTCTCAGGTTAACCCCTTTTGTCCGCTGACTTATTTCCAGGCTGCACATGCCGTGCACCATGCTCCAGATCAAAAAGGCTAAAGGCTCCATTGTATGCCCCTTAAAATGCCCGACATCCATACATTCCTTAACCGTAGTCCGGAGCTCATCAAAAGTAGCCTTACCCTCATTCCATTCTTCCTGATGTATAGCACTCAGAAATTCCATAGGAGCTTTCAACGTAAACATAAGATCGTACATTTCCGTATTGTTCAGGGCAAAATTAATGTACACCTTACCCATCGCCTTCAATCGTTCCATCGGATCACTAACGGCTTGCAGGGTTTTAAATTCGCTGCCAAGCTGGATAAAGCCCTGCGTATGCAACGCATGCAGGATGGCATTTTTATCTTTAAAATAAACATAAACCGTTCCCACGCTGTAATCAATTGCATCTGCGATATTGCGGATAGTAGTCTGCTCAATCCCCTTTTCCGAAAAAAGCTTTTTGGCTCCTTCCATGATTAGCGTGGTTAACTCAACTTTTTGTTTTGCTTTTCGTTCCGGTATACCCATTTGACAAACTTGACCCAAGTTATGAACGTTGTTCAATATATCCAAAGTTTTTTTATGAAATTTGTTCTTGTTTTATTTATTTTAGCCTGGCTCCATTGGGCAAAGCTTTATGCACACTGTTTGAAGGCAGCAAGCTTCAAAGCCTAAAATTTAAAAGAGCAGCATGATGTCTGCAATAAGAAAAATCTCCGTAATTATCACAAACGAAATAGCTGCTCAGGGCAACGTGCAAAAGAGCCGGTGGCTTGAAAATTATGTAAAACATGGTATTCAGTCCAAAGGCGTCAGCATTCCACAAATTCGTGACATTGTTAAACGCACACATGATACTTATCAGCTATCGGATATTCCGGTTGCGGAACAAGCAGAGTTTCTCAGCAATTTGATGGAGCAACCATTTACGGAAGACAAGCTGGCTGCCATCCTTTACATACAATTGTATTGGAAGAAAACGGATGAGTCAATTACATTAAATCTTATCCGTGAATGGTTTGACAATCATTGGATCACAGACTGGAATGTCTGTGACTGGTTATGCGTTCGTATTCTTACCCCACTTATTGAAACATCGGCAATAGCAACGATAAATGAACTCGCAAACTGGAATCTAAGCGCTAATCTTTGGAAGGCCCGGGCTTCGCTGGTACCCTTTGCTCCCGTTAAAGCCATCGAAAACCACCGCGACGTCATTCTGCAATTTTCCGGGGTGCTTATCAAACGAAAGGAAAGGTTTAGCAAAACTGCCGTAGGTTGGGTACTGCGGGAGTATTCTAAAAAAGACCCTGAACTGGTACAAAACTTTCTTTCCGCCCATGAACAATGGACCACTTCCGAGGTAGTTAAGAATGCATTAAAATACCGGTGAAATTGATGTTTTTATTTGTGCATGCCTGATCTGACTTCAATTGATAATTACCAAAGTTCTGTCGGTTATGATAAGGTTGGAGATCATCACCGCGAATTTTTTTTATCCTTTGTAACTGCTGCCGCTGCGTCGCCTTTTACAGGCACCAGGCGAAAGATGGCTCCGGGATTTTCAACAGACACATAAATATATCCGTCCGGTCCCATGCGAACGTCCCGCAGCCGGCCCACGTTTTTAAGAAGTATTTCCTGTCCTGAAATTTTGTCGCCCTCTACTTTGCACAGATTAAGATATTTAAACCGGAGCGAGCCCACCAACAAATGACCCTTCCATGATTTATACCGCTCACCCGTGACAAACGCCATACCACTTGGCCCTATGGAAGGAAGCCAGTACAGCAGCGGTTGTTCCATGCCTTCTAACGATGAATTTTTGGTTAATACAGTTCCGTTATAGTTAAGTCCATACGAGATAACAGGCCATCCGTAATTTTCACCTTTTTTAATGATGTTTATTTCATCGCCACCCCTGGGGCCGTGTTCATTGCTCCACAAGACGCCGGTTTCGGGATTTATGACCATGCCTTGTATGTTGCGGTGGCCGAATGAATAAATCGAAGGTACCGCACCTGTCTTATTCACAAAGGGGTTGTCTGCCGGAATGCTTCCATCCTCTTTTATGCGATGAACTTTTCCGGGATACCTTTCCAGGGACTGAGGGTTTTCGTCATGATTACCCCTGTCTCCAACAGTTATGTACAGGTTTTTTTGTGCATCAAACTGTAAACGTGATCCGTAATGGTGACGGGTCTTTGAATATGGCAGCGCCTCAAAGATCTTTTTCTGTTGCAGCAGGGTGTTACCTTTTAGAACTGCCCTGGAAACAGCCGTCGTTGATAAAACGCCTTCTTCGGAAGTCTTTGGGATAGAATAAGACAGGTACACTACCGCATTTGTTTTGAAATCCGGATGAAGCGCAATATCCAGCAGGCCACCCTGTCCTTCCGCAAGCACCTCGGGAACCCCCTCTATTTTTTGGAGAACCTTATTTTTGGTAAGGCGGAATAGTTCCCCTGACCGCTCGGTGATCAGCATTTCGCCGTTTGGCAAAAAGGCAATGCCCCAGGGAACTTTTAATCCTTTTACAACCGTATCGAGCCGGACAGACTGGGTTGATGATTCAAACAAATTAGAGCGGGCGGGTTGATCCTGGAATTCATATCTCTTCACATTCTCAATTCCCGTTACAATATAATTAACAAGGCTGGTGATCTCATTGTCTGTAAACGTTGTGTCGAAACCCGGCATGCCCTCGTTCGGGTAACCGGCTTTGATCGCTTTAAAAAGGCTGTCTTTAGCATTGCCATGTTTCCATTTCCGGTCTGTGAATGCTTCCATTTTCTCGCCGTGGCAGCCAGAACAAAACTCCCTATAATTGATTTCTGCCTTGTCCTGCTGATGCCTGTCAGCTAAAGCATAAGTTCCAGGATCTTTGGCATTATCGAAAGAAATATTTCGAGGTAATGTAAAGCTGCTGAAATACAGGGCGGTTGAAGTGATAAATAGTATTAATCCGATAGCTTTCCCCATTATGTAAGTATTGTATGTATTGAACCGTTTCAAAATATAATTTCCCTGCAGGTTGCTAAGCAAGCGGCAGGCCAAAGTGTCTGGATTCCGCGTAGGTTAATCTCCCCAGATCTGGTCTTCTCCCCTGAGCCATTTTTTCACCAGTTCAGTAGTGATCGATTTTGGCCTTTCGAGCGGGAATCCAAGAGCCCTGTCCCAGCACAGACTGGTCAATACGCCTATCGCACGGCTGATTCCAAACAGTACGGTATAGAATTCATATTCTACCAGTCCGTAGTGCACCAGTAATGCGCCACTATGGGCATCCACATTTGGCCAGGGGTTTTTGACCTTACCTAATGATTGCAGGATAGGTGGAACGACTTCATATATGTTCCAGACGGTTTGTACAAGAGGGTCGTCAGGCATATGTTTTTTTCCAAATTCCATCTGGGCTTCAAACCGCGGATCTGTCTTGCGCAGTACGGCGTGCCCATACCCGGGCACCACTTTGCCTTCGCTAAGCGTTTTACGTACATAGTTTTCTATCTGTTCTTTCCCCGGCAGCTCCACGCCCAGTTCTTCACGCATGTCAAAAATCCATTTGATCACTTCCTGGTTGGCGAGGCCGTGTAAAGGGCCTGCCAGGCCGTTCATGCCCGCAGCAAGACACAAGTAGGGATCACTTAAAGCAGAGCCTACCAGATGCGTAGCGTGTGCAGAAACGTTGCCGCCTTCATGATCAGCGTGAATGGTCATATACAAGCGCATCAGGTCATGAAAACCTTCATCGGTATAGCCTAACATATGAGCGAGGTTGCCCGCCCAATCTAATAAACCGTTGGGTTGTATATGAAGGCCATTCTTGTACTTGCGCCGGTAAATATGTGCTGCTACTCTTGGCAGCCGTGCAATCAGGTCCATCGCATCGTCGAACATTGCATCCCAGTAGTCCTTTTTGTTCATGCCTTCGGAATACTTCCTGGCGAAATTGCTTTCGGTCTGCAAAGCCATGATCGCAATGACAAACTGGGTCATTGGGTGGGAGCTGACTGGCATTGCTTCTATGGCTGCAAAAACATGGTTAGGCACATGTGAGCGCCTTTGCCATACTGACGTTACGTGCGCAACATCTTCTTCAGAAGGCAGCTCACCGATCAGCATCAGGTAAAATAAACCTTCAGGCAGTGGTTCTGTGCCTTCCCTGGCGCGGGGTAGCTTTTCCTGTAGTTCAGGGATGGAAAAGCCGCGGAACCTTATCCCTTCCTGGGAATCAAGCAGGGATGTTTCAGTAACCAGGCCGGTGATCCCACGCATGCCCTGGTAAACCTGCGAAAGCGTTACCTCACCAATGACTTTATTTCCATGCTCTTTTAAAATTTCTTTGATTTCGGCATTTGCTGCATCTGCTTTGGCCTTAAACCGGTCTTTGAGTATACCCATTTGAAACAATTTAGTGAGGAAGTTATTGAAATGGTTTCTGTTCTCCAACTAAATTACCATAGTCTTCAACCCCGGCAAAATAAACCGGGTAAGAAATAAATAATGCCGGAAATCAGGGGAACCTCACAGAGATGTTGGCAACACAAAAAAATGAAAGCAAAGCAAACACAGCATAGGGCCTTCCGCCGGGCCTGAACTATCCGCGTTATTTAGGAGCTCTTTTATACATCCAGATTGCAATGCAGGCAAACAGGATATTTGGCAGCCAGGCTGCCAGTAAGGGATGAAGATTTCCTTTCGTGGAAAACACGGTGGAAAATTTATCCATCACAACAAAAAACGAAGCTGTCACGATTCCAAAGGCAAGGGGTATGCCGCTGCCGCCCCGGGATTTACGCGCAGAAACCACAACGCCGATAACGGTAAGTATGATAACTGAAAAAGGCGTTGCATCTCTCCGGTAACGTTCAACTTTCAGGGTATTCAGGCCCTCGGCACCCCGCAATTCTTCCATCTTTATGAACTGGGTCAACTCAGGGGTATTAAGCTTATCTTTCAGGTAATCGTCTTTGCGCAGCTCCTGGGGCTTAACATTGAGGTTAACGTTCATCACGGGTATCTGTCTGATCTCCTCATTCAACCCACTTATTTTTCTTTCGATCGCATTTTCCAGTTTCCAGTTTTTGCGGGCGGTATCCCAGCGTATGTTTTCAGCACGAAGATTATAATACACTTTATTGCCTTTAACCTTTTGCATAAAAAACCCGCTTGCGGATTTGGTAGAGGTATCATAATATCGCATACCCATGAATGTTGTAGGGTCAACCCTCAGGTAATAAAGGTTGGTGTTGGTCATCCCCGAAAGATACGTGCTGTTCCTGTCAATCATTTTAATCTGAAAATCGCTTCTTATTTCGTTGGCACGCGGAATCACGTACTGGTTGGCCAGCCACAATATCCCTCCCAGCAATACTCCGCCAAATAAATACGGGCGCAGCAGGCGGTTGAAATTTACGCCATTGGCGAGAAGGGCTACGATTTCCGATCGTGCAGCAAGCTTGGAGGTGAAAAATATAACGGCGATGAACACGATCAGCGGGAAGATCATTGAAATAATAAAGGGCACGAACCCAAAATAATATTGAGTGATAATTTCAGACGAGGATAATCCGGATTTGACGAAGTCGTCCGTTTTTTCACTTGTGTCGATTACTACAGCGATGATGGTAAGGGTTAATATGGTAAACACAAATGTCACCAGGAAACTTTTGAGAATATACCAGTCGATAATTTTCATCACAGCACCCTTATTTTTCGTTCAGGAGTCAAAAGTAACCTAAATATGAGATGCCTGGTCACCGGGGCTCGTGAAGTCTTTGCCAAAGTTGGAATCGCAGGGTTGTTTGAACGGGCGCTGACCTGACTGACTGATTACCCCGGCAGTTCTTTACATTGGCGGACTACCGGCGGAAGCGAAAGATGTGGATTCATCGCCTGTTTATGATTTGAGCTGGCCGGAAAGAACATTTAGCTTGCCTCCCCGCGGGATCTATAATCTTGTTTGCAATAGAGCGACCTGCTCATTCTTCCAGCTTACAAAATCGCCCTGCAGAATGTGCCTGCGTGCTTCATTTACAAGATGTATGTAAAAAGCAAGGTTGTGGATGCTTGCAATCGTAAGGCCGAGAATTTCCTTGCTTTTGATCAAATGGCGCAGGTAGGCTTTACTATAGTAGTTGCTTACTTCACAATCGATTAAGTCATCAAGCGGAGAAAAGTCTTTTGCCCATTTGAGGTTATCTATATTGATAACACCCTTCGATGTAAATAGCATCGCGTTTCGTCCATTGCGGGTAGGCATCACGCAGTCGAACATGTCTACACCCAGGGCTATATTCTCAAGGATATTCCATGGTGTTCCTACTCCCATCAGGTACCGCGGTTTATCCACCGGAAGGATTTCGCAACACTGGGCGCAGAGTTCATACATCATGTTATCCGGTTCACCAACGCTTAATCCGCCGATGGCATTTCCAAATGCATCCTGGCAACTGATGTATTCGCACGAAGCCTTCCTGAGGTCCGGATAGGTACTGCCCTGCACAATGGGAAAAAGGTTTTGTGTGTAACCGTATTTTTCGGGGGATGCTGAAAATCTTTTCATGCACCTGCTGAGCCAGCGATGGGTAAGATCCATGGATGCTCTTGCGTATGAATATTCACTTGGATAAGGCGGGCATTCGTCAAACGCCATGATGATATCGGCACCGATGATGCGCTGCGTATCCATAATATTTTCAGGGGTAAAAAGAAGGCTCGATCCATCAATATGAGACTGAAAAAGTACACCTTCTTCCGTGATTTTCCGTTTGCCGGAAAGGGAAAAAACCTGGTAACCTCCGCTATCCGTAAGGAGCGGCAGGTTCCACCCCATAAGTTTGTGTAAGCCACCGGCTTCTTCAAGAACGGTGAGGCCCGGGCGGAGATAGAGGTGGTAAGTATTGCCAAGGATGAGCTGTGCTTTCACGTCGTTTTTTAGCTGTTGCTGAGTGATGGCTTTCACGCTTCCCACAGTTCCCACCGGCATAAAGACGGGCGTTGATACTTCACCATGATCAGTAATTATTTTTCCTGTTCTTGCCCTGGAATGAAGGTCAGTATGTTGCAATTCAAACTGTAGAGACGACATATGTGATTTCGGATTTGGGATTTCGGATTGGCTATTGGCAGCTATTGCGTGTTGTATGTCTGATATTCACTATCATAGACCGGCAAAGGTAATCCTTAACTGCTGGCTGCATTGGACTATCAGCAGTTAGCTATGGGCAGCCTGAAGGAGAGGAATGCATCAGGCGCTGACAGCCGATAGCTTACAGCTGATAGCCGATAGCTGACAGCTGATAGCCGATAGCCGACAGCCGATAGCTGACCGCTCTTCCTTATCTTCGTTCGCATGATGGAAAAGATTCTTATTCTTGACTTTGGCTCGCAATATACCCAGCTCATTGCCAGGGCCGTAAGGGAAGCCAATGTATTTTGCGAAATAATACCTTTCAACAGAGCATTTGAATATGACGGGGGTTTAAAAGGGATCATCCTGTCGGGCTCTCCGTTTTCCGTTAATGATGCCAATGCGCCTGCTGCTGATATAAGTGCTTTCGTAAATCATATTCCTGTTCTTGGCGTTTGCTACGGAGCGCAGCTTGCGGTTAAAATATTTGGGGGCAAAGTGGAGAAAAGCGACAAACGGGAATTCGGGCGCGCTTTGCTTGGCACACAGAACAATGAGGATATATTATCCGGAATCTCTCCGGGTTCACAGGTATGGATGAGTCACAGCGATTCGATCAAAGCGTTACCCGAAGCCTTTGAAGTCCTGGGCAGTACGGAGAACATTCCGGTAGCGGCTTTCCGGTCGGTTCATTCGTCAGCAAAGCCGCTGTACGGGCTGCAATTTCATCCGGAAGTTTATCACTCGGTAGAAGGAAAAATTATCATCCGCAATTTCCTGGTGGACATTTGCGGGTGTTCACAGGACTGGACGCCGGCCCATTTCATTGATGAGACCGTAAAAGCCCTGCAAAAGCAAATCGGTGATAAAAAGGTAATTATGGCCCTGAGCGGGGGTGTAGATAGTACCGTAGCCGCCACCCTTATCCACAAGGCAATAGGCAATAATCTTTCCGGGATATTTGTTGATAACGGGGTGCTCCGTAAAAATGAATTTGAACAGGTATTACATACATATAAGCAGATAGGCCTCTCTGTAAGGGGAGTAGATGCCAGGGAAATGTTTTATCAGGATCTCAAAGGCAAAATTGATCCGGAAGCAAAACGGAAAGCTATCGGAAATGCATTTATAAATGTTTTCCAACACGAAGCGCAAAAGGTGGAGGGCATTGAATTGCTTGGACAAGGTACGATTTACCCCGACGTTATTGAAAGCGTTTCTGTTCACGGGCCTTCAGTAACCATAAAATCACACCATAATGTCGGCGGCTTACCGGAAAAAATGCATTTAGGGCTTGTAGAGCCACTCCGGTATCTTTTCAAAGATGAAGTCCGACGGGTTGGACGCGAATTGGGCGTACCCGCTGAAATTCTTGAACGCCATCCGTTCCCGGGACCAGGCCTTGCTATACGCATCCTTGGTGAAGTAACCCCAGAAAAGGTACGGTTATTGCAGGAGGCAGACTACTTATATACGACGGCGCTAAAAGATCACAATATCTATGCAACCGTATGGCAGGCTGGCGCCATCTTACTGCCTGTAAAAAGTGTAGGGGTAATGGGTGATGAAAGAACGTATGAATTCACCGTAGCTTTAAGAGCGGTTACTTCCGTTGACGGAATGACGGCTGACTGGGCACATTTACCTTATACCTTTCTGGCCGGAATATCCAATGAAATAATTAACAACGTGAGAGGAATCAACCGGGTGGTGTACGATATCAGCAGCAAGCCTCCGGCAACAATTGAATGGGAATAAAAGCTTCCCTGCAAGGAATAAAGAATTTATACATGAAGAAACTATTGGTTCTGCTTTGTCTTGTCTTGTTCCTTGGTAAAACTTTCGCGTCTCTGTCACAAAAGGATTCTACGAAAACAAGATATACGATCGCCGTTTTTGTTCCTTTGTATCTTGATTCTGCGTTTGATGCGGTAGATGAATATAAATACGCCAAAACGTTTCCCAAATTCATAAACCCGGGCCTCGAATTTTACGAAGGGGTGCAGCTTGCTGCAGATTCCCTAAATAGAACGGGTGCTCCTTTAGATATACATATCCTGGACACCAGGTCAGCCACCACTTCAATCGCCTCCTTCCTGCAACGACCGGAATTAAGTCAGCCAGATCTTATCATTGGCTATGTTTCAAGCAATGAAGTGAAATTACTGGCAGATATCTCCCGGAAAAAAAATATTCCCTTCATCAACGCCAATGTACCCAACGACGGTGGTGTTAAGAATAATCCTTCCCTGGTTATATTGAATTCAACTTTGCGTACCCATTGCACAGGCATCTATAAATTCCTTCAAAGAAATTACGGCACTTCCGATGTTGTTGTTTTTACAAGAAAGGGTGTTCAGGAAGATATTTTAAAGGGTTACATGATGGATATAGAACGCTCCACCGCGTCTGTATCGCTTAAACTTAAATTTGTAACCCTCACCAATGAAGTTACCCGGGCGCAGCTGGTGCCACATCTTGATAGCAACAGGGTAACCATCTGCGTGGCGGCAAGCCTGAATGAAGTCTTTGCCAGGAACCTTACGAAGCAGCTTGCTTTATTAAATACCACCTATTCTACCAAGGTAATGGGCATGCCAACATGGGATGCGATTAAAGAATTTGATAAAAAAGAATATAAAGGATTGGAGATATTTTACAGCACGCCTTTTTACTATTCAAAGTCTGATAAGGTAAGTACCGGGATCAACACGTACTTTAAAAACAATCTGTTCTCACGCCCCTCAGATATGGTATTTCGCGGTTATGAATGCCTGATGCATTTTGGAAAGCTTTTACTTGAGCACGGCACCAATATAGGGTCGAGCATCGGCGTTAAAAAATATAAGGTGTTTACTGATTTTGATATTCAGCCTGTCTTTTTAAATAAGCAATCCCCTACACTGGATTACTTCGAAAACAAAAAACTATATTTTGTAAAATTGGTTGGTGGGAGTATTCAGGGAGTTTATTAGTGTTTTAGGCTTCTGATCACGGGGTGATGGTTCGGTAAATATAAACCGGTGAGCGGGTAAGAGATGGTTTTTGGCACCCCGATGTAAATTTACAATCTGGAGGCACCCGTCTGCGGCCTCATTGCCAATCGCACGTTTCCGGCTGCAACTTACTTTGTATTTTTGTTGATGTCATTAATTGAATTTACAGAGTGTGGCCTGTACTGCCGTCGGGGGAATTTTTATATTGATCCGTGGCGGCCGGTGGATAAGGCGGTAATTACGCATGGCCATAGTGATCATGCCAGGGCCGGCAACCAGTCGTATCTTTGTCACACTCACACGAAACCTATCCTTCAGCTGCGCCTGGGCGATCATCATTATCAATGTATCGAGTGGAACGAACCTGTTCTTATGAACGGAGTAAAAGTTTCCTTACATCCCGCCGGCCATATTATTGGGTCATCACAGATCCGTGTAGAATATGCTGGAGAAGTATGGGTGGTCAGTGGTGACTATAAAATAGAAGATGACGGACTTAGCGGAGTGTTTGAGCCGGTGAAATGTCACACCTTTGTTTCTGAATCAACTTTCGGGTTGCCGATTTACCACTGGAAACCTCAGCAGCAGATCTTCGGGGAAATGATTCATTGGATCACCAAAAATAAAGAGAACGCTAAAACAAGCGTTATTATCGCTTATAGCCTTGGCAAGGCGCAACGCGTACTGCACGGTTTAAAAGAAAGTGCCGAGAACATCTTTGTGCATGGCGCCATTTGGAACATGCATGAAACGTTGGTGCAGGCAGGTTTCCCTTTGCCGAACGTTTTACGGTTAAGCCCGGAGACGCCAAAAGAACGCTACAGGGGCAGCGTGGTTATCGCCCCGCCGGGCGCAGAAGGATCGCCGTGGATGAAGCGTTTTTATCCGTATGCTGTTGGGGTATGCAGTGGCTGGATGCAGGTTCGGGGTAATGTCCGCAGGCGGAATGTGGATGCAGGTTTTGCGCTGAGTGATCATGCGGACTGGAAAGGACTACTACAGGCAGTTAAGGAAACTGAAGCGCAAAAAGTTTATGCCACCCATGGCTTCCAGGCAGCTTTCAGCCGTTACCTCCACGAAAATGGAATTGAAGCGGAAGAAGTGAAAACAGCGTTTGGGGGCGAAGACGAAGAGGCACTGGCTAATTCAGAAACAGGCGATATTAATGCAGTTATAAATGAATGAGCAAATGCAGCATAACGCCGTCACGCAGCCACACCAGTTTATCGGTGACAAAATGGGGATGGAACTTTTTGCCGATTTGGTAGATGAGCTGAGCTCAAGCACAAAAACCAACGATAAACTTGATTCTCTGGTTAACTATTTTGCATCAGCTCCTCAAAAAGATAAGGTCTGGGTGATAGCGCTTTTCAGCGGGCGCAGGCCGAAGAGAGTTGTTAATTCAACCCAGTTATGGACATGGTGCGTGGAAGTTGCAGCACTTCCGGCCTGGCTGTTTGCAGAAAGTTACCACACAGTAGGTGATCTTGCGGAAACCATTTCTTTATTGCTTCCTGAACCAGGGCGCGCGCGTCTTCAGCCTATGGCCGCTGAGGGGAGTGATGATATTCCACAAGTGCCTTCCGTGTCTCCGTCTTACAGCTTAAGTTATTACCTTGAAAAGTTCCTTGAGATCGAAAAGCACGACGAATCTATCCGCAAGACATTTATCCTGGATAGCTGGCAACACATGAATCAAAATGAACGGTTTGTGTTTAACAAGCTGATTACGGGAAATTTCAGGATAGGCGTTTCTCAAAAAACGATGGTAAATGCGTTGGCCAAAATTGTAAAGCTCGAGCCTTCGGTTATTGCACACTGCATCAGCGGCAACTGGGATCCGGTGACAACTTCATTTGCGGATCTGCTAAGCAATGAATCTGTGTCGGTGGATCACTCAAAGCCTTATCCTTTCTACCTCGCATATGCTTTTGAAGACGACCTGGAGACCTTAGGTGACCCGTCTGACTGGCAGGCAGAATGGAAATGGGATGGTATCCGGGGGCAGGTTATCAAACGAAACAACGAAATTTTTGTGTGGAGCAGGGGGGAAGAATTGATGACGGACAAATTTCCGGAGTATCATGCGCTGACGGGACTTCTGCCCGACGGGTTGGTGCTCGATGGCGAAATCATACCCAGCAGGGATGGGAAACCCCTCCCGTTTGCTTTGTTGCAAACGCGGATCGGGAGAAAAAACATTACGAAAAAGCAACTGCAGGAAGCGCCGATTTCGTTCTTCGCTTACGACCTCCTCGAGTTTGACGGAGACGACTGGCGTACGCGGCCAATGAGGGAAAGGCGAAGTAAGCTTGAAGAGGTTATCAGTTCTTTTAATCATTCCGCTATTTTATTATCACCGGTTATCGAATTCACTTCCTGGACCGAATTAGCCGCCATCAGGGCACAGGCAAGGGAAATGAACAGCGAGGGGCTCATGCTTAAAAGAAAATCATCTGCTTACCTGGTTGGCAGGAAGCGGGGCGACTGGTGGAAATGGAAGATTGACGCACTTACCATAGATGCAGTAATGATCTACGCGCAAAAAGGCTCCGGCAGAAGAAGCAATTTATATACTGATTATACTTTCGCGGTTAAGGACGGCGACAAACTGGTTCCATTTACGAAGGCGTACAGCGGTTTGACTGATAAAGAATTTTGCCAGGTAGACTCTTTTGTAAAACGCAATTCGATTGAGAAATTTGGCCCCGTGAGAACGGTAAAGCCTGAACTGGTTTTTGAGATAGCGTTCGAAGGTATCGCTGCGAGTAACCGCCACAAGTCTGGCGTGGCTTTGCGCTTTCCGAGGATCAGCCGGTGGAGGAAAGATAAAAAGCCAGACGAGATTAATACCATAGAAGACCTGAAAAAAATGCTCGAAGTATATGGCAAGGCAGGGACAGGAAAAGATTAAGATAAATTTATTTGATCCCCTCCAAAGGCTCCGATAAGCTTCCTTATTTTTATCATTGCTAATTATGTGTGTTTATGAAATTGAGTATCGGGATAACAATAATCATTATTACCTGTTTTGCTTTTACCCGGATAACCCGGTTTGAAGGAGATAAGCCCGTTTTCATCCCGGCAAGCCCGCAGCGCGACGGCAATGCCGCGGAAGGCTACCGGTACCTTACAACGGGAGATTATGTCAAGGGAGGAATTCCGTATGATTTTTTTCTTATTGGCATCGGTAAATTGAAAAAGAAATACCTCGAACGCGAGGGACTCAATGCGAATGTAAGCCACGAGTATACGGTTGTTAAAGCATCGAATGGGGAAAACGTGGTCGCACCTAATTGTATGCAGTGCCACGCGCAGGTTTTCGACAGTACATTGTATATCGGCCTTGGTAATACCTTTATTGATTTTTCAGACACCCGGAGATTTAACTCCCAGGCGCTTACAGTGATGGAGAATATGCTAAAGAAAAATGCGCCTCAAAAGTATGAAGCTTCAAAGGCATTTTTGAATGTTACAAAAACCATAGGGCCTTATCTGACAACGCAGGTACGTGGCGTTAATGCTGCTGACCGCCTTGCCGCGATATTGGTTGCCCACCGTGATCCGGTTACCTTTAAATGGGTGGAAAAGCCAAACATGGATATACCTGACGAGGTCATTCCTACTGATGTCCCTGCGTGGTGGCTGTTGAAAAAGAAGAATGCGATGTTTTACAATGGTTTCGGCCGGGGTGATTTTGGCAGGTTCCTGATGGCTTCAAACCTTCTCACAGTAAGTGATACGACCGAATCCCGCGAAGTTGATAATCATATCAACCATGTACTTGCGTATATCCGGTCGTTAAAATCGCCACCGTATCCTTTACCTGTAAATAAATCACTGGCAAACCAGGGCAAAGCCCTGTTTGAAAAGAACTGTTCTAAGTGTCATGGCAAATATGGTGAAAAAGAGGAATACCCCAACCTGCTGGTGCCGGAAACGGTTATTAAAACAGATTCCTTTTTGTATGCCAGTAATTTTCAAAACCCTCAATTTGTAAAATGGTTCAACAACAGCTGGTTTTCTAAAGGTGATCATCCAGCCAGGCTGCAGCCTTCCCGCGGTTATGTGGCACCTCCTCTCGATGGCGTGTGGATAACCGCCCCTTACCTTCATAACGGTTCTGTACCAACGATAGAAGCACTGCTGAACAGCAGGATACGTCCGACTTACTGGAGCAGGGATTTTGATTCTCCAAAATATAATTATGAAAGTTTGGGATGGGAATACAAGGAGCATGATCAGCCCGGCGGTACAACAGTCTATAATACCGATCTCCGGGGATATGGTAATTACGGCCATTATTTTGGAGATAAACTGACAGACAGGGAACGCAGGGCGGTGATTGAGTATTTGAAGATGTTGTAAGGGGGTATGAGGTATGAGGTATCAGCTGTCAGCTATCGGCTATCGGCAGTGCCTGTGTTTTAATAATGGTTTTGACGTAAATAATAATAGCCGACAGCTGACAGCTGATAACTGATAGCTGACAGCTGACAGCCCTCTACACCCTCGGCTTCCAGGGAATTTCGGGCACATTCAACAGGTGCCCGGTATATCTTGATAAAACGAAAAGATAATCACTGAGGCGGTTAAGGTATTTAATGATCAGCGGTTCTACAAACAATTCATGTTCCTGCATATTTACACACAGGCGCTCTACCCGGCGGCATACACATCTTGCTACATGTGTAATGGAAACAGCAAAATGACCTCCGGGAAGCACAAAGAATTTCATCGGCGGCAAAGCATCCTGCATGGTATCTATTTCCCGCTCAAGGAAAGTGATGTCTGACTCTTTTAAATCGGGTATCTTCATTAGAGGTTCCCTATCCGGATCGCAAGCCAGTGAAGACCCAATGGTAAACAACCTGTCCTGAATTTCTTTAAGTGTGCTCCTGGCATGTTCATCAGGCATATTGTCGCCTACCACCCCTATATAAGAATTCAATTCATCTATTGTTCCATATGTTTCGATACGAATATGGCTTTTAGGAACCTTTGTTCCGCCGATCAGGCTGGTTTTACCCAGGTCGCCCGTTTTAGTATAAATTTTAGCCGGCATGCATTTACTTAACTGAATCGAATTTTGAGACTTGTAGTTGACAAACAATAAAGCCAATGATTAGTTTGATTAACCGCCGGAAGAATGAAAAGGAAATGCTGCAACTTCCCTCCACAGCGCATCACATCGTCCATTCGCAGAGGGTATATGCGGTTAAGAAGTTTTATCACGTTTATAAATGTACGGTTGCCGTGTTCTTTTTACGGTCACTTTCAATGATGCCGTCTCTCAGGCGGACAATGCGGTGTGCATAATTAGCGATATCTTCTTCATGGGTAACCAGCACTACTGTATTGCCCGCGGCCTGGATAGCGCTAAAGATATCCATTATCTCCAGCGACGTTTTACTATCGAGGTTACCAGTAGGTTCATCTGCCAGGATTATAGACGGATTATTGATCAGGGCCCTTGCAATCGCTACACGCTGACATTGGCCTCCGCTTAATTCATTTGGTTTATGGTGGCCCCTGTCTGAAAGGCTTACTTTTTCAAGCACATTCCGGGCCATCTCCAGTCGCTGTTTTTTTGCGATTCCGGCATAGACCAGGGGCAGTGCAACATTCTCAGCGGCAGTCAAACGCGGCAGCAGGTTAAATTGCTGAAATACAAAACCAATTTCCTGGTTTCTTACCTCAGCGAGGTCGTTGTCGTGCATTTTACTTACATCCTGATTGTTTAGAATATACGTGCCTTCAGAGGGAGAATCGAGGCATCCGATGATATTCATCAGCGTGCTTTTACCGGAACCGGACGGTCCCATCAGTGCAACATATTCATTTCGATAAATGTCAATGTTAAGGCCTTTTAATACTGTGAGCGCCTGTTTGCCCATGTAATACCTTTTCACAATATTTTCGAGATGGATGATCGGTGAATTCATATATTAATTTTTAGCCCCCGCGTCTGAAGAAGGATTCCTGATCACTTTAGGCACTTTAAAATAGTTATCATCGGCAAGCGGTGCATTCTCGAGCGCCTCTGCTTTCGACATAGAGCCCTGCACCTTGTCTTCGCGGTAAACGTCCGTGTTTTCGGTCATGTGCAATAATGGCTCTACGTTTGTCGTATCTATCTCGTTTAACTTTTCAACGAAACTGATCATCCGCTGCAGGTCTTTTTTTATCTCCTCCTTTTCCTGCTCGTTGAAGCTTAACCTGCTTAACTCAGCCAGGTTTTTGATCATTTCATCTGTTACTTCCATAATTTACAACTATCAAACAAAAATAAAGGTTTACAATGAATTGGCTTTGAATGATTCGCCGGGATGCATTTCAATTTGTCGCTGTTGGTAAGGCGCCACCTGTGTTTGCGTGATATTGTTCAATCCTATCCTAAAGATGCTACGAATTTTCCTTTGGAAAATAAACCTCTTTAGGGGTGAACTTCCTGATCGTACCCTTGCTTAGGGAACACGAAGAGAACACAAAGGAGGCACGAACACAAAGCGTAACGCAGTGTCCTCCGTGGTTCGTCGTGTTCTTAGTGATCCTTCTTTTCTAAGGGCTAAAAAATTATCTAAAAAAAAGTTTAGATGTTTGCGCCTAAGCGCCTAAGCGCCTAATAACCTGTGACTTCATGTTTCAATATGGTATTGGCTCCGATAGGAGCCTCGTGTTTATAGCAATGTTATTAATTAATTCTTCGGCTCCATAGGAGCCGCGTAATCTTCACGTGGCTCCTATGGAGCCGTACAGTAATCCTGGGAAAAACCCCGGGGCCGTGACTAACACAGGCAACAATTCCAACAGAGGTTGAATACAAAGACTTTATACATGCTGCGCCGCAAAAGAGTTTGCCGGCCGGAATACTGCTTCCTCGATGATTTTAGGTCTATAAAGGGGAGGAACGGTCAGGGGTAAACGAAACGGATTCAGGTTGGACTAAAAGTAATTTTATGTTCGCTGGTAGTCTGGTTTAAATCTGATAGGTTAATCTGACTTCAAACAATTCTTATCTTCGCCGCATTATGGCCAGTAGTAAACAAATTGTAATGAGTGGCATACGCCCCACGGGTTATTTGCACCTGGGTAATTATTTTGGGGCAGTACTTAACTATGTCCGCATGCAGGAAGAATTTGAATGCTATTTTATGGTAGCTGACCTCCATTCTTTAACAACACATCCCGATACAAGAGCTCTTAAAAGAAATATTCACCAGGTAACAGCAGAATATATCGCCTGCGGCCTTAATCCGGAAAAAGTAGCGCTGTACTGCCAAAGCCATGTTTACGAAACTTCGGAGCTTTACCTGTATTTAAACATGCTTGCTTATACAGGTGAGCTCGAGAAAACAACAACTTTTAAAGATAAGGTTCGCCTGCAACCTCAGAATGTAAACGCCGGGCTGCTGACCTATCCTGTATTGCAGGCCGCCGACATTATTCTTCACCGGGCTTCCCTCGTTCCTGTTGGTAAGGACCAGGAACAGCACCTCGAAATGGCCCGGACATTTGCGACCCGGTTTAATCACCGCTATGCTGAAGTTTTTCCGCTGCCCGTGGCATTCAATTATGGCGCTTCACTTGTAAAGGTTCCAAGCCTGGACGGCGCGGGAAAAATGAGTAAGAGTGAAAATCAATATGCCACCCTTTATCTGGCAGATGAAGATGACGAGATCCGCAAAAAAGTAATGAAAGCAAAAACCGACAGCGGCCCTGTTGAAGAAAATGCTGCTAAACCCGACTATATCCAAAACCTGTTCGTGCTGATGAATTTGGTAAGTCAGAAGGACGTATCAGAAAAGTTTGAAGAAGATTACAACAATTGCGCAATACGTTATGGTGATATGAAGAAACAATTGGCGGATGATATGGTCAAATTTATTTCACCAATCCGGCAACAGGTTAATTCAATGCTGTCCCGCGAAAAGTATTTACAGGATGTTATGGAAAGTGGTGCAGAAAAAGCAAGAACGAGTGCAAGGGCAACCATGCAACTGGTCAGGGAAGCAATGGGATTAAACTATTTTTGACCAGGGATTGGAAACAGGTGCTTTCAATACTTTCAACACGATGCTGAACGCTTCTGAAAAAAGAAAGGTTCGCAACGCGGCAACCTCAAACTAAGAGAGAAAATTGTCAATGGGAAAGGAACAGCTTATCAATTGTTTACATTCCGTTATTCTCACATCATCAGTGACTTATTTAGATTTTTCATTCTCTTGTTTAGACTTTATATTTAATGATGGCAAAGAGTAAAAAACCTAAGCATATTGCTGTTGCCGGAAATATTGGCGCAGGAAAGACCACCTTAACGGAAATGTTGAGCAAGCATTATAAATGGATACCTCAGTTTGAAGACGTAGACCACAATCCTTACCTCAATGATTTTTACGACGATATGCCACGCTGGAGCTTTAACCTTCAGATTTATTTTCTGAACAGCCGCCTTAACCAGTTGCTTGAAATATATAAGGGAACAGAGACTGTTATACAGGACAGAACCATTTTTGAAGATGCTCACATCTTTGCACCGAACCTGCATGAAATGGGTCTGATGAGTAAACGCGATTTTTCAAACTATTTCCAGTTTTTTGAAACCCTGAAAAAAATGGTGCAGCCTCCGGATTTGCTTATTTACCTTAAAGCTTCAGTTCCTACCCTGGTGGCACAAATACAAAAACGGGGACGTGAATATGAAGAGAATATCCGCCTCGATTACCTTAAACGGCTGAACGATTTTTACAATAAATGGACTGAAAGCTACAATGAAGGCTCATTGCTTGTTATTGATGTAGATAAGAATAAGTTCGCTGAAGACGAAGAACACCTGGGCGATATCATCCGCAAGATAGATTCACAGATATACGGATTGTTCTAATTTCAATCATTTACATAGACATACATCCTCTGAATCGATGATCTGCGTCAGGAACTGGATTGGTGATAATTGGCGTATTGCTGTAAGCCTGCCATATTATTATCAATTTTTACCAGCCAGGCTTTTTGCTGAATAACATTGCGGGAGTAATCCGTTTCCTGATCGTACTGTGCCTGCATTTTCAACAATTCGTCCATTGTTGCCTGGTAAATCGCATTGATATCTTTGCTTACTGAACTGGCGCGTAAACGGTAAGCCTTTAAAGCCTTGTTAAGCTTTCTTGCATGTAATTCTGCAATATCAAAATGGCCCTGTTCGTGTGAAAGAATGTGATCATTTTTTACCCTTCCCCATGACGTGTTCGGATCAAAGTTGCAGCTGATCTCATACTTGAGCGTTTCGCCATCTGTGCTGAATTTTATCAGGATATTGCTGCTGGTCAGGGCAGCGTTCGACGCATTGGCAGGCGGAGCCGCCTTGAAGTCACCCCAGGTTAACCGTCGTAAGGATTGCCACTGAATGTATCCGTTGCTGTTCTGGGGAACGGAAGAAGACAGGCACACCAAAGCAATCATCAATAAGCGAAATAACATGCAGTGAAAATATAATTTAAAACGCTTCTTTGCCTGCCTGAACTATAAAAAAATTCTTAATGTTTGTAAACGGTCTTATCTGCAGGTCTTTACATCTGCAAGCGGCAATCTGAAGTAAGAACCTGGAATTTCCTTTCGTTTCCTAAACAAACAACTCCGCCGGAAAGCCGGCGGAGTTTACATGACAAGCAAGAGTGAAAGTGGTTGTTTACACTCCGGGAGCTGCCGACAGGATTTCTCCGCCTACACCGGCAGCATATTTTTCAAAGTTCTTCCTGTATAAACTGGCCAGTTTGCGTGCGGTTTCATCGTAAGCGTTTTGATCTTCCCATGTGTTTTTCGGGTTAAGCAAAGCAGAAGGCACGCCAGGACAACTTAAAGGAATGGCAAATCCGAAGGGCGGATGTGTTTCAAATGCAGCACTATCGAGTTTACCTTCCAGTGCTGCAGCGATCATCGCTCTCGTTAAAGACAGCTTGATCCGTGTTCCGGTGCCGAGCTGGCCTCCCGTCCAGCCGGTATTCACCATCCATATCTTTACATCATGCTCTTTCATTTTTCTGCCAAGCATTTCTGCGTACATGCCGGGATGGAGCGGTAAAAAAGGAGCACCGAAGCAGGCGCTGAACACAAGTTTGGGTTCTGTTATACCTGTTTCGGTACCCGCCACTTTTGCTGTATACCCCGAAATAAACTGGTACATTGCCTGGCCGGGGGTTAATTTGGAAATGGGCGGTAGAACTCCTGAAGCATCACAGGTTAAAAAGAAAATATTCCGGGGAGTATTTCCTATGGAAGGTTCGGCCGCATTGTTTATGAAATGAAGCGGGTATGAAACACGCGAGTTTTCCGTAACGAAGCCATCGGCGAAATTAATCCTGGTTGTACCTGGAAAAAAAGTAACGTTTTCCACCAGTGCCCCTGACCGGATCGCATTGAAGATATCGGGTTCTTTTTCTTCGCTCAGCCCGATCGTTTTTGCGTAACACCCGCCTTCAAAATTAAAAATTCCCTCATCGCTCCATCCATGTTCATCGTCACCAATAAGACTTCTTGAAGGGTCTGAGCTTAAGGTGGTTTTACCCGTTCCGCTTAAACCGAAAAAAATGGCGGTATCTCCGCCCTGCCCGGAATTGGCGGAACAATGCATGCTTAAAACATCATGCTCATGTGGCAACAGATAATTGAGGATGGTAAACATTCCCTTTTTCATTTCGCCGGTATACCCTGTGCCGGCGATGAGAACTGTTTTATGCCTGAAGCTGATTACGGTGGCGTTATGCTGCCTCGTGCCGCATTCCTCGGGATCAAGTTTTAACCCCGGGGCTGAAAGGATATGCCATTCGGCAATGAAATCTTCAAGGTCCTCCGCCTCTGGACGTAGAAACATGTTGCATGCAAATAGATTGCTCCATGGCTTGTCATTCACTACCCTGACATTTATACGGTAGCGCGGATCAGCGCATACAAAACAATCGCGCACCCAGAGTTCAGCGCAGTCATTCAGGTAACCAGTGATCTTCTGATGAATGATATGAAAATACTTTTCATCGAGGGGAATGTTGATATCATTCCAGTCGATCGTGTTTGCGGTTACCTGGTCTTTAACGATGAATTTGTCCTTCGGGCTGCGGCCTGTAAATTCACCGGTGCTGACGACGAGAGCACCGCTATCGCTGCAAATACCTTCACCCGTTCTGAGAGCATCCTGCATCAACTCACCGGCACTTAACTGGTAGTGAATGGTACTGGAAACCTGAAGTCCAAGCTTTACCAGTTTTTCCGAAGACAGTGAGATTACAGGAATGGCCATACGGGGAATGATTATATGACAACAAACATAAATATTAAATTTTGTCTAAAAGAATCGACCGAAATCATACATTTTCTAAATGTTTAATGAAAGGCATATCTGTGTTTAGAAATCTTCGAAGTGGGCCCGCTCGTTTGTAACTTCCTCAACGTTCAGGCGGATATTTTAAATATCTTGCATTTTTATAATGACCAGTAATAATAATGTCTAATACCGATAAGGGATCATCGATTTGCCATTCCAACCAATCAGAATCATGAAATACCTCCCGTTAAATCCTGAGATATTCATTCAAAACCGGAAGCGTTTTATCGAACGTCTTGATAAAAACGCGATCGCTATATTCAACAGTAATGATGAGATGCCGGCTAATGGCGACCAGGTGTATCCTTTCCGGCAAAATTCTGACTTGTACTGGCTCACCGGGGTAGTTCAGGAAGAAACGATGCTGATCCTTTTTCCGGGTAATTCCGAAGAGAAATACCGGGAAGTGCTGGTACTCCTGCGGCCAAATGAAGCCAAAGAAAAATGGGACGGGCCCCGGCTGAGGGCAAATGAAGCCGAAGGGATATCGGGTATAAAAACGATCGTTTGGTTAGACAACCTCGATGCATTGTTACAGCCATGGATCCATAGCGCTGATACCATTTACCTCAATACAAATGAAAACGACCGTAAGGGAAACCTGGTGCCTGCCAGAGATTACCGCTATGCTGAAGAGATGAGAAAGCGCTACCCTATGCACCAGTACAGCCGAAGTGCAAAAATCTTAAAAGACCTGAGATCCATTAAAACCAGCCTCGAGGTGGAGGTGATGCAGCACGCCGTAAACATTACGGAGAAAGCCTTCCGCCGCGTGCTGGGTTTTATCAGGCCAGGTGTATTTGAGTTTGAAATAGAGGCCGAACTGTATCACGAATTTCTTCGAAACCGGGCTACCGGCCCGGCTTACGGAAGTATTATCGCATCTGGCGACCGTGCCCGGACCTTACATTATGTAAGCAATAACCAGGAATGTAAAGATGGCGAAATGGTATTAATGGACTTTGGTGCTGAGTACGGCGGTTACTGCGCCGATCTTTCAAGAACGGTACCTGTGAATGGAAAATTCACCGCGCGGCAAAAGGAGGTGTACAATGCATGCCTTCAACTGCATGAGTATGCCAAATCCATCCTGAAACCTGGAATTGCCATTATCAGATACACCGATCAGGTGGGGGAGGAGGCTACCAGGATATTCTCTAAGATCGGATTGCTTAGTGAGTCGGATGTAAATAACGAAGACCCTTTAAACAGGGCCTACAGAAAATACCTGTATCATGGGATATCGCATCACCTTGGGATAGACGTGCATGACCTGGGCACACGCTCAGAGCCAATTTTGCCAGGAATGGTATTTACCATTGAGCCGGGAATTTATATAGAAGAAGAGCAGATGGGAGTAAGGATAGAAAATAATGTGCGGATTACGGAAAGCGGAAACGATGACCTTTTTAAGAATATACCGGTAAAGGCGGAAGATATTGAAAGATGCATGGCTAAATAATCCGCATAAATGGTTTAAATGATCTTAATTTCCGGTTTCTGATTTTACTAAGATGGTGAACAGTAACATTCAAACACGGCTCCCGGGAGATGAAACAAATACCTAATTTATTTACGCTGCTTAATCTCGTATTCGGATGTATTGCCATTGTGATGATTTTACAAACCGGTGAAACGCTGGTTGTATTAAACGGGGGTGAAGCGTCAATTAACCTGCCTGAAAAGATATGGTGGGGCGCCATTTGTATCGGCATAGCCGCAATTGTTGATTTCCTGGATGGATTTGTTGCCAGATTGTTTCATGCACAGTCTGCTATGGGCAAAGACCTTGATTCATTAGCAGATGTTGTGAGTTTCGGAGTTGCCCCGGGGCTGATCCTTTATCAGCTTCTGAGAATCAGCTATATTCAACAGGTAAACGGTTTAGACATCAGCATGTGGGTACTATTGCCGGCCGTTATTTTTCCCTGTGCCGGAGCCTGGCGCCTTGCCAGGTTTAATACCGCCAATGCTGATGAACCGGGGTTTAAAGGTGTTCCCATACCTGCAGCCGGGCTGGTAGCAGCCTCACTGCCATTGATCCTCCTCTACAATTATTTCAACCTCAACACGTTGATTTTGAACAAATGGTTCCTGTATTTCTTAATCGTTTTACTATCTTATTTAATGGTGAGTACATTGCCGCTGCTGTCCTTCAAGTTTAATGATTATAGCTTGAAAAATAATCTTCCCAAAATCTTAGTGGTATTGGTAGCGATTATAACATCATTTATTTTAAAATGGCTGGCGGTACCTTTAACCTTCTTTTTTTATATAATTATATCTTTGCTTTATGCCCGGAAAAACCAACAGAACCAGGCAAAGCGGAGTTGATCTTTCTAAGAAACTTATCTATAAAAATAAACCATGATCTATACAGTTCAGATCAAAGTAATGCCCTTGAAAGAGTTATTGGACCCACAGGGAAAAGCGGTCAGGGGAGGCCTGGAAAACCTTGGCTTAAAAGAAATCAACGACGTTCGTATAGGCAAAAATATAGTCCTGACCATAGAAGCCTCATCAGAAAACGATGCCAGGCGGATAGCTGAAGAAGCTTCAGGAAAGTTACTTGCCAACCCGGTGATGGAATATTTTGAAGTAGCTGTGATGTAGCAACGCACCCTGATATGATCATTGCGATTTTACCTGATAATAGTTCTTCAACCCCACATACACACACGCAACGTAAATTTTCATTGCCGCTATAAATGCTTTATCTCGTTCCTTCTCCCATTGGTAACCTGCAGGATATTACGTTCAGGGCAATTGATATCCTTAAAAAGGTTGATCTCATACTGGCTGAAGACACCCGCACATCTTCAAAGCTTCTCAACCATTACCAGATCAACAAACCGTTATCTCCATACCACCAGCACAACGAGCACAAGATATTACAACACCTTGTTGATCAATTGCTGCAGGGAAAGACCATGGCAATGCTAACTGATGCGGGAACCCCGGGCATTTCTGATCCGGCTTTTCTACTGGTAAGGGAATGCGTTAAAAATGATATCAAGGTGGAATGCTTACCAGGCGCCACGGCCTTTGTTCCGGCTTTGGTGAATAGCGCGCTTCCTATCAGCCGCTTTACGTTCGAAGGGTTTCTGCCAATAAAGAAGGGAAGGCAAACCATGTTAAAACAGTTAGCCGCTGAAGAACGCACCATGGTATTTTATGAATCACCCATGCGGCTGGTAAAAACGCTGATGGATTTTATGACCTATTTCGATCCCGGACGTTCCTGCGCGGTCAGCCGTGAGCTGACCAAAATGTTTGAAGAAAACAAAAGGGGCACCCTTGAGGAAGTGCATAATTATTATAAAGATAAAACCGTAAAAGGGGAAATTGTAATCGTTGTAGCGGGTAAGCAATGATAGATATGATCCGTAGACGGATTTAACAGGAATGCTCCCCTGCCTGTTACTTTAACATTTTCCGAACGGGAGGTCATATGTGAATACAGTATGTTTACATGCCTGTATAAATACTGGCATGGTATTTTAAATTTTTTAAGAAAATAGTTTATTTATGAAACGAATCATCACCGCCATTTTTGCGTCAGTACTGCTGCTTTCTTACGCTGCTGCTGATGCACAGATCAGAAAAATTCCTGCTGAGGTAACCGATGCTTTTAAGGAAAAATACCCGGAGGCCAACGGTGTTGAATGGAAAGATAAGTTAACTGTTTTTCAGGCAAATTTCCAGTTGAATGGGACAAAGCATGAAGCGCGGTTTAACAGCAGTGGCGAATGGCAGGAAACTGTAAAAACATTAGATCAGGACAAACTGCCGGAAGCGGTAAAGGAGGGTTTTAGCAAAAGCAAGTTTACCGACTGGGAGGTAAGGGAAACGAGTTTTCTTGAAAAGAAGGAAGGTGACGGGCAATATCGCATGTTGGTAAGGAAAAATGATATTGAGAAAAGATACCTGTTCTTTGATAAGTCTGGTAAACTGGTGAGGGATGCAATAACATTGTAAGCCTGTTTGCTGCAGATGGTTCAGGTAGAAGCGGGAAGTTAGCTGTACTGGAAAGAATTTCAGGCGTTAAAAGGTAAATACCATTTGGCGCCTTTTTTACGCAATAAACCCGCTTCACACGGTTTATCCATGATGAAGCGGGTTTGTTATGTATTCGGGTGAATTTAGTAGCGGTACATATCAGTTTTAAATGGACCGTCTTTAGGAATGCCTAAATAGTCGCTTTGAGCTGTAGTAAGTTCATCGAGTTCAACACCGATTTTCGCAAGGTGCAGGCGTGCAACTTTTTCATCGAGATGTTTTGGTAACACATACACTTTATTTTCATAATTGCTGTGGTTAGTCCACAATTCAATCTGGGCAAGTGTTTGGTTAGTAAATGAGTTACTCATAACGAAAGAAGGGTGACCGGTGGCACATCCAAGGTTAACCAGGCGGCCTTCTGCAAGAAGAATCACATCTTTTCCGTCGATATTGTACAGGTCTACCTGTGGTTTGATGGTATCTTTTGTATGGCCATAGCTTTCATTCAGCCAGGCCATATCGATCTCGATATCAAAGTGACCAATGTTACAAACAATAGCTTTATCCTTCATTGAACGAAAATGCTGTTCGGTTATCAGGTCGCGGCAACCGCTTGCAGTAACGATAATATCAGCTTCTTTTACAGCATCTGCCATTTTTTTCACTTCAAATCCGTCCATTGCGGCCTGTAAAGCACAAATCGGATCGATCTCAGTAACGATTACGCGTGCACCTGCACCTCTCAGGGAATCGGCTGATCCTTTTCCGACGTCGCCGTAACCACCAACGACAGCAACTTTGCCAGCCATCATTACATCTGTTGCACGGCGGATGGCGTCAACACATGACTCGCGGCAACCGTATTTGTTGTCAAACTTGGATTTTGTTACGCTGTCATTAACGTTGAAAGCGGGAACGGGCAAAGTGCCTTTGGCCATTCTTTCATACAGGCGGTGTACACCGGTAGTTGTTTCTTCAGACAAACCCCTGATGTGTTGAATCAGTTCGGTATATTGATCGAAAACCATGTTTGTCAGGTCTCCGCCGTCATCAAGGATCATGTTTAACGGGCGATCAGCGCTTCCAAAGAATAAAGTCTGCTCGATGCACCAGTCAGCTTCTTCCTGCGACTGCCCTTTCCAGGCAAATACGCCAATTCCGGCGTCGGCAATTGCAGCCGCTGCATGATCCTGGGTAGAAAATATATTGCAGGAGCTCCATTTTACTTCAGCACCCAGCGCCACCAATGTTTCAATCAATACTGCTGTTTGAATGGTCATGTGCAGGCATCCTGCAACACGGGCTCCTTTTAGCGGTTGAGTAGGACCATATTCTTCTCTTAGCGCCATTAATCCTGGCATTTCTGCTTCTGCCAATCTAATCTCTTTTCTTCCCCAATCGGCTAATTGCATGTCTGCAACCTTAGATTTAAGACTAAAGTCGATAGATGATTTTGTTACAGTTGACATCTTTATGATATTTGTTTAATTGCGGCAAAGGTAAACCTCTGCTTTAACAATAGCAATTATGTGTATGATTTTATTGAAAAGTTAAACAGGGGCTGGTTGGCAACCTTATAGGTTGCCAACCTATAAGGTTGACTTAAGCAACGCCGCTACAGTCTTATCGATGGGTAAAGTAACCATTTCGGCTGAAAAGGCTTCCCAGTCAATGAAACGAAAGGTTTCAATCTCATTTTGTTCTTTGTAGACTGTAAGCTGCTGTTCATCAAAGTCAAAAGGTGTGTTTCGTAAGGGGCACGTTATGGGCTCCATTGCCTTGGCAAAATAATATATGGAGATGATCTGGTGCAGGGGATTAAATGCTGAAAGCTGGAAATAATCGGTAGTGTAAAGGTGGTCTCCAATTTCCACTTCAAGGTTCATCTCTTCCTTATATTCTCTTTTCAGGCATTCACGGGTTCCTTCCCCGAATTCCAGTCCACCTCCCGGAAATTTGGTATAATACTTCCCGCGTATCAGTTCATCGCTCACCAATACCTGCCTGTTCTCTCCAAGCAGAATGCCATAAACCCGGATATTAAAACGCTGCTCACTCATAGGTAAAAGTCAGTTTACTGCGGATGGGTGTCACCTAAAATAATTTTTTTCTCAGAAAAAACCACCCGATTACGAGGGAAATGATCAGTGATAACAATACAGGAATGTAAAAGGCAAACGGCGACAGCTGGTAGGGAATGGGAACGTTCATTCCATAGATACTTGCTACCAGTACAGGGAAAGTGAGGACAATAGTTATTACAGACAACCGTTTTAAAACGTCGTTCTGGTTATTGGCAATGATGCTCGCGTAAGCATCAAGCGTGCTGCTTAAAATATTTGTGTAAATATTCGCCATTTCCAGCGCCTGTGAATTATCCACGATCAGGTCGTTTAGGAATTCCTTTTCTTCTTCATTGAGCAGCAAAAAGTTTGTTCTTTCAAGCTTCATCAGCAGTAACTCGTTCGAACGGAGGGCGGTGATAAAGTAAACAAGGCTTTTCTGAACGCGCATCAGGTCGAGCAGTTGTTCGTTCCGGTTGCTGGCATATAGTTTCTGTTCCAGTACGTTTCTGCGCTGGTTGATTTCTTTCAGGTGGTCAAGGAAGTTCTGAACTACTTTCTCAAATATTTTCAGCACCATCATTTTCCGGTTATCCGGATGGCGGTGGCGGAAGGTGCTCAGGAACTTTTTGATTGCCGCATTCTCAAACGAGTTTACGGTAACAATCTGGTTATGCGTTAATATGATACAGATCGGTATGGTTATGTAAAAGGCGTCACTTTCGTTGAACGAATTATTTTCGGTAGGTGTTTTGATCACAATGAGCTTAACATTGTCTTCTTCTTCAAAACGGGTACGCTCGTCTATATCAAGAGAATCGGTAAGGAAGTCGAGGGGTATTTCGAGGCCTGTTGATAATTCATTGAATTCTTCCTGTTTCAGCGGCGGCAAAACATTGACCCATACGCCGGATTCCGGTTTATCTGTGGCAACGGTCTGTTGATTTATATTTTTAAAGTACTGGATCACTTAAGGCAAATATAGGATTAAGTTAAAAGGTGCAATTCCTTTGTACGCGGGTGAATTGCCCTTTTCGTCGTCGGGCTCAATTCATTGTGAAAAATGAGGATAACGGGGATGCCCTGAAAGCCTTTGTGGGTATGATCATGAACAGAAGACACGGATGACTTACGCCATCCGGATTTCAGATCGTCATATTTCCTTCAAACACCCTTAACGCAGGCCCACAAAGCCATATATTGCTGAAAGTACCATCATGATAACGGTCGAATTCGACGTTAAGCGTGCCTCCTCTTGTAATAACAGCTACATTATTAAATCCGGCTTCGTTATGATAACAGGTCAGGGCGCTTGCGGTTACGCCGGTGCCGCAGCTTAGGGTTTCATCTTCGACGCCTCTCTCATAAGTCCGGACATATATTTCGTCGTCGTTTCTGTTTTCGACAAAATTCACATTAATTCCCTCTTTCATAAATTGATGATTATACCGGATGAGCCTTCCTGCTTCAACTACATTTATTTCCTCAACATTGTTTACAATTTTTACGTAATGCGGGGAACCTGTGTCCAGAACAGCATCACTATGGTATTTCAGGATTTCTGAAACGTCTTTCATTTTAAGGCTTACTGTCCCATCATCATCAATTTCGGCTTCATGCAATCCGTCTACAGCCAGAAATCTATACATGTCTTTGCGGATGCCCAGTTGCGAAGCAAATTTTACCAGGCATCGACCGCCGTTTCCGCACATGCTGCTTTCATTACCATCGGAGTTATAATAAATCATTTCGAAGTCGTAGCCGTCTTTAAGGTTTAACAACATCAATCCGTCGGCTCCTACGCCGAAACGCCTGTCGCAGATGACGCGAACCTTTTCCCTGGTTAATGAAGAATACAGGTGGCTACGGTTGTCCAGTATCACAAAGTCGTTGCCTGTTCCCTGGTATTTATAAAAATGAATATCCATATCTGACAGATAGTTATTGATGTTAAGATGCTATCCGGTGTTGATCCGGTTGTTTAGTCACCCAAAGTATTTCTTTTTAAGGCGTGCAAATCGTTTCAAGCGTCTGGCTGATTAACTTTTCCATTGCTGAAGAGGGATCAGTGGAAAACTTTTGCATGACCCGGTTAACAACAATGGAGTTAAGGCTCAGGCAATGATGGCCGAGCATTTTTCCAAGACCGTAGATGCCTGCGGTTTCCATTTCAAAATTAGCGATCCTGTGTTGACCAAAGCTAAATTGACCGAGGCGGTCGATCAGTTGGGGGTTGCTTAGGCCTAAACGGAGGATACGTCCCTGGGGCGCATAAAAGCCCGGGCAGGTTACGGTTATACCGTGGTGGCAGTCTTTAATGAAAAGCCTGAGCAGGGAGGCGCTGCAGCTACTGATATAAGGATGGGAGAACTGGTTATGCAACTGGGTTTGCGTAACAAAGGCCTGCACTATCTGCTTTTCCTCTGTATTTTTTTCCTGACGGTAAAAATTCAGGAGGTTGTCTATCCCAAGGCCATGAGTTGAAGCCACCACGCTGTCTACCTCTATACTCTTTTGAAGCGATCCGGAGGTGCCGATGCGGACGATCTGCAAAGTTGTTAATTCATTTTTAATTGTCCTTGTGTTAAAGTCGATATTCACGAGGGCATCCAGCTCATTCATTACGATGTCAATGTTGTCTGTACCGATGCCGGTTGATATAACAGATATTCTTCTTTTAGCGAGATAGCCTGTGTGGGTAACAAACTCCCGGTGTTGGGACTTGTTTTCGAAGGTATCAAAATGTTTACTTACCTGCCTTACGCGGTCGGGGTCTCCCACCGTTATTATGGTATGGGCTAATTCGTCGGGGCGGATATCGAGATGATATATGGCGCCACGTTTGTTTAAGATCATCTCCGATTCGGCAATGCGTATCATAATAAAGTATAACAGGTTAAGTCTTGTGCGGTTAGCCGCGTATAATGAAAGGATCAAGAGAAAAGCAATATAAGTCCTTATTCAAAAATATCTTATTTTCGCAGCTGTTCAAAACTGGTCCTGTGGCCGAGTGGCTAGGCTGAGCTCTGCAAAAGCTCCTACAGCGGTTCGAATCCGCTCGGGACCTC
>JBGSYC010000004.1:0-4562 GCA_041751095.1 Flavihumibacter sp.
GGCACAAATACTACTAGAGCGTATAAACCGGCTAGAATGATAAAATTTACTGCCCTACTTTTTTTTACGATTCTGGCGATCAGCACTAATCAAGGGCCAGCGCAACTTGCATCCTCAATCCACACTACATCCAATAAAAAGGGAATTATTACGGGTGCCGACCGGACTGAGAACTATTTGCCTTATCTAAAAGGAAAACGAATTGGCCTGGTGGCCAATCAGAGTTCCATGATCGGCCAGAAAAGCAGTGTAGACAGTTTGGTAAGCCTTGGGATTAAGATTGTAAAAGTGTTCGGACCGGAGCATGGTTTTAGAGGCAATGCCAGTAATGGAGCAGCGGTAGGCAATGAGAACGATGCTAAAACTGGCATTCCAATTATATCGTTGTATGGCAAAAATGAGAAACCAACCCCAGAACAGCTGGCCGATATCGATCTGATGGTATTTGATATTCAGGACGTAGGCTGCCGCTACTATACCAATATCAATACGCTCGAGTATGTCATGGAAGCGTGCTCAGAAAACAACAAAGAATTGCTCATTCTTGACCGGCCCAATCCGAATGGGTATGTCGTCGACGGGCCGGTCATGACGGATGATAAATTTAAATCAGCTATCGGGATTCATTATACGCCCATGACCCATGGCATGACCATAGGCGAGTTTGCCCAATACGTAAACGGGGAAGGGTATCTGAACAAACCATGCAATATAAAGATTATAAAAGTGGCCAATTATGGTCATGATATGCCTTATGTACTGCCCATACCGCCCTCCCCCAATCTAAACTCGCAGCAAGCGGTACTACTTTTTCCAAGCTTATGTATGTTTGAAGGAACCGCCATCAATGAAGGCCGGGGCACTTACAGGCCATTTACTATCTTGGGAGCACCCGCTTTGAAGGGCAAGTATTCCTTTTCCTATAAACCGGTCAGTATTCCCGGCATGAGTGAGCGGCCCAATCACAGGGACTCGATTTGTTATGGTCTCGACCTTGGTAAGTATGACATAAGCCAATTGCGGAAGAGCCGTCAGATTAATTTATCCTGGGTCATTGAACTCTATACGGCTTATCCCGACAAAGGCAATTTCTTTAATCCGGGCAGAACCAACGGTGTATCGGCCTTTGATTTACGAATAGGAACGGATCAACTTAGAAAGCAGCTAATAGCGGGCGTTTCTGAAGCTGACATCAGAAAAAGCTGGGAGCCGGGCTTGACAAAGTTTAAGGCGATACGGGCAAAGTATCTGTTATATCCAGATTAAGTAATTTGTTTTTTTCTAATCAGGACAGGCCTACCCCACTACTTGTTTAGGGTATTCTTGGTGAATAGTATTTTACGGCTTGAATCAGATTCTCAAACAACCCTGGTTTTAATGTATCCAACTCAATGCGTGTACTATGCATTTTGATGCGCTAAATTATCCATAAAGTGAAATTGTTCCTCTCAGTGAAGGTAAAATTGCCTAAATTTGTGCTAATACCGAAAGCAAACATCCGATGAAACGAGCTGTATCACCCCAAAGTCTTCTGCTGATTGATGTACCGGGCCACATTAATGATAGCGAAATTCTTTCCTTGCTCTATACTAGGGAGGTCGACTGGCAGCATGTCAATGCCATTAAGACCTTAACCCATTTTAACGATGCTATCATTTCTGACTGGCTTAATGTGAGCGTTAAAACCTTCCGCGAATACAAAAAGCCGCCGACGACCTTCAAGGAAAACGTCAAGGAACAGGTCCTACTGCTGTTAGCGCTTATCAAGCACGGCATTCAGGTATTTGGCGCGGTAAACGAATTCGACCAGTGGTTGAACCGGTCCAACTTTTATTTTGACAACAAGAGCCCCAATGCTTATCTAAATACGATTACCGGGATAAAATTTGTCGATGATCGGTTGACGGCCCTCGAATACGGTGATAATGTGTAGGGGATGGAAGTATTTCGAATCAGTAAAGACGTTCATGCGCAAAGCTTACGGTCATCAGGCAGTGCCAATCGGTGGAATACCAAAGGCCAGCAAGTTATTTATACCGGTGCATCGCGTTCCTTATCCTCTTTGGAACTGGTCGTTCACCGGGGAGCCATTCAGCCCACATCCTCCTATAAGGTGATGGTTATCTCTATCGCCGATGATGATTACCTAATGCGGACGGTTCAACTCAAAGAGCTGCCTACCCACTGGCGAACTCTGGCGGGTTATGCTGCTTTACAGACCATTGGGTCCAACTGGTACACCAGCCAGGAAAGTCTGATCCTGAAGGTTCCTTCTGCGGTCATTATCTACGAGTACAACTACATCATCAATACCGAACATCCAGAGTTTAGTCAGCATGTTCAGCTGGTTAGAACCGAGGACTATTTTTGGGATTCCCGGCTTCTTTAGGGACGGATGAAGGATTTCAATCATCAATTAAAAGAGTCTCCTAAAATTCTCCCCAAAGAGACGAAGCAAGTTTCATGTGTCTGCTTCAAAAATGGGGCGTTTTGAGAAACAGCTATACACCTTATTTCTAACCCTATTTACTTTTAAAGTCGGTGGTGGCTTCCTTTCGCCGACAATTTTAATCAGCGCTAACTATTTATTTTTTTGCTACGATTTTCATAAGGAGCTTAACGTCGTCCAAAATTGCATCACCAGACTGATAAAAGTGCTTTTCTGATCCATAATCGATACCCCACTCTGTTCGATCAATGATCAGCGTGCCATTCATCTCGACAGTTCCGTCCATTCCGTCCTTAAATTGCATTTTGGCTCGAAAAGTAACTGCCTTCGTGATACCTTCCATGGTCAGATTCCCTGTAACTTTTATATTTCCTTCATTAACTCTTATACTTCCATCATTTGGAACTTTTGTATTTCCATCATTCCCTGTTTCAACCTTCGTAATTGCGAATGTTGAAACAGGGAATTTTTTGACATCAAAAAATGCAGGTAATTGATTGAGCGAACGTTGATCAACAAAATTTTCAATTGTATTCATGTCGACTTCAACGGCACCGCCCACCAGCTGACGGTTGTCGATCAACAATTCTCCTTTTACTATATCGACGTCCCCTGTATTGGTACCATCATCAAGAAACGTAGAACCTTCCCATCCACCAAGCAGCCTAGAACCTTTCCATATTACAACACTTTGCTTCGTATCTATACTATATTTTTTCAGACCCTCTTTATTGTAAAAGTCCGTGATGGTCTTTCCATCATACCGATACACGCCAGTCGCATCGCCAAACCAAATACTTCCATCAGAAGCTTCCGAAAGCCCCAGAAAAGCCTTTCCTGACATAATTTCGGTTACTGTGGGCTCATTACTATCTAAGGACTTTGCATCATAACGGGAAAGTGCCTGGACCGTCCAATTAGCAGAATTTACCGGACCCGTAGTCCAGATGTTTCCCTTTTTATCTTCGATTATCGCATAAGCACCTCTGTCCGATACTTTCGTAAAGGTACTGCCGTCATAGCGATAGAGGCCACCGGGTCGACTTCCTCCTTTAGAGCCATTGAAACCGCCGAGCCAAATAGCCCCTTTTCGATCTTCCATTATAGCCCAAACGCCGAGAAAGGGTTCGCCTTTATGGGTTAACGTGGTAAATTTTTTCCCGTCATACACAAAGGCGTCGCCCCTGGTGCCAACCCACAATTTCCCTGTTTTATCTTCAAGGATTGTATGAATATCATGATTCCAATGCCCTTCTTTATACAAAAGGGGGGCGTTCGGAGAAGTGAAATTTCGAAACGATTTTCCATCGTAACGGCTTACTCCACCTCCAGTACCGAACCAAATAATGCCGGCTTTATCTTCATAAATAGAGTTGACTGTACTATGGGCAAGACCCTCCGTGGTAGTGAAATGTTGAGTGGATTTCCCGTTGTCATAATAAACGCCTGAATCAGTAGAAGCGAACCAAATATTTCCTCGTCGATCTTCCAGGACATCCTGGAATCTGTGCTGACCTATTTTACTGGTAAGATTAGTAAACGATTTTCCATCGTATCGAAAAACATCGCCAAATGATGCGTTGTTGAGGCCAGCAATCAAAATGGTGCCATTTCTGCCTTTTTTTATATTACGAGCCATTATGTTAGGCCCTATATCTTTAATTTCGGACTTGATATTATCTTTTGGTAGGTTTGTTTGGTTTCGTCCCCCACAGGAAGTGAGAAAAACAGAGATTAAGAGCAAAGCATATACGCGGGAGTAGTTCATCCTTTTTCTTTCATGATACCAACAAGTGTCAACAAACCTACCAGTCTTTGTGCTGAGATGTGTTGGAGGGATAGTAAAAGAATGTTAACGAAACGTAAAAGTTGCTTTTACAGACTGCTATGTATTTTTGCCTCCAAGCAGGTAGGCATATTGAATAAATATATTGCCTATACAACAGTCTCGTAAAAACACTCCTTTGGCGGGACACTCCTAACATAGATTGTAAACGAACGTCGATAAATGTCTTTGGGAGCGTTTAGCTTGTCAATTCTATCCTAAAATGTCCAGTTGATAATGAACAATGGTTTTAACATGAGAGCCCGTGTTGAAGCTGTAAATATTTCA
>JBGSYC010000005.1:0-157680 GCA_041751095.1 Flavihumibacter sp.
GGAGATGGATTTGTGAGATTTGAAGAGCGTAATCTCAATAACATGAGGACGTTTTATGAAGCATTTCCAATTTGGAACGCAGTGCGTACCGAATTGAACTGGACTCATTACCGCTTCCTCATTCGCATAGATAACCCGGGAAAAAAGAGAAATTACCTGCACCAAAATATAGACGCAGCATGTAACAGCCGGACTTCTTCAATTATCAATGCGCCGCCATAGTCATATCACTTTCTGTGGCCATCTTTGATCTTTTCTGCCAGAAGAAAAATATGGTAAACAGTACGATCAATATCGCCGGGAAGGTCATCATATTCAATAACGCGTGTTGTCCGGTGGCCAGTTCCAGCTCGCTTCCTGTAAGCCCCTTAGATGCGTTTTCTGCCCTGGCATTATCAATCCAACCACCAATTATAGGTTGGAAGATAGAGGTAGAGAACATGCCTACACCACCCACAATAGACATACCCAGGGCGCTGCTCCGGGGAACTCTTTGTGCTACTGAACCAATCATTACCGGCCAGAAATAACAAATGCCCAGGGCGAAAACTATAGCTGCCAGATATGCCGTGGGGCCGGTTACGGTACTGAACATATAAATGCCTATGGTTGCCAGGATCGCTCCTGCAAGCAAAACACCTGTGGCACCCAATGCCCCAACAACGGGCCCGGCGAAAAACCTGCCGATAGCGGACACTCCGAAGGTTAAAGCTAAAACCAGCATTGCATCCGCTCCACTTGCACCTAAAACAATACTTACCCATTGACTGGGCCCAAACTCTGAAATAGCCGTAAGAGCCATGCAACAGAACAGGAAGATATAAACCGGGCTTAACATCGACCTGAAGTTTTCAGCAAGTGAGTTTGCCTCTTCCAACTGCGGTTTTGGGAAAGTTTTCCCGAAAAACAAAACAGCGTAAATGACAGTTGGAATCATGGTAACCCACATCTGTGCCTCCCATCCAAAACCCATACGGGTCATGAAGAAGGAGATGAGCGATCCTACAAGTATACCACCGGGAAACCACATGTGAAACCGGGCGAGCATTTTTTGCATTTTCACACCTGAGTACATGTCTGCAATCATAGGATTACAGGCAGCCTCGGTACATCCGTTACCAATGCCAATCAGAAGTGTGGAGATAAGTAAGGTTGTATACCCACCGGCAAAAATGGTCATTAAAATTCCGATGGTGTGACATACAAAAGCCACCATCATAATATTTTTAGGGCCAAACGTATGATAAACCAGGCCGCCGATAATCATTGAAATAGGAAATCCTAAAAACCACATGGAATTGATAAATCCCAGTTGTTCGGCAGAAAGGCCAAATGCTTCACCTAATTGAGGGAGGATTCCGGCGCGGATAGAAAAGGTAAAGGCCGTAGTGATGAGTGCAAAGCAACTCCCGTTAAACAAAGCGCCTTTATTAACGTTTTCGTTCATAAAATTTAAGTTTTTAAGTTTTAATTATGGGATTATGCGGCGACTTACAAAAGCAATATATGAATAATTGGCTATGTCTGTATTAATGGTTTACCATGCCTAAAGTTCCAGAACTGATTCCGGACAATAATGGGCTAACCAGCACTGACGGGCAGCTTGCCTTAAACAGAAATTCCGGTTAACAGTTTCCCAATAATAATAACTATTACGCAATTAGAAGTTATTATTTTTATCACTATTGTACCGCAAAATAATAAGAATGCGCCGCAACGCGTAGAATAACTGGGGTTGTGCCCCTCTCCGCGGGGAGACGGGTTGGGGTCACTATAAAAGAAACATATTGATGCTATAAAGGGTATAGTATCAGCACCTCATCAGTAAAACGAACTTTATACTATTAAACAAAATACATTTGATTATCCGTATGTCAAACTGCTTACAGGCAATTAGAAAAGCAGTTTCTTCTCTTTAATTCGGATATCAAAAAAGTGAAAGCTTACAATTGGAAGGAGCAGATACGCAATCAAACATTGAGGCTATTAAGCTAACGGCGTTTTATATTCTCTTCTCAAAGTTTTCGCAGAGTACAGCACCGGCATGCACCGGCACTTTTTCAATCTAAATTTTGCCGCGCCCATATTTAAATTGTAATTAGTTAGTATATTGGTCTGGCCAACCATTCCCCAGTAAAAACGATTGTCATATGAAATGTTATATCCTGCAATTGAGGAGCAACTGTATTGTCCTGCTGTTCCTGGCTCTTCTATTCCATTCATCCTATTTAAATGCGCAGTCCGGTACCGGCTCCGTGAAAGGGATTGTTCAAAATAATACTAATGAACCCCTGCCTGGTGTTTCTGTCATTATCAGAAACACCAAAACTAAATTTACATCGGGCACTGACACCGATAGTTCCGGAGTATTTTCTTTTTCAGGAATTTCTACAGGTGGCCCTTATACTTTCACTTTTTCTACGGTGGGTTATGAGCCACAAACTTTGTCAGGATATATTAAAGACAATGCACCGTTGACTTTAGTGGTGAATATGATGAGTACTGCTGTTTCCTTAGATCAGGTTGTGGTGGTTGGATACGGTGTACAACGGAAATCTGACCTGACCGGAGCTGTAGGATCTGTGAAGGCCGACGCCTTGCAGGAACGGCCTGCAGCCTCGATGAACCAAGCTTTGGCCGGCCGCATCACCGGAGTTAATGTATCGGTTAACTCCGGCAGGCCAGGCGGAAGATCTAATATCAGAATCCGGGGCAATACCTCCGTCAGTGTTACCAATAACCCGCTATATGTGATCGACGGAGTTATACTGAATGTAACCAATCTTGCCAATGGCAGCACGCCCATTGATTATATCAACCCCAATGATATCGAATCTATAGAAGTGCTTAAAGACGCTTCGGCCACAGCTATTTACGGAGCGCGTGGAGCAAATGGTGTTATTATGGTCACCACCAAACGCGGAAGCGAGAAAGGCGGCCAGGTAAACTATGATACGGATTGGAGTATAGGCGTGCTGACACGAAAAATGGATTTGCTGAATTCCAAAGAATTTTTAATGGTAGAAGATATTGCTTACCAGAACGCCCAGAAATATGATCCTGTAGGCTGGGCAGGTGGCAAGTACAAAGACCCCAAGTTAAAAAGAACCGACCCGCGTCTTTTCGATGCAAATGGCAATCCCCTGTATGATACCGACTGGCAGAAAGAAGCCACACAAAAAGCACTCACCCAGAACCATCAATTATCTTTCACCGGTGGAAATGCCAAAGACAATTTTGGCCTTTACCTGGGTTTTAGAAATGAAGATGGTTTGATCAGAAACTCCTGGTTAAAGCGCTATGCCGGCAGGTTTGTGTTTGACAGCCAGATCAAAAGCTGGTTAAAAGCAGGTGGCACCCTGAGTTATAACGATCAGAATGAAAGCCAGATCGACCCGCTGGGAGCAGGCGGAATTATTGCCATGCGCCAGGTTTTGGAAGCCCTTCCCATTATCCCTGTAAAATATCCCGACGGACGCTGGGGTGGCAATGAAGATTACCCTGGCATGGAAGGCGGTGGCAATCCTTTAAACATCCTGGAAGACCGGAAATATCTCCTTAAAACCCAAACCATGCTGGGAAATATGTATACCAATATTACCCTGGCACCGGGACTGGAACTCAGAACCACCCTGGGAACCAATATTATCAATCAACGGATTGATTATTATGGGGGTCGCACGCTCAACTACATTTCCCGAAACCAGGGCGGCGACGCTTCCGTGACCAATGCCCGGCACAATTCCTGGCAGTTTGAAAATTACCTGACTTACAATAAAAAGGTAGGCCAGCTTCATTCCTTTAATGGGTTGTTGGGTTTATCGTGGCAACACGTAGACCAGTTCACCAGCACGGCGCAGTCGCAAAGATTCCAGGACGATTATTTTATGTTCAATAATCTCGGGGCCGGGGCAAACCCTATAGCGCCAAGCTCCAACACTACTGCATACGGGCTGAATTCTTATTTCGGCAGGGTTAATTACCGCTTGAAAGAGAAGTATCTGGTAACCTTTACCGGGCGGGCGGACGGCTCCTCGAAATTCGGATCTGAAAACCGTTATGCCTTCTTTCCATCGGCGGCTCTGGCATGGCGGGCGTCGGAAGAAGATTTTATCCGCAACATCCCGGCTATTTCCAACCTGAAGCTACGCACGAGCTACGGGGTTACCGGCAACTCGGAGATTACCGCTTACCAGGCGCTGGCCGGTCTGGGAAATTATTCTGTGATTTTTAACGAAACCCGCAACATCGGCTTAGGCATCAACCGCTTAGCGAACCCTGACCTTCGTTGGGAAAAAACGCATCAGCTTGATGCCGGTGTTGAATTGGGCTTGTTTAATAACCGCGTGGCCATAGAAGTAGATCTGTACCGTAAGCTTACCACCGACATGCTGCTCAGCGCCCCTGTGCCTTCCAGCAGTGGTTTTACTACGGTTACCCGTAATATCGGCAGTATGGAAAACCGGGGTATTGAGTTTGGCCTGAATACAATGAATATTAATACTAAAGACTTTGGATGGAATACCACTTTTAATATTTCCGTGAACAGAAACAAGGTCATTGCTTTAACCGGCGGGGCCGATATCTTTTCCGGTGCCGGCATTATCCGGGAAGGAGAACCGGTAGGTTCTTTCTTTGGCTATGTACATTTAGGTACCTGGGAGGCGGATAAGGAATCGGAAGCGGCCAAATACCTTAAAAAGCCGGGAGATATCAAATATCAGGATGTGAATGAGGATGGCCAAATCAACCAGCGAGACCGTGTGATCATCGGCAAAGGGATTCCTGACGGCTTCGGCACCTTTCTCAATAACTTCCGCTATAAAAACTTTGACCTGACGATAGACCTGCAATACATGTATGGTAACGATGTGCTGTTCCGAACCAAGCACTCAACGGAAGACCGCCAGGGCATAGCCAACAGTCTGGCAACGGTATTAAACGCATGGACACCCGCCAATCAAAAAACGAATGTCGCCCAGCTACGGCCTGTGTCAGCCGGTTATAATACTAACGAGGATTCAGACCGGGTACAGGATGGCAGTTTTATCAGAGGACGCAATATGGTACTGGCTTACCGGTTCTCACCTTCTATGCTTCAGAAACTGCACCTGAACCGCTTAAGGGCTTACGTTTCTACCCAGAACTTTTTTCTGGTTACTAAATATGTCGGTTATGATCCGGAAGCTTCTACCAGCGGTGGTACTTTCGACCAGGGCGTGGTATTATATGATTATCCCAAGCCCAAAGTATTTATGGTAGGTCTTAATATTGGTTTATAATCTTTATTAATAAGCGAGCATATGAAAAACATGATTAAAAATACAATTCAGTTATTTCTTTTCGGAATGCTGTTCATTTACAGTTCTGGGTGTAAAAAATTTCTGGAAGAACCTGACAGGTCAAACTTCACCATGGAAAATTATTTCACTAAACCGGAACATGCCGAAAGCGCGGTGAACTCAATATACGAAAGTTTAAGGCCTGTTACGGGTGGCGGATTCAACGGTGCGCCCTGGATGATGCTGGAATTTGCAACCGGCCTGGCGAATACGGAATTAGGCCAGGCACAAAGCAGTATCAATGTACGTAACCTGGTCAACAACGCCGACAATGAGTATGGCAACACCTGGTGGGTGAGCAGTTACCGCGGCATCGGCAATGCCAACCTGGCTATTGCTAAAATCCCCGGCATTAGTATGGATGAAGCCCTCAAAAAGAAATACCTGGGAGAGGCTTACTTCCTCCGTGCTTTTTATTACTTTAATCTCGTGCGAATCTTCGGCAAGGTGCCTTTGATTGATCAGCCGGTTAGCCTATCCTCTGAGACCTTGTATCCTGACCCGGCTACCGAGGAAAGTATTTATAAACGTATTGTAGATGACTTAATGATGGCAGAGACGAGCGGACTGCCCTTTACAGATGTAACCGGCCGTGTTACCTTAGGAGCTGTAAAATCTTTATTGTCAAGCGTATACCTTACTATAGCAGGGTTTCCTTTGCAAAAAGGGGCAGAAGATTTTCAAAAAGCAGCCGATAAAGCCAAAGAGGTGATCAGCGCCAACAGATATACCTTGTTTGCTTCTTATGATGACCTGCATAACCCCGCCACCAAAAACAGGGGAGAAAATATTTTTATGGTGCAGTTCGCGGCCAATATCCTGGCTTCGAACTGGCAAACCTCCATTATTCCTTACAACCAGGGTATTTCGGCTTATTCGGATGAGACCGGGGCTATATTTGCCAATAAGGAATTTGCAGAATCCTATGCTCCGGGCGATAAAAGGGCTAAGGAAAAACAATTTTACTACCGCACCTATACGCTCAGCAACAACAGGAATCAAACCGTTGATCTGGGTGGGTATTACATTTATAAGCATTTCGACATCCAGGCACATCTTAGCACCACAAGCAGTGCGCTTAACTGGCCATTAATGCGCTATGCTGAAGTGCTGCTGACTTTTGCTGAGGCATCCAATGAAATATCCGGCCCTAATGCAGATGCTTATAAGGCAGTGAATGATATTCGAAGAAGAGCCGAGTTGCCGCCCCTCGCCGGGCTGAGCAAAGAAGGATTTCGGGAAGCAGTCTGGAGGGAACGCTGGTACGAACTAAGCTATGAAAATAAAACCTGGTTTGACATGGCCCGTCTCAGGAAAGCCTTCAATGTGAGCACCAAAGCGTTCGATAATTTTGTCGGTCATAAATTTTCTTACGGGCCGGCCTTAAAAGAACGCGAACTCTTGTTCCCGATCCCTACTGCAGAAATAAGGAATAACAAAAAGCTTGTTCAGAACAAAGGGTACTAAGGAGATAATACATAGTATTTAAGAAATAGTTTACTTAGTCAAATCTAAAGCAGCCTTTAAGCTGGTGCATTCCAAATTCATCCTGCTCTTGGATGCAACAAAAGCATTATACACCATTATAGAAGATGTTGATTTACAATTAATTAATAATAGTGTATATATAAATTGACGCTGTTGGTAAGGCGCCACCTGTGTTTGCTTGATATTGTTCAATCCTATTCTAAAGATGCTACTAACCTGTGTTCTCCGTGTTCCCAAAAAGGTATTGACTAAAATGGCTCCGATAGGAGCCTCGTGTTTATAGCAATGTTATTCATTAAATCTTCGGCTCCATAGGAGCCGAACCATTGGGGATGTTTTGCTATAAACACGGGGATGGGGCCATCTGTGGATTATGCCCTGGTCTTACGAGGATGTTAGTGGCTTAGGGCTGATAATTTATGGCTTTAAGTATCTGCCTTCGCCTACCATAACGATACAAAAATAATTGTAACTTTATTGATGATTGTTTCCGGAAGATTTCGGATCGTTTGCTATCTTTTAAAAATATGAATCAAAGGGTATTTTTTTTACTTGCTATTATTGCCGGCGGGATATGTTTCATGCAGGCGTGTAGCACTGATTCCCGCACCCAGGCTGCAGAAGAGCGTATACCCGATGTTGTCAGCTATAACTTTGATATACGCCCCATTCTTTCGGATAAATGTTATGCTTGTCACGGCCCGGATGCAAACAAGAGGGAAGCCAGCTTAAGGCTTGATATTGCCGACAGTGTATATACAGCGTTAAAAGATAACCCGGAAGCACACCCGATAGTTCCCGGTAAACCGGAACAATCAGAAGTATTTCTTCGTATCTCTACTTCCGATACCAGTATGCTGATGCCGCCACCATCCTCCAATCTTAAATTAAATGCACGCGAAGTAAGCCTTATAAAAAAATGGATCAAACAAGGCGCGGCCTACGAGAAACATTGGGCATTTGTTTCTCCGAAGTTACCCTCCCTGCCTGTGGTGTCTGATAAGCAATGGGTAAAGAATGAGATCGACTACTTCATTTTAAATAAGCAGGAAGAAAAAGGACTTAAGCCTAACCCGGAAGCCGATAAGGAAAGATTATTAAAGCGTGTGAGTTTTGACCTGAACGGTTTGCCTCCAACCATGGAGGTGATGGATGCTTTCCTCGCAGACGCATCTGACAATGCATACGAAAAAGTTGTAGACCAATTAATGAAGAGCCCGGCTTACGGGGAAAAGATGGCAGTACACTGGCTTGACGTAGCCCGTTATGCAGATTCTCATGGATACCAGGATGATGGCTACCGGACACAATGGCCCTGGCGGGATTGGGTAATACATGCTTTCAACAAGAACATGCATTATGATGATTTTGTTACCTGGCAATTGGCGGGTGACCTGCTACCCAATTCAACGAAAGAACAACTGTTGGCTACGGGTTTCAACCGTAACCACAAAATTACCGAAGAAGGTGGTGTGGTGGATGAAGAATACCGTGTATCATATGTAACGGACCGAAACGATCTTTTTGGAAAGGCTTTTATGGGAGTAACCCTGGAATGCGCACACTGCCACGACCATAAATATGATCCATTCTCTCAAAAGGAATATTACCAAATGTTTGCCTTTTTCAATAACGTCAGGGAAAAAGGAATAGAATCAGTCATTGGCGGTCCGGAAACCTATGCTAAGAAACCTTTGATGGAGATAACCGATGAGGATGTAAAAAACGTGCTAACGTTTATCAATAAGCCCGATACCGGCAGGTTGATTGTCTCTGTAATGGGCGACCTTGATACCTCCAGGAAAACATTTCTTCTGACACGCGGTGCTTACGACGCTCCGGGATTAGAGGTTGAACCCGGCACTCCTCAGTCAATCCTTCCTTTTAGCAGTGAATATCCGAAAAACAGGCTAGGACTGGCTAAATGGTTATTCGATAAAAAAAATCCGCTTACTGCCCGTGTTTTTGTAAACCAGATGTGGCAGCAATTTTTTGGTAAAGGCATTGTGAAAACCCCGGGCGATTTTGGCATGCAGGGTGAGCTGCCTTCCCATCCTGAGTTGCTCGACTGGCTGGCGGTAGATTTCATCAGCCACGACTGGGATATCAAACGGCTGGTTAAACAAATGGTAATGTCATCTGCCTACCGTCAATCGGCCGTAGTAACTCCTGAAAAATTAAAGACCGATCCGGATAATATTTATCTGGCCCGTTCTCCCCGGTACAGGCTCGATGCTGAATTTATCAGAGATGCGGTGTTGTTCAGCAGTGGGTTGCTTAATAAAACCATCGGCGGGCCGAGCGTTAAACCGTATCAGCCGCCGGGCTTATGGGAAGGCGCCACTTCAGGGCGCGGCCTGCTTTCCGTCTATAAACAAGACCACGGTAAAGACCTTTACCGCAGAGGTGTCTATGCTTTTATAAAGAGAACTGTTCCACCGCCCGTTATGAGCATTTTCGATGCCAGCAACAGGGATCAGTGTGAGGTGAGGCGATTAAAAACCAATACTCCGTTACAGGCATTGGTAATGATGAATGACCCAACCGTTCTGGAGGCATCCCGCGTATTTGCCGCCAGATTACTCAAAGAAAACAGCCGGCCGGAAGAAAAGATATACAAGGCCTTCCGCATGATAGTCTCACGTAAACCCAGAGAAAAGGAGGTAACGGTATTGTCGGATTATTACAGGAAGCAGGTGAAAACCATCAATGCCAAAAAAGCGGCCAGCTTATTATCGGTGGGAGAATTTCCGCAGGAAGAGAACATTGATACAATAAATCAGGCAGCCCTGATGCAGGTAATAGTAACTATTTATAACCTGGAAGAAACGATTACAAAAACCTGATATGGAAAAGAATATTTTAGAACACGGACTTAATGTCAACCGGCGCCGTTTCCTTTCCAGGTTAAGTTTAGGTGTTGGCAGCCTCGCATTTGGTTCACTATTGATACCAGACCTTTTTCGCAGCGGCGGAATAGAGGATGAATTGTATCAGCCCGGTGTTCCACATTTTGCTCCTAAAGCCAAACGGGTTATTTATTTATTCCAGAACGGGGCCCCCTCACAGTTGGAGACGTTTGACTACAAGCCTAAACTTTGTGAAATGCAGGGGGCGGAACTTCCTGCCTCTGTGCGTGGAGGACAGCGGTTAACCGGAATGACCGCCAAACAGGCATCATTTCCACTGATCGGATCTTTCACGAATTTTAAGCAATATGGGCAAAGCGGCGCCTGGATCAGCGATCTCTTTCCATATACGGCTAAAATTGTTGATGACCTTTGCATCATCCGGTCGATGCATACGGAGGCTATTAACCATGATCCGGCGCTGACATTTTTCCAGACGGGTTCTCAACAGGGCAACCTGCCCAGTATGGGTTCGTGGCTGAGTTACGGACTGGGCAGCGAAAATAAAAACCTTCCTGACTTTACGGTTTTGCTGTCACGGGGTATCGGCAATGGCCAGGGTGTATATTCCAAGCTGTGGTCAAATGGCTTCCTGGATTCTATCCACCAGGGTGTGCAGTTCAGCAATGGCGCAGACCCTGTGCTTTACTTAAGCGATCCTGCCGGTATGGACAGGCATGATCGCAGGGAGATGCTGGATAACCTCGCTGAAATGAATCATCTGTCTTACCAGGAATTCGGTGACCCCGAGATAAATACAAAAGTGCAGCAATATGAGATGGCCTACCGTATGCAAACAGCGGTACCGGAAACAATGGATCTTTCTAAAGAACCAGATGACATTGTAAAATTATACGGGCCCAACTGCCTGGTGCCCGGAACATATGCCGCTAACTGTCTGTTGGCTCGCAAACTGTCAGAAAACGGAGTGCGGTTTGTACAATTGTACCACCAGGGATGGGATCAGCACGGTGATCTTCCAAAGGAAATCGCAAGCCAGGCTAAAGATGTTGACCAGGCTTCTGCGGCACTGGTTACCGACCTGAAACAAAGAGGGTTGCTGGATGAAACATTAGTGATCTGGGGTGGTGAGTTCGGAAGAACCAGCTATAGCCAGGGTAAAATAACCCACGATAACTATGGCAGGGATCACCATCCACGTTGCTTTAGCATCTGGATGGCAGGCGGGGGGATTAAACCTGGAATCGTGTATGGCGAAACCGACGAATTAGGGTATAATGTTATTAAAGATCCGGTACACGTGCATGATTTTCAGGCTACCGTTCTAAACCAGTTAGGGCTCGATCATGAGAAGCTTATTTTCAAGCACCTTGGGCGCAGGTATCGCCTGACAAATGTTTCCGGAAAAGTGGTAAGGGACATCATCAGCTAAGTTAACACGTAAATTAATGGCTTTTATCACCTGCTTTGGTCTTCACAAAAAATTTACCTGCCGTCGCACTGAATGCAGCAAGCTCATGTAATTCGCTTATGAAAAGCAGCTTTAAAGTTATTGGGGGACATGTTTTATTTACGCTGAATATCTTCATTATCTTTTTGTTGCTGTTTGAAAATCTACTGGTACTTCCGTACTGGTTAAAGGCCTTCGGAAGGATGCATCCGATGATGTTGCACTTTCCCATCGTCATAATTCTGCTTTCGATGATACTTGAGTATTTCCGGTTCAAACCGGAATACGTTGCCCAGGATTTCTACCAGAAATTTACTGCTAATTTATTGCTTACCGGCGCCTTGTCCGCGGCTGTCACCGTTATCATGGGGTTGTTGCTATCGAGGGAAGGAGGATATACCGGGTCTGTATTGCAATGGCATAAATGGACGGGCGTAAGCATCGTTTTCATTACCTCAATGATACATTGGTCCAGGCACCTTGGCTGGTACCGGTTGCAGGTAGCCAGGGCCGCCGCTATTATTACTTCCCTTTGCCTGATCGCTGCCGGGCATTTTGGAGCTACGATCACTCATGGAGATAACTTTATTTTAAGTCCTGTAACGTCTGCGGAGAAAAGCCCGGTACCTTTTGACCAGGCCATTATTTTTGATGACTTAGTCAAACCTGTTTTGGAAAAGAAATGCGCAAGCTGTCACAACCCTGATAAAGTTAAGGGAAAGCTGCTGCTTACCGACAAGGAATCCATCCTTGCAGGTGGAAAAAGCGGCAAATTATTTGTGCCGGGTAATCCCGAGATCAGCTTACTTTTAAAACGGATATACCTGCCCGCAGAAGAAAAAAAACACATGCCTCCGGCCGGCAAGGCACAACTCACTGAAGATGAAATTACCTTATTGCACTTATGGGTTAAACATCATGGGGACTTTAATAAAAAGGTGATCGAATTGCCGGTAAAAGACTCTCTGAGAGTTTTGGCGGCAACGCTTTTAAAATCTGCTGAGCCGTTTGAAGAAGAATTCGATTTTGAAGCGGCTGATCAGGAAATTGTCCGTAAACTGAACAATAATTACCGCGTAGTATATGCGCTTTCTAAAGAATCTCCGGCGCTGGCTGTAAGTATATTTAACAGGAGCACTTATTCAGTGAAGTCTTTAGAGGAATTAAGCCCGGTTAGAATGCAGGTTGTATCACTCACACTTAATAAAATGCCGGTAAAAGATGCAGACCTGAAGCAGGTATCACAATTTGAAAACCTTCGTACATTAAACCTGAACTTTACGAACATAACCGGAGGCGGTTTAAAAGACCTTGCTTCACTAAAACACCTGCAATCCTTATCCCTTTCAGGAACAAAACTCAACTTCCGTGATTTGCTTCAGCAAATGCGCTCCTTTAAAAGTCTGAACAAACTGACCGTATGGAATACAGGATTAACAGACGCTGAGATGCGGCAATTGCAAAATTCGAATAAAAATATTGATATAGTTACCGGATTTAAAGATGACGGCAGCAATCCCATACAGCTTAATCCACCATCCTTAAAGAACAGTTCAAGGATTTTTACCGAACAGCTTTCCCTTGATTTAAAGCATGCGATAAAAGGTGTTGACATCCGGTTTACTACGGATGGATCCGAACCCGACAGCATTAACTCACCCTTATTTACAAATGAAACTATTCTGAAGTCAAACTTAACCACTATAAAAGCCAGGGCGTATAAGGAAGGTTGGTATGGCAGTGAGATGACTGAATTCACGTTATACAAAAGCAGCTTTAGGCCAGATAGCATGTTATTACTTTTTCCGCTTAACAGCGTTCACCAGGCTAACGGGCCCAAAACTTTTTTTGACCGTGAGATGGGTACCTTTAATGCTAACAGTCCGGCATGGGCAAACAATTGGGCAGGCTTTAAAAATTATGATATGGCGCTGGTACTGGAATTTAAGAAACCGGTTCCTTTAAGTTCTGTAGGACTGAATACAATGGTAGAGCCAAAAACAGGCATATACCCTCCCTCGGAAATCGAAATCTGGGGTGGTGAGCATAAAGGTGCTATGAAGTTGTTAAGTAAACTCCGGCCCCAGGTTCCCGCAAAAGAAAGTGACCATATCATTAAGGTATTTGAAAGTTCCTTTAAAACAAAACCCGTCTCCTATTTAAAGATCATAGCGCGCCCGTTAATACTTCCTGACCCTAAAACCTCCAAAGAAAAAAAGATGCTGCTGTTAATTGATGAAATTTTTCTGAATTAATCGCTCGCATGCCCCATCATTTTTGGTCTGACTTAATGAGGCTGGTAAAAGGTTAATCATCTGAATGGATAAATACTCAAAAATTCACACACTCTTCCTTCAGATGGCAAGAAGATTATGGTGCTTTTTCTCCAAAAAAATCCCTCCTGCAAAAGCATTCAACGGTCAATTGTCTGAATCACGGATTGAACAGAATAAAAGATAACACGGATTTTGTAAGAATGGGTGGTTTTATGCACGATCTCAGATTAAAAAGGTTGCTTTTATGTTGTTCATTATATTAAAAAGGAACAACATCATTGTAAAAAACATTCCTGGAAGAATATGCCAATTATCCCAATCACTTTGAAGTTGAATATGATGAACGATGTATTTTTTCAAAACCATTACAATAGCTCAATCGTATTGCCCTTACCCGGCAAAAAAGCTTATTTAATTTTCTCTACCGACATGTTACCCCTCCCGGGGTAAAAAACGGTTTCATTAGAACGTGATTCAATATCTAATTTATTAATAACCAAAGAAGTGTCCTAACGATAGCCCGGGAGGGGCGGGTGGGTGAATTGTTGATCTTCAATAATCATCCTCACTACCAACTACCAACTACCAACTACTCACTACTCACTAATATCCGGTGTTCTGTTTAAACGGGCTGGTTGTCCTGTCTATCTGTTCCTGGGGAATGGGACGAAGGACGTGATAATCTTTTATAGCTGTCGCGTCGGGGTTCCATCTTTTAACTCTTTCAACCAGTTTGCCGGTACGGACAAGGTCGAACCAGCGATGCATCTCTCCTAATAGCTCACGGCCCCTTTCGTCAAGAATAAAATCGATATTCATCATAGCGGCGGTGGCCATCATAGCTGTGCGATGAGCAGCATTCTGGCCACCATCGGTGCTTGTGCGTGCAGCCCGTAATCTGACAGCATTAATAAAGTTTGCTGCAGCAGTGTTATCACCGCTATACATGGCGGCTTCGGCGGCAATAAGGTAAGTTTCTGCCAATCTGGATACAAGAAAGTCACGTGAGCCGGTTTCAAAGGTTCTGTCGGGGCGCAGCGGGTCTAAAAATTTGATCAGTGTAGGAAATATTTTTGGGGAGTATTTACTTGGCGTGTACACCGCATACGACTTGCTATTTATAACGCTGGCAGGCAGTTCAACTCCGGGCAGCCAGATTGCTGTATCCCCAACTGAATACCTTGGCACGCCGTTCAATTTAGGAATGGTTGCTGCATTATTGGCATAAAATACATGCTTAAAGCTCTTCTCATAACGTGTATCGTTGAGCCTGTCTCTAAATAAGACATCCAACGTGAAGTTGGTTGGCCTGAAGCGCTTAAATGGCCGCCCGTTTTCGGTGTCACGCTGCAAGCCGGGCAGTATATCATATTCCATGATGAAGTAAAGATGTCCCCGGTTGCCCTCGCCGTTGGTTCTTGGATCACTCGTGTTTTGAACCGACCAGATCACTTCCTCATTTTTTTCACCGCTGCCTTGCTCGAATATCTTTGCAAAATCGGGCAATAGTTTATGACCGGAGCTATTGATCACCTTTTTTGCATAGTCTAAAGCCTTTGTATAGTCATCTGCTTTTTTTGCGGAAGAACCGGCTTTGGTGAGGTATACTTTTGCGAGGAAATGTTCAGCGGCAGCTTTTGTTGCACGACCGTAATCTACGGGCTTCACTTCGAGATTTTGAGCTGCAAATTCCAGGTCAGAAATAATAGCTGCATACACCTTATCCAAAGGTTCCCTTGTGGCTTCTGTAACAACACTCCTGTTCGCAGCTAAAGGCAGAGGAATCGGCCCGAACATTTGCGTAAGTACAAAGAAATAGTGTGCCCTTAAGAATCTTGCTTCTGCAACCCGGGTATTCTTAACTTTATCGGTCACACCAACTATCTTCGGAGCCATGTCAATTACCGTATTACAGGTATTAATAGCTATATAGAATTCATTCCATATCTCCCTGATAATAGATACCCGGCCATCTAATTCAGCAGTGTACTGGTTAACGTATTTGAAAGCGCCGTCCGCTCCCATGGTATAAACATCGGTACCGAACACCGTCAGCGAGAAACCTCTTTCCTGGCCGTAAAATGTTTTCAGGGATGCGTAAGCAGCTTTGGTCGCGTCTTCAAATCCGTTCGGTGTTTCCAGGTAGTTATAAACTGCCTGGGATTTTACATCCTCGTCAAGCATTTTTTTGCAGGAAGGAAGTAAGAAGAGAACGGAAGCCGAAAAATATAATAAAAACTTTTTCATAAACTATGTTTTATCCCATTAAAATTTTGCATTTATACCAAACGAATACATGGTGGTAGCCGGTGTATTTACACTTGTATATTCCGGGTCTATGCCTTTTTCCTTTTGCCGGTATGGCGCAAAAATCAGGGGTTGTTGCGCGGACAGATATAATCGAAGTCCCTGAAACCTTATTCTTTTAACTGCAGCCTCAGGTAAGTTATAGCCGAGGTTAATGTTCCTGATCTTTACAAAGGAACCGTCAAAATACCGGAGGGTACTGCTGTAAATAGGTCTTTCTGAATTTTCGTCCGGGCGGGGATATTTGTTGGTAGGATTTTTCTCTGTCCAATAGTCGACTTTCAGATTATTATACCGGCCTTGCAATTGCATCCATGCTCCATCATGAAAGCCGCTGGTGATCATGCTTCCAAACCGTGCGAAAATAAAAATGGCTAGGTCAAAGCCTTTATAAGCGAACCTGTTGGTTAAACCGCCACTAAGTATAGGAACATCATTTCCAAGGATGACCCTGTCAGCCGCATTGATCTTGCCATCACTGTTCCGGTCTTGTATCCTTATCTGGCCAGGCTTCTGGCTACCAAAGGAGGCTGCAAGGTCTTTATCGCCGGCCTGCCAGATGCCGATCTTTTCATAATCATAAATAACTCTTATCGGCTGGCCGATAAACCAACTGTTGCCCACATCGTCTTTTTTTCCACCATACAGTTCCACAATCTCTTCCTTGTTATGGGCAAAGTTTAGGTCGGTAGACCAGCTAAAGCCATTTGCAGAACGGCTATCTTCAATGTTGATGCTTGACAGGGTTACTTCATAACCGGTGTTCCGGGTAGAGCCGACATTTTCCAGTATGCTTGCAAAGCCGCTTGTTATCGGTAATTGCCTTTGCAGCAATAAGTTGGACGTGTTTTGCTGGTACCATTCTACTGAACCCGTAAGCCGGTTATTAAAAAACCCGAAATCGGCGCCAATATTTACAGACGCGGTGGACTCCCATTTAAGGTTGGCATTAGGAATAAAACCTGGACGATAGCCATAACCTGCGGTATTATCAAATGCATACGTTGTGCGGGTTAAACCACCGAGCGTCTGGTAGGGATTGATACCCGTATTTGCAGTTTGTCCAAAACTGGCCCTCAGTTTCAGCAGATTGATCACCCTGCTGTTCTGCATAAAACGTTCATTATTGAGATTCCAACCGACTGCTATGGAGGGAAAGAAACCCCATTTCTGACCAGGGGAAAACCGCGAAGAACCATCAGCCCGTCCGGTAAGCGTGAGTAAGTATCTTCCGTCAAATACATAGTTCATACGTGCCATATAAGACAGAATAGACCACTTTTCATAGGAACTACCTACTCCCGTAATAATAGGAGCAGCACTTACGTTAGCATTTTCCATAGTTTCAATCGGAACACCCTGAACCGCATTATTTGAAGCCTCTTCTGTTCTTGTTTGCACGCTGTACAACCCAGTGAAGTTAAGCGAGTGTACGTCTTTTAATGTTTTATTGTAGGTAAGGATATTTTCCAGCGTGTAGGAAGTTACAAAATCCTCTGCATTCGAGGCTGTCGGATCTCCTCCTCTGCGGGCGTTTGTAAAACGGCCGGTAAACCTGCCATTCCTGTTTTGTATAAAGTCCGGTCCGAAATTCAGCCGGTACTTAAGGCCATCAAGAATCTCCACTTCTCCGTACAGGGACGAAAAAAGCCTGAATCTTTTATTCTTGTCCACATTGGCGCCAGGCACCAACTCTGCAAGAGGGTTGGTACGCAGTCCGTCGGTAGTTGGCAGGAATATCAGTGTGCCCGCTGAATCGTATGGAACTCCCAACGGATTTTCCTGCAACACATCGTCAAACGGATTAAGATTAAATCCGTCTCTTTCGCTGTATGTCCCCAATATAGACGCTCCTAATTTCACGCGCCTGTTTAATTGCTGATCCAGATTGATACGAAGCGTATAACGGGTAAATTCCTGTACCGGAATGATCCCTTTATCGTCAAAATATCCCAGGGTTAATCCATATTTAGTGGTTTCATTTCCGCCAAATAGACCTACCTGGTGGCTTTGCTGTATGCCTGTTTCAAGCATCATGTCCTGGTAGTCTGTATACCTGCCGGCGGCTAATGATCTTTGTTCAACAGGCTCAAACAGTACCCTGTCGGAAGAGTCTCTATTGGAATCCCTGTATTTTCCCGAAGCCCTGCGTGATTCTCTTTTGTATTCTGCGTATTCTTCTCCATTGAATATTTGAACCCGGCCCAGTGGCTTTACCACTCCCACATACGCATCGTAAGTAACCAGTGGTTTACCGGTTTTACCTCTGCGTGTGGTGATGATGATGACACCATTGGCGCCACGTGATCCGTAAATAGCTGTCGCGGAAGCGTCTTTTAATACGTCCATGGATTCGATATCATTGGGATTTATATCATTCAACCCGCCGCTGATCGGAATACCGTCTACTACGTACAACGGATCATTGCCGGCGGAAAAGGACCGGTTACCCCTGATCCTTATCGTTACATCCGAGCCGGGCCGGTAGCCCTGGGTTACTGCATATAAACCGGCTACTCTTCCCTGTAATGCCTGGGCAGGGCTGTTGACCGGAACTTCGCTCAATGCTTTTGAGGAAACGGAAGAAATGGCGCCGGTAACATCCCGTCGTTTTTGTTGCCCATAACCTACGACTACAACCTCATCTAACTTCTGATTTGTTTCTTCAAGGCTCATCTCCAGGTTAGTGCGATTTCTTACGTTAACTTCCTGGGGTGTATAACCCAGGAAGGAGATGACCAGGGTACTGTTGTTATCGGGAACGTTAAGGCGGAAGTTACCCTGCTCATCTGTTACCGTTCCCGAAGTGGAACCTTTAACAGTAACAGAAACACTCCCTAACGGAGTACCCTCTTTTGCTGAAGTAATTTTTCCCGTAACCGCGTGGCCTTGTGCGAATACCCCTGCGGGTAAAAGAATTAAAAATAGCAGCGATGCCAACAGATGGCGCTGAAGTAAAATTGCAGGCATATCGTTAATTTTTGATTAATTCAGCGCCAGCAAAGGAATAATACATTTGCGGGTACTGACCTTAAAAATAATAAATTCCAGTGGTATTTATTAGTCATAAAACGGTAAAACATGTGCAGCATTACGATTTTATAGCAAGCCCCCGATGTATTAACGCTCACGCGCTTCGCTGCATCAGTTAGAAGCTTAGCCGACCACGAAGTAGACAGCATGAAACCGCTGTTTGCTGCAAAGCTTTATTATTATTAATTTAAATTTGTTTACGTTCTCAGGTGAGCATCTGTTGAATAGGTGCCCTTATGTTCCAAGTGCCGGCGTCCGGTCCGGCGATTTGGATATGCAGCGGCTAAGCCAAACCTGAAATGGATTCGCTCAGTCAGTTGGTTGCAGGGGCGCGAACGCTGAGACGTCAGTGGGATGGTTGGAGAGATATCAACGGGAAAGGGAATATTTATTACATCCGCGGCGTTTGCGACAGGGCCTGGTGGTAAGTATTTATGATCTTTTGAGCAATGTTATCCGATTTCAGATACGCTGACATATTTCTGCCGTTTGTTCGCGAATTAAATGACAGCGCCAGCTTCATTTTTGCTGCCATATCATTGGCGTCGAATTCGACAAGGTAACATCCGTCAACCCCTTTTATTCTTTCAGGAACATCGCCCACATCCGTTGCTACGATCGGGCAATTACACACCAGCGCCTCTTTAATAACATTTGGAGAGCCTTCTAATATTGATGCAAGCACCAATACATCGCAGGCATTTAAATACAAATACACGTCTTCACCATCCACAGGGTAAGGGTTCAGCAAAACAGCATTATTGTCAGCCAAAAGGTCAAACGCATTTTTTACCAATTGGAAGTTTTTTCTTTTTTCATTTGGGCTGCCAAGAAAAAGTACATACCTGAGAGATGGATCGAGATTCAATTTTTCTCTTGCAACAGACTGTTCCACCAAAGGAAACTTCTCATAGTCTACACCATTTGGAACTACGGTAGTTATTTGCTTGTATTCATCTTTTATGAAATCAAGCATGCGGTTGCTTTTTACGATTATCCAGTCTGCCCTGGATTGCAGGAATCTCGCAAGTACAATATTAAACCGGCCCTTTGCAGTCTGTTTCATATTGTCGTCCAATATGCCATACAGATCATCACCCATAAAAGATATTACAAACTTCGCTTTGTAAGACGTGAGGTACACTATGAAGGCTGTGTATCCGAAATGGGCATGGACGATATCAAATTTCTGATTTGTTTTGAGGTATTTCTTTAATTCAAAATACGATTTAACGTACCCGCCTATGCCACGGTGCCTGAGGTAAAAATCGCTGATATTAATCCCGTTTCTTTTCAGGGAGTCTGACTGGCTTTGAATGTAGGATGCAGGTCTGCCCCAGGCGCCAAAAGCTGATACAAATAATACTCGCATTTATTTTCCGAAAACTTTGATTTATGGTGGTTATTTTATGGGTTTTGTATAGGACACCGGAGAGATCAGTTAAGCCTCAAATTTATTAACGCTTAATTGAAAAATTTACGGAAAAGGCCGTATTAAAAAAGATTACTGTTTTTTACAGACAATTCGTCGAGCCACCGTTTAAGAACAAGCGTCATCCAAATAAATGTTCCCTTGTCTACAACACCTTCTTTATTTTCTTTTATTATCTGCGAAATCCCTTGTGAATTGTAGATATTGTCGTCATTATTCGTAAAAAGGATGCTTCTTACTTTTGTTTCGAGGTTATCTTCTTTAAACCAGTCTCTTAACGGAACGGCAAATCCTTTTTTGGATGCTGTTAATAATTCCCTGGGCAAAGAATCATTAGCAACGGTGTTCCGTAGAATTATTTTGTTGACGTATCCATCCACTTTTAAACTCTTGTTCACTCCGTATAATAATTCCACTATCCTGTGGTCTAAAAAAGGGGTTCTTGTTTCAATAGAGTAAGCCATGCTCATCCGGTCAACTTTGGTGAGCATATTATCAGGCAGGGTTACTTTTAATTGAAAGTGCATCAGTTTATAGAATGGGTCCTGAAACCTGCATCCCTTCATTGTTTCTTCATAAAATTCGCCAAAAGAAACCTGTTTCTTACTCGTATGAAGCAAGTTGTGTAAATCGGCCTTGGAAGTCCGGGTAAGCTTGGAGAAAAGCCTGCTGGGAAATGGCTGATTGCTGGCTGATAAAACTTTAGCAATCCTGTTTAATTTGTAACGAACGCTTCCCCTGAAAGGACGGGCAGAATGTTTCACAAGGTAAGGAAGCATGTGCCGGATAAATGCAGGCAGCATTTGATACTGGCGGGCAAATCTTTCACCCTGGTAGATGGTGTATCCTGAAAGTACTTCGTCACCTCCATCGCCGGTCAAAACCATTTTCACATGGCTGGCCGCAAATTTTGAAACATAGCCTGTTGGTATTGCAGACGGATCTCCGAAGGGTTCATCATAATGATGTAATATCTTATGCAGCGCTTCATCAAGATTATCAGGCGTAACGAGATGTTCGTGATGATTTGTATGAAACTTTTCAGCTACCAGCCTGGCATATGTTCTTTCATCGAACTCCTTATTTTCAAATCCGATGGTAAAGGTTTCTACAGGCTTCGATGTATAATTTGCCATCGTTGCAACAACGCAGGAGGAATCCAGACCACCGCTCAGGAATGCGCCAAAAGCAACATCGCTTCTCATCCTGATGTTGACAGCATCATTAAAAAGATGCCTGAAATCTTTTTCAACCTGTTGCTTATCTTTTACAAGGTCCTTCTCCGTAATGTCCGGGAGGTGCCAGTAAGTTTCAACTTTCATTCCCCTGCTATCTGCCAGTATACACTTGCCGGGCATTAGCTGATTGATACCCTTGTAAAACGTGTAGGGTGAAGGGATAAATCCTAATGTAAAATAAAGCTCCAGCATGTCTAACCTTGGCTCTTCAGGAATACCATAAGCAATAACAGCCTTTAGCTCGGAGCCAAAAATTAAAGAGTTGTCTGATTGTGAATAGTATAATGGCTTCTCGCCCATCCGGTCACGTGAGACGAACAGTCGCTTAAGATCATCATCCCATAATGCGAACGCCCACATGCCATTAAAACGTTTCTGGCAATCCACACCCCATGTGCGGTATGCCTGTATGATCACTTCAGTGTCGGAGGTGGTAACAAAATGATTTCCCAGAAGGATAAGTTCTTCTCTGAGTTCTATGTAATTATATATCTCTCCGTTGAATACCAGAGCGATGGTTCTATCGGCGCTGTACATAGGTTGCTCGCCAGTGCTCAGGTCGATGATCGCCAACCGCCTATGCCCCAATGCTACATTCTGGTTGTGATAAAAACCTTCACCGTCAGGGCCACGGTGCGAAATGCGGTCATTCATTCTTTTTATCACTTCCATGCCGGCTTGTCTGCCTGCATCATGATGCAAAAAACCTGAAATACCACACATAATTATTTACCTTATAGATTAAGAATACCCACGGCCTAAATGAAATTACTTTACACCCATCGTACCTGCTACCTGCTTTTCAGGATATAAAATGCTCTTATTTTTCAAATACCATTCCACAAATCGTTCCAGTCCCATCTCGAGATTAAACTTCGGATTATACCCTATTTCATTTCTCGCTCTGGAAATATCCGCAAAAGTAGTTTGAACATCGCCGGGTTGCGGGGGAAGCATGTCAAGCATCGCTTTTTTTCCGATGGCATTCTCCAAGGCCCTGATTAACTCCTTTAAGGTAACTACTCTGGATTCTCCCAAATTGTAGATGTTGTAACCGTTCAGGTGTTTCAAAGCACATTCGATTCCTTCAACAATATCATCAACATAAGTATAATCTCTTGCGGTAGAACCATCTCCAAAAAAAGGAATCATCTTATTCTGATCAATCAGCCGTGTAAATTTATGAATAGCCAGATCAGGCCTTTGCCCCGGCCCGAAAACCGTAAAAAACCTCAGGCAGGTAATATCGAATTTATACAGGTGGCTGTAAACATGACAGAGCAGCTCACCACTTTTTTTCGTACTTGCATAAGGAGAGATTGGATGGTCGACATTGTCCGATTCAGAAAAAGGAACTTTTGAGTTGTTACCGTAAACAGATGAAGAAGAAGCAAAGATCAATTTAGTAACGTCAAAGGCTTTCATGCTATCCAGCAAAGAAACAGTGCCATTTACATTTACTTCATAGTAATCACTTATGCGCTCAATGGAGGGCCGGACACCCGCTTTGGCAGCTAAATGAATAACAACATCAATGCGATTTGAGTTAAATATCTCATGGAGAGCGCTCGTATCCTGAATATTCGCTTCATAAAATGTAAACAGATCGGGATCTCCGATCCTGCGGATATTCAATGTTTTAAATTCCTTCGGATAAAAGGAGTCGAAGTTGTCCAAACCAATCACTGCGTGCCCGTGTTGAACCAGCTTTGAACATAAATGAGAACCAATAAATCCTGCAGCACCTGTAACTAATATAGTCATGTAAATTGTTTAGAGATTTTTACCGATTGGAGATCAGGATACGACATCCCGAACATCCTAAAACAAATTTTTTCAACGTAACCTTCGAAAGAAACGGTATTTCTATAAATTTATTGACCAGGAATGGAATTTACTTGATGATTTACATGATCCGGATGTATCGAAATCGTTATAAATCAATCCTATCAAATTTCAGAGATTGCTTTAATCATGTGCAAATTAGCCATTAAGGCTTAATATATGGACAAAATATTATTGATTAATCCCACATGAATGGCAATATCAATGTACTTTCTATGTATTACACGTTTCAGTATAGCGGCAACTAAGGGTTTAGTTTAACTAACAGGAATCTACATCTGTTCTTGATGCAACAAAATCACCATCCTCTACATTGTTCATTGTACCCGGTGAGACAAGCGGGATAATCAACCCTAATTGAAAATAAGATCTAAATATACCTGTTGATCATATTTTCAAAGTACTCCTGCCTTCCGCTTTGTACCTGAGGCTCACCGTGTTCCAAGGCATAATCCCTCAGGTCTTCGAGTTGTAGTTTACCCTCTTCGAAGTCTTTGCCTTTTCCATTGTCAAATGACGCATACCGGTTGTCACGTAATTGTTTATATTCAGAATTCTGCAGAATGTCGTCTGCGGTAATCAACGCTCTTGCGAAGGTATCCATACCCCCGATATGAGCATAAAAAAGATCTGCAGGATCGGTTGAATTTCTTCGGATTTTTGCATCGAAATTCACGCCTCCTCCCTGCATGCCACCAGCTTCAAGGAATATCAGCATAGCTTCCGTGAGTTCATTAAGATTATTGGGAAACTGATCAGTATCCCATCCATTCTGGTAATCACCCCGGTTTGCGTCAATTGATCCCAATACCCCGGCATCTGCTGAAACCTGCAACTCGTGCGTAAATGTATGGCCGGCGAGTGTGGCATGATTCACTTCAATATTGATCTTAAAATCATTCAACAGGTCATACTGCCTTAAAAAGCCAATTACGGTAGCACAATCGTAATCATATTGATGCTTAGATGGCTCGGCAGGCTTTGGCTCTATAAAAAACGTGCCTTTGAAGCCCTGCTTTCGTGCATAATCCCTGGCGCTATGTAAAAACCGGGCCAAATGCTCCTGTTCGCGTTTCATATTTGTATTCAGTAAGCTCATGTACCCCTCCCTTCCTCCCCAAAATACATAATTTTCCCCTCCGAGAGCTATGGTGGCATCCAGCGCTATCTTAACCTGGGCTCCTGCATAAGACACCACATGAAAATCCGGGTTCGTAGACGCTCCATTCATATACCGCATGTGTGAAAACAGGTTTGCTGTTCCCCACAACAGCTTTACACCGCTTTCCTGCTGTTTTTGCCGGGCGTATTCAACCAGGGCCTGAAGCCTTCGCTCATTTTCCGCAAGGTCATTTGTGTAATCAACAACATCGACATCATGGAAACAGTAAAATGGTATATTCATTTTAGTGATGAATTCGAAAGCAGCGTCCATCTTATCTTTTGCCCGTTGCACCGGATCTGTATTTGCACTCCAGGGGAATATGTGTGTAGCTCCTCCAAAAGGATCTGAACCATCGTTGTTAAACGAGTGCCAGTAAGCGCAGGCAAACCGGAAATGCTCTTTCAGCGTTTTGCCGGCTACAACTTTGTTTTCATCATACCATTGAAACGCCATCGGATTCTTTGATTCCCTGCCTTCAAATTGAATCTGTCGAATACCCTGAAAATACTCCCTGTTACCAGTTAAGATGCTTGACATGATTTATAGTTTATAAATATATACAAATTAATTCCTGACAGTTGAACGTTAGGATTTCTTAGTCTCTGTAAACCCGGTTAGTTTAACTGAATGCCATACTGATTTCAGGCTATGTTGCCTGTTGCTTTCACATCAGATGTATTCTATTGAATCTGTTTTTTTAAAATTGTTAACCAGTTGTCATAATAACTATGATACCGGGAATCTTTTTCAGGTAGAACGAGTTTTACGGGCTTTGAGGCACTAAAGGCTTCTTTTGCAGAACTATAAACAGAATTGCCGATGCCGGCGCCTATAGCTGCCCCGGCACTACCGTCTGCTTTGTATAATTCCACCGGAACCTGCGTTACATTTACAAATGCTTCTATAAATAACTCACTTAAAAAGAGATTTGCTTTACCTGCACGTATAACGGTAGGATTCATTCCGTTTTCCCGCATGATATCAAGTCCGTACCGAAAGGCAAACGCGATTCCTTCCTGTGTGGCCCTGAATATATGCGCCTGACCATGTAAATTAAGGTCGATATTATGAAAATGGGCGCCAACCAATTTGTTTTGAAGCATACGTTCCGCGCCGTTCCCAAAGGGGAGGACGCATAATCCATCAGCGCCTGCGTTGATTTTAGCGGCCTCCGTATTTATATCATCGTAGGTTAATTGGGGTGCAAGCAAAGTTTTTACCCATCGGTTAAGGATGCCCGTTCCATTGATACATAACAATACCCCCAGCCTGTTTTGAAATACGGAGTGATTTACATGAGCAAAAGTGTTTACCCTGGATTCTTTGTCAAATGTAAGATTGTCACTTACTCCATAGATAACGCCCGATGTGCCCGCGGTAGCAGCAACTTCGCCGGGTTCCAGAACATTGAGAGACAAAGCGTTATTCGGCTGATCTCCTGCTTTATACGTTACTGGAATGCCTGGTGTAAGCGTTAACTGATGGGCTACAGATGTGATTACCCGTCCATGGCAGCCGAATACGGGTTGTACTACGGGAATGATATCTTCGTCGAAACCAAAATACTGCATTATTTCGTCAGAAAGCTTGTTTAGCTTAAAATCCCAGAATATTCCTTCCGACAATGCAGAGATGCTTGTTGTTATCTCGCCGGTGAGCTTCATGGCAATGAAATCACCGGGAAGCATAATTTTATCTATTTGGGCAAATAAGGCAGGTTCATTCTCCTTTACCCAGGCAAGCTTTGCGGCTGTAAAGTTTCCGGGTGAATTCAGTAAATGCGTCAGGCATTTTTCTTCACCTATTGCGTGAAACGCTTTTTCCCCGATAGCCACCGCCCGGCTGTCGCACCAGATAATTGAAGCAAACAGCACTTCCTGGTTTTCATTTACCGCTACCAGTCCGTGCATCTGGTAAGCAATACCGATGGCACTTATATCGTACGGATTGTATTGGTGCAGCGCATGCATTTTCATAATAGCCTGCTGCACATGGTCCCACCACATATCAGGCGATTGCTCCGCCCATCCTGGCATAACGGAAGTGATAGGCGTTTCCGTCTCAGGGTATTGGGCTGATGCAATAACTTCCCGGGATTCTTCATCCACTAACGACACTTTAATTGAGGAGGTGCCTACGTCTATCCCTAATAACATACAATGGTTTTAACAAGCAATCGCATTTCCTAATTGATTCTACATGCCATCAAAGACGATGCTGAAACTAAAGAATCATTACAAATGTATGGATTCAGCCGCATCCATTATATCTTTATTATGTATGTCTGCCGGGTTCCGTAATATCAGAACATCTGTTCTATCCCTGCTTTGAAGAAGGGCAGTTTGGGCAGCGTATTTATCAGTTTTATATCCTGCAATAGAGAAGATTCATTATCGAGGAATTGAAAGATGCGATGAGGTGGATTATTGACAAACAAGTGGGAAAAAACTTCATCGCCCGGCATTTTTCCTGTAGCTAACACATTTAACAGCACGCTGTCGTAAAAATGAAACCTTTTTTGAACGGGGGGTAGAATCAGATCACCGGTCTGCTTACTCAGTTGTTCCACAATACAACTGGTATATTTTTGTATAAATTGAAAGGTATATCCGCTTGAACCTTTTGTTTGCCCGCCGGCAGTGCCTATATTAAAAATATTGCCCTCCTTGACGGGAAAGGAATAATTTGTCATTGGGATGATACCAGACTCCTCCGTAAGAACGGTATACTCACTGCATCCGAGGTGAGTAAGAATATAGTGTCTGAGCCCCTCATCATATTGGTAAGGCTTCAGGAGGTCTTTTGAAAACAACGTATATTCCACTAAAGCCGTGCCTGACGACAAAGGCATCGTGTAAACGAAGGCTGTGCCATGGTGTTGAGGTATCCTGAAATCCATCAGTGTCGCAATATTTTTATCAAATGGCGGATAAGGCGTTTGAATGATCCACCCTTTGAAATGCTGGAGCAGATAATATTCATGTTCTTTCAGATGGGGGGGCGAAAAAATGATACTGTTGAATATCATGCCTGCGGTGATCGTTTCATTCTCCATTACAATCCAGGTGGACTGAAGCGTATTGTGCATTTCCTGGATGGTTCCATAGCGGACAGTAATATTTTTCTGCTGATGTATGAGGTTGATGCAATACTGGTAAAAGTCAATTCCCCGAATCATTTTGTATTCGTAAGGAGTAATACCAAATTCAAGTGAAACCTGCCTGCTAAAAAAGCGTAATGCCGTCCACCTTTTATACACCAGGCTTTCAAAAAAGCCTTTACCCTTTTCCCAAAAACACCAGGTACGGTCATTTTTATTTTTTTGTTCTTTATCGACAAGCAGGATTGTTTTACCTGAGAACTTATTTGAGCTGATCATCCTCACCAACAGGCTTAACCCCGATGCGCCTGCACCCGCAATAATATAATCATAATGCGTACAGGACTCACTTGAACCCATGATTGATAAATTTAACGGATAGGGACATCCCAAGCCGGAGAGATTGCGGAAGTTGATGTTGCTATACGTCCTGCCTGGCCTGCCTTTCTTTGCTACGCTGCGAAAGACGATCTCTTTTTACCTTCTCCCAATACTTCCGGTGAACCATAAGCATCCCGAAAGATTCTCCTTCATTCCTGTCCAGGTGCTTATGGTGCATTTTATGTGCCCAACGGATGGCACGAATATAAGAATTTGATGAACGGGTCAACCATTTAAATCGCTGGTGTATGATAACATCATGAACAAGGAAATAAGCAAAACCATAGGCCATTACGCCAAACCCCAATGCCTGTAGCCAGTAAATACGTGACAGGGTGCCAAACAATATGCTCAAAAAACTGGGTACTCCAAAGATTACAAAAAAGAGGTCATTCTTTTCAAAGAAACCGGTTTTCTTTTTATGATGATCCTCATGCAAAAACCATAAAAACCCATGCATAACGTACCGATGGGTTAACCATGTAATCCCCTCCATAACCAGGAAAACACCAACGACTATTCCAACGTAAATTAACCAATTCATAAGAGAAAATTATAACCCTGTTACAAATCAGGTTCAAAACCCTGTAAATAATGAACCGTGTTATTAGTATTTTACCTACTGTGATTACCCGCATGTTCCTGAATTAATATCTGGCCTGACCATTGTTCCACCAGGGGAAATGCTATATGGAACCATGCCGTGTATTTCCTGCCGTAAGATTCAAGCGAGGCTTTAATATCTTCCATCGGTTTAAAGCAGTAATCGTTTACTTCATCCCTGTTAGGGTTGATTACATCATCGTAGATGCCAACAAAAACATGGTCGAATTCATTTTCCGTTAATCCATTCTCGAATTCCGATCTATATTTAAAATCAAATATCTTCTTTAAACTGGTAACAAAGCCCATCTCTTCCATCAACCTTCGCTGAGCCGCCATCAAAGTATCTTCGCCAGGCGATGGGTGGCTGCAACAGGCATTGGTCCATAAACCTCCGCTGTGGTATTTCTTTAATGCCCTTTGTTGCAATAACATCTCGCCTTTACTGTTAAAAATGAAAACGCTGAAAGCCCGGTGCAAAAAAGCCTTTCGGTGGGCAGCCATTTTTTCCATAGTGCCAATAGCTTCATCCCGTTCATTTACCAAAACTACTTCTGTCACTGAATTCTACCTTATAAGTGTGATTGATAAGCCCGCCAGGCTGTGTATTCAGGATGACGGAATCTAAATTAAATTTAGCTGATTTTTTACACCCGCATGCATAATAATCATTGCTTTCCTGTAATTGGGTATACGAACGCGTGCCTCAAGTACCCTTGAGGGCTGCAATTGCTGTATCTTTCTAAAAAGGGATAAATAATACTGGTATGCCACATACACTCCAAACCTCGCCTTTACAGGTAGCCGCATAATGCCTGAATATGCATTATCAAAATCATTTTGTATGTCTTCTTCAATTTTTAGCTTATCACCGGAATTAAAATTTGAGAAATCGCAACCGGGAAAATAAACCCGGTTCAGTCCCGTAAAATCCGATTTTACGTCCCTTAAAAAATTTACTTTTTGAAATGCTGCGCCAAGAGAACGGGCTGATGCCTTTAATTTGTGGTACTCAACGTAATTTCCTTCGCAAAAAACGTGTAAACACATCAGACCTACAACTTCCGCCGAGCCGTATACATATTCGCTATAACCGTTTTCATCATAACATTTATTCTCCAGGTCCATTGCCATGCTCCTGAAAAAGGCTTCAATCAGGTGACGTTCAATGTGATACTGGTTTACGGTTAACTGAAAGCTGTGTAAAATCGGATTAAGGCTAAGCTTGCGGTCTAAAGCACTGTAAGTATCCGACTTAAATTCTTCTAACAGGGACGCTTTATTATATTCATGAAATGTATCAACAATTTCATCAGCAAACCTTACAAAGCCGTAAATATTATAAATAGGTTTGTGAAGATCGGGATGCAATAATCTTATAGCTGAAGAAAAAGATGTGCTGTATTCTTCAGTTGTAATCTTGCTGCATTTTTCGCTGACGTTATGAAAAAGGTGCATCATTTCTGGTTTGTTTAGTCATTCTAAGTAGGCGGTTTTTTGCAAGACACAGTATTATCGTAAGGAGTACAAATTATCTAACAACAACCAATGAGATTGGTTGAAGTAAGCACTCAAAAAAAGCTGATTATTTAAAGGATAAATCTCCTGTTCAACAATTTTGATCTTTAGCAAACAACTTCATAAACAGATTTCTTATCCGTAATGCTTCAACACTTGTGTAGCAACTACTTCGCCGCTGATAATGGATGGGGGCACTCCCGGCCCGGGAACAGTAAGCTGCCCGGTATAAAAGAGATTACGTATCTTTTTACTTCTGCAGGATGGTTTCATGATAGCCGTCTGGAGTAACGTGTTTGCCAACCCGTAAGCATTACCCTTAAAAGAATTGTACTCGCTGAGAAAATCACTGCCTGCAAAAGACTTCCGGAATATAATTGCCTCACGTATTGATTCGCCCGTAATACTTTCCATCCTTTCAACGATCATATTGAAATATCTGTCCCTTAACGCTGAAGTATCATAACCGAGCCCCGACGAAACAGGAATTAAAAAGAAAAGATTCTCACAGCCGTCCGGCGCAACGGCAGGATCGGAAACAGAAGTGGCGCTGACATAAAATAAGGGATTTTCCGGCCATTGTTTTTTTGTGTAAATTTCCTCGGCATGCTGATCAAAAGGCACGTCAAAAAACAGCGAATGGTGGTGAACGTTAGTTAACCTTTTATTCAAGCCCACATAGTACAAAAGGCACGACGGAGCCATCACTCTTTTACTCCAGTACGCCTCTGAATATGACCTCAATTTTTCAGGTATAAGCGCGGTCTCTATAAAATGATAATCGGCGCTTCCAATAACGACATCCGCCTTATACCTGCCCCTATCCAGCATATCCGTAGGCCCGTCTGCTTCTGGCGGAGTATACTGGGTTATTACCCCTTTTACGATATGATCATCCAATATAAGTTCGGTTACATTTTCATTGAAATGAAATTGAACCCCGCACGCTGTTGCAAGGTCATGCATTGCCTGAACTACGCTGTATATGCCGCCGAGTGGGTACCAGGTGCCACCAACCATGTCAGCATAATTCATAAGGCTATACAGCGCAGGTGTGCTTTCGGGTAAAGCACCGAGGAATAACACCGGGAATTCCAATAGCTGCTGCAGTTTTTTATGTTTAAAAAACTTTCGGACATGCATTTTCATGGACGTGAAAACATCCATTTTGAAAATTCCCGAGATCACGTTCCAGTCAAGGTATTCTAACAATGACTGTCCAGGCTTAAAAACCAGGTTTTGAATGCCTACCCGGTATTTATATGAGGCTTCGTTCAAAAACTCCTGAAGCTTTTTGCCGCCTCCCGGCTCGAGGCTTTCAAAAAGGTCTTTCAACTGATTCATGTCGGCGGGGATATCCATCGGGCCATCATCCCAGTAAACCCTGTAAGATGGGTTTAAACGCTTCAATTGATAGTAATCGGAAACCGATTTGCCAAACTGCCTGAAATACCGTTCAAAAACATCCGGCATCCAATACCAGCTTGGTCCCATATCGAACACAAAACCATTTTCTTCCAGCCGGCGCGCTCTTCCTCCAGGCGTGCCATGCTTTTCTATTACATGTACCTCCCAACCAGCCCGGGCCATAAAAGTAGCTGCAGAAAGACCAGAAAAACCTGCACCGATAACAATTACTTTCCTGGCCAATTATGCTATGTTGATTAAATGAAAATGGTTTGCATAGACGCCAGGCAAACCACGAACAGGTGCTTCAGTAAATACCTCTTAATGGCTGACTAAAAGCGCTGGATTTGTGCCTTTAGCAACTTACGGGCGAAATGGATACGGCTTTTTATTGTGCCCAGCGGTTCCTTTAGCATGTCTGCAATCTCATGGTACTTGTACCCGTCGAAATACAATAAAAAAGGATTTCTAAAGATTTCCGGCAAGCCATGAACAGCAGCATGTATATCCTTTAATTTCAGGTTGCTCTCTGCCTCATTGGTAGCTACGGCCTGGTTATAATCCAATAAAAAATCGTTAGGCGTACTATCAAATATCGTATTCTGCTTTGCTTTCCTGCGATAATTGTTAATAAAGATATTTCGCATGATGGTATATAACCATGCTTTGATATTCGTGCCTACATTGTATTTATCTTTATTTGCAAGCGCACGATAGAGTGTCTCCTGATAAAGATCCTGTGCAGCGTCATTATCTCTTGTCAGTGTAATGGCAAAAGGCTTTAAAAATTCTGCATTATTAACCAACAACTGATTAAATTCTACAAATGACATAAAACAAATTGTTTAATTAAAACCTACATGAAATTAAACACAAATATTAATATGGCCAAAATAAATGTTGGAAAGGAATTGTTAAATTACCCGCATGAAGTATCTGATTCGCACCCTTGCGGTTTCGTGACGCTAGATGTTTGAGACATAGTCTAAAACCTCCGTAAGAGATCTGCAAAAATGAATTGATGGCGAAGTTTTTTTCTTATAATTCTGTGTAAGCTGACCTGATATAATGACCTGGAAATTATTAAGCCGCAGCTGTACGGAATTAAGAAACTTTTCAAAATTAAAACTTCCGGCCACAGAGGTAAGATGGGTGTAAATGTATTCAGGTTTCTTATTATTGGCTACGAATTCTACGTCTTTTATCGGTACATTGGCTCCAAGATATAGCACCTTAACACCCCTGTTCTTTAGAAGATAATATATATACAACAATCCTAATTCGTGATGCTCGCCTTCGGGAAGGAAAAGCATAACTGTTTTATGGATAGGAACGTGTGTAAAGGCGCCTTCAATTCCCACGATCAGCTTTTGGCGTATAATATTGGTAACCAGGTGTTCCTGGGCAGGATTGATGTGGTTTGTAAGCCAGAGAATGCCTATTTTTTCAAGAAAAGGAAATATAACCTGCGTAATCGTTTTGTCAATTCCGCGCGCCATGATAAAATTAGCAAGCAGGGTTTCAAATTTGTCCATGTCAAGATCCACCATGTATTGAATCAATTCATTGATCATTCTTTCCTGCTGGGCCTGCAGACCTGAAAGGGTAAGTATTTTATCAAGCACCTCTTCAGGCTCCATCTTATCAATATGTGAAATCTTATAGCCGTATTTGTTTAGCAAAGCAATATTCAGAACAGTCTTTAACTCTTCATTGCTGTAGAAACGGATATTTGTATCTGTCCGCCGCGGTTTCAGGAATGTATACCGTTGTTCCCAGATTCGGATGGTGTGGGCTTTTATACCAGATAAATTTTCCAGATCCTTAATGGTAAACGCATCCATAAAATTAAATTAGCATACATTCCGGATAAGGTGGTGAACGGGTAAATTGTCCGGGGAGTATTTTGATTAATCTCTCCTAACAATAAATTAAACAAAAAGTTACAGAAAGGCAGAAATACTATTCACCCCTGGTACTAATAACCGGTTAAGGCGTTAAGAACCCAAAAACCCATTAAAGATGTTTTAAGTGGCTCATCATTGCAAATGGAACAAAAATTCTCCCGCGAAAAGGAGTTTTAAAACTAACGTGTCTGAAAAAAAGCTGGAGGTATGCTTAGTTTAAAACTTCCGCTAATTTTTTTTCGAGGTCGAAGCCCCGGAGGTTTTCCGCAATAATCACTCCTTCGGGATTTATGAGGACATTGTAGGGGATACCTTCAAAACGATAGATGTCTACAGCTTTGCTGTTCCAGTATTTCAAATCGCTTACATGGGTCCAGGATAGCTGGTCGTCCTGAACGGCTTTCAGCCATGCGTCTTTTTCCTTGTCAAGAGAAACCCCAAGAATACCAAAATTTTTGGCTTTAAAAGTGTTATAAGCCTTTACTACATTAGGATTTTCCATCCGGCAGGGGCCACACCAGCTCGCCCAGAAATCAACCAGCAGGAATTTACCACGAAAGGAGGCAAGTGAAACCACAGTGCCGTCAGCAGTCGGCAATGAAAGTTCAGGCGCAGGCTTGCCAACCCAGGAATTCTCGTCCTTTTTTTTCTGCTGGTTTTCCAACTGGGCTTTTTGCATGTCGTAAGTCGTTTTTACTCTTTTCAACACTTCGTGATCCGGAAATTTGTTCACCACTTCATTAAGCAACCTGGTGAATTCAGGCTGCGGCATAGACCGCGACGACCACCCTAACGCAAACAAACTCAGAGCGGGATTGCCGGAGTTCATGATAAATTGCTGTAAATAGTCATTTAACTGTTTCACAGCCTGGTTCTTCTTTTCTGTCGATACTATTATCAGGCTGTCGGAAGCGGTTAATTGTTTCATGCTGTCGAGCTCGCTAAAGGCCTTGTTTACCCCGATCGTTTTTTGGCTATATTCTTTGATAAAATTCTTTAGCTGGTTGCTGGCTTCTGAGCCCTTGACGGTATAGAAATTATCTTGTTTAGCAAAGTCAATATTCACGTCTACATTCTCCGCATCATTGATCAGGAGCAGCAAAGGCACATCCCTTATCACCAATTGAAAAATACCCTCTTCCTTAGTGTTCCCTTTAAGTACAATCTTGCCGGCGTTTTTAGTGAGAGCCACTGAATCAAGAACAACAGGGTTCATTTCACCACCATAAGGTATCTCTTCCAATAATATCCTCTCTGCACCTCCCGACTTTAGTGTATCCTCCTGTCCTGCCAGCTGGCTGTCAGGGAGCTTGAGCTGGTCAAGGTTCTTGTAACTGATGGATACATTAAAAGAATCTTCGCTTTTTCTCCCGCACCGGCTAAATGTTAAAACAGCCACCAGGAGAAACAATGAATAGATTTTCAGTCTTTTAACCATTTGTAATTCAATTATCGATTTACGTTAATTATTCAGCTTTTGCGTAAGCAATTGTGTAGCAACTTTAGGGTCTGCCTTTCCCCTCGAAAGTTTCTTAATTTCTCCCATAAATAGACCAATCAATCCTTTTTTCCCCTTTTTGTATTCTGCAACCTTTTCCGGCATATTGTTTAAAACTTCGTCTACCCAGGTTTCGATCGCCCCCTCATCGGAATCTTGTAACCAGTTAAACCGCGTTCCAATCTCCATCGGATCCTTTGCAGGATCTTCAATCATGAGAGGTAATATCTTTGATGAGGCGACAGAGAAACTAAGTTTGTCTTGTTGTACCAGCGTAATCAGGCCGCCAAGCGCCGAAGGCTTAACCGGGAATTGAAATAGGGATATGTCTTTTTCATTAAGATAAGATCTTACCGGCCCCAGTATCCAGTTCGCTGCCGCTTTCGCAGGAATGTTTTCATCAATCAATTCCTCGAAATATTCGATCGTTTCCTTATCATCACAAATTACCCGCGCATCATATTCTGACAAATGCAATACTTCCATGTACCGCGAAATCAATTCATCGGGTAATGCAGGTAAGTTCTCCTTTATCCGTTCAACCATTTGCTTTGTAACTATAAAAGGCGGCAGGTCAGGGTCAGGAAAATATCTGTAATCGTTTGCCTCCTCCTTCGTGCGCAGCGCAAAGGTTGTATCGTTCAGTGCATCAAAGCTGCGTGTTTCCTGAATAATGACCCCGCCCTGCTCGGCTAATTCAATCATCCTTTTTATTTCATATTCAATCGCTTTTTTAACATTGCGGATTGAATTGAGGTTTTTTACTTCTACTTTGGTCCCTAATTTCGATTCGCCTTTCAGGCGGATGGAAATATTTGCGTCACACCGCATGCTTCCTTCTTCCATATTTCCATCACATATCTGCAGGTACCTGACCAGTTTCCGAAGCTCGGTCACGTAGGCATACGCCTCCTCACCACTGTGCATATCAGGCTCACTGACTATTTCAATAAGTGGAACTCCTGCACGGTTGTAATCGACATATGTATATGATTCGTCAGCATCATGTATGCTTTTACCCGCATCTTCTTCCAAATGAATTCTGTTTAACCTGACCTTCCTTTCTGCGTTAGCCACCCTGATCTTTACAAAACCATTTTTGCAAACCGGGGTCGTATGCTGCGTGATCTGGTATCCCTTTGGTAAATCGGGATAAAAATAGTTTTTCCGCGCAAAGTAATTTACCTCCTCAATTTCACAGCCGCAGGCAATCCCGATTTTTACAGCAAATTCCACTGCTTGTTTATTAAGCATTGGCAGGGTGCCGGGGTAACCAAGTGTAACCGGACTTATATTTACATTGGGCTTATTGCCAAACGAAACACTATCTCCCGAAAACAATTTGCTGGTAGTTGACAACTGAGCGTGTACTTCCAGGCCAATTACGGCTTCATATTTATCGCTTCCGGTTATTGACATTGTATGATGTTGAACTAAAATCCAAGCCCTTTTACCTTTCTTACATGTAATTGGTGTTCCTGTAGTTGAGCCAGTAATTGATCCGGTGTCAAATTTACCGCTTTTCATACACTTCATCGTTATAAGCAAATATATTGCCCACTATCTCGTGCTACATTACGCTAAAGAACGAATGGTTTTTGAGGTCAACCAGCCGCCGATCAGTCTGGCGACCGTGAATTAGACATATCCCGGGAAAATGGCCGGTTTAAATTTTCGTACAAGACATAAAAAAACCGTAACCACTTAAGGCTACGGTTTTCTCATCCTGTAATAAGTTTACAGATTTGCGGTTTTCAATTTTTTCGGAATCTTTACTTCAACCTCCTGGTTTTTACCATCACGGGTATATCTGATTTTTATATTGTTCTTTTCTCTCGCCGCCTTAGCTGCTTCAACCAGTTCTGTTGCACTATTAATGGCTTTGCCATCAAATTCAGTGATAATGTCACCTTCCTTTATTCCTGCCTTTTCTGCGTTCGACTCGTCATCAACATTCAATACTTTTGCACCTTTACCATCTTCTGTATCCTGCGCACGTATACCTAATCTTACACTACCCGGCCAGAGGGTTTTGTTACCATCCGGAGATATCATATCAAAGTTGAAATCTCTAGAGAAATTGAAGTTTTCCGGGAAAACACTGGTTAGTCCTTGCCTTTTCCCGAGAGTAGCAGTCATCTTCTCTTCCTTTTTACCTCTTCTGATGGTAATCGACGCCTTGTCTTCCGGCTTAAGCTTTCCTATCACCTCCGTAAGATCCTCGGGGCCTTCAATTTTGTTACCTTCCACGTTGGTAATGATGTCGCCTTCTTTAAGCCCGGCCTTTTCTGCTGCACTGCCTGCTGTAATACGGGTTATCCGTGCGCCATTCTCATCCTTTTCGCTCTGAACACCTAAGAACGGCTTTTGAGAATCTTCAAAACCTCTTAAGAGATTATTATACTCTGAGGTTCCGCCCCGGAAAGGGGAAGGGGAACGGTACAGCATCCTGGTTTCTGCATCATTGGCTTTACGTTTCCTGATGACAACATTATCATCGTTAAATTCAGATAATGGCTTTCCATTCACTTTCACCTGTCCGTCTTTAACTTCTACGGTCACCTTAATGTCTTTATCAGCCTTTTGCCTGATGACGATTTCTTCATTATCATTGCTTTCTCTTTGCTTTTCAGCACGCTCTCTTTGCTGTTCTTTATTGTTTTCCTGCTGAGCCATGGCTTGCATGCCAAATAGGCCTATACACGCAGCAATACCTAGTGCTTTACATAAATTCCGCCTCATAATGTTATGATTTTTGGTAAAAAATGATTTTGTACGTTTGTTTTCGTACTTCAAATATAAGGAGAATTTTGATATACGAAAAACTTCGCAAATGGTGCGCTCCGTTTTTAACAGATTTTAAAGACAGGCCTGAACGAAACATCCTTTATACCGCAGGGAGAATTTTCTTCCCTTTGTTACATCAAAGCAGGCTTCTTATTTTGGTGATTACAGCAGAAAGATTACCGGCGTCCTGGCCGCCAGCTGTGGCAAAAGTCTTCTGCCCCCCGCCGCCGCCTTTAATTAAAGGAGCAACATGTATTTTGATGATTTGCGGGGCTTCAAGCCCTTTTGAAGACGCCACGGCATCGGCTATACCCAGGGCAATGTGGGCCTTGCCTCCGATATTTGCGGCAAGAACGATTACAACATTATCCAGGGTAGCTTTAAGGTCAAGGCACAGCTTTTTTAATACCTCTGCATCATCTGCTTCAACGATCTCTCCTATGAAATTTATTGTGTTAACCTGTTCGGTTTTACTTTGCAGTTCCTTCCGCATAAATGCAACATGTGCTACCTGCTGCTTTTCTATCCTGTTCTTCATTTCCGCATTGTCATTCAACAGGTTTTCTATTGCACGGCTTAGTTCTTTTGGATTTTTTAATTGATCTTTTAGCTGTTGAAGCAGGCTAAACTGTTCGTTTATATGATCTTCCGCCGCCTTTCCGCATACTGCCTCTATCCGGCGAATCCCGGATGCAATAGCCGTTTCCGATGTGATCTTAAAAAAGCCAAGCTCTCCGGTAGCTGTCACATGGGTTCCGCCGCATAATTCGATAGAATAACCAGGGTCGATAGTCACCACCCTGACAACGTTCCCGTATTTTTCACCAAACAAAGCCATTGCGCCACGGCTAACCGCATCATCTTTTGACATCTGGCGGATTACAACGGGAATGTTTTGCCGTATCTTCTCGTTAACCACAGCTTCAACCTGGGTGATCTCTTCCGGGGTAAGCTTGCGGAAGTGTGAAAAATCAAACCGTAGGTACTCATCATTTACAAGTGAACCTTTTTGTGTTACGTGTGTGCCCAATATATGACGCAATGCCGCGTGAAGCAAGTGGGTTGCCGAGTGGTTACGCTCTGTTGCCCTTCTTTTTGTAGTATCTACTTTTGCGACGAACTCAGGGGAAAGTTGTTGGGGAAGTTCTTCCGCCAGGTGAATAATGAGATCATTTTCTTTTTTTGTGTCGTAAATGATCACCTCTTCATTTTCTCCAATCAATTTACCGCTATCACCTGTCTGCCCTCCGCTTTCCGCATAAAACGGAGTGGGTGTCAAAACCAGTTGAAATGCTTCTTTTCCTTTGGCTTTAACTTTCCGGTATTTTACTATACGTGATCTGATCTCAAGCGTATCGTATCCTACAAATTCCATCGGCGCGCTATCATCCAGCACAATCCAGTCTTCTGTATCGGTAATGGCAGCAGATCTTGAACGATCCTTCTGGCCCCGCATCGCTTTTTCAAAATCATCCATATCAACCGACCAACCCATATCCTTTGCTATCAACCCCGTAAGATCAATCGGAAACCCATACGTATCATTAAGCCGGAAAGCGAAGCTGCCTGAAATAATTTTTTTTGCTCTTCTGTCATCGTTACTATATCCCGATTCTGGACCTGTGCTCATATCTCTTTGTAATTCCCATGGTGTTCCCCGGTCGTCTCCGCTGATGTAATTCTCGAATATCCTGATGCCATTTCCGAGGGTGCGCAGAAAAGCTTCTTCTTCCTCCTTTACCACTTTCTGAACGAAATCCTGCTGCCCTTTCAATTCAGGGAATACGTCTTTGAACTGATCGGACAGAACCGGAACCAGTTGATATAATAACGGCTGTTTGAATTCCAGGTGTGAATAATAATAACGGACTGCTCTTCGCAATATCCTTCGGATAACATATCCGGCACCTGTGTTTGAGGGGAGCTGTCCGTCAGCTATCGTAAATGCAATTGCCCGGATATGATCAGCGATGACCCTGAAGGCGACGTCATGTTTTTGATCAGAGTCACTATAGCTCTTCCCGCACAACTTTTCAGTAGCTCCGATGGTGCCTGAAAATATATCCGTATCGTAATTGCTTTGCTTTTGCTGCAGCACCCTTACTAAGCGTTCGAGGCCCATCCCTGTATCCACGTGGCGCGCTGGAAGCAATGCCAGGCTTCCGTCCTTTAGCCTGTTGAATTGAATAAAGACGTTGTTCCATATCTCGATGACCTGCGGATGGTCTTTATTGATGAGATATTTCCCTGGCACCTCCTTTCTTTCTTCATCGGGCCTGCAATCCACATGAATCTCCGTGCATGGGCCGCAAGGGCCGGTATCGCCCATTTCCCAGAAATTATCTTTTTTATTGCCCGCGACAATTTTATCTTCCGCAATCCACTTCTTCCACTCACTTAAAGCTTCTTCATCCTTCGGCAGGCTTTCACCGGCATCACCCTCAAATACAGTTATATAGAGCCTGTCTTCCGGGATCATGAAAACTGCCGTAAGTAGTTCCCAACTCCAGGCAATGGCCTCGCTTTTAAAATAGCCTTCCTGCGGGCGTTCGGGATTCCCAAAACTCCAGTTACCCAGCATTTCGAACATGGTGTGGTGATAGGTATCTACCCCAACTTCTTCAAGGTCATTATGTTTACCGCTGACGCGCAAGCACTTTTGTGTGTCTGCCACGCGGGGAAAGGGCGCCTTCACATTCCCCAGGAAATAGTCTTTAAACTGATTCATTCCGGCATTTGTAAACAACAGCGTGGGATCGTTTTTTACTACGATGGATGCAGATGGGACAATCTCATGCCCCCTGGAACGGAAGAAATCCAGGAAGGCGTTTCGTATCTCTGCGCTTGTCATCATACATTAAGAATTTTCAGTTGTTGCCGTTTGCACTAAAAACAAAAGTCTTTGTTAAGGCTGCTATCAGCAGTTGCAGTACAGGTTATCACACCATTGCCCAATCATCAATTTGCCGTAGGTTTGTACAGACTGAAGATAAAGCGGTGCAAATGTACATATTAGAAAGCAGTCATTCCGCGATCTGATCAGGTGGGATAATCACCTAATGTTAATTTCAGATTATACAAGAGGTAAGCGGCTGAAGTGATGATCAACTATCGGCGCCAGTTATGAAAAAGATCAAGTATTACTATAATACCGATACCCTTCGTTATGAAAAACTGGAAACCCCGCTCAGGGTTATCCTTCTGAGGGTGCTTGGATTCATTACCTCTTCATTGGTCACAGCACTGATCATCGTTGCCTTTGCATTTCGATACCTTGATTCCCCCAGAGAAAAGCTGATACAAAAAGAGTATGAAACGTCCCGGCAAAATTTTGAGATCTTAGACATGCAGGTGAAGAAGCTTCAACAGCAAATGTCTGAACTTGAAAAAAGAGACAATGAAGTTTACCGGGCGATATTTGAAGCGAATCCGATTCCCGACAGCGCTAGGGCCCGTGCGATGGAAAAGCAAAAAGAAATATTACTCGTAGAAGGGATGGACCGGCACGATCTGCCCGGCTCAATTGCTTCCAGCATCAACAATGTCAGCAAACGAATGGCCTTCCAGGCCAAATCTTTCAGGGAGATCGTGCATTTTATTAAAAACAAGGAGGTGTTACTGGCATGCACACCCGCGATACAGCCTATAAGCAATAAGAATCTGAACCGGATCGCTTCAGGTTTTGGGTATCGGATAGACCCTGTTTACAAAACGGTGAAGATGCATGCAGGTCTGGATTTTGCTGCCCCGCAGGGAACACCGATTTACGCAACTGCGAATGGGGTAGTACAATCAGCAGGCAACAGCGGAGACGGGTACGGAAACCATGTCATCATCAATCATGGATACGGCTATGAAACGTTATATGGGCATATGTTCAAGGTAAAGGCAAGAAAAGGGCAGAAATTAAAGAGAGGAGAAATCATTGGTTATGTGGGCAACACCGGAAAATCTACTGGCCCGCATTGCCATTACGAGGTGCACAAAAACAACCGCCCCCTCGATCCGGTTTATTATTTTTACAACGATCTTACTCCTGAGCAGTTTGACCGGCTTCTCAAAATGGCCGCCGCCAGCAACCAAAGCCTGGATTAACCTGCTTCTTTTCCCACACTGCTTCACTCACCATCTATTTTGAAGGTTTGAAGTATAGCATTAATTCCCAACTTTTCCACAATCCATACCACCTCTTCCCAGCCTGCATCAGGGGTTGTATCTTTATAATACCTACAATTTTTACATGTGAACTCATCTCATCAGATCACTTTTGATTTTAATACAGAACAAGGATCGGAATCAAAAAAGAGAGGGAGGAAACCAAAGGATCCGACGGTTATTATTAAAAAGTTACCTGGCAAAAAGGGCCGGAAATCCCTTAAAGAAGCGGAGGCGGATGCCGGACTGATTCAAATACCCGGAGATGACGTGCTGTTTTCGAAGCAATATTATTCCATGAGGGAGGTAGCGGCCATGTTGCGCATTAACCATTCGCTGCTGCGTTTTTGGGAAAATGAATTCGATGTTCTGCAACCAAAAAAGAACAAAAAAGGAGACCGCCTTTTCCGCCCGGCAGATGTTAAAACGCTGCATCTGATCTATTATTTGATAAGGCAACGGAAATACACCATGGAAGGGGCTAAGGAATACCTGAAAAATGATGGGACCGGAGCTGAAAAAAAATTTCAAATCGTACAAACCCTGCAGAGAATAAAAGACTTCCTGCTCGAGCTAAAAGCGGGCCTTTGAGTGAATTATGCGAATGCTCACATTGTTGTGGCTTCCCTGAATACAACTACGAAATCCACTCAGGTGATCTCCTGAATTACGATATTGAACACTATCCGAATAATGGTTAAAAGGCATAGACTACCACAGATCCTTTCTTCAGGCAATATAAACGGTTGATTGAAATCCTGATCTTTTCAACTCCATGCAGAACGTTGGAAAGCATTTCTTCCTTTAAATTAAGTGTGCCGGGCTTATATTGCAACAACAAGGTGTTTTTTCTCCCGAAAACATTCCCGGCGACGACCTGGAAATCTGACCATCCCTGTAACGCCACTTTGTTTTTGAGTGCGCCATAATAATCAAAAACAAACAATCCTTTCAGGGTATCGTACATGTACACCAAACGATCCTGGTCAACTAACTGTACAGGCGAAGGCACAGCGTCCATGAACAACCTGAAATCTGAAGACTGGTCAGTGATGTTGCCTTCATCGTTCAATTTTTTAAGCCTTGCATCCAGTTCATCATAAATCCATACGCCGTTATCATACGACTGGCAGATTGCCTTTACCTGGAACATGTTTAAATTCCTGAGATTGATGGTGCTGCGGGCGTTTAGGAACCGGTCGAGCATGACAACTGTCCCAAAGTCTTTATAATATAATAAGAGCTTTAACGGATTAGTGGCATCGATAGAGTACACCAGGCCATAGCGACGGACATCATTAAACACGGCAACGGAATCTCCGTTTACATTTAATTTTTTCAACTGATTTGCCTTGTCTAAAGTGTATACGTTGCCCAGGTTATCAATGGTGAAATCGACAATATTTCCGTTAATCACCTGTATTGGCTTCATGGTATCCCCTTTGCTCTGCGCAAAACCAGAGGCAACATATAAACAGAAAAAGATAGCAACAGCAGATTTCATCACTTGGTATAATATTTTAAATAAAGCTCATTTCCATCGAACTCAGCATAGCTGTTATACTGGATCCAATCACCAAGATTAATATAACGGCTGTTTTCCCGGAGCGGAAAATCAACCGGCAGGTGCCGGTGTCCGAAAATGAAAAAGTCATAATGCTGCCTGTTCAGCAATTGCCTACTGAAAGTGATGAGCCATTCTTTTTCTTCACCAAGAAAATGCTTATCCGCTTCACCAGTAGCTTCGCGGCTTTTCCGGCTGAAATACGTAGCCAATCCCATTCCCCAGGAAGGATGTAACATGCCGAACAACCCCTGGCAAAATTTGTTTCGAAAGATTTTCCTCATAAACTTGTAACCATGATCTCCCGGACCCAGGCCGTCGCCATGTCCGATAAAGAAAAGCTTACTGTTGAAAGTGAATTCTTTAGGGTGATGATACACTGGTATGTTTAATTCCTCCTCGAAATATCCGCTCATCCACATATCATGATTCCCCACAAAAAATGATACAGGAATACCACTATCAGTGATTTCAGCAAGCGTCCCGAAGATACGCGTATACCCTCTTGGCACAACAGTTTTATACTCGTACCAGAAATCAAACATATCTCCTACTATAAAAATATGAGCCGCGTCTTTTTTTGCCTGCTGCAGAAACTGAACAATCCGCTTTTCCCTTTTAAAACTTTTTTCATGATCAGGCGCGCCAAGATGAAAATCAGAGAGGAAATATATTTTTTTTCCGGGGCTTACTATCATTCTAAAGTTATTGGCAAATGTAAACCTGAATAGTACATGCCGGAGCATTATTCAGTTTGGGGCGGGTAAACCGGGAGTAAAGAAACTTCCAGGAGTGAATGTATAAAAGCCTAAACGGTCGTATCTACATATAATACGTACACTTCTTTGGGCCCGTGAACGCCGACAACAAGCGTTTTTTCGATATCGGCTGTACGGCTTGGCCCCGTCGCAAAACTGATAAGGGAGGGGATGTTTGAGCTATATTTTTCCCTGAGGAGATGAAGTGCATCCTTTATATCAAACACCAGTTGACCGGCGTATGCAATGCAGATGTGTACGGGTGCATAAACACTTGCAGTACGGCCATTTTGCTGTGCAGAGCTTACCACAATCGTTCCCGTTCTTGCAACAAGGCATTCGCAGGAAGTGATACTGACATCAGAATCTTTTAGCGCAAGTTCAGGAGTAAGCGGAATAGCGCCTATATGCAATATTCTTTGCAGTGATTTTTCAGTACAGTAGATCTTTGTCCAGCCTTTATGGTTAAAGAGGCTAACCAATTGTGCCGCCATTTCTGCTTCGTCGAGGCAAAAAACAAACTTACCCTGAAGCCTGGTAAATTCTTCAGCAAATTTTACCTCGAGGCCTTGCGTTGGGGACTGAAACACAGAACTGTTTCCCTCGCTGAATGGAAACGGAATAGGCGTTGATTCACTCAACGCCTTCCGTATTTTTTTCAATATGTTTTCTTTCGAATAAGATACATTCATCAGGAGAACTATAAGATGTCAGTGATCCACCTGTCGATTGAATTGTTATATGTTAATCGTCAGGAGCCTTGATTCAAACCCCACTTTACAATTCAGGCAATTTATTCTTTGCCTCCTGAGCACTTAATGAATGATTCGTGGCACTGCTGTCGTAAGGAGGAACACCTTCGCTGATAATCCCATGGTCGGTATGATTCGTTCCTTCTTCCTCGGTAACATCTAATGTCTTTTTTTCTTCGTAAGGACGTTTGCCGATCAACGCTTCAACGTCGCTTTGAAATAACACTTCCCTTTGTAAAAGGGCCTCAGCCAGTTTTCTGACCTGCTCCTGCTTATTGGTCAGCAATCTTTTTGTAGACTGGTATGCTTTATCAATTAATTTCCGCACCTCTTCGTCAATTAACTTCGAGGTTTCTTCCGAATACGGTTTGGTAAATGTGTTTTCGGCAGCGGGGTCATAAAAACTGATGTTCCCAACTTTATCGTTCATGCCGTACACCGTTACCATAGCATAAGCCATTCGGGTGATTTGCTGCAGGTCGTTCTGAGCGCCAGTAGATATTTTATGAAAATTCAGGTCTTCACTTGCACGGCCGCCAAGGCTCATGCAGATCTGGTCGAATAACTGGTCGGTATTGTAGAGATATTGTTCTTTCGGTGTATACTGCGCGTAGCCCAGAGCAGCAACCCCCCTTGGCACGATAGTGACTTTAAGGAGCGGGTAAGCGTGTTCAAGGTACCATCCGCAAATGGCATGTCCGGCCTCATGATAGGCGATGATCCTTTTTTCTTCAGGGGAAATGATTTTATTCTTTTTCTCGAGGCCGCCAATAACCCTGTCCACTGCATCCTGGAAGTCTTCCATTTCTACGTGTTCCTTACCTTTTCTGGCGGCAATTAAGGCAGCTTCATTGCAAATATTTGCAATGTCGGCGCCGGCAAACCCCGGAGTTTGTTCGGCCAATTTGTGAATATCTACTTTAGTAGATATCTTGATCGGCTTCAGGTGTACCTTAAAGATGTGTTGTCTGCCCTTAAGATCTGGCTTGTCGATGGAAATCTGCCTGTCGAACCGTCCTGGCCGCAGCAATGCCGTGTCTAAAACATCCGGGCGGTTTGTGGCTGCAAGAACAATGATCCCGGTTTCACCACTAAATCCATCCATTTCCACCAGCAACTGGTTCAAAGTGCTCTCACGCTCGTCGTTACTCATTATCGCATTCTTGCCCCGTGCACGACCAATAGCATCTATTTCATCGATAAATATAATACAGGGAGCCTTTTCGCGGGCTTGTTTGAACAGATCGCGGACGCGACTTGCCCCCACACCCACGAAGAGCTCAACAAAATCTGAACCACTCATACTAAAGAACGGCACCTGCGCTTCACCGGCCATGGCTTTGGCAAGTAAGGTTTTACCTGTTCCCGGCGGGCCGATCAACAAAGCACCTTTTGGTATCTTTCCTCCAAGAGCAGTGTACTTTTTTGGATTTTTGAGAAAGTCAACGATTTCCATTACCTCTACCTTAGCCTCATCCAGACCGGCAACGTCATTAAAAGTAATCGTCACTTTTGTGCCTTTATCGAATAGGGTGGCCTTTGATTTTCCGATGTTAAATATGCCTCCCGGCCCTGCGCCACCACCCGCGCCGCCACCCATTTTCCTCATGAGCAACACCCATATCAGCACAATGATCAACAGTGGCAAAACGATGTTCAGCAGGGGGCCGAGGTAATCACTATCCTGTTCAACTGAATAGGGCACCTGCTTTATCTCGCCATTATTTGCATAATAATCACGAAGTTCCTTTTCGAATTCATCCGCTTTGGTGACAGAAAACTGAAACTGGGGACCTTTGTCGGGAGCATTCTTGGAAACACCCGGCCTTGCAAGCAATTTGGTATAGAAAGGCTTTGTAAGACTATCCTTGTGAATAGTAATCTTTACAAGGTCTTTGTTTTTGACGATAATAAAACTTTCAACATCACCGTTGTCGAGCATCACATTGAAAAAATCGAGCTTAGAAACCTTTTTAGGATCCGGTGTAAATGAATCTGTAAACTGAACGGCTAACAATATAAATGCAATAGCACCCCAAACCCAGTATATACTAAACCTTGGACCTTTTCGAGGAGTATTGTTGTTTCCATCATCACGCGGCCTTAACCTTTGAAAACCTCCTCTATCATTATTTTTAGTATCTTCTTGTGGCATATTTCAGATTGTCTCCTATTTTCAATTTTATAATTTTTTGTTTTAAAATTTAATTCAGCCAGGAGCACCTGCCTGGCAGATACCCTTGAAATCAGTTTAAACGTTAACTTCCGTTATCGTATCAGGGATTAATCATTATGCTCTAACCGCAGTGCATCACTCCACATTTCCTCAAGCCGGTAAAATTTCCTTGACTCATCCTGCATGATATGAACAACAACGTTAACATAATCTATTAAAACCCACTGGGCAGCCTGCTGCCCTTCGTGTTTATAAGGCGTTTCGCCACAGATTTTGCTCACCTGTTCTTCAACGGAATCAGCTATGCCTTTTACCTGGGTAGTACTTCCTGCAGAACATATAATAAAAAAATCAGATACCGCTTCTGGTATCTTCCTCAAATCCAATGAAATGATATTACTTCCTTTTTTCTCCTGAATCGCCAGGATAATGGTTTTAAATATTTTTGAATTTCTGGTTAATCTTGCAGCACGCGACTGGTTGTGTGTTGCCAGGATGGTCAATTGTTCCAATAATCAAAACGTTTTAGTAAAGAATAATGTTTGTCAGGATAAAAAAGTATAATTATAACATCTAATCACAGCAATCGTTCGGTGATTTGCTAATCACTTAGTTAAAGATATTTTATCAGACGGGTTATCATTGAACTTTTTAAGGCAACGAATCTTACAATATAAACAAATCCTACATTCGTGCCAGTTCCAAAAGTAATAAATCTTTTGCCATTCCCGTGCCATGCCGCCTATAGGTGATTTGTTCATAAGTCTGGATTCGGTTGAAAGCACCAACAACTATGCCATGGCACAGGTTCATGCTGGAATGACGAATCACGGAGCGACATATTTTACGTCTCATCAAACAGCCGGAAAAGGGCAGCGGGGCAAATCATGGAATACGAAGGCAGGTGAAAGTTTAGCAATCAGCATCGTTATTGTGCCGGAGCCCCTGCTATTGTCAGACCTGTTTCTGCTTAGTGCGGCCTTTACGCTGGGTTGTTATGATTTAGTTAATCATAATACCACGGCGGGCTGTAGCATAAAATGGCCAAATGATATTTATATCAATGACAGAAAGGCAGGGGGAGTTTTGATTGAAAATCTTATACATGGATATGAATGGCAGTACGCTATTGCGGGATTTGGGCTGAATGTAAACCAAACACAATTTCCCGGGACTTTACCAAACCCTGTTTCATTGAAGCAGGCGGAAGGAAAAGACTACGATATACCTTCACTGGCAAAATCCTTTTGTAAGTTTATCGAGGCAAGATTAATTCAGTTAAAGAACCGGGGTGATGATCGGATTCTCGCGGAGTATAATGCAGTGCTTTACAAACGCAATGCAGTCGTAAAATTAAGGCACAGGAATATCGTATTTGAAACAATGATCAAAGGCGTAACGAGGCAGGGCTCACTGGTCACGCAAAACTTTATCGAGCAGCACTTCAATTGGGGCGAGATAGAATGGGTGATGCGAGGGCTTTAGTTTGTTAGCCGGTGTAGCGTAAGCGTACATCCCAAAACAAATCACATTATGATGATTCCATTGCAGATGTTATCATTATTCTCCGCTTTCCGCGCCTCTGATTCATATTTGTTGTTGTAATAGCCGGTACGCAACCATTCCCATAAATACATGAAAATAAATGCCAAAAAACCGTACCGTTGAAATTGTTTCACATGCGCAATCTCATGCCTTAGCCACCGGGTATTTTTGATAAACTCTTGTTTGCGCGCACGATGCAGGTGGATCGTTCTTCCAATTACAATGGCCACATCAGGTACACCTAACTTCCAGGCAGCAAGCCTGGCTATAAATGAATTTTCTCTAACATAACATTTCACCCTTCGTATATTTGACCGGGTTGAGGTGCCAATTCTCCCTATTCAATTAACTTCAAACATAAAATTATGAAAAAGCCCGGCCAAAAGAGTGATAACACCGATCAGAGCAATATAGGCTATGAAAATACAACTGAACGCAATGACCAGGATGAAAAGCCAAATGACCGTTTAGAAACCACTGATACGGGACATCATGAAGGTCCAGTGGAAAACAAAGACGATTCAGCAGGGCTAAGGTCAGAATCCGGAAAGAAATCAAAAGGCGGTGAATCCGGAAACCTGGAACAAGGATGAAAGGACAATGGAAGCTGTTTCCAAATTTTCAGGCTGCAAGGTGTACTTTGCCTGATAACAGAAGTATGTTTTGCATGAATCAAATGGCTCCGGCAACGGAAAAAATGAGTGTATTCAAACAACTTACATCTTAGCAGCGATCAGTTGCCACGCCTTAAGTATATCCTCAGCATGTTGCCTGCTCCGCGGCTTTAAAAAAATCTTACGGATAATGCCTTTCTGGTCAATTATAAATGTAGTTCGGTGCAAACCCATAAACCTCCTGCCGTATAACAGTTTTTCGCCCCATACGCCATATTTATCAATGATCTTGTGGTTTGGGTCTGCGATTAATGTAAACGGCAAGCCATACTTCACCTCGAACTTGTGGTGGCTTTCTGCCTCATCAGGGCTGACACCCAGCACTACAAACCCGCTTTCTTGCAGCAGTGCGTAATTATCCCGCAGGTTACAAGCCTGCACCGTGCAGGTAGGCGTGTCACTTTCGGGATAGAAATATAAAACCACGATCTGGCCCCTGTAGTCTTTCAGTGAAACCATGTTACCACTCTGGTCAAATCCTGAAAAGGCAGGGGCCTTCCGGCCTTCAATCAAGTGAGTCATATAAACTTATATAGCTTTACGATGCCATACGCCAAAGTTCGCCTACTTTTTTGAATGTTTATTAGTCGTAAAATCGCCATGTGAAGAGGGAAAACTTGAGTAACTTCGATAAAAAAAGTTTGATAGCAATAGATAAGATTCTGGTAAGTGACGAGGTGGTGGAAGAACAGTTTGTTTGTGACCTGAACAAATGCAAAGGCGGGTGTTGTGAGGATGGTGATGCCGGAGCTCCGCTGGAAAAAGATGAGTTAGAGCAGTTGAATAATATCTACGAACTGGTGAGACCTTACCTTACCGCCGAAGGAATTGCCGAAATTGAAAGACAGGGTAAGTATGTATACGACCAGGAGTTCGGCTGGGTAACCCCAACCATTGGCGGTAAAATGTGTGTATACGGCTCGCGTGATGACGGGGGAATAATTAAATGCTGTATCGAACAGGCTTATAATGACGGGCTTACCGGTTGGAAGAAACCGATAAGCTGCCATTTGTTTCCAATAAAAATAACGAAGAACAAACGCGGAGAAAAGGTAAATTACGAACCGAGGGAAACGCTTTGCGGTGCTGCCTGTGTATTGGGAAAAAAATTAAAGGTGCCCGTATATAAGTTCCTTAAAGAGCCCCTGATTCGTAAGTACGGGGAGGATTTTTACAACGTTTTGGAAAAAGTGGCTAATGATTATTATACGGGGAAAAAAGCTTCTAACTATACCCCCTGACCTGCTGTTCCTTTTAAAGGAAGAAGCGCTATTGAATGTCCGCCTTTAAAATACTCATATTATTGTCTTCAGCGATAACTGCATTAGTAAGCACGCCCAGTCCGTCTATTTCCAGTTCTACACGGTCGCCAGTAACGAGCCATCTTTCTGCCCTCAAAGAATCTTCTGCGGAATCGCTTTGATTTAATTCCAGGAAGCAACCGGCGTTTACACCTCCGCTTCCAATTATATCCCCCGGATAAATATCCGCTCCGTAAGCACAGCGCTCGATAATCTCTGAAAAAGTCCAGTTCATAACAGCCATACTGCCTTCGCTTACCTTTACTCCATTTACCCGGCACATCATGTTAAGATTGTATTTATGACCTGTATGACCCGGCCCCGCTGAAACCCTCAGTGGTTCAAGCTCATCCGGCGTAACAAGCCAGGGCCCAAGACATGTGGCAAAATCTTTTCCTTTAGCCGCATAAGGGTTTAGGTACATTCCTTCCATCTGTGATTGCCTTGCGATAAAACTGTTCATGATCATGTAGCCACCAATATATTCGTGCGCCTCTGCAGCTACGATGTTTCTGCCGTGCTTACAAATAACGATGGCAAGTGCAGGCTGAAAATCCAGTTTTTGCAGGTGATCCGGCATACATGGCACGGCTCCCTGTCCCTGTATGCTATGGTGATTGGCAAAAGAGAAAACAGGTATCTGATCAAAAGCGGCAATCGTTTCCGCCTGATCATTCCTCATTGTCGCAACGGTATGTTGCCGGAATGCGTATGCCTCCCTCAAAGACGCTGGCTGGGTGACCGGCGACAATAAGGAAGCGTCTTCAAAAGCAATGCCCTTGCTGCGTGAAACTTTTCCCTGTAAAATAGATTCATTCAGGGCCTGTGCCAGGGGAAAATAATCATCCCAGTAGTTTAGCATCATGCTCATTGTTGATGGAAGCTCAGGATGAACATCATCAGTATTATACAAAAAATCATTTACAAGCATTGCTAATTGTTCATGTTCTTCGTTTAGATACGACACCAGTTTCATTTGTAGTGATTTAATGATTTATCATGCTTACGCATTCGAGGGTGAGATAGTTATCGTTGTAAATATAGAGGTACGAAGGCAGAAATCGCCGATGGGCTTTAATAAGCATTCAGCAGCTATTTAGGTATGATGTGGTTCTATCGTCCATACTCCTCCCTTGCACCCCCGTGCTTTTAGCTCGTACTTCCTGCCGCTAACTTTCTTTCCCTGTTTATCCCAAATGGGTTAAATTAAGAATTACAAAGCCTCATTTAATTTATGAAAAAGCTAATGCAGATAGTTCCCGTTGTGGTTGTTTTTATAGCGGCCGTTTTTTACAGACACAAAAAGGCCGAGCCAACAGGCTGGATCCGGATTAATTTAATGGGGTATAAACCGTCAGGCATCAAGGCCGGCGTGTGGTGCAGTAAGGAAAATAGAGATATATCCACCTTTCAGGTAATAAATGCTTCAACTGGTAAGGTTGAAGTTGAGATAATAGCGGGCAAAATGTTTGGAATGTTTGGGCCATTCTCTCAATCATGCAGGCTTGATTTTACTGCCTTTACAAAACCGGGAAGGTATTTTATCAAGGTTAATGATACCCATTCCCCCGTCTTTACAATTGATGATAACGTGTATAACGGCACTGCTGATTTCTGCCTGAAATATATGAGACAACAACGCAGCGGCTTCAATCCGTTTTTAAAAGATTCCTGCCATACCGATGATGGCTATACCATGTATGGGCCTATGCCAGACAGCACTCACATCGATGTAAGCGGTGGCTGGCATGATGCAACGGATTATCTTCAATACTCAACGACGTCTGCAAATGCAACGTGGCATCTGCTCGCTTCGTATCGCGATTTCCCCAATGTTTTTTCGGATAAGCAACTGGCAAACGGATTAGAAGGCAGCAATGGCACAGCAGACGTGATTGATGAAGCCAAATGGGGTTTAGACTGGCTGTTAAAAATGCACCCCCGGAAAGACTGGTTGTTTAACCAGTTGGCAGACGACAGGGATCATGTCGGCCTCCGTTTACCGAATAAAGATTCCGCATCTTATGGTAAAGGCTTCGAGCGACCGGTCTATTTCTGTACAGGCCAACCCCAGGGCCTTGGCAAATATCAAAATAAATCTACGGGTACTGCATCAGTTGCAGGGAAGTTTAGCAGTGCCTTTGCTTTAGGAAGCCAACAGTTCAAAGTAAGTAGCCCTTCGTATGCCTTATTGTTAAGTCAAAAGGCCTTTTCTGCATATGAATTCGGCATGAAAAAGCCAGGGAACAGCCAGACAGCGTGCTACCGTGAGCCATACTTTTATGAAGAAGACAATTGGGTGGACGACATGGGAACTGGCCGCAGCGGAAATATTCGGTTTTACGAAGGATTCAAAATTTAGCACTGCGGCTTTCAAATTTGCATCTATGGAAAAAGTTACACCATGGTTGGGCAGCGATACCGCAAAACATTATCAATGGTACCCCTTTATTAACGCGGGCCACTACGAACTGGCTAAAGAAATTGAAGGAAAAAAGAAAAAGGAACTCATCAGGTTTTATAAGGATGGCATTGAAAGAGTATGGATAAAAGCCCGGTCTAATGCATTTTACCGCGGTGTTCCTTTTATATGGTGCAGCAATAATCTTAATACATCATTTGCCATACAATGCTATTGGTATCGCATGTTAAGCGGAGACAGCAAATACGTTGAGCTTGAACAGGCTTGCTTTGACTGGCTCTTCGGATGTAATCCCTGGGGAACAAGCATGGTGGTTGGCCTCCCTGAAAATAGTGATTACCCGGATGACCCCCATTCTTCTTTAAATTATCTTTATGGATACCAGACTCTGGGAGGATTGGTTGACGGCCCGGTATATGGATCTATATATAACAAACAACGGGGCATAAGGCTTTTGCATGATGACAAATATGCCCCTTTTCAAAGTGACTATATGGTTTATCATGACGATGCGGGAGATTATGTTACCAATGAGCCCACTATGGATGGAACTGCCTCACTTGTATACTTACTGGCAGCTAAAGAATTTGATACATTGCCTTTCCTGAAAAAAAAGCACTGATCAAATGATGTGTCTGAAATAAACACAGGCTTACCTGTAGCAAAAACACCGTATCGGGAAGGTCTTACTGAAATTGCCAGGCAATGCTTAAGACATCCCAAACTTTATTGTATTTAAAACACAACGGTTACTTCTTTGTTATACTTAACCGCCTGCTCGACTAAGATAACCACACAGGTTAATTATAGAGGCAGGTATGTTACAATATAAATTGAGTAAATTTGCACAGGCTAAACAGACACCGATGAAATTTGAAAAAATACATAATAAGGGGCAGGCAAGGTTATTTGAAAGCCAATATATGGAAATGATGACCAAAACGCATCCCCTTGTTATTTGGGGAATGTACCTGCCTGTGATTTTATTTATGCTCTACCGCAGCTATAGTCACGATGCATTTTCTGTGGTCTATATTGGCGTCATATTTTTTGCAGGGATGCTTTTCTGGACTTTTTTTGAATACCTCATGCACCGGTTTGCGTTCCACTTTATGGCAGACAGTCCGAAAATCCAGCGCTTTATATACGTATTACATGGAAATCATCACCAATATCCACGGGATAAGGAACGCCTTTTTATGCCTCCGGTACCAAGCCTCATCATAGCGTCTTTGATTTTTTCATTGCTGTACCTGATTATGGAAAACCATGTATTTATGTTCTTTCCGGGCTTTATTTTGGGATACCTGATATATGGCACAATGCATTTCGCTATTCATGCCTGGAACCCTCCTTACAAATGGATGAAACCACTCTGGAGAAACCACCACCTTCATCACTACAAAAATGAACACCAGGGTTTTGGAGTAAGTACTACCTTATGGGACAGGGTGTTTGGAACGATGTTCGATCTTAAAAAGGAAAAAGAAGATAAGGAGAAGGTGAAAGAACTTATGTATTGATGATTCTTTAGCCAGTGATGTTACCATTTGTCGTGGTCACTTATGCCCGCATCGTTTTTACCATATTGCTTCCTGCTTATTATTTTTTGCAGTTGCCTTTCCACGAGCATGTTTCCGATGATTTCGCCCGCGTCGGTACAGCGGTATTCTCTCAGAAGTTGTTTTAGTTTTGCTTCGCTCACATCTATCCGGTATAAGATGCCTGCAAGCTTGTTGAAATCACTGTTGATCAGTTCATTTATCCTTTCAGCTAACAATTTACGCCATGATTGTTCACTGTCACCCGTACCTGAAAACTCCAACTCGCTTTCAAGCGCTTTTCGTATTAGCGAAATGTTATCGGGAAGGCTCATAAACTGCTATTCAAATTTAACCAACCGCGGTTAAAATTTCTCTAACACGCCCAGACCAAATAAGGCAAAATCATATTTTACCGGATCGCGTTTGTCCATCCTCCGTAAATTAGCGGTGAGCTCCAATGCTGCATTCCAGTCTACCTGGGTACGCTGTAAAAGGTTAAAGCGTTTGGCAACTCTGGCGACATGCACATCCACAGGACAAATCAATTGGGAAGGAGAGACATCGTTCCAAATTCCAAAGTCAACGCCTTTATCATCTTTTCGTACCATCCATCTAAGGTACATATTTAGTCGCTTGCACGTAGAATGCTTACCCGGAGAGGCGATATGTTTATGCGTGCGGGGCGGGGCGTGTTCCAGCGAAAAAAAATACTGGTAGAACCCGTTCAGGGCATTCTCTGTTGTTGTATCGCACGTCTTCATCGTTTGGGTGAAGGCCGGTTCAAGAGAAGAATGGCTTAGGTAATGAAACTGTAAAAACGCCATAAAATATAATATATCAGTCGGCGTAAAGGTCCGGTGCCGGAAACCCAGCAATGGTTTCAGATCTGCCGGTTTATGGTTGCGTATAAAATCATAAGGGGAATTATCCATCAGTAACAGTAATTCTCTCGCTTTATTGATTATTGTTGTACGGTTTCCCCAGGCAAAAATGGAGGCAAAAAAGCCCGCAATTTCTATATCTTGTTTAACTGTAAATAAATGTGGAATGCATATCGGATCATCCTTTACAAAAAACGGCTGATTATATTGTTCCACTTTTGTATTCAGGAACTCATTCAATTTTTTATAATCTTCCATGGAAAGGTAGCCGTAAAGACGCCATGCATGGCGTCTTTACAAACGCACGGTTACAACAATTTCATTAAACAATCTTATCTTACCGGAGAAATGCTAACCAATAGCCTGGTTCAGATCATTGATCAGATCCTCGGCATCCTCCAATCCAACGCTAAGCCTCACCAGCGAATCTGTTAACCCGTTCTTTATTCTTTCTTCCCTTGGTATTGACGCATGGGTCATTGATGCCGGGTGGTTGATCAGTGATTCAACTCCCCCGAGGCTTTCTGCAAGAGCAAAAACCTTTGTGGCAGATAATAGCTTCATAACTGCCTCTGTGCTTTCATCCTTTAAAGTAAAACTCATCATACCGCCAAAGTCCCGCATTTGCTTTCTTGCTATGGCATAACCCTGGTGGTCTTCAAATCCACACCAGTAAACACGAGAGACCCCGGGGTGATTGCGAAGCCAGTGGGCTACAAGGGCACCGTTGATACAATGTTGCTTCATTCGCACATGCAGGGTTTTGATGCCTCTCAATACCAGGAAGCAATCCATGGGTCCGGGAACGGCACCGCAGCTTTTTTGCAGGAAGTATAACTTTTCCCTTAGCTCAGGATCATTCACGACAAGGCACCCTTGTATTACATCACTATGTCCGCCCAAATACTTGGTGGCCGAATGCATCACGATATGGGCTCCAAGATCAAGAGGGTTTTGTAAATATGGGGAGGCAAATGTGTTGTCAACACATACCATAATGTTTCGCTCCCGCACGAGAGCGGTAATGGCTGCAATGTCAACTATGTTCATTAACGGGTTTGTTGGTGTTTCAAGCCATATCAGCCTGGTGTTTTCATTTAGCAATGATCTTACATCTTCACTGTCGTGCATATTTACGTAATGAAACCTGATTCCATATTTTTCGAATACGCGGGTGAACAGGCGGTATGTGCCACCATACATATCATTGGAGGCAATTACCTCGTCACCCGGCGATAGTAATTTGATAACGGCATCGGTTGCAGCAACACCGCTGCTGAAAGCGAGGCCATACTGCCCGTTTTCAATTACCGCAAATGCTTCTTCAAGCGCTTTCCGCGTAGGATTCTGCGACCTGGCGTATTCAAAACCTTTATGCCTGCCGGGGGCCTCCTGTACATAGGTGGATGTTTGAAAAATAGGCGTCATTATAGCCCCGGTTCCCGGATCAGGGGTGGCTCCTGCATGGATGTATCTGGTGGCTGTTTTCATAAACTTATTTTGGCAAAAAACGTTCATAATGTTTGATTAAACATTAAAGCGATGGTTTTTCTTTTATCTTTCTACGATCTACTATAGACTACTATAGAACAGACCTGTAGAAAGGCTCAGTCCATAAACCCAGGAAATCAGAGCAATCCGGATGCAGAAATGTACGAAAAAAATCGTTTATGTTTCCGCACTTCCAGTTTAACAAAAGCTTAATGAAATAGGTTACGTCTGGCACGGCATGCCTGGTGCTTATTTTATACGGTTTAAAGTAGTGATATAAGGGTTTAAGAAGGGCATACCTCCTGTATTTTCAGGCCCGAGAAAAAATCAGTTACCGGTCATGTATATCTCCCTTACGTGAGTTATAAAACAAGATAGATTTGTTTCATCGCATCAATAAATTTAAACAGTTAAAATTATCGCCATGAAAAAAAAGTTTCTAAGTCTTGCCTGCCTGCTGGTATTCGTTTCAGCATCTTTTGCAAATCTGCCTAATGAAAAGGTTTTAAAGTCATTTAAGTCTACATTTTCAAGTCCGAGTGAAGTGAGATGGTTTGATCACGCCAATTATTTTGAAGTTACTTTTGTTCAATCGGAAATCAGATCAAATGTAAAATATGATATGGAAGGAAACTTCCTCAATTCTACGCGGTATTACAAAGAACAACAATTGCCAACCAACGTCCTGTATAAATTGAAAAAGAGGTATCCTGGAAAGAACATTTTTGGTGTCACGGAGATTACAAGCAACGAGGATATCAGTTATTATATAAAGCTTGAAGACAGTAAAAACTGGATTACTGTAAAGGTGGATGGATACGGAAGGATGGAGCTATTCGAAAAATTCAAAAAAGCATAAGCGGGTAAAAGTTCTTAAAACCTACGGATCGAGTTGTATTTACGTGCTCCATCAGAATGCAGCAACCTGGTTCAAACAGTCAAATTTTTCCTTTTAAACCACAGACGCTCCTTTACCTTCAGTCATTAATCCCCTGGTCAGGGGATTTTCTTTTTTGTTGATTTAACGGGGGGTTTAGCCTGGGCTGCTTTCTCATTTACCTTCAGAGGCAGGTTTACCATCACGGTGTCCCAGGCAACCTGCATATTGAAACCGCCTGTACTTTTTTCAAACGAGAGAGAGAAATCGTCCGCGGGGTCAGCAAGCTTTTGCACCGGCGCTTCCATCCTCACAAGGTCATTTTTACTATCATACTTGAAGCTTCCCCATGTATCTGTTTCTTTATTTACAATAACTGTCCATTTATCAGGTTCAGGAATCGCATATATTGTATAACGCCCTTTAGGAATGCTTTTACCTCCCATCGTGACGTCTTTAAAAAACTCAATTTCGGTAGCCTCGTTGGCACCCATTCTCCACACTTTTCCATACTCCACAAGTTCTCCAAAAATGGTTCTTCCATTTCTTTGAGGACGACTATACATTACCCGTGCTACGATGGGTTCAGTAACTTTATTCTGGATCTTTAAAATGGGGTAGTTTACAGGATAGTAGCTGATATCCATTGGTGATTTATCCATTGCCGGCATCTTATTTTGCGCAAAAGCGCCGGACACCATACCTATCACGAGTAAGGGAAACATCAAATACCGTTTCATAAGCTTTCTGAATTTGATTATAGAAGTTGCTTTTCTGTTTAAAATAGTTGCAAGTTTTTTCGGGCAAAATCTGTCAATCCGGGAAAGAATACCTGGTAAAGCAGCCTTAATTCAGAATAATGTTTTTGAAAGATTCCGAAGGCAATCTCTGATTCGTACAGATACTTCGCCCTCCTTACCAGGCCTCCGAACCCGTGGTCCACGCCTTCCTCAAACTGGTAATTATATAACCAGTTATGGGTCTTCATGAAAGGAAATATTAACCTGAAGTTAACTGGCAGGATGTTCTCGTATGCTGATAAGGAAAGGTATGTTTCTTCAGTAAAGGTCATTAGCTCAGCCGGGTTTGAAAAAACAGAAATGTCGTTGGCCAGGAAGTGATCATAAACTATATCTATAAATGCACCCGAATAAAGCCTGTATACCGGTCTGAAAAATGACATTGCCTCTTTGGTTGCCTTATTCCTGTCGGTATATTCATCAATAGCCCTGTGTAATGCTATGCCTTTTTGGATATGCCCGCTGAACGTGAACTTTTGCCTGCCCTTCACAAAATCACTGATCATATTACCCACTAATATTTCTGGTTCCCGGAAAGAAAGATAAGCATGGGCAAGGTAATTCATAAGGCACTCAGTATAGGTTTCCTACAAGATAGACAGGTTCAGCCACATCAGAACCCGGTATATATGATAACGTGCATAATTGGTTGCGGATTGTGATTCTTGTTTTAATAAGTTGATATTAACATGACTTAACCTGAAGCGATCTTATGATCGATGATTTACTGCCGGTAATCACAGGATTGATGTTGTTACAACCATATGTCAGCATAACGTTCAAAAAAAGGATACTTTTGCGGCTTTAACTGGTTTTATCAAAAATTTACCATACCATGAGCAAAGGGCCCGTATCACAATTTATTCAACATCATTACCGGCATTTCAATGCAGCCGCTTTAGTAGATGCTGCAAAAGGATACGAAAAACACCTCCTTGAAGGCGGTAAAATGATGATTACGATAGCAGGAGCCATGAGTACCGGTGAGTTAGGAGTTTCGCTTGCCGAAATAATCCGCCAGGGAAAAGTTGATATCATCAGTTGTACCGGTGCAAACCTCGAGGAGGATATCATGAACCTGGTGGCTCACTCACACTACAGGAGAATTCCGAATTACCGCGATCTTACGCCGCAGGAAGAATGGGACTTACTTGAAAAGGGTTTAAATCGCGTAACGGACACCTGCATACCTGAAGAAGAAGCGTTTAGAAAAATACAGCATCATATTGTCAGCATTTGGAAGGACGCGGAGGGAAAAGGAGAGCGGTATTTTCCTCATGAATATATGTATAAGTTACTGCAGAGCGGGGTAATGAAAGATGACTATGAAATAGACCCTAAAGACAGTTGGATGATAGCTGCCGCTGAAAAAAACCTTCCTGTCGTTGTGCCGGGGTGGGAAGACAGTACTATGGGAAACATTTTTGCTTCCTATGTTATCAAAGGTGAAATAAAAGCAGGCACCATGAAAAGCGGAATCGAATACATGGTTTGGCTAAGCGAATGGTACAGGAGCAATTCATCTGGCAAAGGAGTGGGCTTCTTTCAGATCGGTGGGGGAATTGCCGGTGATTTCCCTATATGCGTTGTGCCTATGATGTACCAGGATCTGGAATGGCATGATGTGCCATTCTGGAGTTATTTCTGCCAGGTAAGTGATTCCACAACTTCTTACGGGTCGTACTCCGGTGCCGTTCCCAACGAAAAAATCACGTGGGGCAAACTGGATATACAAACACCAAAGTTTGTGATAGAAAGCGATGCTACGATCGTTGTACCCTTAATTTTCGCCTATCTGCTTGGATGGTAGTAGTGTGGAAATGAGAGCTTCGTAAACATCCTTATTGCCGCTTGTCCGGCAATTGTACGTTAACCAAAACTGATGGGCCGGGCGGCATTTACGTGGCTCCTATGGAGCCGAACTCAACCTGATCTAATCGCTATAAACACGGGGCTCCTCCGGAGCCGGCTCGTCGGCAGGTACGAAAAAATTCAATCGAACATCGATGGGCGGAGCGCATTAGACGATTGAAATAGCAGATGACGATCTCAATCATATTCGTATCAATTCCGTTACGAAACATCAACCTGATTACAAACCATCGGACGCGGTAACCACATGATTCCAACTGTCACCCCTGCCTTTGGTAAAAAGTCTGGCGGGAATGGCCCCATAGGGGGCCCCCGTTTTCATAGAAAAGCATTCCCCGCGAATCGGCTCCGTAGGAGCCGCGTGAGAGATTCAGGCCCCCAGGCATACGTACAATTGCAACGGATTAGCTGCTTTATAATGGTATATCCCGCTTTAGCATGTCGTTGCGATTGGCAATTTCCCAGGCGGTTAAAAAAATGAGGTGGACCCTTTTTTCCATCAGATCATAATTGATCTTTTCGACAGTGTCTGTGGGCCGGTGGTAGTCAGCATGAGTTCCGTTAAAGTAAAAAAGGATCGGAACGCCTTTGCGGGCAAAATTGTAATGATCGCTTCGATAATATATCCTCTCCGGGTCTTTAGGGTCATTATACTTGTAATCAAGTTCCAGGCGGGTGACGCTGTCATTAACAGCTTCACTGATTTTTTTCAAGTCAGTGCTTAACTTGTTGTCACCAATGATATAAACATAGTTCATAGAATCTCCGTAAGTCCGCTTTGGATCAATTCTGCCCACCATGTCTGTATTGAGGTTTGCTGATGTTTTGTTAAGTGGCACTACAGGGTTCTCGGAGAAATATTTTGAGCCCCATAGTCCTTTTTCTTCTCCCGATACAGCCATGAAGACGATCGTCCTGCGTGGCCCGTGTCCTTCAGCCTTTGCCTTTGCAAATGCTTCAGCCATTTCCAGCACTGCAACCGTTCCACTCCCGTCGTCGTCGGCTCCATAATAAATAAGATCGCCCCTCGTGCCCAGGTGATCGTAGTGGGCAGTCAGCAAAACGTACTCATCCTTCTTATCGGTTCCTTCAAGCATAGCGAGCACGTTGGTACTATTGGCTTTTATAAAACCTTTTTCCTCGTAACGAAGAGACACCCGTTTTCTAACACTCCGAAGATCCGGGCGCGTAAAGGGTTGGCTGTCGTCAAGTTTACCAATGATGCTATCAGCATAAACAGGTGAGAAAATATCCCTGAATAATTGATGTGAAATAGTGGCTGTTGGTAAGTTATTCAGGGCTATTCTTTCTTTGTCGGGCAGATACAACCTGGTTACCGCCAGATTAGATGCTGTACCAGAATCGATGGTAACTATGGTGGGCGAGATCACCAAAACTGCTTTTGCGCCGTTTCTTTCTGCGAGTGTGATTTTCTGATTCAGCGCAGACCATGCCGACCTTCTGTCTGAACCGGAAATGATGTATTTTCCGTTCTGGCGGGGTTCACCTGATGCCAAAACTACAATAGCTCCCCTGACATCAAGATTATTATAATCGTTGTAAGCCTGGTCTGTAATTCCATACCCCGCAAACACGACCTTCCGTGATTTCACCTTTTTGTTTTGATTAACATCGGCAGACATCATGTAGTCGCGGCCGAGATGATAATTTTTCCCTGCGATCTTAAGTCTCCCCGACAGCATGCTGTCTTTCATCAGATCATAGCGTTGTTCAAATGATCCATTATTTCCGGGAGTTAACCCCATCAATTTGAACTGACTTTCAATATAAGCGGCAGCCTTTTTCTGTCCGTCAGTAGCCGTTTCCCGGCCTTCCATTTCCGGGCCGGCGATGACATAAAGATGTCTTTTCAAATCTGCGGCTGTAATGGTTTTGGAATAATTCACGGCGGTATCCTGAGATATACCCCAAAAGCCCGTGAGTAATCCTATGAAAGTAAAAAAGCTCTTGCGCATGTAAACTTTTTAGAACGCCAATCTGATGTAGTGGTCAGGGCGCGGAAATTATAACGGTCAGCCCCACTCGTTTTGCTCATCTTCTATTAAAACTTTCTCTTCCTGGTCTTTTATAGCTCTGCCTGAAATCCAGATACTGATCTCATAAAGGCCAAGCAGGGGCAGTGTAACGATCAACTGGCTGATTACATCGGGTGGCGTAATCACGGCAGCAATTATCAACAGGATCACAAATGCATATTTCCGGTTAACACGTAAAAAAGAGGGCGAAAGAACCCCAACTTTGGAAAGGAAAAATACAACGAGTGGCAACTGAAAAATTATGCCGGCGCCCAAAACAAGAGAAACGATGTTATCGGTATAGTCGCTGATGGTAAAAGTATTCTTGATGAGGGGGCTGAGTGTATAGGCAGCAAAAAAATTGATCGTATAAGGAGCTATCAGAAAATACCCAAACGATACGCCTAAAAAGAAAAGCAGCGAAACCCAGAAAATTACGCCACGGGTCTTCTTTTGTTCTTTAGGGGTAAGAGCAGGTTTGGTAAACCGCCAGAACTCCCAGAATATGTATGGAAAACCGATGATGAATCCCCCGACCATGGAGATGGTAAAGCTCATCATAAACTGGCTGCTCATTTCCGTACTGATCAGCGTAAGATTGATATCCCCCAGGCACAGGGCATTTCCCAATCCAAGATAATGACTGGTGTTACACAACACCCTGTATGTAATGAAGTCTTTGTGTGCCGGCCCCATCACAATTTTGTTATAGAAGAAGTCGAGGTTTAGGAATACGACTACAGTACCAACCAACAGGGCTATTACGGCCCGCATGATGTGCCATCGCAGCTCTTCAAGATGGTCGACAAAAGACATCTCTGCCTTCTCCGGTGAATTTTTAAAAAATTTAGTCAGTGCCATTTAGTAATTTAAAGCGGGGCAAAATTAGTGTTTATGAATGATACGCGCCCTAATTTACGGGTTAACCGTTGATAACGATTTGCGTCACCTGGCCTTCATCATACAACCATCGATGTTTGAGGAATTGATAAGATTACGGAAGGGAAAAGGATAAAATTGCGTCAATACCCTGAACTCGTGAAGTTCTTATTTCTATGGAATCCTAAGGGGCAGGCGCTTACATTTGAAAGAGTTGCCTCATTTTAGTATTTTCAGCTTAACCATTTCAATTCTTGTATCGCTAACACCCATTATATCAAACTCGTAGTCGCCGATAATGATCCGCTCCTTCAGCCTGGGAATGGTTTCATGTTTATGGATGATCAGTCCGGATAGTGTTTCTGATTCATTTTCAGGAAGTTCCAGTTCATACTTTTCGTTCAGATAATCCAGTTCCAGCCGGCCGGAAAATATATATTCTTCGTTAGACAATTTCTTCTCCTCAAAATCCTCTGTATCATATTCGTCTTTTATCTCCCCAAAAATTTCCTCCAGCAGGTCTTCCATGGTAACAATCCCGGCAGTTCCACCGAATTCGTCAACCACCCAGGCAATACTTTTTCTTTCTTTTGAGAATTTGGAAATGAGCCCTGTGGCGCTCATGCTTTCCGGTACTGCCGGTATGGGCAACAGGATAGACCTCACATCTGCAGGGTGCTTGAAAAGATCCAGCTGGTGAATATAGCCAATAATGTGATCGATGTTATTTTCGTAAACAAGAAGCTTGCTCAACTGGGTCTCCAGGAACTTCTTCTGCACCACGTCCATCGAAACAGTAACATCTATGCCTACAATCTCTTTTCGGGGCACCAGGCATTTACGCAGCTTTAAATTAGGCAGAGATAGCGCGTTTTCAAACAGTTCCGTATTCAGGTTCTGGTTATCAGGATTGGACTCACGGTTCTGTTGAAAGAAGTTTTCGAGATCAGCTTTAGAAAAGGCTTCTTTTTTCTCGTCAATACGTACATTAAAAAGATACTTCAAAATGCCCTCAGCCATATAAACGAACATGGAAGCGATCGGGTAAAAAATCTTGTAAAAGAAATTGGTGATGGAAGAGAAGAAACCTGATAGCAGTATTTCGCTTTTTGCCCGCCAAATAGCTTTGGGAACAATATCCCCAAGGATTAGAATGATGAAAGTGCTGGTAAGTGTTTCAAAAAGTAACCTGATAAAATTAACGTAGTTATCATCGATATCTTTTTTATTCCTTAGCCAGTTCCAGACGGGGTGAAGCGCTTCTCCTACCAGTAACCCGTATGCAACGAGAAATACATGAAACCCTACCAGGCTCGCCCCGATAAATTTAGAAGGCTCGTTCAGGAAATATGATAACAATATCCCGCCGCGCCGTCCCTGTTTTTTCTTAAGCTCTACGGTAAGTTTGTTGACATTCACAAAGGCGATCTGAATACCGGCAAAGAAGCCTACAAGTAAAATGGATATGACTATAAAGCCTATATCGTTCCAGTTGATCATAGCAATACGAAAGTAACTAAAAAATCTGTTTAGAAACCGGATTGGTAATGTTATCCAATGAATTCCCGGATGGCCTGCTCAGCTTCAACGCAAGCGATATTCAGATCATTGTTAACGATGATCTTGTGAAAATGATGCTTGAATGAGATTTCATAGGCAGCCTTGTTGATCCTTGTCTGCAACATTTTTCCATCCTCTGTCCCCCGGTTCTCGAGGCGCCGTTTTAGTTCCGGAAGAGAAGGGGGTTCGATAAAAAGGGAGAAACAAGTGGAAGGGAATTGCTGCTGCACGTGTATTGCCCCCTGTACATCTATGTCAAGAACGGGTATTTGTCCGTTTTGCCATATGCGGCTGAATTCATCTCTTAAGGTTCCATAATATTTCCCCTCGTATACCATTTCCCACTCCACAAATTCGTTTCGTTGTATCTTTTGGTTAAAATCATCTAAGCTGATGAAATAATAATCAACTCCGTTCTTTTCGTTCACCCTTGGAGGGCGGGTAGTAGCTGAAATACAAAACGCAAGCACCGGATACTTCCTGAGAAGGCATTTAGTGATAGAAGTTTTACCTGACCCCGATGGCGCGGTGAGGATAATAAGTTTGTGTGAAATGTCAAAACTCATTTGTGGGCCTGTAATTACCCTGCAAAGAAAGTATTATTGTTCTGAATGCTTGACATAAATGTTGTTTACGGGAGGCTCAGTCGTTGACTGATACAATAATTGTTTCATGGTGAAGGGTCCATTCAGGGTAACACTGCCTGGAATGTTTAGTTCTCTTTGTTTTATCTCGGCACCTTGAGAGACGCCATGCATGGCGTTTCTACAAACGCAGGGATTACAACAATTTCAGCTTATCTGCAGCAGTTGTTTATTAATACTGAAGCCTTTATTGTTTAATGAGTTTTTCTTTGCGGAGAATCTTCCCGTCTTCAGTAATAACCGTTAAATAATATACCCCCTTGCTCAGGATGTGCAATCCCTGTATGGCAAAAAGATTACTCCTGCCTGGTTGAACAGGATGCACTTCACTCCTTTGAATAACCCCTGCCGGCGATGCCAGGCTTATGATAATAGCTGAGGCGTGAAGTGGTTTATCAAAATCAATGGCTATACGATCGACGAAAGGATTAGGATAAACTTTCACCTGACCCTGAAAATCCCGAGCCCTGTTTAGTTTCTCTATGGTGGAATAAGTGAATTTACCGTCTGCATCCACCTGCCTGATCCGGTAATAACTCGTTGCGGGCAGGGGGGAAATATCGCTATAGCGATATTGCTTTAATGAATCATTACCCCTATTGGGTTGCAGTTCTGCTATCGGTGCCCATGTAAAACCATCATTGCTTCTCTCTACAATAAACTTACTTACATTCACTTCCTGACTGGTAGACCATTGCACCAATACTACATTATTCACTTCCTGAAGGCTAAAATTTTGCCAGACCACCGGCAACGAACCTTCCGTAGAGCGGGTGTTTTGCAGCATCCATTCATACACGGTGAAACCCATTGTATCTCTGAAATTTCCCCCTTCCGTGGATTGGGGACGAATATCTTCAAAAGTACGGCTCCACACATTGTGATTATCGTTTCCTCCGTTAACACTTTTTCCGGGGGTATTAAAATAAACGGCTACCGGTGTAGGTTTTATCGGGAGAGCATTTATTTTTTCGAGATTGTCCCGTGTACGTTCCGTAGATATAACGTTATCAACGGTATTATGTGTGGCAACAATAGGCAGATTCGCGGAAGCGATATTTCTGGCCTCTTCCGCAGTAAGATCCGATGCACCGGCTGCAATTGCAACAGCAGCCAGCCTCTTTGATGCCTCAACGCTGCTGCCGGCATAGTCCCAGGTTATTCCCCCACCCATACTTAAGCCACACATATATATCCGGGACTCATCCACACGATAACTTTTTTTAGCATAGTCTATGAGGGCATTCACGGAAGATATTTCAACCTTGCTGGAATTTCCATCAAAGCCGTTTTTGATCTGCGGAGCAAGAACAATGAATTTATGCCACCTGTTTGCCACATAAAAACTATCGGGGAAACCTCCTTTGTAAATAAGCCTTGCCGGGCCCGCAGCCAAAACCTGATTTAAGGTGTTTTGGTCAGGCGTGCCGCCACTGTCGCCTAAACCATGAAAATAAATCAGCAACGGGTACTTATTGTTTACGTCTGTAACGTAATTTCTTGGAAGGTATTCCCAAAATCCATTGATATTATAATCGATAAAAACAGAAGTGCTTAGTTTAGGGGTGAATGACGGAGGTTGGGCACTGGTCAGATATGTACTGCTTAAACACAGGAGAACAAAGCATAGTACTCGGGTAACTGATTTAAGATAGGGTACTCCAGATTGCATAGCGGATATGATATATGTGTAAGATACGCAACGAACCCTTAAGTAGATGCTTACCATTAAAAAAATTAGATGCTTACCATTAAAAAAATTAGCCGGAAATTTTAGGAAATTCTATAGGAGGTGTAAGCTATCTGCGTTCAATTCCTGCGCCTAAATTCTTTAACCGGGTATCGATATATTGATACCCCCTGTCTATTTGCTCGATATTTTGTATGATGCTTTTACCTTCTGCACTTAAAGCGGCAATCAGTAAGGCCACTCCGGCGCGGATATCAGGACTGCTCATTGTTATCCCGCGTAATTTTTGCATCCTGCCGAGGCCAATCACCGCAGCCCGGTGGGGATCGCATAAGATAATCCTTGCTCCCATGTCGATGAGCTTATCTACAAAAAACAGCCGGCTTTCGAACATTTTCTGGTGGATCAGCACACTGCCCCGGGCCTGGATGGCAACAACAAGGATGATGCTTAACAGATCCGGTGTAAAACCCGGCCAGGGATGATCTGAAATTGTAAGCACTGACCCATCAAGAAAAGTTTGTAGTTCATAAACGTCCTGTTCCGGAATATGAATATCATCACCCATAAATTCCATCCTGATGCCTAATTGCCTGAATTTATCCGGGATCACTCCTAAATGATCTATACCTGCATTCTTTATCGTGATCTCACTTTGGGTCATTGCCGCCAGGCCGATAAATGAACCCACCTCTATCATGTCCGGGAGAATGGTGTGCGAAGTACCTCCAAGGTATCCTGTGCCTTCAATCGTAAGCATGTTGCTGCCCGTACCACCGATCTTAGCACCCATGAGATTCAACATCTTGCATAACTGCTGAATATATGGTTCACAGGCTGCATTGTAAATGGTGGTAGTACCTGCCGCCATTACAGCGGCCATGATAATGTTTGCCGTACCGGTTACTGAAGGTTCATTCAATAAAATGAAATTCCCCTTTAGCTGGCGGGCATGCAGGTGGAAGTAAGCCTCATCAGCAGAATAGGTGATCGTGGCGCCCAGTTTTTCAAACCCGTGCATGTGAGTATCGAGATTACGGCGTCCTATCTTATCTCCTCCCGGCTTGGGGATAAATGCTTCCCCAAACCTTGCCAGTAAAGGACCGGCAAGCATTACCGAGCCCCTGAGGCGTCCGGTTTTCCTTTTATATGATTCACTTTTCAGATACCCTGTATCAACATCATCAGCCTGAAAAATACAGGTGTCTCGTTGCGGGCGCACCGTTTTTACATTCATATCCTCTAACAATTCGATCAGGAGGTTTACATCGGATATATCCGGAATATTAGACACGGTTATGCGCTCAGGTGTTAACAACACAGCGCTGATAATCTGAAGCGCCTCATTTTTTGCACCCTGCGGAGTAATCTCCCCTTTCAGTTTCCTTCCTCCTGTTACTTCGAAAATCTGACTCATTGATTCATTAAATTTTCAATAAAAATAAACCCCGGCGTTACGTTCCACCAGGGTTGATCTTGAAAAGCTGTCTAAATCGAAAATGCCATTGTTTCTATCAGAAACGCTTTTTGAATTTATTATTACTACTGTTATTGCTACTGTTATTGCTACTGTTGTTGCCATTATTATTATTGCCGTTTCTGTTGATGCCCTGACCTCCTCCACGGGTATCACGATTGTCCCGGCCGTCATTACTCCGGTTGCTGCGAGGTTGAAATTTTTGGTTCCGTTTGTTCCGGTAATCACCATAGCCCCCCCTGCTTTCTCTTTCCCTGTTTTCGTTCGGGCGGTAGCTTTTCACGTAAGGCGTGTTTGTAAATTCCAGCTGCCCTTCCGTTAAGACCGATAGTTCGCTTTGAATGGCATCATCATGAACTGTTTCTTTATGCCAGTTATTATAAGCCAGTTTCATATAGTATGCAACAGCATTCGCGAAACCATTTCGTTTTTCCGGGTTTTCCTCACGGAGGGCCTTATTGATAATCAGTTCCAGATTTTTGCCAAAATGAGAAAACTTCGGGTATCGTTTCGGATACTTTAACTGCATCGGCCCCGCTTTCAATGTTTCTTTAGTGGGAATCGGATAAGGCGATTCTACTTCCAATTTAAAATCAGAGATGAGGAACAGGTGATCCCATAATTTATGGCGGAAGTCCTCTACATTTTTAAGATGAGGATTTAAAAAGCCCATTAATTCAATAACCGCATAGGCGTTCTTCTGACGTTTATCCTCTGCTTCCAAAGTCATCAGGTATTCTATCATTTTCTGAATATGCCGTCCATATTCCTTCATCATCAAATGATTTCTCGTTGTATTATATTCCATCAACCTTAAATTTTATGAGTCTAAAAGTAATAAAGTCTTTAATAAATGAAGAAAAATGCGAACCTGGTGGCCTTTTTGCTCCTAAATACTTCAATTTGCACGTCATCAGCGGCATTTATGCTGAGCATAATAGTTAAAGAACGCTACTGCAGCATAACACAATCATCAATTTCGCGCTTAAGACGGCCTTTTCAGGTATTTCCCAACAGGGCGGAAGTTTTAAGTAGAAAGGGAAAGGGCTAAAATGATCCGGGAAAAATGATATACAGTGTTTCAAGAGATTGGATATTAGATCGCAAATTTGTTTGCAATTTACATAATTATCCGGCACAGCATCACTTTAATTTCCCCCGGCACTTTCGTCATTGTTAATTTTTATGCTTAATTGTACCCTGAATTATGGGAGAAATGACGGTATACACATTTTTCTTCCTAATCTTTACGGAAGAAAATGCATATAGTAATCGATATGAGTCTGTTACCTGAGGAAGAATTGCCGTCTTCCTGCAAAGCCTATCAGGATGTATTTTGGAAGGTGGCCACGAATAATCCAAGTCATTCTTTTACTATTCTCACAAAAGGAACTTCCGGCACGCCGGGTAATCTGCCCATTCACGTCGCAGCGCATGCCATTAAGAAAACAATGTTCGGCAGACAGGGAGCCAAATGGTGGTATAGTTACGTGTTGCCTTACAAATTAGCAAAGTGGAAAACCGACCTGTTTGTAACGGTAGATAATTACTACACCAACAGCCGCAATATACCCAGTTGCCTGTTTATAATTTCAATGGATGCCATTTCGCCCGTGCAGGATGGAAGCAGGCAAAAGCGGGTTTTGTTACAAAGGGCGGGCAAAGCGCTACGCCGCGCTGTTCAAGTTTTAACCAATTCAGAACATGACAGAAAAATGGTTCAGCAGCTTTTTCCTGAAAGTGGCCATAAGCTGCAGGTATGGACTTTAGATACAGGTAATGAGATCACAATCATGCCCTGGATGGAGAAAGAAAGTCTGAAAACCACCTATTCCGGAAGCAGGGATTATTTCCTCTTTGCAGGAGATATCAGCAAACGTCATCGCCTGACAGACCTTCTTTTGGCGTTTTCGATTTTTAAAAAATGGCAGCAGTCAAACATGCAATTACTTATTGCAGGAAACCCAACGGCATACATAAAGGAATTTTCAGAAAAACTCAGCACCTATAAATATCGCAGCGATGTGCAAGTGCTGCCCGGTCTCCCGGCGCAAGTGGTAAATCATCTGATCAGCGGAGCCTATGCCTGTGTTTATCCTGCAGCGTACGATCATTTCCCGCTCACAATAATAAATGCCATGCGGGCGGGCGTTCCGGTAATAACCTCTTCTATTCCTGTGATACGGGAGTTTTCGGGCAACGCAGCTTTTTTTGCGGATCCTGAAAATGTTGAAGGCTTTGCGAAGGCTTTGCAACTGATCTATAAAGATGAAAGCCTGCGAACATCCATCATTGGTTTAGGCAAACTCCATACAGAAAACCTTACTAAAGGCGATCCTGCAGTCGATTTATGGCAATTAATGCTCCAATCATTCCATTAATTTCCTCATATCTTAGCAATTATTTCAATCATATGAAACAATCTACCATCACCATTGATGTGGTACTTGACAAAGACAAAGTTCCTGAACAGATCAACTGGAAAGCCACCGACAGTACCGCAGATCACAGCCAGAGAGCAAAAGCAATGATGCTTGCTTTCTGGGACAGCGCGGATAAGTCGGCCTTACGGATAGACCTCTGGACAAAAGATATGATGATTGACGAAATGGGCGATTTTTTTTACCAGTCACTTATAACCATGGCTGATACATATCAGCGGGCAACGCAGCATACGGAATTAATGGAAGAAATGAAGCAGTTCGCCAGGAACTTCTATGCCCGCTTTAAAGAACAGCAATTAAAAGACCATAAAGCCTGAACCGGTTAATCAATAATTATCTATATGGGTTTGGAACAAGCAATTATGAACGACATGAAAAAAGCCATGCTTGCTAAAGATGAAAAAACCCTTCGGGCTGTAAGGGCGATTAAAGCGGCTATTATTCTGGCAAAAACTTCTGAGGGCGCCGGAGGAGAATTGAAGGAAGCAGATGAGGCGAAACTTTTGCAAAAACTGCTAAAGCAGCGTAAAGATTCACTTGAAATTTTTCAACAGCAAAACCGCTCCGACCTGGCCCAGAAAGAGCAGGATGAAATTGAAGTGATAGAAAAATACCTGCCGGCGCAGCTAAGTCCTGAAGAACTGAAGGAAAGTATAGCCAGGATAATTGCTGAGACCGGAGCAAGCTCACCTGCAGATTTGGGGAAGGTAATGGGAGTGGCCACAAAACAGTTGTCGGGCCAGGCCGACGGAAAAGCAATCAGTGCAGCAGTTAAAGAATTGCTGGCAGGGAAATCTTAGCATTACCGGCGCTGTTAACTTACACTCCATAATATATGATACTGGATATCGTGTTTGCCATAATGATCATTCTGGCAATATTAAAAGGGTACAGCCATGGGTTTATCGTTGCGGTATTCTCTGTTATCGCGCTTGTAGTTGCACTCGCCGCAGCCATTAAATTGTCTACGGTTGCTGCAGCTTATCTTCAGAATTCTGTTAACGTATCTTCCAAATGGCTGCCGGTGATCTCTTTTGCATTGGTATTCCTGATTGCAGTATTGATCGTACGACTGGCAGCCAAAGCAATTGAAAAAGCCCTTCAGATAGTCATGTTGGGATGGCTGAACCGGTTGGCAGGCATCCTGTTATATACCATTATATATACGATTGTACTTAGTGTAGTATTGTTTTATGCTGAAAAGATAAAGGTGATAAACGAGGAGACCATTGCAGCTTCAAAAGTCCACGACTTTATTCAGCCCCTGGGCCCCAGGGCGATCGAGGCATTAAGTTTCATCATTCCGTTTTTTAAAAATATGTTTCAAGAGCTTGAAGCATTTTTTGACTCGGCAGCTTCAAAAACGAAATGAGCATACCGGCGCGTCGAAATTCCGTTTACATGTACAGCGGTATAAATAGATAAAGCCCGCTTCATACAGCAACAGGGGATATTTATCAATATGAAGTATGTTTTTCCGATCATTCCGTTGACGCTTTTGCTTATTTTTATAAAGTGCAGGAATTGTATTAATCACAGATTATGAATAAACTAAGTCAGGAAATAATGATTTACTTTGTGAAAACAGAAGGGTTTTTTGCGATGATGTAAAATGATTTTTTTGCGACAAATCAATTATTTTGCAAACAAATGAACCCGCATATTAACTACCAAGGATGAATTACGATATCAAATACCAGGATAAGTATAAATTCATTGAGGAAGGGAAGGGGGAGCCGCTGTTATTACTTCACGGTTTGTTTGGTGCCTTAAGCAACTTTAGTGGTCTGATCGACTTCTTTCGCAATCACTACAGGGTGATCGTACCTATACTTCCTTTGTTTGACCTGGATATTCTTCATACGTCCGTTGGGGGCCTTCAAAAATATCTTTACAGGTTCATTGAAGCGAGGAACTACAACAATATTCATGTGCTCGGCAACTCCCTTGGTGGCCATGTAGGACTATTGTATGTATTGAGGCACCCCGAACGTGTTAAATCCTTGATTCTCACCGGAAGTTCGGGCCTTTTTGAAAATGGGATGGGTGACACTTATCCCAAGCGCGGCGATTATGAATACATCAGGAAAAAGACCGAACTTACCTTTTACGACCCCCGGACTGCATCAAAAGAACTGGTAGATGAAGTTTATGAAATTGTCAACAGCCGGATCAAAGTAATTAAAATAATCGCTCTTGCTAAAAGCGCTATCAGAAATAACCTCGGTGAAGAATTAAACCAGATCAGGCAACCTACTTTATTAATATGGGGAAACAATGATACCATTACCCCTCCGTTTGTAGCCAGGGAATTCAATAAGCTTATCCCGAACAGTGAGTTGGTTTTGATCGATAAGTGTGGTCATGCCCCCATGATGGAAGTACCTGATGAATTTAATAGAATTTTACATAAATTTTTGACAAAACTAAATGAATCTGCAGCGGTGGCTTAAGTTTTGTCGTCTTAATAGAAAATCCCGGAAATTCGTGTTAAACAAGGACTTAATTTCAGCTTCGCTTCCCACCCTTTCTCCAAATGATACCGTGTTTCAGGCTTTGCAGCTGATGACGGACTATCATGTTAGTCATTTGCCTGTTATAACGGATGAAAAATATATAGGACTTGTAAGCGAAGATCAATTGCTTAATGTTGAAGATGACGGGCAATCCCTGGAATTAACCCAGTCTGACTTTTCCAGCTTATCGGTTAACGCCAACATGCATTTTATAGAAGCCGTCAGGCTGACAAACGAATATTCACTCAGCGTGATGCCGGTGATAGACAATGAGACAAACTGGGTGGGGAGTATTACTTCCACAGACCTGCTGAAGTACCTGGGTAAGATGAATGGTATAGATGATCCGGGTGGAATAATTATACTGGAAATGGAAAAGCGTGACTTTTCATTCTCTGAAGTCAGCAAGCTGGTAGAGACAAATGACGCGCATATTACACAATTGAACACCTATGTGGACAATAACCTGGGAGTGTTATACGTTACGCTTAAAATTAATAAGTTCGAGATCTCAGATATCATAGCTACATTCCAGCGGTATGACTATTCTATAAAGTACTATTTCGGTGAAGAATTATATGAAAATGAGCTTCGTAATAATTACGATCACCTAATGAACTATCTGAATATTTGATCATTCAAATATTCTTACCCTTCTGGTTTTATAAAAAATTACTTAGGAGCCTGTTAATGCATTTACCGGGGAAGAGATATTATCTGACACTAACGGCTTGCTTGTTCATGTATATGATCATACGTGCGCAATCCCCTGTTGCAACTGAATCCCCGGGAGATGTTGTACCCACACCTTTAGCCGACCTTCTCCTCCGTACAGATACTTCAAAAAAAACCACTTTTATTATCAGTGCCATCGAAATTACAGGAGACAAAAAAACAAAACCTTATATTATAGAACGGGAGATTCCCTTTAAAGCGGGTGATTCCATCTCCTTAAATGAACTCGTTAAAAAATTTGATGTTGCACGCCGCCAGTTAATGAATACCAGACTTTTTAACGACGTAGTCGTGTCGCTGAAAGGTTTTAAAGGCTACATGGTGGAAGTACTGATTGAAGTTAAAGAACGGTGGTATCTTTTCCCGATTCCCTATTTGAAACCAATAGACCGGAATTTGGCCGAATGGGCCAAACAGGGCTACGGGCTGAGAAGAGTTAACTACGGAGCTAAATTGTCGTGGTACAATTTTACCGGCCGCAATGATAAATTAAAGGCGTGGTTTGTTACCGGTTATACAAGGCAGATTGAATTTTCTTACGAGCAGCCATATGCAAACAAGTCGTTAAACCATGGTTATGGTGTAAATATTTCATATGCAACGGCGAAGGAAATTAATCATAACACTGCCGATAATGAACAGAAATTTATCCCTGTACTAAACCCGCTTGATGCTGCAGATTCCGCTAGAAGGAGTTTATTCAACGGCCAGGTATTAAACGAACTTTTCAATGTGTCGCTGAGCTATACTTACAGGCCCGCTATCCGAACGAGGCATTCAGTCCGTTTAAATTACACTTTCAACAGGATCGACAAAGCTGTCGCCTTGTTAAATCCTAAATACTTTAATAACGGGGAGCGTAGTATTGCTTATCCTGAGTTAAGTTATACAATCGACTATAACAATATAGATTTTGTAGCTTACCCGTTAAATGGCCTGATCGGTGAGGCAGGCATCACCCGTAAAGGCATTAACTCGTCAATGAACCTCTGGAGATTTCATGTCAAAGGTACCCGGGGATGGAAAATTGCTAATAAAACCTACCTGGGTGTGGAAGGGTTTGCTACTGTCAAATTACCGTTCGATCAGCCATACATCAACCAGCGTTTGTTTGGATACGGTGAATTCTATTTAAGAGGACTTGAAAAATATGTGATCGATGGTGTAGCCGGGTTTATGGCCCGCAACTCGCTTAGAAGAGAACTTTTCAATTTCAGCGTGCCTTTTGTACATTCCAAATCGCACAGCAGGATTCCCTTCCGGATTTATGCTAAAACATATGGAGATATAGGGTATTCCTATAACAAAACTTTTCTTCACAATTCACTTGTTAACCGCATGCTTTATACCACCGGGGCCGGAATAGATGTGGTTACCTTTTATGATTTCGCTTTCCGGTTTGAATACAGTTATAATCAACTGGGGCAGAAAGGGCTGTTTGTACATTTCAAAAATGATTTCTGAAAACATATCTGCCCGGAAAGCATGTTGTATTTAGTTTTAGCCGAAATTTATCAGGCAGCGAACATATCATTGACCAAAGCCGGATGTTGTTTAACGCCACCGAGAAAATACGCAAATGAAAATAGCGATCTATAGCAGGGGTGTGGATGCAGACCACCGGATTCAGGTACAGCGTCTTTTTGATGAGTTAAGCAGGCAAATGATTGAACCCGTGGTATTTCAACCCTTCTTCGAGCAAATCAGGGAAACGGTTCAATTCCCGGCTAACATGTCAGCCTTCAGCTTTTCATCTGATTTAGACGATTCGATCGACTTTTTAATCAGCCTTGGCGGCGACGGCACATTGCTGGATACCGTCACCCTTGTCCGTGATAAAAATATTCCTGTTTTGGGAATAAACTTCGGGAGACTGGGCTTTCTTGCCAGCATCGGAAAAGGAGATTTTGCAACAGCCGTGGCTTCACTGATCAACCAGACATTTGTTATAGACAAACGATCGCTTGTACATCTTAACGCCAATCAGCCGTTGTTTGGGGAAGTTCCGTATGCTTTAAATGAATTTGCCATTCATAAAACAGATACTTCCCCGATGATTAAAATTCATACCTATCTCAATGGCGAGTTTTTAAATACCTATTGGGCGGATGGCTTAATTGTTGCTACCCCTACCGGATCAACAGGATATTCGCTAAGTTGTAACGGCCCGGTGGTTTTTCCCGAATCAGGAAGTTTTGTTATAACGCCGGTAGCGCCACATAACCTGAACATCAGGCCTATTGTTGTGCCAGATAACAACGTTATTTCTTTTGAAGTGGAAGGAAGGGCTGAACATTTTATATGCACATTGGATTCAAGAAAGGAAATTGTTGAAAGGCAAATTCAGCTGGCTATTAAAAAAGAATCTTTTACGCTAAGCCTGATCCGCCTGAACGAAAATAATTTCCTTCAAACCCTTCGCAACAAATTGTCGTGGGGGCTTGACACAAGGAATTAACCATAACTTTATAACAAAACGAATAAATTTTTCGTTGAATAAGTATTTATTAATTGTATTTTGTTTAAAATGAAAAAGAAGCTTCTATTCTACATTGCCGGGATTGTATTTATTACTGGTACCGCGAAAGCACAATATCAGAGTACAATACAGGAAGGAGAGTTTGGTATTTCGGCTGGCGCTGCACATTATTTTGGAGAAATGAATACAAGGGCAAACATTAACCGGCCTAAACCGGCGCTTGGAATCTTTTTCCGTAAACAATTTAGTAATTATTTAGCACTAAGGGTGGCTGCACACTATGCCCAGGTTGGTTACTCCGATGTATACAATACAAAAAATGAATTTCAACGCAGGCGCAATCTGAGTTTTAATTCCAACATCTGGGAATTGGCTCTCCAGGGCGATTTCAATTTTTTCAAATTTGTGCCAGGTGACCCTGATCATAGATTTACGCCTTACGTAACGCTGGGAGCCGGAATCTTTAGTTACGATCCTTATGCCTATAACCAGGGGCAAAAAATATTTTTACGCCCGCTGGGAACAGAAGGCCAGGGATACTCTGATTATCCTGACAGGAAACCCTATGGCACGATGGCGGTTAGTGTTCCCTTTGGCCTTGGCGTGAAATATAACCTTAATGACCGGATGAATATCGGATTTGAAATAGTTCATCGTTTTACAAACACCGATTATCTTGACGATGTAAGTACCACTTACGTTAATCCTGCTATTTTCCCCAAGCTTCCGGATGGTACGGCTTCTATTGCTGAGCTGATGCAGGATCGTTCGTATGAAACGGGCGAGCCCATAGGTTTTGTGAATGGCACACCCCGGCAAAGAGGTTATCCGAAACAAAAAGATCAGTACGTGATGGCTGAGCTTACCTTTTCCTTTAACCTTACTTCATATCGCTGCCCGACGGCAGATTAAGAGGGGCTGTCAGTTGCCGGCAGTGACAAACTGCTGGCAGGCAGGTAGTGATTTTTAGAGAACATGAGTAGTCGAGAGCGCCACGCACTTTACTTGGGTTTGCTACTATCAGCAGTTGCACACGCCTGCCTGTCAAAAAAGGAAACTTCTGACCTCTGACAGCTAATCGCTGACTGCTCACTGCCCACAATCTTTTCAAACCGTTTTTAATTCTTTTTAGTACTTTTGCCTCCCTGAAAATTACATTATGGATTCGCTTAAAGCGAAAATTGATCTTGAGCAATTGCCCCGCCATATTGCAATCATTATGGATGGCAATGGCCGGTGGGCAAAGGAGCAGGGACAGGATCGCCTGTTTGGTCACTTCCACGGAGTTGAGAGTGTTCGCAATATTGTAGAAGGTTGTGCGGAATTGAATATTGAATATCTGACTTTATACGCTTTTTCAACTGAAAACTGGGACAGGCCTGAATATGAGGTTACCGGGCTTATGGAACTTTTGGTAGAGACCATCCGGAATGAAGTTGAGACGTTGAATAAGAACAATATCAGGTTACACGTAATTGGAGACCTGAACATGTTACCTGTATATGCGCGGCAGGAAATGTATGAAGCGCTTGATCTTACGAAACCAAACACGGGGCTCAATCTGATAATGGCATTAAGTTACAGCAGCCGGTGGGAAATTATCAATGCTGTAAAGCATATTGCAGAAGATGTAAAAAAGGGTACACTTGAACCAGCATCAGTTACCCAGGAAATATTTTCAAAATACCTTTGTACAAGTACATTCCCTGATCCTGAACTGATGATCCGCACAAGTGGCGAGTACCGCATCAGCAATTTTCTGCTATATCAGCTGGCTTACGCCGAATTGTATTTTACGAATACCCTGTGGCCGGATTTCAGAAAGGAAAATCTCTATGAAGCAGTTATTAACTTCCAGCAAAGAGAGAGAAGATTTGGAAAAACCAGCGAACAAATCAGGGAAGATGAAATGTCACCAACCCGGTAAATGGTGCAAAACACCGATTTAACAAACAGTTTTGATTATTCACTTTAATTTGCTGAAACAAAAGACGTTATTACGTTGGTGTAAACGATGGGAGCTTCATATCCATCGAATTTGATAATAAAGCCGGAAAAAACTAACTGGATGCAAAGAAGACTCTCTGTCGCAATTTACCTGGCCTTCATAATTTTACTTGTTTCCACAGCCCGCGCGCAAACTGATACAAGCAGAACCTTGTTACCGGAACAAGCCGACACGAGCCTGCCTTCCGATGGAACAGAAATATCAGAAATCAACAATACAAAAACCCCTAAAGAGTATACCATTGCAGGGATTAAAATTTCCGGAACGAAGTACCTCGATGCAACACTGTTAACCTCAATTTCAGGTATCTCAGTAGGCGATAAGGTTATTATCCCCGGCGGCGACCAGTTCAGTAAAGCTATTATGAACCTTTGGAAACAGAAGTTGTTCTCAAATGTTCAGATCTATTACACCAAGCTTGTTGGTCGCGATCTTTTTATAGAGATCCATGTTCAGGAAAGACCAAGACTTTCAAAAGCAATTTACAGGGGCGCCAAAAAATCCGAAACGGAAGAACTTGCAAAAAAGGCAGGACTGGTAACCGGCAGAGTGATCACCGAAAACATGAAAATGATCGCTGCAGAAAATATTGAGAAATATTACAGCGAGAAAGGTTTCAAGGGAGTTACGGTAGATATTTCTTCAGAGCCGGACAAAAGCCTCGCTAACTCCGAAAACCTGATCTTAACCATCAATAAAGGCAAAAAAGTACGTATCAACCAACTCAACTTCTTTGGTAACGAAAGCGTGAGCGAGGGCAAGTTAAAAAAACAGATGAAAGGTACCAGGGAAATGAGTAAGTTCACTTTGTATCCATCACGCGACAGCAGCGTTTATGGCGAAGTTAATAGGGTGTCTTTTAAAGACTACCTAAAGAATTGGGGATTTCTATCCTTTTCAAAAACAAAGGAATACTTAGATCCATACTTTCGTTTTAAACTATTCAGTTCCGCTAAATTCAACGAAAAGAAATACCTCGAAGATAAAGAAAAGATCCTTGAGTATTATAATTCTCTGGGGCACCGTGATGCTTCTATAGAGGCTGATACACAATATTACACAAAGAAGGGCAACCTGGATATAGCCATAAAGGTAAACGAAGGAAGAAAATATTATTTTGGAAATACAGCATGGAGAGGAAACACTAAATATCCCGATTCACTTTTGAATATGATCCTTGGCATCAAGAAAGGTGATGTTTATAACCTCGAAACGCTTAACCGGAAATTGGGTAAGCAGATGTCGCAGGAAGGTGGTGATATTAGTGGCTTATACCAGGATGATGGCTATCTTTTCTTCCATGTAGACCCGATAGAAACAGCTGTATATAACGACACGATTGATCATGAGATACGAATTGTAGAGGGGCCCCAGGCAACGATAAAAAACGTCAATATCGCAGGTAATGAGAAAACCAAGGAATACGTTATCAGGCGTGAACTGAGAACTGTTCCGGGTGAAAAATTCAGCCGTCAGGAACTGATCCGTTCAAACAGGGAAATAGCTAACCTGGGATATTTTAATCAGGAGAAAATAGGCATAGATCCTGTTCCAAACCAGGAAGATGGTACGGTTGATATAAATTACACGGTTGAGGAAAAATCTTCTGATCAGCTGGAACTATCAGCCGGATGGGGCGGCGGCATAGGGCTTACAGGTACATTAGGCGTTTCGTTCAATAACTTCTCGATCAAGAATATTTTTAATAAGAAATCCTGGGATCCTTTGCCTACCGGCGACGGTCAAAAACTCAGCCTCCGGGTTCAAAGTAACGGAAGGGCTTTCCGCTCTTACAACTTTTCGTTCACTGAACCATGGTTAGGTGGCAAGAAACGAAATTCCTTTACGGTAAGCCTGTATAGTACAAAATATTCAAATTCCTATAATTACCTGGAGCAGCGTTATAACAACAAATCTGAAGATACTGCTTACCTCAAAACCTTAGGAGTTTCCGTTGCGTTAGGTAAACAGTTAAAATGGCCGGATGACTATTTTACCCTCGTTTATTCATTAAACCTGACACAATACAAACTCAGGAACTATCCAAACCTGTTCCCTGGCCTAAGCAACGAAACTGCAACCAATATCAGTCTGAAACTTGCCTTAAGCCGTGCCTCTATAGATCAGCCAATATTTCCAAGAAGTGGTTCAACCTTTACAGTAAGCGGTCAGTTTACACCTCCCTATTCATTGTTTAATAAATCCATTGCTTCATCGGCAAATCCATACCGGTTTCCGGAGTTTCATAAATGGCGTGTAAACGGAGAATGGTACGTTCCTATTGGCAAACCCTTGGGAGCAGATAAAAGCAGGCAATTTGTATTAAAAGCCGCTGCAAAGTTTGGATTCATGGGCAGGTATAATAGTAAGATGCAATACTCTCCGTTCGAACGCTTCCAGGTTGGGGATGCGGGTTTAACCAACAACTTCGGATTGCTTGGATACGATATCATTGCGCACAGAGGATACCCTGTGTATGATAATTCGAACCCGAAAATAAACCCTGATCAACAGCAGGCAGCTCAATTCTTTACAATATTCAATAAATACACCTTAGAACTGAGGTTTCCTTTTACCACCAATCCAAGCAGTACCATTTATGGATTAACATTCTTTGAAGCGGCAAATGGCTGGTACGATTATAAAGATTATAATCCTTTCCGCCTGCGCAGAAGCGCTGGTGTAGGCATGCGCTTCTTCCTTCCGATGTTTGGATTATTAGGATTCGATTACGGGATCGGATTTGATCGCCTGAGACCCGGAGGGACACTTAAAGACGCTTCGAGGTTTACCTTTATGTTAGGCTTTGAACCGGAATAACTTAGCCTGCACTATTTCTCCTGACGATTTATTAAAAAATAAAATTTTAAACAGAACCAGGTAATATGAAAAAAGTATTGTTCTTAGCTTCCTCTTTTTTAATCATTGCCCTTTTAAGTCAGGCCCAGCGTTATGCTATAGTGGACACCAAGTACATACTGGAAAAAATGCCTGAATATAGACAGGCGCAACAAAAGCTCGATCAGTTCAGCGAACAATGGCAGAAGGAAATTGATGGCAAACAAAGTTCTCTTGACAAGATGTATAAAGATTTCGAAAGCGAACAGGTTATGCTGAGCGAAGAGCTAAGAAAAAAGAGAGAAGACGAACTTTTCGTACGGGAAAAAGAAGTACGGGAATTACAGCGCAAGCGATTTGGCTTTGAAGGCGATCTTTTTAAAAGACGGCAGGAGCTGGTAAAGCCCGTTCAGGACAGGGTGTATAACGCAATACAGAAAATAGCGGTAGCCCGTTTATACGATTTTATTTTAGACAAAAGTGAAGGAATAACCGTTATCTTTGCCGACCCAAAGCTCGACAGGAGCGAAGACGTGTTGAAAGAACTCGGTGTTAAATAAATGTCAAAGGTATATATATAAACAACCGGCCTGAATTATTTCTCAACTTTCATATTAACAAACAACACCAAAGCACTCGTGTTACTTACAAGAGCACAAAAAAATAAATCATGAAGAACGTCAAAACAACAATTATTATCTTTTTTCTTGCATCGGTTTTTACGGGTTTTACCAGCAACGCCAGCGCACAAATGAAAGTGGGGTATGTAAATACCGGTGAACTATTACAAAGTCTTCCGGAAGCCAAAAAGGCTGATTCATTACTCCAGCAGTTTCAGGCAGTACTAAAGAAAAATGGCGAAGATTACCAACAGGAACTTGAAAACAGAGCAAAGAAATTCAATTCAGATTCTGCTAAACTTAGTGCTGTTGCCAAGGAGTCTGACAGGAAAACATTACAGGACTTATACACAAGGGTTGTTAATTACAGCCAGGAAGCCCAGCAGCAATTGGAAGCAAGGCAACAGGAATTGCTAACTCCCCTTCAAAAGAGAACTTTAGATATCATACAACAGGTTGCTAAAGATAACGGGTACACACATGTGTTTAACAGGGAGGCTTTATTGGTTGTTCCTCCCGGTGATGATCTGCTTCCCCTGATTAAAAAGAAACTAAACCTTAAGTAGATATTAAGGAATCGTCATTATTATTTTAATTCGTTTTTGGAAGCCCGAAGGATATTCTTCGGGTTTCTTATTTTTACATACAAAGGAATTAAAGTCTTTATCCATGTTACAGCCTGCTACCCTAAGGTTTCTAAGCAATCTTAAACAGAATAATCATAAGGCCTGGTTTGAAAACCACCGCCGCGATTATGAAGCTGCGAAAGATGATTTTGAAGGCTTTGTAGAAAACGTTTTGAAGGCACATGCTAAAAAAGACGAGGATCTCAGCACACTCAAACCTAAAGAGTGTATATTCAGGATTAATCGTGATGTGCGATTTTCAAAAGACAAAACGCCTTACAAAACAAACCTTGCTGCTTCCTTCAGCAAAGGTGGAAAAAAATCGGTATTCGCCGACTATTATATCCATTGTGAGCCAGGTCAAAGCTTCGCAGGGGGCGGCATCTGGATGCCTCTGCCTGAAGAAGTTAAAAAGATACGTCAGGAAATCGACTACTGTTTCGATGAATTTGAATTGATTGTTGGTTCGAAAAAATTCAGGTCAGTTTATGGATATCTTGAAAAAGAAGGCGGGATCGCCCTTGTCAATGTCCCAAAAGGATATGAAAAAGGCAATCCCGCCGCTGAGTATTTAAAACTGAAAAGCTGGGTTGCTATCCGCAAAATAACAGATAACGATCTTACCTCAAAAGACCTGGTGAAAATTGTTCTTGAAGCATTTGAAACGCTTCAACCGATGATTGTATTTCTTAACAGGGCCTTATCCTGAACGCCGGTAAAAATTAAGAGATAAATTAAATCAATCCCGACGCTAATAATTTTTCGGCGATCTGTACCGCATTCGTTGCGGCACCTTTCCGGAGGTTATCACTTACGATCCACAAATTAAGGGTATTTGGCTGGGTTTCATCTCTTCTTAATCTGCCTACAAATACTGCATCACTTTCATGTGCGTCCATCGGCATAGGATATTGCTGCTTCGACGGGTCATCAACAACGATTATCCCCGGAGAACTGCGTAACACCGCCCTTATCTCTTCAATATCAAAACTCTTTTCGAATTCAACGTTTACGCTTTCACTATGGCCGCCTATTACCGGAATGCGCACGGTAGTGGAAGTGACCCGTATCGAATCATCGCGCATAATCTTGCGGGTTTCATGAACCATTTTCATCTCTTCTTTAGTATACCCATTATCTAAAAAGACATCAATCTGTGGTATCACATTCAGGTCAATAGGGTATTTATACGCCATCTCACCTGCAATATTCTTACGTTCATTCATGAGTTGTGTAACGGCTTTCACACCTGTGCCGGTAACACTTTGATAGGTGGAAACAACAATTCTTTTTATCCGGTATTTCTGATGTAAAGGGTTTAAAGCTACAACCATTTGTATAGTAGAACAATTCGGGTTGGCAATGATCTTATCTTCAGCAGACAGGGCGTCTGCATTTACTTCGGGTACAACCAGTTTCTTGGTAGGGTCCATCCGCCATGCACTCGAGTTATCGATCACCGTAATTCCTGCTTCTGCGAACCTGGGCGCCCATTCCAGTGAAGTACTCCCCCCGGCGGAAAACAAGGCGATAGCCGGTTTGGCACTTATTGCATCGGCTGCACTGACGATCTTGTATTTTTTACCTTTAAACTCCACTTCCTTACCGATTGACTTCTCCGATGCCACAGGGATCAAATCGGAAACGGGAAAATTTCTTTCTGCCAGTATCTGTAACATTTTAGAACCCACAAGGCCGGTGGCCCCGACAACTGCTACCTTCATTTTTGTCTTTTTAGTATTGAATAAAACTTTTTCTTTTCTCGTGGTCGTGAATACAAAAATTCGCAAGTATGATCCGGTCAACATGATACGTTAACGCTCAATAATGTCCGGCAATATCTTCACGAAAAAAGCCCTCCCGTTTTGGGAAGGCTTTTGATTATATTGATTACACAAAACAAATCAGGCGACTTCCCGTTCGGGGAGATGTTTAGTAATTTGTTTTGTATCTTTTGTTATCGTAAACACAGGTGCGAAAATAGTTCTCAATGTGATCAGTTCCAAAAAAATAATCCCATGAATCTTTTTTCAAGACTTTCCGGCGAGGCCAGCCCCTGGGCCGGCTAAGCTACCAACGTGTTACCCAGTAAACCTGACCGGACACAACGTTATAAAACTGCTTAACAACGGTATAATAACCCCCTTATTCTTCATCTGGTGCATTACATTAGTGTATGCCGGTGATGTTTATTTGTTGCTGTTTATTGGTGTGTTCATTTTGTTCGGGCCAGCTCAGAAATGATGTCATCATAGACGAGATCATGGCTGATCCATCACCCCCTGCAGGTTTACCGGAGATCGAATTTATCGAACTTAAAAATAACTCCGCTTTTCCTGTTGACCTCTTTGGGTGGAAAATCGGGGATGCCACGGGCATCTCCTCCATTAACATACACGTTATTTTGCAGCCAGACAGCTTTGTGATCATCACCGGTAATGCTTCCGTTATAGTGCTCTCATCTTACGGCAGAACGATAGGCGTAAACAATTTTATTTCACTGGATAATGATGGCGAACTCATCTTTCTGCAATCAAGAAATGGAAAGACCATCCACGCAGTTGATTATAAAAAGCAGTGGTACCAGAATGCGGTAAAGAGTCTGGGGGGATGGTCACTCGAAATGATTGACGCTAAAAACCCCTGCGGCGGTATAAACAACTGGAAAGCCAGTGAAAATGCCAGGGGAGGAAGCCCCGGCAGACGTAACTCCATCGATGCATCAAACAGGGATATTGCAGCGCCTCAACCACTCAGAGCATACACAACCGACAGTACCACGGTCATGATTCTTTTTAACGAGTCCCTCGACAGTGCAAGCGTGATCAATAAAGCAAACTTTCAAATTAGCGATGATATCGGATCACCTGCATCCGTGTCAGTAATCGCACCTTTGTTCAACAAGGTAAGACTAACACTCAATTCTGCCCTGCAACGCAACAAAGCTTATGTGGTAACTATAAAGAACCTGATCGATTGTGGCGGGAATATGATTGGGAAGATGAACACCATCCGGGTCGGGGTTTCTTCCTCGCCGGGCACATCGGACATCGTAATAAATGAAGTTCTGTTTAACCCCCGACCCGGCGGTGTGGATTATGTTGAGATTTATAACCGGACCAACAAGGTCATCGACATCAAAGACTTGTTTATTGCTAATCGCAATGGTGTAGGCCAGGTGGCTTCCTTGTGGCCTTTAAGCACCGAAAGCCATTTACTATTTAGCGGTGATTACCTGGTGATTACTGAAAATGCTTTCATCATCAAACAACAGTATTCCACAAGAACTCCGGATGTTTTTAAGGAATTAAGTTCACTGCCATCTTACCCGGATGAAAAAGGTACAGTGATTTTATTGAACGTTCGCGGTCTGGTCATCGATGAGCTACCTTATGATGAAAAGCTTCATTTTAAGTTAATTGAAAACAAAGAAGGAGTAGCGCTGGAACGCATAGATTACAATGCTCTCACGAAAGATCCGGGAAATTGGCATTCTGCAGCTACAAACGCAGGATATGGCACGCCGGGATTTCAAAATTCCCAATTTAAAGCGATTGAAGTACCTGATGGAATCATTTCAGTAACACCCTCAACGTTCTCTCCGGACAACGACGGCTTTAACGACGCCGCAACCATCTATTACAATTTTGATGAGCCGGGGTACGTATGCAATATAACCTTGTATCGCGCCAATGGCACGCCTGTCCGCTTGCTCACCCGTAATGCATTATGTGGATTAAAGGGATCGTTCCGCTGGGATGGCCTGGATGATAGAAATAACAAATTGGGGATTGGCGTATACATAATGTTTGCGGAAGTTTTTAACCTGAAAGGAAAGGTGAAACGGTTCAGGCATGCTATCGTTTTGGCAGGAAAACTTTAGATGCTGTGATTATGGACTCCCTTCTCTCTTCCTCTACACTGGCTGCAATGAGACACGGAAGCAGCTTTCTTTACACGCTTGCGCAGGGAACCAGAATGACCACATGCTGCTTCTCCGTGCTCTTTGTGTCTTTCTTCTCCGTGCCTCTGTGTGGTACTCTTCTCTCTTCGTCCACGCTGGTCTAAAGGACACATGTAAGCAGCTTTTTTTAATACGCCTTCTCAGGGAAACTGCGATCAAAAATAATCCGGGGGTAAAGATTATATCGTTACATTGACAAGGGAATCATACCAGCGCAATGTCAAAGTTTACCAGTTGTACAAATTGCTGAATTCTTTCCTCGATGTCGTTTTTGGTAATTTCTGTCAGGCGGGTAGTCCCGAATTTTTCGACGCAAAAGCTGGCCATTGCCGAGCCAATGATTATGGCTGTCTTCATATTTTCAAATGAGATATCTTTTGTTCTGGCGATGTGACCAATAAATCCCCCGGCAAAAGTATCACCCGCGCCTGTAGGGTCAAATACATCTTCTAACGGCAAAGCGGGAGCGAAAAATACCTGGTTCCTGTGAAACAACAAAGCGCCGTGTTCTCCTTTTTTAATGATAAGGTATTGAGGCCCCATTTTCATAATTTCTTTGGCAGCTTTAACCAGGGAAAAATGATTGCTCAACTGCCTGGCTTCACTGTCATTTACCATTAATACATCTACATGTTTTAATACGTTTTCTAAATCCTGCAATGCTGTTTCTATCCAGAAATTCATGGTATCCAGCACTATCAGTTTCGGACGTTCGTTTAGCTGGTTGATGACACTCATTTGAACAGCAGGCAGCAGATTACCAAGCATTAAAAAATCCGCACCCTGGTAGCTGTCAGGAACCACCGGTTCAAAGTCGCCAAGCACGTTAAGTTGTGTCTCGAGTGTATCACGGGTGTTCATATCGAGGTGGTATCGTCCGCTCCAGAAAAATGATTTTCTGTCCTTTTTTATTTGAACTCCTTCCAGGTCAACACCTCTTTTTTTAAGCGCATCAAGCTCCGCCTGTGGAAAATCGCCACCCACTACGGATATCTGCTTTACCGGTTGAGTAAAATTGGATGCGCTCCAGGCAATGTAAGTGGCTGCACCACCAACAATCGTATCACTCTTGCCGAATGGAGTTTCAATTGAATCAAAAGCCATAGAGCCAACAACGATCAAAGACATACGGAATTTTTTTCCCTGCCTGTAGGGCATTAATAATATATGAATCAGCCTGGCGGGGCCAGGTAAAAGCGGTGCAAACCTAATTGTTTTTTCGGGTTATCCCTAATTTAAACAAACGTAGCAATCGGGTGATGAATACCTCAAAAGCGCCCGCTTATCTGAAACCTATTGCAGCATATCAGCAATACACATTTGCACTTACAAGACTTTATAGCTGCGGAGCCAGTTTGAGCTACTGCTAGAAGGCAGTATATCTAAACACCGTAACGTTACACAAATAAAAACAGGCATAATATTTCAAACACCTTAATTTTCGTTTTATCTTTGCGTAAATTATTACTTATGAAAAGTTGGGGTATCGTCGTATTGATGCTATGCTTGTTTTTTCCGGGAAGCTTATCCACGCTGAACGCCCAATGTTCGATATGTAGCCGAAGTGCCCAGCAATTAGGCGAAAAGCCGGCTAAGGCACTGAATACCGGCATCCTTTATCTTGCCAGCGCTCCTTTATTAATAGCAGGATTTATAGGATATCGCTGGATGAAAAATGCGAGGTAAACATTTACCGGTAAAATACTTTCATGTCGTTATCCAGCTTGTCTTTTTTTTTAGCATATTATTATAAAAAGCATATCAGCAGGAGTCTTACGGGTACCGATATCTTCAATAAAAAATTATACAGGTTACAAAACAAATTACCCGGCATCATTACTCCTTATTCAACTGATGAATTGTTGTTTAAAGTGAAAAATGTTAACGGAAAACCGTTACAGGTGGTTATGCGTGGTCAACATAGCAGTGATGTACAGGTAATGGACCAGGTGTTTGCAGGCCGGGAGTATGCACCATTGATAGAGGAGGTTAATAAAAAAGGCCAGCTCAATAGTATCAGGTTTATCATAGATGCCGGCTGCAACGTCGGGTATGCTACTGCCTATTTCAAAGTGTACTTTCCTGAAGCCTCCGTTATAGCGATTGAACCAGACCCGAACAACTACAAGCAGTCCGGGAAGAACTTTTCACTTAACCGCCTGCACAACATCACACTATTGGAAGGTGGCGTCTGGCCCAGGGATGCCTGGCTGGAGCTTAAAAATGATCTGGGTGACAGGAAGGAATGGAGTTGCTACGTTACCGAAAGCAAAACGCCTACAGGCCTGAAAGGATTTTCTTTTGAAAGCATTCTAAAAGAGTCCTCTTTTGACATAATCGATATCCTCAAAATTGATATTGAAGGGGCAGAAAAAGAGTTGTTTGAACAGGAGAATATCATTAAAAGCGTTCTTGCGAAAACGAAATTCCTTGCTATTGAAATTCACGATTTTACAAATGTGCGAGAGCTGATCTATAACACCTTTCGGCAGTGCAGCTTCGAATGGTTCAACCGGGGCGAACTTACCATTGCAACCAATACAAAACTGGTGGGGTAATTTCATTGCATTTGCACAAAATTGTAGAGGTTAAAATCGTCCTTCACGAAGCTGGCTTTTATCTTTTCTTTTATTTCATGTTTACTGATATCTTTCATTCTTTTTGCCTGTATGAGATGATACGCTCTTTCAGCAAGGAGTGCGAACTTTTCCTCAGAAGAATGCATAATGTTCTGATGTATAAAAATCTTTTCCACCAGTTCCTCAATCCCCACCTGCGTGGAGGCAATTGTTTTCAAAACCGGTACCATGGCCTTTTGCGCGTTAAAAACAGGCGATAACATCAGGGTTAAATTTCTTGCAAACACATCGGCGCCAGGCCGGTCGGCCTTATTAACAACAAATATGTCTCCAATCTCCATCATTCCGGCTTTCATGGTTTGTATATCATCCCCGGCTTCAGGCACAACTACCACTACAGTCGTATCTGCAAGCCCGGCTATTTCTATTTCACTTTGCCCCACACCAACAGTCTCAACAATAATATGCTGAAAAGGGGCCGACTTAAGCAGATCACTTACTTCTATTATTTTCGGATGAAGGCCGCCCAAAGATCCCCTTGTAGCCATTGAGCGGATAAAAACCTGCGGATGATTATACCATTCACTCATCCGTATTCTATCTCCCAATAAAGCGCCCCGGTTAAAAGGGGAAGATGGGTCTATACATAAAACGGCAACTGAAACATTTTTTTTTACCAATAACCTGATCACAGCATCTACGAGGGTGCTTTTGCCGGCCCCGGGGGGTCCGGTAATCCCAATAATTTTTGTATTTGATGAAGGCAGCGATTTTAAAAGCTGATCATATCCGTCTACTTCATTCTCAATCAGGGATATTGCCCGCGCAATAGACTTCACATCTCCTTCCTGTATCGGTTTTAGCATTGTCATCTTTTCCACCTCTTAATTGATCACCTGAAACTCAAATGCCGGATCTCCTTTGCAGCTTCAGGAGTTTTGCATGTTTTAAATAGGTCATTTCCGCCGTAAACCTTGCTACGGTGAAGCCTTTTCTGCCATCAAGAAAACCCAGCCGGAAAAGATAGCTGTGAACAAATGCCCATAAAGAATGAAAGAATTTTCGCTGCACATTGGTTCGTCTGCCTTTTTCGAAAAGGGCTTTTGCAGCCATTGTGCTGTACTTTTCATTTTTACCTTTATGCTGAAATGTATTTTCGTATGCCATGTGCATCAGGTCACCTTTCAAATGTCTGGCAGAGTGACCCTCATGCATGATCACTTCCTCGTGCACCAGGTCATTGCTCCAGCAGCCTTTACGGCGGTTATATAATCGCAATTTCCTGTCCGGATACCAGCTCCCATGCCTGATCCATTTGCCGCAATAAAAATTAAGCCGGTTCATTGTGTAAGCATCAAAAAAAAACTCCCCTGCTTTTTCCTTCAAAATGCTGTCTCCAAGTTCGCGGCTTAAAAATTCATCGGCATCCAAATTGAGCACAAAATCATACTTCGCCATGTTTACCGCGGCGTTCTTTTGCGCACCATACCCGGTAAACGCTTTCTCGTAAAAAGACGTGCCGTTGGCTTCACATATCTGTTTGGTTAAATCAGAAGAGTAGCTGTCCAGCACCAATATTTCGTCGGCAATGTGCTTTGTCGAATCAATGCAGCGCTGGATATTCTTTTCTTCGTTATGCGTAATGATAACCACAGACAGCAAATGCATAAAGTCTAAAATTTTTCCATTTGCAAGCTAATTGTAATTTCGCTGTTAGCCATAAATTTCAGTGTTGATGATAGCCCCTCACTTTGCCGGATTGCTTGAACAGTATTTTACTAAAATTTTAGTGCTGACACTCGATAGAGCAAAGGACCGGCAGGACAGAATCCGGAGGATTTTAAAGAATGTGGACTATGAGTTTTTTACGGGTGTAGATAAGAATAACCTTGACGTTGAGATACTTGGAAGTAAAAATGTCTACGATGCCAAAAAGGCCAGAAAAATGAACCGGCAGGGTAAAGAAATGATTCCAGGGCAAATCGCCTGTTCCCTGTCTCACCGGCAGATATATCAACATATCATAGACAAAAATTTCGAACGTGTGCTTGTTTTTGAAGATGACATAGTGCCCCTGCCTGAAAACCTGAAGCATTTGCCAGACACCCTGAAAGAACTTCCCCACGATTGGGAACTTGTATACCTTGGCTACAAAAAAAATGAAGAGATTACCCGGAAAGTTCAACAAAAACAGGCATTTTATAAACTTTTAAGCCGCGTTAAACTGACTAAATTGAGCCCCACTATGGTGAACAACCTGTTACCTGTTTATTACTCACCTCACCTGAAAATTGCCGGCGACCACGATTGTACCCACGCATATGCCATTACCCCTTTAGCTGCAAGAAAATTAATCGACATTCAAACACCTGTTGCATTCAATGCCGATAATCTTTTATCATATGCGGTAATGAACGGCCATCTTAAGGCTTTTGTTACCCACCCCAAATTTTTTGACCAGGAAAATATGATTGACCCGCAGGTTAGATCTTTCGTTCACCAATAGCTATATGATACATGCTTCGCCATATTATCTACCAGGCTCATGGAAATCAGGATATTTTGCATGAATGCCTGTTCAGCATCGCATCACTGCAGCGGCTGAAATGCATCAAAGAGGATGTTCGGTTACATGTGTTTACTGATCAGCAAGAATACTTCCGGCGCTTTTTGCATATCCCGGTTATTTATCATGATATGAGCAGTCAGGACATTAGAGAGTGGCGCGGGGAAATAAACTTTATCCACCGTGTAAAAATCAAAGTTTTGCAGCAAGTGTGTAGCCAGGTAAGCCGGGGAAGCATATTGTACCTTGACACAGATGTTATTGCATTGAAAGAGCCGGATATCCTATGGCGAATAATTGAATCGGGTAAATTTGTGATGCACGCCCGGGAAGGAGCCATCCTCCATTCCAACGTTTCCATTTTTAAAAAATTAATCCCGGTACTTCAACACGGTGTGGCATCAGGATTGATGACAACAAACAACATCGATATGTGGAACGCCGGCGTTCTGGGCTTCCGGGCAGAACAATCTGCTGCGCTGAAAGATGTGCTGGCCCTTACCGACAAGCTTTATGCGTTTAAACCAAAGCATGTTATGGAACAACTGGGTTTTTCTTATGTATTTCAGCAGGGTGGTGACCTCCTTGCTGCAGATGACATCTTTTATCACTACTGGAACCTTAAGGAATTCCGGCGGATCCTGCATGAGGTGTATAACCTGCCTGCCGAAAAACGGGATAAAATAATTCACAGCTTTTTCCAAAAGCATACTGTGCAGCAATTATTTGCCGCAAAGCAAAACTACTACAGCCGCCCGCTTAACAGGTTATATAAAATATTATTCAGTAAAAAATGGGAAACTCCCCGCTTTGATAAATTAATCAGAGATTACAACGTGATGTAGAAGTTCAGTTCCCCTCTGTCAACAATTTTTTAGCTTTGATTTTACAAGTTTGCAGCTATGATCAATTTCATTCCTATATTTCCTTTAAACATCGTGGTTTACCCCGGAGAAGAGCTGAACCTGCATATCTTCGAACCGCGCTATAAACAGTTGATAAGTGAGTGCTCCTCAACGGGCAAATCGTTTGGAATTCCCATCATCCTTAATAATCGCTTAAATGAACTCGGAACTTTGGTGGATATTATAGAGATGTCTGCAAAATACGACAGCGGCGAAATGGACATAAAAACGAAAGGCAACAAAATCTTCAGGATACTGGAGGTGATAAAAGAGGTTCCCGAAAAATTGTATAGCGGCGCCATTGTAAATTATCCTGACAACCCCGAAGATGAAGGTAACAGGACATTAATGCAGGCAATCATAAAAAGCATCCGCGAATTACACCGGTTGCTGAACGTAACTAAAGATTTTAAAAATGCTGATCAGCATCTGCACGTTTATGATATCGCACATCATGCCGGGCTTTCGCTTGAACAGGAGTATGAATTGCTCGGGCTGTTTAAGGAAGCCCAGCGGCAGGAATATCTTAAACGGCACCTGGCCAAAGTGCTGCCTGTGCTTGCTGAAATGGAAACTTTGAAAGACAAAATCAAACTGAATGGACATTTTAAAAACCTGTCTTCGTCAGGATTTGAATTGTAGCGAATTGAGGCCAATCCGGCTTCAACAGAAATGGTAACCTGCTGAATAAGAATGAAAAGAAAATTAACGAGCAGGTAGTTTTACAAAAATCAAACCTTTACCCTTGGCAACAACAATTTGTTTCGACTTTGGCAACACCAGGCTCAAATATGCAATATTTGAAAATGGCAACCTGACTGTTGAAGATGAGTTGAAAGATGACCGGATTGAGTCCATAGATTCGGTGATCACCAGGTTCAGGCCTGATAAATCGATTTTATCGTCAGTGATCAATCTCAGTGAAGGGGTTGAAGACCTTCTTGCGTCAAGAACCCGCTTTCATAAACTGTCGCACCTTACACGTTTGAATTTTACCACTCCTGTCAGCAAACCGGATACTATAGGGGCCGACAGGCTGGCAATCGTTGCAGCAGCCGTTAACTTTTTTCCCGGCAAAAATATCCTTGCCATAGGTTTAGGAACCTGTATAACCTATAACTTCGTTAATAAATACCGGGAATTCATGGGCGGCGGGATTTCACCGGGCATGGATATGCGATTCCGGTCTCTTCAGGCATTTACGGCAAAGCTCCCCCTCGTTAAAGAAAACTGGAACTTTCCCCTTATCGGCTATGATACCGAAACAAATATTCTAAGTGGGGTCATTCTTGGAATGGCAGGCGAAATAGACGGATTTATAAATAGTTATGAAAACAGGTACGGCAACTTTAACGTGCTTTTAACCGGAGGTAATTCAACCTATTTTGTGCCGCATCTTAAAAAACAGATATTTGCAGACCCCAAATTAATCTTCAAAGGCCTGTATGCGATTAGTGAATATAACGATCCCTCAAAAATTTAACCTGCTGATAATTTTATTTTCAAGTGTTTCTATTATTTCGTCGGCACAGGAAAATTCGCCCTACTCACGATATGGTTTAGGTGATGTGATGCCCACCTCGCCGATTATCAATCGCAGCATGGGCGGTGTTTCCGCTGCTTATGTTGACTACGACAAGCGGTTTGACTTAAAAGAAGTATATCCCAAATCCCAGTCAGTCAATTTCCTTAACCCTGCTTCTTACGCTAAATTACGCATCACTTCTTTTGACCTGGGAATTGAGGTAGATAACCGCACCCTCAGGTCTGCTCAACAGGCAAGACGCTTTTCCGCAGCGGGCGCCAACATATCTTATGTGCAGCTCGGTATTCCCCTTGACAGGAAACGCAGCCTGGGAATGAACCTTGGCCTTCGCCCGGTGACGAGGATAAACTATAAGATCCAGCAAGACCAGCGGCTCACCGGCATAGATAGCGTTTCAACGCTTTATGAAGGTTCAGGAGGCTCATACCAGGCGTATGCAGGCGTGGGTAAGTCCTTTAAAAATTTGTCTGTCGGCGTTAATACCGGATACTATTTCGGCACCAAAACATACAGTTCAAGGCGGCAATTTATACCCGATTCAAATGATGCGTTATATTCCAAATCAAATCACGAAACGAAAACAACATTTGGCGGCATATTCTTCGACATGGGCGCACAATACCGTGCGCAGCTGAATAAGACAACTATCCTTCACCTCGGAGCCTACGGGAATATCAAACAAAAATTTGGTGCTGAAAAGGATGTTCTTGCAGAAACATTTAACTATGATGCGAACGGAGCTGTATTTAGAATTGACAGTGTGTATAATCAGAAAGCCGTTAGTGGTACGTTGAATTACCCGGCAACAGTAGGGGTCGGGTTCATGCTGGAGAAAGTAGATAAATGGCAATTCGGGGCCGACTTTACAACCACCTCATGGAAAGATTATAGCTTCTTCGGAGAACAGGACGGTGTTGCCAACAGCTGGTTGTTTAAAGTTGGCGGCCAGGTTACTCCGAACCTCTATAATCCAAAGAGCTACTGGGGACGGGTAAGCTATCGTGCAGGGTTTAATTTTGGTCCGGATTATATTCGCGTCGGCAAGGATCTGCCTCAATTTGGTTTTTCTCTGGGAGCAGGATTTCCCATCCGCAAAAACCCATATACAAATCAGTATACTTCTATAAACCTCGGAGTAGAATATGGTAAAAGGGGTAACAAAAATAATGAACTAACCGAAAATTTGTTTCGCATAGCACTTGGATTTACCTTAAGCGACCTGTGGTTCATTAAAAAGAAGTATCAGTAAATGGGCCGTTTACTTCATCCTGCCGGCAGAAAAGCAGCTTCTCTTCTTGTTTGCTGCTTTTTTTTATGGGGTTGCGAAAATGACATAAGCGATATCAGGGCGCTAACCGATAAACGGATCTCCGTAGAGGAAGGTGTTAACATTGAAAGCTATCTTAGCCAGCAGGCAAAAGTAAAAGCAAAACTCACCGCACCGCTGATGAAGCGTTTTCTCTCTGATACCCCTTACGTAGAATTTCCTAAAACTTTACATGTAGATTTTTACAACGACTCATTGAAGATAGAAAGCCAGCTCAATGCCCGGTATGGAAAGTATAAGGAAAGTGAGCATAAAGTTCTACTGAAAGACAGCGTGGTAATCTTTAATATCAAAGGTGATACCCTCTATTGCCAGGAACTTTGGTGGGATCAGCAAACACAGAAATTTTATACCGACAAACCCGTGCGCATACATCAGCCCGATAAAATTATTTACGGAAAGGGTCTCGAAGCTGCCCAAAATTTTAGCTGGTGGGTTATCAAAAACGCAAAAGGCCCGGTTAAGGTGCCCAAGGAAGGACTGCAGTAAGAGTCGGGCAGCGTGTTATTTGGGATTTTAGATGGCAACAGCGGATTGCTAATTGAATATCACCGCTACCGTACAATAAGTCTTATCTCCCAAAATTCGATGTGATACAGCGAGCTCCATCCGCAGGTACAAATCTCCCATCTAAAATCCTCTCCGGCTGTAACAAAACGCCACTTACTTTGTAGTATCGGTTACGTCAAAAAAAATCTACATATGGAATATCGCAGAATGGGAAAATCAGGGTTGCAGTTAAGTGTGCTTAGCTATGGAAGCTGGGTAACATTTCACAAACAAATCGACGACAGCCTTGCAGATGAACTCATGGGCATAGCCTATGATTCAGGAATAAACTTTTTCGACAATGCGGAAACGTACGCCTTGGGCGAGAGTGAAAAAATGATGGGCCGGATACTTAAAAAGAAGAACTGGGACCGCACTTCTTATGTTGTTTCATCAAAAGCTTATTTTGGATGGAGAGGCAAAGCAAATAAACCGAACCAGACGGGTTTAAGCAGGAAACACCTTGTTGAAGCATGTACCGAGGCTCTGCAGCGCCTGCAGGTTGACTACCTTGACTTATATTTCTGTCACAGACCTGATAAAAACGTTCCGATCGAAGAAGTGGTGTGGACAATGAATACATTGATCCAACAAGGGAAAATTTTATATTGGGGAACGAGTGAATGGAGCGGGGTTGAGATTATGGAGGCGCACCAGGTAGCTCACCAGTATTCCCTTATCGGCCCCGCCGTGGAACAACCTCAATATAATCTGTTTGAGAGGTATAAAATTGAATATGAGTACCTGGACATCTTCAAAAATACCGGGCTTGGAACGACAATCTGGAGCCCCCTTGCAGCAGGATTGTTAACAGGAAAATACAACAATGGCATTCCTGAAGACTCAAGGTTTGCCATAGAAGGTTTTGGATGGTTAAAGGACAGATGGGTTGCGGAAGAGAAATTAAACAGGGTAAAACAGCTCGGAGACTTTGCCGGCGAACTCGGAACGTCGCTTGCTTCCCTGTCCATCGCCTGGTGCATACGAAACGAAAATGTAACTACCGCCATTTTGGGCGCTACAAGAAAAGAGCAGTTGACGGATAACCTCAAAGCCATTGAAGTATTGCCAAAACTCTCACCGGATGTTATGGAAAGAATTGATGGGATAATGGGTACAAAGCCGGTAATCCCTCAAACATAAAGAGACCGCCGTTCTGTTGTATTGCCGCAGGCTCATTTTTGCGCATCTGTTTCTTTTGCGAATCTGCGCCGTTTTCAGAGGCTTGCGGGATTCAATCTCCGTTCCCGTAAAGGGCAAACAGCACCACTCCCGTTCATACCGGTGGTCCGGCTTCGGTGCTGTTTCGGTAAATTGTGAACTGATATAAAAAGATACCAGATGAATGCGCAACTGACAAACGAGAGAAATAAGCTTTTGGCCTCTGTAGAGAAAGTGTTGGAAGTACCGATGATCTTCCTTGGATTTGTTTGGCTTGTTCTTCTCGTTATTGAATTAATATGGGGCTTGTCAAAAGTGTTATCCTATTTTAGTCTCGGTATCTGGATTCTCTTCATTATAGACTTCATTATTAAATTTTTACTTGCTCCTGAAAAACTGATATTTCTCAAAAAGAATTGGCTTACTGCCGTTTCCCTGCTTATTCCTGCTTTGCGTGTTTTTCGAATTTTCCGTTTTGTACGGCTGCTCAGGGGTTTAAGAGGTATCCGCCTTATACGTATAGTTTCTTCTCTCAACCGAAGCATGAAAAGCCTTGCTGCGACGATGAGGCGAAGGGCATTCGGCTATGTTGCTTTACTAACCCTTGTTGTAACCTTTGCAGGGGCTGCAGGGATGTTTGCTATTGAAAGAGGATCTCCCGGATTTAACAACTATGGCATGGCTTTATGGTGGACAGCCATGCGGGTGATTACCGCCGGCAGCGAATACTACCCGTTAACTGCAGAAGGCAGGGGACTGGCTTTTTTGCTGGCATTATTCGGTTATGCTGTATTTGGATATGTTACGGCTACATTAGCTACTTTTTTTATAGGCAGGGATGCAGAAGAAAAGGACGCCCCGGTTGCCGGCGCAAAAGACGTAGGGGAATTGAAAAATGAAATAGCCAGGCTTACCAGGGCAGTTAATGAAATGAAAAGTAAATTGGGATAACAACGCTGATACCGTTACTCTTTGCCGATGCTTTTTACATAGCGTTCCTGTAACAGGGCCATTTCGATCCAGATTATGAACGAAGCGGAAACGAGAGCCGAACTCATCGATCAACGATGAATTGTCTGAATCACGGATTAAACGGATTAAAAGATAACACGGATTTTATAGGAATGGTTGTTTCTATAATCCTTGTAATCCCGTAATCCATCAAATCCGTGATTCAGACAAAATAGCACCCGAATGCGACGGAAGAACTATATTGCTATACATCAACAGGTTACCTGATTCAAATGAAGCCAAACGACATGTTATTTAAGAATAAAACGGTTTTTATTACTGGTGGAAGCAGGGGCATCGGTAAAGCGATTGCTATGCGGTTAGCACAGGAAGGCGCCAACGTTATAATCGCGGCTAAAACTGTTGAGCCAAATCCAAAATTAGAGGGTACGATTTACAGCGCCGCTGAAGAAATCAACGATGCCGGCACGGGGAAAGCACTTCCGCTGCAGGTGGATATCCGGTATGAAGACAGCATCAATGAAGCAGTAAGCGCAACGGTAGATACCTTTGGAGGCATAGATATCCTGATTAATAATGCGAGCGCCATTAACCTGTCGCCTACAGAACAAACAGAAGCCAAACGATACGACCTCATGCAGGACATAAATGTCCGCGGAACCTTCTTCATGAGTAAAGCCTGTATTCCCTTTTTAAGGAAATCAGAAAATCCCCATGTTCTAAATCTTTCCCCCCCGTTAAATATGAATCCCCGCTGGTTTGCCCCTCACCTGGCTTATACCATCAGCAAGTATGGGATGAGCATGGTGGTGCTCGGTTTATCGCAGGAATTAAGAAAAGACAAAATTGCCGTGAATGCATTGTGGCCTAAAACTACTATTGCTACCGCTGCCGTAAAAAACCTGCTGGGCGGGGATTCCCTGGTTCAACGAAGCAGAACGACTGCAATTGTAGCCGATGCCGCTTTTTATATTCTTCAAAAACCATCAGGAGATTGCACCGGAAATTTTTTTATCGATGAAGAAGTACTTGCGGCGGAAGGAATTACCAACCTCCACAAATATGCAGTAAACCCCGAACACAAACTGATGAATGACCTTTTCATATAACGTTACCGGCTGTTACACAAGCCTGGCTTATACCGCGCACTTCTCATGATAATTCTGCAATACGATAACCGATCTTTCAAATTCGAAGCCCTGATAATGCGTGATGATATCCTGTAAAACATCTTCTATTTCTTCCTTATGATTGAGCGTAACCAGCTTGTTCCGGAATTCTTTTATGTTGGGCAGGCCTTTCAGGTAATTGGAATAATGCCTTCGCATTTCATATATGCCTGCGACAGGGCCTTTCCAGCTCACCGAATGGTGTAAATGCTTCAGGCAGACTTTAACCCTTTCCTCAAGGGAAGGAGAAGCCAGTCGTTCCCCCGATTTTAGAAACTGTTTTATTTCGTTGAATATCCAGGGATAACCAATAGCCGCCCTTCCGATCATTATTCCGTCAATGCCATACCTGTTTTTATATAAGAGAGCCTTTTCGGGACTGTTGATATCTCCATTGCCGAAAATCGGAATATGGATGCGGGGATTATTTTTTACCCTTGCAATAAGCGTCCAGTCAGCTTCGCCTTTATACATCTGTGTTCGCGTACGGCCATGGATGCTTAGCGCTTTGATGCCTGTATCCTGCAAACGCTCGGCTACTTCTTCAATGTTCTTTGTAGCCTCGTCCCAGCCTAACCGGGTTTTTACCGTCACCGGCAGGGAAGTACTTTTAACTACTGCATGTGTTAAGCGGATCATTAAAGGGATATCTTTCAAAACGCCCGCTCCGGCCCCTTTGCAGGCAACCTTTTTGACGGGGCATCCAAAATTTATATCCAGGAGGTCGGGGTTAGTCACCTCAACTATCTTAGCCGCCATGGAGAGACTGTCTTCATCGCCTCCGAAGATCTGAATGCCTACAGGACGTTCATAATCGAAAATGTCAAGTTTCTGGCGGCTTTTGATGGCGTGACGGATCAGGCCCTCAGAAGAGATGAATTCGGTATACATGAGATCGGCGCCGTTGTCTTTGCAAACAGCGCGAAAAGGCGGGTCACTTACATCCTCCATCGGCGCAAGCAACAATGGAAATTCAGGAAGTTGTATATTGCCGATTGTTATCAAAACGATGGGTTTAAACAGTTATTATAGTTGTCAGTTGAATGATCATTAACTTATCAGGATTCATCTTGTTGATTCAAACATTTAGTTAAGCCATTCCTTATCATCAACAGCAAATTTACGCACTTATTTTAACGTGGAAAGTAGTAGTATGAATACATATCTCAAGTACAGGCCTGCATGGAACCAGTTGTTGATATTTGGAAGTTTAACCATCGGAATATTTATCGCATTTAATTTCATTGCCCTCCTGGCGATAACGAAAATCTATGATGTTGAGCAGTCTGATTTTATTACGATGGATCTTAGCCGGCCTGCGGTTTTATCCGCAATAAAAACTTTGCAGGCAGTGCTGTCCATTGCTTTATTTCTGATTCCATCATTGGTTTTTGCTTACTTGTCAGACAGCAGGCCTCTTCGTTATATCGGATTCAGAAAACCTCTTCCAGCCAGCTTTTATATCATTTCCCTAATTATTATCCTGGCTTCATTCCCGATGGTAGCGTGGCTCAGCGAAGTAAACCAGCACATTCACCTGCCAAAAACAATGGGGGCAGCAGAAAAAATGATGCGTGATGCCGAAGCAAAAAGCAATAGCCTTATTCGCAATTTTCTGAAAATGAATTCATCTTCTGATCTGGTCATCATGCTGTTCATATTAGCCGTTCTTCCCGCCATTTCTGAAGAACTGTTCTTCAGGGGTGTGCTTCAGCGGCTTTTGATACAAATTACCAGGCGGCCCTGGACCGGTATTGTGCTTACGGCAATCCTCTTTTCTGCCCTTCACGGGCAGTTCCTGGGCTTTATCCCCCGGTTGGTTTTAGGGATTGTTCTGGGTGCTTTATATTGGTACAGTGGTAGTCTCTGGCCTGGTATTTTAGCGCATTTTCTCAACAATGGCCTGCAGATCATAATGATATATTACAATCCGCAATTAGCAGAGAAGGAACCCCAGTTTGCCGTATGGCTGATAGCCGGTAGTACAATACTGGTCAGTGCTTTAACATGGTTGATGCATACCATCTCACTAACCAGGTATGCAGAAGTGTATGATACCGATGACGACGATCCGATCGGGCCAATAGGACCCGGACACGGGAAAATTGCTTAACCAGTTTCTGAAAATAATTCAAATGGCGCTACATTTTCAGACCCTTAAAACAAGAGCTTTAAGTGCAGCCATCTTTGTAGCTGTAATGTTACTTGGGTTATTATGGAATCACTGGACTTTCTTTTTCCTTTTTTCGATTATCCATTTTGGCTGCTGGATAGAATACCAGAAACTTACCGGTCTTATAGATGCCCGGTATACCCTCATTACCCCTGTGCATAGGTATGGCGTAGTGTTCGCGGGGTGGTGCCTGATGCTGTTATCAACCAATGATGCATATAATATTGGAAATATATCGCTGCATGAACTTGGGTGGTGGCTAACGCTTACTTTCATGTTTGCTTTGCCCGTAATTGAACTGATGTTATCAAGGGAAGTCATACTGAAAAATATCGGCTATTCGGCTTTTGGAATAATATACCTGTCGGCAAGCTGGGCACTTATGATCGATATGAGAAACCTTGGGCTGAGTTCTAACGAACCCGTTTTTTCTTTTGATGGCGGAAGAACATTTCCGTGCCTGCTTATTTTTTCTGTATGGATCAATGATACAATGGCCTATATTGTAGGTTCACTGGCAGGCAAAAACCCTTTATCAGGTATTTCCCCAAATAAAACCTGGGAAGGAACGGTTGGTGGTGCATTATTGGGAATGAGTGTGATGGCTTTCGCCGGGAGCCGCCTGACCGGCGCCTCAACAACAGATGCACTAATTGTTGCAGCAATAGCAGCAGTGGCGGGAACGGCAGGCGACCTTTTAGAAAGCAAAATGAAACGTATGGCCAGGGTGAAAGACAGTGGTCAGATGATGCCTGGCCATGGAGGATTTTTAGACCGGTTTGATTCACTTTTACTGGCAACTCCCCTGGTGTGGTGTTATGTAAAATTTTTTGCTGCCACTTAACCTAAATTGTTTGTATGAACCAGGAAAAACTGAACTTTCTGAAAGAAAAATTCATACCGCTCCTTCAATCGCTTCATCCTGATGCCACAGGTGATTGGGGAATGATGAATGGGCAACAGATGGTTGAACACTTTGCAGACGCCGTAAAAAACGCCAGTGGCAAATTAAAGCTTCCCGTACTTAATGAAGGGGAGCGTTTGGAGCAATTCAGAACCTTTCTATGGAGCGATGCCCCTTTCCGGCAAAATACAAAAAATCCGTTGATGAGTGAGCAGCCACCTCCCCTTAAACAACCGGATATGCAATCTGCTATTAACAAATTAATATTCGAATTAAATTACTTTTATGCCGTGTTTGAAGCCAACCCTTCGTTAACTACTCTTAATCCCTTTTTTGGAGAATTGGATTTCTATGCCAATGTGCAATTGCTCTATAAACATGCTGTTCATCATTTAAAACAATTCGGCCTGTCCGCGGAATAAACGACCCGCAGACAAGTGAGCGATGGTTTAATAGATAAGGTTATAGCCGAAGGACTGGTAAAGTGAGTGTACAATTTAGCGACACATTCGGGGAAACCATCGAGCTCCGCTTGCTGGCACTGGCATTTAAGAGAACCGGGTAAAAGGATTGAATTAAAGGTTGATCTTTTATACCTTTATGGTGGGCGTTTTTATCTGATTCATTGTTCTGTATCCTGCAAATTGTTTGTTCACATAAATCTTTGTAGCCATGATACATCAGGTGAGTGATGGATATGTTAAGGTGGAAACACACCATGGTGTTACCGCTATCGAATTCTTTCATCCTCAAAGTAATTCATTGCCTGTAAAGTTAATGGAGAACCTGACCAGGGAAATTCATTCGGCAGGAACTGATGATGAAACGAAAGTCATCATCCTGCGGTCTGCGGGCGACCGTGCATTTTGTGCAGGCGCTTCAATTAACGACCTTGCTGGCATAAATACGGTCAGGCAAGGCCATGACTTTTTCCTGGGTTTTGCCAACGTGATCAATTCCATGCGTAAGTGCCCCAAACTTATCGTAGCCCGGATACACGGCAATTGCGTCGGGGGAGGCGTAGGACTTGCAGCCACTGCCGACTATTGTATCGCCCTGGATAAAGTTGAGGTTAAATTAAGTGAACTGGCGATTGGTATCGGGCCTTTTGTTATCGGTCCTGCAGTAGAACGCAGAATCGGCACCTCTGCATTCAGCCAGCTTGCTATTGATGCGACCAAGTGGCGCAACGCCGATTGGGCAAAAAGAAAAGGCCTGTTTGCCGAGGTACATCCCGACATTGAAAGCTTGGACGAGTCTGTTTCGCACCTTGCCCATTCACTGGCCCATTTCAACCCGGAGGCCATGGCGGAGTTGAAAAAAATTCTATGGAAATCAACGGATCACTGGGACGAACTGCTGAAAGAAAGAGCGGCAATCAGCGGCAGGTTAGCGCTTAGTTCTTTTACAAAAAATGCGATTATTCACTTTAATGATAAAAAACTAAAAAGTTAAAAAACGCTAACGAAATCAGATGTGAAACAGATGGCATTGTTGTAACCCATAAATACTTTTAATTAAGATTGCGTTTTTTCTATCCCTCGCTGTTTGCTCCTTTTAGTTCAATCTTTATCTCCGGCACCTGATGTATCTTACATTTAACGAAGCGGGCCTGAAAAACATCTGTGATGAGCTTGCCAGCCGCGATGCTGATCTGAACAACATATTACAGCAGTATGGTTACCCTCCTTTCTGGAGCCGGGAACCAGGCTTTTCAACAATGATTCATATCATACTGGAACAGCAGGTGTCTCTTGCTTCGGCAGAAGCGGCATTAAATAAATTGCAACAACTTATCGGCACGATAACTCCGGAAAAGATCAGGGCAATGCCTGCTGCTGAAATGAAGGCCTGTTACTTTAGCCGGCAGAAAATTATTTATGCAAAACACCTCGCGGAAGCAGTGTTATCCGGCCAGCTCAGCCTCGAAGGTTTAGAAACATTGCCCGACAACCTCGTAAAGGAGGAACTTAAAAAAGTTAAGGGGATAGGAGAATGGACGGTGAGCGTTTACCTGATGATGGCTTTTCACAGGACAGATTGCTTTCCCCTGGGGGACGTGGCCCTGGTGAGTAGCCTGAAGCGTGTTAAAGCGCTTTCGATAGATGTTACGAAAGAAGAGTTAACTACCATCGTTGATTGGTGGAAGCCATACAGAACCGTGGCAGCATTTTTATTGTGGCATGCGTATCTTTCCAAAAGGAAAATGGCAAAGCGCAAAACAGGATAAGTTGTTTTTTGAGCCAGAAAGGTCAATAGTAATCAACGTACAACTGCTGTTGACATGCTATACGGTGTTTCTTATAGTTTCATATCTCTGGAGCTCAGCGCTATATATTATCATACTCATACAATTCATCGATATGATCACCTGGCTCCATTTCAAAAACCGATCGTAGCAGGCCGTCTTTTAAACTATACACCCAGCCATGTAAATGCGGCCGCTGGTCATATTTCCAGGCAGCCTGGATAATAGAAGTTTTTGCAAGATTGAATACCTGTTCTTTTACACTCAGCTCAGTCAGGCGATCCGCTCTCCCGTCTTCATTTTCATAAGCATCTATTTCGGCTCTGTGAAAGCGATATACATCCTTGATATGCTTTAGCCAATGGTTGATGATACCGTAATGATGCTGGTTCATGGCTGCCCTAACGCCTCCGCAACCATAATGGCCGCATACAATCACATGTTTTACTTTCAAAACTTCAACTGCATATTGAAGCACGCTTAGCATGTTGATATCTGTATTTACAACCAGGTTGGCTATGTTTCTATGGACAAAGATTTCCCCCGGCTGTGTACCCGTAATCTGGTTGGCCGGCACCCTGCTATCGCTGCAACCGATCCATAAAAACTCCGGCGTTTGCAAGCTTGCAAGCCTGTCAAAGTACTCAGGGTCTTCTTCAATCATCTCTTTGGCCCAGGCCTTATTTTCAAGAAGTAATCTTTCAAAAGGTTTCATGATGCGTGAAAAATTAAGTTATACAATACCGCAGCAACCTCATTTATACCGCTGTTTTACCTCAGTACGGGAATAACGGTCGACTCATTTTTTGCGTTCATTGGTGTGGTAAGCTGGTTCATAGGTTTATTGAGGCTCCTTTTAATTTCAACGGTTATATTCTTCAAATGTGCATGCTTTAAAAAATCATTGATGATCTCAATCACATCCCTGTCTATAAAATTTGCTTTTGTAGCATCTATCAGCACGTAAGAATCTCTCGGAACCTCTTCAAGTTTAGATTTCAAAATGGGTTTATTTAAAAAAGAAACGTCCTTTCTCAGCCTCACCAGGTATTTATTTCCATCATTTACCACAAAAACGGCTGTCTTGAAATTGCTTCGCAACACCGAAAACATACCCGCCGTAATACCGATTACAACACCCGTAAGCATATCAGTTAGTAAGATCGCAATGACGGTTATAACAAAGGGGACAAACTGATCCAAACCCTTTTTATAATATTCAATAAAAAGAGAAGGTTTTGCCAGTTTAAAGCCGATATAGATCAATACCGCCGCAAGAGCACAAAGGGGGATTAGATTTAGCAGCCGCGGAATTAACATAACACTTAACAGCAACCACACGCCGTGCACAATTACTGAAAGCCTGGATCGGGCTCCTGCATTTATGTTTGCTGAAGTTCTCACGATAACAGAAGTAAGTGGCAAACCACCAAGCAATCCCGATATTATATTTCCGATGCCCTGCGCTTTTAATTCCCGGTTGGTGGGAGTTACACTTCTGCAAGGATCAAGTTCATCAGCGGCTTCAATGTTAACCAGTGTTTCGAGACTTGCAATTAAAGCGATGGAAATGGCGCCAATCCACACCGCACGTCTATTTAAATAACTAAAATCCGGTGATTTTAAAAACGAAACAAACCCGTCTATCGTTTCGGCAACAGGGATTGCGACAAGGTGATTGCCGGATAAGGCCCACGGATGTTGCGCTTCCTTCAGCAACATATTTACCAATACTGCTGCCACCACTACTACCAAAGGGGCCGGAATTAACCTGAAAAATTTCCATCTTCTGCTCAAAAATTTATCCCATAAAAGCTGGATCAATAAAGCTGATATGCCTATAATTACGGCAAACGGAACGCTGTTTTTAAACGATCTTATGATACTGGTAAAGGTGTTCTCTTTGTTGTTTTGCACAAACGACTCGTCGCCTTCGTAGCTGGAATGGTAACCAAGAAAGTGGGGTACTTGCTTTAGAATAAGGATTAACCCAATTGAAGCCAATACCCCGGCAATAACGCTGTACGGAATATAATCTCCAATAATCCCCCCTTTGAGATATCCGAATATCACCTGGAAAAGCCCGGCAAGTACCACCGCCAGGAGAAAAGCTTCGAAAGACGGGAGCTTCGCGATTACTGAAGCGACAATTACTGTTAAGCCTGCCGCAGGACCGCTTACACTTAATTGTGAACCACTCAGGGCCCCGATGACGATTGCTCCGACAATGCCCCCAATAATACCGGCGAACATTGGCGCATTAGAACCTATTGCAATACCGAGGCAAAGAGGCAGGGCCACGATAAACAGTACAACCGAAGATGAAATATCAACTCCTGCGCTTTGAAACATCTTTTTCATTGTGATGGATTATTTAACAAATAACAACATTGATCTACGCATTTTCAATAACTGTTTCGCCTGTTTACGATGACCTGTATGCTACCGGATGGTAATTCTTTTTATGCTGGCCCAGGAAAATCCGGGCGTATATGCGTAAAACGGACAGTTCCATAAATATAAAGCTAAGAGCTGTGAGCACGATTAATAGCAACTGGTCTTCCCGGATATGTGTAAACAGTAAATCGATACCCAAAAACGTAGGTGTGAATGGAAAACCGAGCAAACCCAGGCAACACACCAGGAACAGGAAAGCCGTTACTGGTTTTTCATAGCTGTAACCATGAAACTGGTTCAGCGTAATATCATTATCAATCTGCTTTATGGCATTGAGGCATAAATACCCCCCGAAGGCTCCCACACCGATTCCGCTTGAATACATGACGACCTGGTGCATTGGTACGTCTTCATTTGTTGCGATTGACATCGTTACAAAACACTGACCGGCTATTACAAACAGCCAGGCTCTTCTGGCATCGTTTCTTTCAGCGAATGCTGATAAAATCAACAATAAGCCAAGCGCGGAGAAAATATGTGTCTGGAAAAGATCAAGGTGAACCGGAATGCTTTCTTTCACGATGAAGCTGAACAGGCCTGCAAGGAAGAGCAAAGTGAGGAAAACAAAAGATACCCGTTTCAGAAAAACATTTGTATTTCTTCCTACCCACTTAAAAGGGTTCCATAAATAGCCGGACATAAACCCATCAATGTTCCACTCTTTAATGCTTAACACATATAAAGCATTCTTAAACTTCTGTAAAGGGCCGTTGCCTTGTATTTTTTTTTCGGGAGAAAAATTGAAAAACATATCATGAATCTGGTAACTTAATACAGAAGGAGACACCAGCAACTGGTAAGTTCGCAAGAACGCGTTGCCGGCAAAGTGAATCAGGGCCAAAGTATGAAAGCCCAGGGCCACTTCGACAAATATCAATCCTATTTGTGTAATCGATGAATACGCAATTTGCGTTTTTACCGTTGATTGAACCCGGGCGATTGAGGTGGCGATAACACTTGTAGCCAGGCCGAATATGATAATTAACACCTTAATTATCGTAAGATTTTCCCAGAACGGATAGGTTCGAAGCATCAGGAAGGCGCCGAGATGCACGGACAATGATCCGTAAAAAACTGCACTTGACGTGGTCGGCCCTTCCATTGCTCTGGGCAACCATGACGAAAAAGGAAGCAAGGCAGATTTGGCCGCGGCTGCAATAAAAATCATAAGCGCCGTAAAAATAAAAAATGAAGCATGAAGGGTGTACTGCCCTTCAATAAAAGCTTCATTGCTTAACTTCAAAAAAGTGATGTTCTCGTGAAACAGGTGATGGCACATCCACATGGCGAGCATCAGGCACACATCGCCCAAACGAAAGACGGAGATTACTTTTAGGGCGTTTTTTACCGGCAGGTACCTGTCTCTGTAAAAGGCAATAAGCAGGAAAGAGCACACACCAAGTATTTCCCACCCGATAAAAAGTGTTTCAAAATTTCCTGAAAAAACCACCAGGTTATACCCCGTGAAAAATAGCGCCAGGGTGCCGAAGAAACGTTTAAACCCCTCGTCCCGGTGTAAATAATACCGGCTGAAGATGCTGACAAGCAGTGTAATTATACATCCTGTCAACGCATAAACAGCCGTGATCTTATCAAAATAAAAATCAATAAAAAATTCAAATGCCGCTGTTTTATATAAAGTAAGATGTTTTATATCTAAAACGATAGCACCATTCAGCAACCAGAGCAACATAAAAATGACCAACCCGGCAAGGTAAATACCAGCTACTGCAATGGCGGTACCCGAAATCGCTTTTTCATTCTTTTGAGGAATGAGCATGCAGACGAGAAAACCCAGCAGGGGAAATAAGATAAACAACTGAAGTACCTGCGACATGGGTATACTAATTTAGTGTGTACACAGGTAAGTTTTCCTGTGTAGCATCTGCAATGTAATTCGTCTCCATCTCTTTGGCTGACTCTACCAAAGCAATCACGTCATTTACATTATTCACTTTCTGCTTCGTAGGAACATAAGTGGCAAATGCCCCATTCTTAAAATAGTAGAATTGCTTTGTTTCCGGATGAAACACCATCAGATGCACCCATTCATTTATATACCATTCATACATTTCAGGAGCAGATTGAATGGTTTTCAAAACCACCTCCGGAAAATGTTCAACAATTGTCAACAGTCGAACCGGGTCATGTACTTCTATCATTTGTAACGGAAGACCTGGCCTTAAGTCACCGTCGCTGCTGTTTGCCACACCGATCAATCCCATTACATTGTGTGGCAGCTTTGTACCTGCACCTAATTTGTAATTATCTACCCTTGAAAAATAATACTCGAGGTTAATGCCGCCGCATACAGGCCCGATAGGCCTCATAATTCCTGTGAGCAGGCGCCCATCAGGGTCCGACTGGTAATTATAGGAATTTAAAAACGCTCTCCTGTCAAGGAACAAACCTTTGGTTAATTTACGGCTGCCAACAATACAAAGCGTATTGGTACCATGCCCTAATTCAGGCCTTGGCTCAAACATCGAGACAGATCTTTTTAATATCTCTTTGCGTATCGTTTTTAGATTACTTTTTGTATTAATCGACGAAAATCTTCTCGATCTTTCTTTGGCGTTCAGATCTAAAGCTTTTTCGAATGACACGCGATTGTCTTTATGCAGAAGAGAATTTGCTGCTGAAAGGATCTGTTCATCATAAAACTCTATCTGATCGGAAGCAGTATCGTGAAGGCCCCCGATAAACTGGGTACTGGCGGGTATCACAATATCTCTCTCGTTGAGTAAAAGCCTGACGCTGGCGTGATTCGCCATAAAGGAAAACACCCTTGCATTTACAGATCCGGGGCGGCCACTGCATGCACCGCAGTCGTGTGCGCCATGGTGCGGGTTATTGGCACTGCTGCTGCCATGGCCAATTACATAAACGATCGGAGCAAACCCCGTTGTTAAACCGATACCTCTTAATAATCCTTCTACTCTTACAGCCATCTCTTCTGTGGTAAACCCTATCTGCAGCTCATTTTCCCTTTCTCCGGGGTTTTTATTTTCGATGGTAAGCTGTGCCTCTTTATTCATATGGGCAAACGCATTAGAAATTGCAGGGCTCATTTCCGGCCGGAAAATGTTCTGTATCAACCTGACAAATGCCCAGAAACCAAGCGTAAGGGAGCTTAGGAAACCTGTGATAAAGGTGTGTGTCTTATTGGTATACAACAGCTCATGCTTACGTTTCACTTTAACATCAAATTCCTTAATGAGGTATTTTGGCGTAACAGGGGCGGGACATAGTTTATCATAAAACTGCCCGTTTTCCGGCTGCAAATAAAATTCCACACCAAAAAAACCGGGCGTGCCGAAGGTTTCACAATTGGTTTCCACAGATTCAATATGCCTGCGTATGGAACATTCCCTTTCGTCTATACAAAACATCGCCTGGAATAAAGGCACCCCCGAAACACTGGCGGATGGCAAACCAGGCCTGCCGTCTGAAATCGGTTTCGATAAAAAATTTGCCGGGGTACTTTGTACCTGATATAGTCCTGAAAGCACTTCATCATAATAGCTCCACTCAAATGCATTTTGCCAAAGCATTAAAACCTCATTCAACTCCGTGCCGGGAACATCGGCTAATAGATTTACCGGCTCTGCAGGTATGCTGCTGCTTAACGGTTTCCAGTTTTCTCCGAGCTGGTAAGTAAGAGAATCGATCTCCAGCAACAATTCAAAAATGATTACATCCTGAAGAGATATTTTCCTGCTGTCCAGTAGCGTGTGTGGCGCCGCTTCAACGGCCGATACGATACCCGACCACCCGCAGTGGCTGAATTGCTGATCAAACAGGTATTCTTCAAACCGGGATTCATCACCTACAACTGTTGAGAGAAGATTCTTTATATCAGCATTTCCATTCAATAAAAGTCGCCTCGCCCTTTGCGTTTTAAACAAGCTTGTTAAGCCATTTTTTTCAAGCTCTCTAAGGGAAGAAAGAAAACCATCCTGAACCGCCGGGTACTTCCAGATAGAAATACCCTGGTCGAGGTAACTGCATAATACCCTGAAAAGAAGCGGCTGTACAAGATTATCGAGGTCTACTTTATAGATATCCTTCCAATAAGCTCTTAGCGCCCCGACTCGTGGAGAGTTTGAGACTTCGTATTCTTTATGCAACAGGTTATGCTTCCACTGCGCAGTCCCGGCAGGGCTTTTATGATCTGCAATAATTCTTTCAAGAACTTCATTTTTGATGCGCCCTATACTGTAAAGTTTCCTGAATTCGGTTAACTGAAGTGTAACCTGGTACCCGAATATTTTAGATGCTTTAAATATGGCATCATAAAATTTCATGTGCTGAAAGGCATGTAAAGCATTATGGTGAATAAAATCTTTCAGTGGTGTCTGGGAAGGCAGGTAATGTTTTAGTTCATGCAGAACATGTTCTTCATCAAAAAGGTGTACACTCGTCATTGATCGATCGGTTTAATGTACTGATTGTACGCGTAATTTATTCTCGATCTGGTACTTTTCCTGGAATCCTTCAAGCCTGCATAAAATACCTTTTAAAGGAGCTTTTATATCCCTGAACTCCTTTATCAGTTCCAGCACATCAAAGTCGATATAATCCGATTGTGAAGCATCGACAACAACTTTGGAGTTTTCAGGAACATCGTCGAGAGTCTGGCGGATAGCCGCTTTATTTAAAAAAGATACTTCCTGCGACAGGCGTATGTTGATGACGTCGCCTTCATGATGTTTATCTTTACGGAAAAAGTAAGAGTTCTTAAGATTGCCATGCAATATTGCGCCAAATGCCGCTATCAGACCTGCTATTACACCCACTAACAGACCTTCGCCTTTTAACGGCAAATACAATCCAAAAAGATCAATACCTAAAATAACCAGCACGGTAACAAAAAAAGGAATGTACTGATACTTACCGTTTTTGATCATATGTGAGAAAACCGAAATTTTGCACAACTTATATCCTGTTAGCAGGAGGATAGCAGCCAATGCGGCTAAAGGAATGAAATTAAGCAGGCGGGGAATGGAAACAACGCAGACCAATAGCAGAAAGCCATGAAAAACAGTTGAGAGCCTTGACTTTGCACCTGCATGCAGATTGGCACTGCTCCTTACGATAACGCTCGTAATAGGCAATCCCCCTATTAAGCCCGATAAGGCATTTCCTATGCCCTGGGCCAGTAATTCCCTGTTGGTATCGGTGACATTTCTCTCGGGGTCGAGGTTATCGATGGCCTCAATGCTGAGTAATGTTTCCAGCGACGCAATGATAGCTATCATTATACCGGTAATGATCACCTTACTGTCTAAAAAACCACTAAAATCAGGTAAAGTGAAGAAGCCCAGAAACTCAGCAACACTTCCGGCGGCTTTGATTTGCACGAGGTGTTCACTACCAACAACAAGGGGACTGTTAGTAGCTTTGAAAACTTCATTAATAATGATTGCAACAATTACCGCAACCAATGCACCGGGTATGAACTTTACCTTGTTTTTGATAAATGGTCTATCCCAAATGATCATTATTGCCATAGCAATCAAACAAATGATCAGAGCACCAGGATTGATCTGCTGCAATGGCTGAAGTAATTCATGCCAGTCTTCATTCCCAAGCTCAACTAAAACACCGCTTTTATCTGTATCGTAGCCTACGGCATGCGGAATCTGTTTGGCTATAATCAGGATGCCGATGCTGGTCAGCAATCCTTTGATTACGCTCGACGGAAAATAGTTGGCGATGCCGCCCAATTTTGCCACACTGATCAATATCTGTAAAATGCCGGCGATCAATACGGCACAAAGGAATAGATCAAATGACCCGATATTGGTAATAGCTGCCAATACCAAAGCAGCGAGACCCGCTGCAGGACCTGCTACACTAAGCTTGGAACCGCTTAACGAACCTATCACTATTCCTCCGACGATACCGGATATCAATCCACTAAAGAACGGAGCGCCTGATGCAAGGGAAATACCAAGGCAAAGCGGCAACGCCACTAAAAATACAACCAGCCCTGACGGAAGATCATTTTTCCAGTATCTAAAAGTTAACCCGTTTCGATTGTTCATAAGATCTAATTGGTAAGTGATAACTGTTTAGTTAATTTAACAACCAACAGGTTCCGCAGAGGCGTATAAATTGATCACTTGTATAAAGAAGGCACTTCAGTCAATGCTGCTGAATGTGCAGGATTTCACGAGTACCAGCACAGAATCGTAGATAAATGGCAAGGGAGAGCTGCAAGGCAGCATCGCGTCGATTAAGCAAGTCCGTTCGGAGGTGGAGTATGTACCGCGCCGGCATGAGGAAGAGGCAACTTTTCAGAGAAATGAAATACGGCTGTATTGAGCCGGACAAAATGCAGTGTTATCCAGTCATTCATGGTATGTATTTCCTTTTCCTCTTCTATTAACTGCCGCAACGACTTTGATGCACCAAAGTCAGTATTTTCATCCTCAGGACAACCGGATATAAAAAAACGGCCGGCCTGATTTGAAGGAAATAATTGAATCGCCAGGGTAAAAATTAACACAATATGTACGATTCTTCTCAGTAGCATTATGGCAAAAGTAGATTAGCATACTGAAAATTCAAAAAAATGATACAATCTTTAACATTCGGCAAGCAACCCTGTACAAGATAAAGGTACGCCTGCCTAACTAAATGAAAAACTCAGGTATTTAATCCGCCACAAACGCTAATTACCTGCCCGGTTACATAACTGCTCATGTCACTAGCCAGAAACAAGGCAACATTTGCAATTTCTTCGGTGTCTGCAAACCTGCCAAGCGGAATTCGTTCGAGGAAAGACCTCGAAGCATCCCCTTCTTTAAGGTAATGGGTCATGTCGGTTTCCACGAACCCAGGCGCTATCGCATTGCAGCGTATATTTCGGCTGCCCAGTTCCAGTGCAACGGATTTGCTAAACCCAATGATTCCCGCTTTACTGGCCGCGTAACTGGCCTGCCCGGCATTACCGCTGATGCCAATTACAGAACTCATATTTATTATACTGCCCTTCCTTACTTTCATCATCGGGCGGATAACCTGCTTTGTCATGTTGTATACACTCTTCAGGTTAATTGTCATTACCTCGTCCCATTGGTCAGGCGTCATCCTGAGTAGAAGGTTGTCTTTGGAAATGCCAGCGTTGTTTACACAAATGTCAACAGCCCCAAATTCTTTAACGACGTCGTTTACCATTGATTCACAGTCCCCGAAAACGCCTGCATTACTTTTAAAGGCTTTGGCCTTCACTCCCAGGCTTTTGATCTTTTCTTCAAGGATGTTCGCTTTTTCCTCACTGCTCAGGTAAGAAAAGGCAATATGAGCACCCTGCTCCGCAAGCTTTAACGCAATGCTTTCACCGATTCCGCGGCTGGCCCCGGTAATAATAGCTGTTTTGTTTTCGAGTAGTTTCATGGATGATTTGGAATTAATTAATTTGGCCCGAAGACCAATAGGTTTGGGAAAATTTAAACAGGCTGATATGCTGCCTTTTCCTTAACGATTTACTACCTGCTTCCTCGAAAATTGGATACCCTGACTTAGGATTGTGCTGCATATCTGGCTTGACGTTATAAAGGGTCAATCAAAATTGTCGCTGTTGGTATAGCGATACAAAAGCTGATGTTTCGTTGGGTCAGCCGCTATAATGCCAAACCTATATTGGATTTAGCTAAAATCAACGTCGTAAGTTTTCGACTGTCCTTTTCCAATATAAATGCTGTCTCGTAAATCAACTCTTACGCCATTCTTCTTTTTAATGATATCGAAATAGGTATATTGGTCGCCTGCTGTTGTACCTGTTAGTTCTAACCTTGTAAAAGAGCCGTCACTTGAGAAAAAATGTGTGTTGCTTAATTGACCATCTGTCTTTTTCATTTCAATGCCAATGCCCATTGAGCCATAAGTTAAGAAATAAGGTAAGCATTGAAAAAAGTCATTAGAGCTAGTAGGGCTAAAATTCTTATAAATAATTTTCAGTGTTGCTTTGCCTGGAACATGAATATTTGCGGTGACATTGCTGTCATATTTTTGAATTCCGTAGTAGTCATTTTTCTGAAAAAAGTAGTCACTTCCTTTTCGTGCAGTCACATAGAATTTTCCGCCCTTTAGCTCGTTTGGTTTCGCCTTAAATGAGAAATTGATAAAACCAGTGTTGGAGGTTTGTCCTTTTGCAATAAGTCTGCCAGGATTACCAAGTGGAGTTGCTGGTTTTGACCATCCCAATTCAACTGGAATATTTGCCAATGGTGTCATCGAATTAAGCCCTGTAGAAACTCTTACGTTGAATGTCATGCAACTGTCTGTACAGCGGGCATTGACATTCGCTTCATTTCTCTTAAAACAACTTGTCAGAAGAAATAACACTACAGGTAAAGGTAAGGCTCTCATAATGTAAGAAATTAATTACAGCCCACTGTTGGGTTAGTGAAAGTCCTAAACCGGTAAGGGTTTAAAAATTTAAACGCATCGAATACAGATGACTTACCACTTCCATTTGATCCAATTAATTATACGAGCCTGAAAATTACCGGGAATGTCCTGTAGTGTCAGATCCGTAAAGCGCTTGAAGTTTTTGAGTGGCAGGCTTTTTATCTTCATCCCTCAAATTTTGCAATTTGTAAAATCTCTTCAACATAAATTCTTTCATTACATAACCTCGGTATTTTATGCTGGCCGCCAAGTTTTCCTTTCCGCCGCAGCCATTCGGTAAATATCCCTTTTTTCAGCATCTGTACAACAGGCATGCGAAGCGCGATATCCTTATATCTTTTAGCCTCATAATCGCTGTTGGTGGTTTTTAGCGCCGCATCAAGCTCGTTTGTAAATTGAACCAGGCTCGAAGGCTCTTTCTCGAACTCGATCAGCCACTCATGAGCTCCGTTAGTTTTTTCACTGAAGTAAACAGGCGCAGCGGTGTAATCATTTACGATGGCGCCCGTGCGACTGCTTGCAATGGCAATGGCCCGGTCGCTGTTGTCAACGATCAATTCTTCGCCGAAGGCATTTATAAAATGCTTGAGCCGGCCGCTAACTTTGATCTTAAACGGATACAGGGATGTGAATTGTATCGTGTCTCCTACAAGGTATCTCCATAGCCCCCCGTTTGTGGAAATGATTAATGCATAGTTTTTGTTGATTTCAACATCCGGCAAGCCGATCGTTTGGGGGCACTCCTTTCCATACTCTTCAATGGGCATGAATTCATAGAAGATGCCATGTTGTGTAAATAACAGAAGCCCATCTTCAGATGGATCATCCTGCGCAGCAAAAAAACCTTCGCTTGCATTGTACATTTCCAGGTAATGGATGTGAGATCCTGTCAGCTTTTTAAACTGTTCTTTATAGGGAACAAATGATACGCCTCCATGCATATAAAGTTCGAGGTTGGGCCACACTTCCTTGATATCGGTTTTTCCCGTAATCTCAAGAATGCGCCTGAGTAACACCAGCGTCCATGTAGGCACGCCTGAAATCGACGTTACATCTTCCTCTATTGTGCTCTGTGCAAGGCGTTCAATCTTTTCCTCCCACTCATCAAGCAAGGCTACGCTTAACTCTGGTGTGCGCAACCAGTGTGCCCAAAAGGGAGTATTCTGGAGGAGAACGGCGCTCAGATCGCCATAACTTATATCCTCGCTTAGCTGGTTCACCTGGTGGCTTCCCCCAACAACCAGCCCTTTACCGGTCAACAGGTCTGATTCGGGAAAAGACCGATAAAACAACGTAAGTACATCTTTGGCTGCCAGGTAATGCCCTTCCTCAAGACTTTCTTCGCTAACCGGTATAAATTTGCTTTTATCGCTTGTTGTACCGCTGCTTTTCGCAAACCACTTCACCGGCGTATTCCAGAGCAGATTTTCCTCGCCATTCATCATGCGTTGTATATAAGGCTTAAGGTCGTCATAGTCACTTACCGGCACGGCTTCTTTAAAGGCTTTGATGGAAAACAACGCATTAAACTGATATTTGCGTCCGAACTCAGTGTACTGAGCTGCGGTCACCAATTCCTGTAGTACCTCTCTTTGGGCAGCTATCGGATCGGAAGACCACTTCTCGATTTGCGGAAGCCGTAACCGGGCCAGGCGTGATATGGCAGGGCTTAATAATTTCATGAAAGCAGCAATAATTAATTACGAAGGAATGCAATATCCCTCAATATAATGTAAGATCGGGTTACAAAAGATTTCTGCTGTGTCAGACCTTACAGCATGTTACCACGTTGTTCTTCCAATAGATAATCTTTTCTCTTCAGTTCAAAATTCCTACCAAGGTATAACCGGCGAACATGTTCGTCAGAGGCCAGCTCTTCAGCGGTACCATGCTTAAATATCTTCCCCTCTATTAACAGGTAAGCCCGGTCGCAGATAGAAAGGGTTTCATTTACATTGTGATCGGTAATCAGTATTCCGATATTTTTATATTTCAGCCGGGCAACAACGGTCTGAATGTCTTCTACGGCAATTGGATCTACCCCCGCGAAAGGTTCATCAAGCAGGATAAATTTCGGGTCAACGGCTAAAGCCCTTGCAATTTCTGTCCGGCGCCTTTCTCCCCCGCTTAAGCTGTCGCCGTTATTTTTACGAACATGGTGCAGCCGGAATTCATCGAGCAATTCTTCCAATTTATCTTTCTGATCCTTTCTGCTCATTTTTCTCATTTCAAGCACCGCCTTGATATTATCTTCTACACTCAACTTTCTGAAAACGGAGGCTTCCTGGGGTAAGTAGCCTATGCCTTGTTGCGCCCTTTTATACATTGGCATTTTGGTAATATCGTCTTCATTCAGGTAAACCTTTCCTTCGTCTGGCCTGATTAGTCCAACAACCATGTAAAATGTAGTTGTTTTCCCTGCCCCGTTGGGCCCAAGCAAGCCAACGATCTCGCCTTGTTTAACCTCTACTGAAACATGGTCGACCACAGTGCGGTTACGATAGCTTTTTACAAGGTCCCTGGTATGAATAACTAAATTCAATGTTCAATATTTGTTACAAATCTACCTGATCTGTTTAACCGGCACTTTTCCAGGTTTAACATTATTCATTCATTAACAGCAATACTCTTTCCTTCATGAATGTCAAAACCTCTCGAGCTTCGTGAATTTATGCTGATTATGGTTATAGCGCTTATCTTTGCTAAATTTTTTTAACTGAATCACCGCAAACATAACATAAGGCTTACAAAAAAGGTCTTTTTTATGTTCGCAGCATAAAGAACCCCATGAAGGTAATAGAACATATTAACCAGGCTAAAGAATCTTTAATATCATTTGAAATATTGCCGCCCCTGAAGGGCAAAACAGTATCGGCTATCTACGACCACCTTGATCCTCTAATGGAGTTTAAGCCCTCTTTTATCAATGTAACATATCATCGGAGTGAAACGATGTTTAAGAAAAAGACAGACGGCACTTTTGAGAAGGTTGAAGTTCGCAAACGCCCCGGCACTGTGGGCATTTGTGCAGCTATTATGAACCATTACCAGATAGATGCGGTGCCGCATCTTATCTGTGGCGGCTTTTCAAAACGTGAAACTGAAGATGCACTGATAGATCTCAATTTTCTGGGAATTAACAATGTACTCGTTTTGAGGGGAGATGCAGCCAAGAACGAAGCTTCTTTCGAGCCTGAGCCTGATGGAAACCGTTTCGCGATAGACCTGTTAAAACAGGTCGCCAACCTGAACCTGGGCATTTACCTCGAAGAAGATATTAAGAATGGTGGCAAAACCGACTTCTGCATTGGTATAGCAGGGTATCCGGAAAAACATTTTGAATCGCCAAACCTGGAAACTGATATGGCTTACCTCAAATCCAAGGTGGATGCGGGGGCAGAGTACATTATGACACAAATGTTCTTTAACAATCAAAAGTTTTTTGAGTTCGTAAAAACATGCAGGGAAAGCGGTATTGATGTACCGATAATTCCAGGCCTTAAATGCCTTACCAATAAAAAACAGCTAAATATTTTACCAAAGACGTTTCATGTGGATATACCAAAGGATCTGTCGGGTGACGTAATGAAATGCAAAACCGACGATGATGTTGAACAGGTTGGAACGGAATGGCTTATTCATCAGAGTAAGGAGCTGAGAAAATTTGGTGTGCCCGTTTTGCATTACTATACTTTAGGAAAAGCCAAGGTGATCTGGAATGTGGTTAAGGAACTGGTGTAAATGGATATTAATTAATCCTGCAAAGAGTAAAGCATCCGCCTCAATCAGCGGATGCTTTACAAACACTTAAATGCTGTTTATCTTGTCGGGAAATTGGCTATGATGCCCGCTGAATAGCAAGGCAAACACTTCCGCCATTCTTCAGGCTTTTACAATTTCACACCTAGTGAAAAACTCAGCACCCGGTGCTTGTTGTTGTCGTCATCATTATTTGCTCCGGATGTAAGTTTTGAAAGGCCATAGCCATAATTTACTGAAAGAAGAAGATTGTTCAGTTCAAATCCCGCAGTTCCGTTAAGCCCGTAATCAAAACGTTTTAATATACCAAAGCCCGCCCCTTCCTCGCGGTTTACTGTTGTGGGGTCGTCATTACTGAATTTAATGCTTTTGTCACTGGTAAAAGTAGCGCCAAATATCTTTCCCTCAGATTTGTTTTTTCCGGCAATACCCGCGGCAATGTAAGGACCCGCACCAATAAAAAAGTTTGATTCGTTAGATGCTAAAGGAACTTTGGCAACGAGATTCACCGGTAATTCGATGTAATAGGGATTAGATGTAGCCTTAAAATAAGTAGCGTTCGACGGCTGGCCGGATTGTGTTTTAGAACCTTTTCCTGTAAAAAGCAAACCGGGTTGAAAGGAGAAAAATTTAGATACAGGCAGGTCTGCCATAATACCTGCATGAAAGCTTACCAGGGCATTGGCATCATCGTATTTTCCATTATCGGAAATAGAAACATTTCCGATATTAACGCCGCCCTTTACAAAAACATTACTCTCCTGTGAGAATCCCGCCAGACAGAAGACGAGGATCACGGCAATAGAAACTGACTTTTTTATCATATTTAGGTTTTTGAGTAGCACTCATATTTTATGCCATTCACAAGTACCCTTCCCACTAAAGAAAAAACTTTAACAAAGTATCATTCCCATAAAGTTCTAAAAACGGGTTCGTTTACTGTGACCGGATATTTAGCTTTTAAAGCGCGTACCCACTCTTCCTCCAGGGAATTCTGATAATCGTTAAGTACAAATCCTCTTGCATCAGCAAAATTGCGGGGCGACTTTTCCCGGTAAACCCGCATAATTTTGGTGAATGAAGTGCTGCTCTTTTCTGTCATGCTATTAACTGGAGGAGAAAGTTTGCCGGGCTCCAGGAATTTCTCTTCAAATTGCAGCTGGCCCAATTCAAATCTCCCGGAATCAGCACGCACCCTGTTTTCGAACGGCCGGATAACGCTCCGCCAGTCGGGATTTTTTTCCATGTCAGACCTTACACGTGTACAAACTGCCGGGTCTTCACAGCTAAAAATAATCGCGTCAGCGCCTGGTTCCCACCAATAGTTATCTTTATGACTTTCATAATATCTTCTTTGCCCGGATGAATCAGCAGCCGCTCTATTCCAGATTTCCTGCTGCATGATCTCAAACAATAAATTCCCATCCCTGAATTCATTTACCTGGGTCGAGAATTCCTGATTATATTTTTCAAGATTATCCCGGTAATACTTCATCACCGACACCTCTTTGAATCTCTTCAGAGATTCGTTAAACGGCTCAGGCGTGCCAGGTATTGAAGCACCCTTAGCTGACCTTAGAAATTCCACCAGATCTTTTACATAAACATTCTTTCTAAAAAAAGTAAACAGTATTGTATTCGGAGAAATACCGTGTTTTGCTGAAACGTTCTTTCCGTTCAAAATGTTATCTGTATAGGCCCGTAAAAGATTTTCTCTAACGGAGGCATTTTTGAAATTGCTGATCCGGAATAATTTCTTCAACAATTCCTGGCGGGCAATTTCCATCCTGGCGTCGTTGCGTACATCGTGCTTAAGGACTGCCATCGATGAGTCGTTGCCTGAGACGTCCACCGGAAAGTGCGCTATTCTTTTAACGATATGATACCCGTAGGCGGTAAGAAAAGGCCTGCTGATGTCACCATTTTCTTTCAATGAAAAAACGCTTGTTTCAAAAGCGGGGTCGTATTTTCCCACTCCAAATACCGGAAGTTCACCTTCATCTTTAAAACTTTCATTGTCTTTGCTATACTGTAAGACCATTTGCGTGAATGACGCGCCTTGCACAAGCGCGTCATATACTGAATCAGCTGTTTGTTTAATTGCTGCCCTTTGAATGTCGCTGATAGCGGGGGGAAAAGCAAACAAAATTTGTGCAACCTTTATTTTGCCAACGGCCTTCCGTTCACCAAGATTTTTAAAAATGTGGTAACCACCCCTGCTGCGGTAAGGGCTGGAGAACTTTCCTCCCGGTGTTGAATATGCTAAGCTTTCGAGGTCATACGGCAGGCTGAACAGGGTGATATATCCGATATTTCCTTTGTTCAACTTAAAAGAAGGATCGGAAGAATACAGGCCAGCAACTTCATAAAAATCGGATCCATTCAGTAGCTGTTTATAGGCGCCCGCAGCAAGTTGCCGGGCTTTTAAGGTATCTGTCCCATTAAAGGAATCTGGCCTTTTTACAGGTACGTAAATATGTGCGAGGTTAATGTCCTTCTGTCCTCGCGCAAATGCCTCTTTAACCATGTGCTGGAAGCTGCTGTCATCATGCAGGTAGGCATCAATTATCTGGTTACGAAACTCGGCTAATTCCGCTTTTTGACTGGGGAGCGTATCAAGCTTATGGTCATATGCCGCCTTAACCTTTAATTTAAACCGGATATACAGTTCAAGGTAATCCCGGAAAGTTTTTTCTGAGGGGTTACGATCATTATTGTTTTTGGAAAATGCCTTTACAAAATCCAGTTTACTTACACTGGCTTCTCCATACTTTAAAAGGGTCTGGGCATGCAGAGGAGCCAAAAGCTGTAAAAGTAAGATTGCCCCCACCGTAAAAGAAATGGATTTCATGAGATGGATTTAGGACAGGTGTATAGTGATCCCCGGATGCTCATTTGCGAATAAAGTCAACAGCAGGGAAACCGGATTTTACCATTACTTGCCGGCCAGGGGTTCGGCGTTTTTCATTTTAAGACTGATTACTTCATCAATCTGCTGGTAAGTTAACTTTTTTGCAATGATGCGCTTGTTATCATCCAGCAGGTATAAAACCGGCGTCTGGTAAACATCATACAGTTGTTTGTAGCCAGGCCTCCCGGCAGCATTGATGGCATTTTTTTGTTCCGTTGTTTCATAGACGTGTATCCAACCGTTTAAATCAGACTCTTTTATGTATTTCAACCACGCATCTTTTCCTCCATCAACCAGTACACCATATACCTGGATTCCGTGCCGTTTCCATTTGGCTTTAAAAATCGAATCCACTTTAGGCACCACTTCTTTGCAATGGCTGCAGGTAGGATCCCAGAAACATATAACCGTAAATGGCGCCTGAACTCCGTACAACGGCACCTGCCTGCCTGCGGTATCTACCATTTCGAGGTTAGCAGCGGGTTGGCCTATGAGGTTGGCCATCATGCTGTACGCCCGTTCAAACATATACTTATTATATTTCTCCGTAAACCAGTCAACCCCGGGCTGGTTATTAATGTATTTTTCAAAAAGGTGCACAAAAACGGCATCCTGCCCCATGTATTCAGAATTGATGTACTTCTGTACAAAATAAGTCAGCAGGAATTTATACATCTCTTTATTTCCGGCAGACTTCAGCAGCATGAAATCAATTTCCTTTTTTAGAGAATCCGGGTCAGGCAGTACGAGCTCCTTAAAATACTTTTCGAGCCTCGGCTCAAAAATGGGTGTTCGCAACAACCGGTCGTCGGTAAATGAGATACCATCCCAATAATGATTCTTATAAAAATTATAAGCATAAAGCGAATCATATTTCTTCCCGGGATGATTTTCTGCGGATGGCACGGAGGGCTCTTTCATTGATCTGAACAGGGAAGCAAGCATAGAAGAAGGATATCTCTTTTCTATGTCATTACGGTAATTCTGTAATCGCGCGTTCTGTTCCTGAAGTTTAGCATTGATCCGGATGGAGTCTTGCCTTGATGATGCCTTTCCCAGCTCCCCAAGGAGGGTGCTGATCTCTGTACCATTAACAGCTATATACCTGGAGTAGGATTGAAATAGGGAATTGTCTTCGGAACTTGTAAATACAACACTATTGGGAAGGCCCGCTGTATCGGCCGCAACTGCAAAATTTTGATTTTTATCCAGTAACAATTCAAACAGGATTTCCTTTCGTGGAGATACAAGAAAATATATCCCGCCGGGTAACTTCTCCTTGCCCGTAAAGCTGCCGGTGCTGTTTGCATTTAATCGCACCGAGTCTGCAAGAGCCTTTTGTTTACCGTAATAATACCCCAGGTAAACATATTCATTTTTATACGGTTTAACGGTTACCGTGATATGATAAGCCGACTGAGCCCATGCAAGAGAGGAGATCATGGTTAATAAAGGCAGCAAAAAAAAAGGTTTCATTTTCTCAACACTGTTGAAGGGCGAAGATATTCATTTTTGAAGCAGCAGCCCGTTAAGTATCGTTAAACTCCTGTACACCGGAGTTACACAAGGGATAGTATTGATAAGCACCTTAAAATAAAAAAAGCAAAAAAAACCGTGACATCGTCACGGCCTTAACATTGATATAGGTCAGGACTTTTTCAGTTCTACGTTTACCGTAATATCAACCTCTTTACTTACCACTAACCCACCTGTCTCTGTAGCTTTGTCCCATTTTAATCCGTAATCGAAACGGTTGATCGTAGTTTTAGCTTTAAATCCTGACTTCATGCCACCACGGTCAGCGATGCTTCCACCATAGGTTACATCAAAAGTAACAGGTTTGGTAACGTCACGAATGGTAAGATTCCCATTCAACTTGTATTTATTGCCACCGGCAGGAGTAAAAGAAGTGCTTGTGAATTTCATCGCAGGAAACTTTTCCGCGTTGAAAAAATCGTCGCCCTTCAAATGCTTGTCCCGGTTCTCGTTATCGGTATCGATGGAATTGATATCAACGGAAAACTCCACCCTGGCATCGGAAAAATCCGGTTTTGAATGTTCCATTTTGCCGTCAAAAAGCTTAAAAGCCCCATCAACTTCCGATACAACCATATGGGTAACGGTGAATTTGACGTTGGAATGGGATTTATCCAATGCCCATACTGTCGGTGCAGGCGAAGTTGCGTTCTGAGAGACTGTATTTACCCGTGTTTGCTGGCAAATAGCCGGGGTGAAGGAAGTAGCTGAAACAGCCGCTGAAAACAATACAATAAAGTAAAAAGACTTACGAGCCATAAGATAATAATTTTTTATTTAATGTTGGAACACTAAAGATACTTTATTTAAGTGGGATAAGCGTTTTTTATTTGTTAACGTTTGTGCAATGTTGATACGCCGATACCTGTCAGGGGCAGGGGTTTGGGAATCTGAAATACAAAGTACCTGATTAGCGGGGTTATGTTGCAAATCGCCTAAGGCCACCACTTATTTTTAATGTGTTGAAATCTGCGGCAACGCCTTTACTTTTACCACTGAATTTATCCATTACCAGATGCCAGACATAAAACTCTCTCACCTTTCGGAGACTTTGATCGGATCAGAAATTGTAAAGCTTGGAGGGGATATCCGGGAAAAAATCCGGCTTGGTGAAAAAATCTTCAATTTTACCATTGGAGATTTTGACCCGGAAATATTTCCCATACCAAAAGTTCTTGAAGAGGAAATTATCGACGCCTACCGGCGTCATTTTACCAACTACCCGGCTGCGGAAGGAAATCTTGACCTGAGAGATGCGATTGCCCGGTTTCTTCATGAGAGGGAATATCTCGACTACAGTACAGATGAAATACTCGTTGCGTCCGGGGGCCGTCCCCTGATCTATTCTTTGTACAGGGCTGTCTGCGATAAAGGCGACAAGATAATATACGCAGTTCCCTCATGGAACAATAATCATTATGTGCATTTTGTAAGCGGGCAGCACGTGGTCGTTGACACAAGCTTTGAAAAAGATTTTATGCCAACAGCGGAGGACATCCGGCCCCATGTTTCAGGTGCTACCATGCTGTCGCTCTGCTCACCTCAAAATCCTACCGGAACCACTTTTAGCAAAGAAGAGCTGGAGCGCATCTGTGATATGGTACTTGACGAAAACAGTCGCCGCACCAACGGTGAGAAAAAATTGTACGTTATGTATGACCAGATGTACTGGAACCTGACCTATGGTGATATTAACCACTATAACCCGGTAAGCTTACGGCCAGCTATGAGAGAGTACACCGTTTTTGTTGACGCCATCAGTAAAGCATTCGCTGCTACCGGTGTGCGTGTGGGATGGGCCTTCGGCCCTTCCGCTATTATCAGTAAAATGAAGGCTTTGCTAACGCATCTGGGCGCCTGGGCTCCGATGGCAGAACAAAAAGCCGTTGCCCGGTTCCTTTTGAAAAGTGATGAGATCAATACTTACCTGCAACATTTCAAGGCTGAAATTGAAGAAAGGCTGCAACGTATTTACGAAGGATTCATGACGTTAAAAAAGGAAGGGTTTCGGGTAAATGCCATTGCGCCACAGGCTGCGATATACCTTACCATTGAAATTAATCTTGTGGGGAAAAGAACCGCCGAAGGCACATTGCTTCAAAATCAGGAGCAGGTCACAGAGTATTTGTTGAATGAAGCCAGGTTGGCAGTGGTGCCGTTTTATGCGTTTGGAACCCAGCCTGACTCAGCGTGGTACCGCTTAAGCGTTGGTACGTGTAAGAAAGAGGAAATAGAAGATATGCTGCAACAGTTAAGAATTGCCCTGCAGAGATTGTTTTAACCTCTCTGAGAAAGGTTGGTTACTAATTTTTATTACAAAGAAACTGGAAAGCTTTTAATTTATTCTGGCTGAACACCTGAATAATTTTTTTTCGCTGATGATATATCCTGAATTTATTAAGGTCAATCACTTCGTAAGCAATACAGTAATTATCAACGGTTTCAGTAATATGTAGTAATTCGTTGAGTTTCTCCAGCTCATTTTCAATAGACTGCTCATTTCTGAACTCGTCCTTCAATAACACAAGCAAATCGCGGTTCCTGGTTTTCATTTAATAAGAATTTTAATAACCAACAAAGCCTTTATGTACACCACAGCCACACCCTTTTGCAGAGCCACCCATCCGGCTGCCACTGGCGCAACTTACCATTAGCATGCTAACAAAAACAATTAGAATAGATAGTTGTCGAGATGTCTTTTGCATAGATTGATTTCCCTAAATTAACTAAATTAATACAAAAATAATGTTGTTTGCCAGATTCCCGAAATTTAACCATTCTGCTACGCCCAAACCGGTGATTTTGGTGGCTCCCCTCGACTGGGGTCTTGGCCATGCCACACGATGTATCCCATTAATCCATCATCTGTTAACCATTGGCTGTGAAATTATTATTGCTTCTGAGGGAAGTCAATATGCGCTTTTAAAGCAGGAATTTGCTTCTCTCCGTCATGTTCATCTGAAAGGCTATCGTTTACAATATGGTAAAAATAGCTGGCACACCCAAATTAAATTATTACTTCAGATTCCAAAGATATTGATTTCGATCAAGAGGGAGAATAGGTGGCTTGTTAAATTTCTGACGAAAAATCGTGTGGATGCAATTATTTCCGACAACCGGTTTGGCCTTCATACGAAAACGATGCCAGCCATTTTTATCACACATCAACTGATGATCAAAACGCGTTTCGGGAAAACGGTAGAAAAGTACCTCCAGAAGCTTAATTATTCCCTTATACAAAAATTTACAGCGTGCTGGATTCCCGATTACGAGGGACAGCCCAATTTTGGGGGAGAATTATCTCACCCCCGGGTAAAGCCGTTAATTCCGGTAAAATATCTCGGAAGAGTTACCCGGATCCATGCGCAACCACAGACTGTCGATTGCCCTTTATTGCTGATTTTAATTTCAGGGCCCGAACCTCAGAGGACTATATTTGAAGAACTTCTTTTGAAACAACTGACGGGATACGATAAGCCGGCTGTTCTTGTCCGGGGATTACCGGGGGAAGCAGGCCTGGTGGAATGCGGCAACAAAAACGTCATCATTCATAATCATCTTTCTTCCAGTGCTATGAACACCCTCATCCACAAATCAGATATTATCATCAGCCGTTCAGGGTACAGCACGGTACTGGATGTGGTAGGGCTTCACAAAAAATGCATATTTATTCCAACTCCCGGCCAGCCGGAGCAGGAATACCTCGCCCGGTACCTGGAACAAAATCAGCTTTGCATCAGTTATATACAAAACGACTTTTCTCTCGCCAAAGCCTTATCAAAATTAGCCATGCATTCGCCACTTCCCTTCTACAACAATAAGGTGAATTCATATGCTTATATGCTGGAAGATCTTGTAACGGGTATCGTCATGCGAAAAGGCACCTGCTGATCTTAAACTTTTCCCCTGATTCCACCGGACTTAGGATAATCGAAAAACCGGAATTCTTTTTCTGCTGTTGCAAACCCGCTCCAGTCGTCAGCGTGTACGTTCACAGCAAAAACACTGCAGGTAGGCATATCATCGATCCGGGTGGCAGTCAGTGAATTGGCAAAATCAGTCACTCCGGGATTATGGGCAAAAATCGCAACTGACGTATACGATGAATCGATTGCCCTGATAACGGCAGGAAACATTGCCATTGATGCCTGATACAATTGATCCACGTAAATGATATCCTCAAGAGGACGATTATACGCTTCAACAAAAAAGCGGGCGGTATTCCTTGCCCTTTTTGCCGGACTGGAGATAAAGGCGTCGATCTGTATACCTGATGACAGTAACCTCCCAGCCATCCTCGGTGCGTCGGATTTACCACGATCATTTAGCGGCCGGTCAAAATCAGGCTCGGTCGCCGAAGCCCAACTGCTTTTCGCATGCCGTATAATAAACAATGATTTCATATCTGAAATGATTAGAAATGGACGGAAGAGGCCGTGGCTCAGGCAATGCTTTATGCCTAATAACCCCGAATGTTTTTACCCTCTATGTAATTCATAAAAGCCTTGTTGACCACCCTGTTACCGCCAGGAGTGGGGTAATTTCCTGTAAAGTACCAGTCGCCGGTATTGGTTGGGCAGGATTCGTGTAAAGATTCAATCGTTTGAAATAAAACCTGCACTGGTATGTCAATGTCTTCAGGCGTTATCAACTGTGCAATTTTATCTGATATTTCCTGCGTTGTAAATTGTTTATAAATATGACGGACAATATTTTCGGTGTGCAATTGATTTATTCTTGCCAGCTCCTTACATTTATCGTATAGTTCATTTAGCAAACATTCCCGGTTATTGTCTTTTAATAACTCTGTAACTGCACGGAAGGCAATGAAATCACCCAGTTTGCTCATATCAATTCCATAACAATCGGGATAGCGTATCTGCGGTGCTGAAGAAATAACAATGATCTTTTTGGGTTCCAGCCTGAAGAGCATCCTGATAATGCTTTCCTTCAAAGTTGTTCCCCTTACAATGGAATCATCAATAACCACAAGGGTGTCTACCCCTTTGTTTAATGTACCGTAGGTAATATCATAAACGTGCTGTACCATTTCATTCCTGCCTGCGTCAGCGGATATAAACGTTCGCATTTTGACATCTTTGATGGTAATCTTCTCAACCCTTATCCGGCGGTTGATCATTTCTGCCAGCTTTTCCTCATCAAAATCTTTGTTCCATCCAAGAATACGCTGAATTTTCACCTGGTTAAGATAGTCCTCCATTCCTTTCAGCAAACCATAAAAAGCAACCTCAGCCGTATTCGGGATAAATGAAAAAATCGTGTTTTTAAGGTCGTTGCTGATCGCTTTTAAAACCGGTTCCCTGAGGTTATAGCCCAAGGATGTTCGCTCCCGGTATATTTTTTCGTCGTTGCCCCGGGAAAAATAAATCCGCTCGAAACTGCATGCGCGCCTTTCTTTGGGCTCCAGTAATTGCTCAACGCTGTAATCGCCATTTGCCCTGATAATAAGAGACTGACCCGGCATTAGTTCCTTCACTTCATTTTCTCCAACGTTAAAGGCTGTTCGAATTGCGGCGCGCTCTGATGCAGCAACGAACACGTCATCGTTGATATAATAATACGATGGGCGGATTCCATGGGCGTCCCTCATCACAAAGCTGTCGCCATTGCCAAGTAGCCCGGCTACATGATACCCGCCGTCAAATAATTTAGCCGACTTCTTCAATACGTTAAGGATATCAAGATTTCCCGGATTCTGCTCGTCTTCCTTTACTATAAATGCATGCACAACTTCCATCATTGCCGCCAGGTCGCTCTGGCGCTGGAATTCACCGGGGTCTATGTTAACAAGGGCAAAAAGTTCTTCGGTATTTACGAGATTGAAATTCCCGGCCAATGCAAGATTTCTTGTCGGGATGGTATCCCGCTTTATAAAAGGATGGCAAAATTCAATGTTATTTTTTCCCTGGGTGCCATAGCGCAGGTGACCCAGCAGCAGTTCACCAAGAAAACGGATATGCCCTTTCATCAGCCCCGGGTGTTTTTTTATATCGGGCTGATATTTTTCCAATTCCAAAACTTCTTCCGATATCTGGCGAAACAGTTCGGCAATTGACTGAGGAATCGTGCTTCGGATCCGGTGCAAAAAAGGGTAACCGGGCTCGGTATCCAGTTTTACAGTTGCGATACCGGAACCATCCTGTCCGCGGTTGTGCTGTTTTTCCATGAGAAGGTAAAGTTTGTTCAATCCATACAAAACTGTACCATATTCCTGTTGAAAATATGAGAAAGGCTTACGTAAACGAATGAATGCAAGGCCGCATTCGTGTTTTATTTCTTCACTCATGTTAGAAATTAGGCCGCAAGTTACGTGGATTTAATCTTTTTTCGGCCAGCAGCGTGTTTCAGGTATAAGCACGGAGCCGCAATGGGCCGTCCGCTGACCTTGATCTTTTTTTCTAAGCCATTAAGGCTGATAGCTTACGTTAAAGGTTACAGAGCGTCCGGTGCCGTATAATCAGGTTGATATTTTCCGTAGCGGAATTGATCAAATTTTTTCAGATAGTGTGCTGCTATTTCCATCGTTTTTTGCGGTACGCAGACCAATATTCAGATTGAAATTTTTATACTGCCCCGCGAGCCGGCTCCGGACGAGCCACGTGTATATAGCAATATGAATCAGGTTGGTTTCGGCTCCCGGAGGAGCCGCGTATATGCCGATAGAAATTCCTGCAGTGGAATTTTTTGAATCACGCAGAGCCTCCGAAACTCTCACGCGGCTCCTATGGAGCCGATTCGAGGGGAAGGTCTTCTATAAACACGGGGCCCCTAATGAGGCCACTCTCTGCGGGCAGGACTCATTGCCTATAGCGTGGGGTGACAGTTGGCATCAGATGGTTACACCTCCGATGCCTTGTAATCAGCTTGATATTTCGTAACGGAATTGATCAAATATAATCAGATAATGTGCTGCTATCTCCAACGTCTAATGTGCTCCTGCGATAGAAATTTAGATTTAGATTTAATTTTTTATACTACTCGAGCAGCCTCGTGTTTATAGCGATTTGAATGCGACTGGTTTCGGCTCCTTAGGAGGTGCGTAAATGCCACTGAAATGCCGGTGGTGGAAATTTTTTTAATCGCGCAGAGCCTCCGAAACTTTTACGCGGCTCCTATGGAGCCGATTCGAGGGGAAGGTTTTTCTATAAACACGGGGCCCCTAATGGGGCCACTCTCTGCGGCAGGACTCATTACCGATGGCATCAGTCACTTCGGAATATTTGAATGCATAAAAAAGCCCCGTAGTCTTCATAGGTACTAGGGGGCGGCTTTCCATGGATTTGGGATTTGGATCTTAAATCATCTGTTCGATACAGGTTTTCCGGTATTGGATTTACTGGTTTTTTATGGAAAGGGAAAGGTTCATTTCACAGATATTGGATATATACACACACGTTAAAGTTACAAGTTTAGTATCTCAACGCGATCTTTTACCGGATGTTTATATATGATCTATAGAGATTTTCTAAATAAGGCTGAGGGTTTTTACTTAGTCAACATAGGTTATGATGCCTGTGATTCCCACCAACAGGTCTTACCGATACCTCCCTCATTAGTTACATATAGGTCGTATTGCTGTTGATAAAGTTTACAAGAGAAGCCGAGTTTTTCAATTTTAATTTTTTAAGGATGTTATGCCGGTGAACTTCAACCGTTTTAAGTGAAATATTCAGAGATGATGCGATCTCCTTTGAAGAAAATCCTTCCTTGATATAATTGATGATCTGTATTTCTCTTTCGGTGAGTGAATTAATGTTCGGCCCTTCGGGCTGATCAGTCAGAAGCTGGTCGGATATGATCGTCTTAATTTCTTCACAGATAAATTTGTTACCCTTATACACCTCTATGATTGCCCTGATCATTTCTTCTTTGGAAGAATTTTTAGTAACATAGCCTTTTGCCCCGATTTGCAGCATTTTTTTTGCATACGCAGGCTGAGAGTGCATAGAAACGCCGATCACCTTAGATCCCGGCGAAAACTTCCGTATCTTTTCCGTCGCTTCAAACCCAGAAAAGGGAGACATATTGATATCCATCAGGATGATATTAGGCCTCTTATTTTTGGCGAGTTCGACTGCTTCTTCGGAGTCACCGCATTCGGCAACTACCTGGAACCGGGGATCGCTGTTCAAAATATAGGTCCATGCCTCCCTGATCAGTTTGTGATCATCGGCAATTAAAATAGTAATCTTTTCCATGGTCCTTCAATTGTATTTTATAAAGTTCTTGCTATTCTTACGATCAGTTTACACCCCTTTCGGGGAGCGGTTATGACGTTAATATTGCCGTTAAAAAGTTCAACGCGGCTTAAAATATTCGACAACCCAAGCCCTTTCTGTGTTTGTAGGCTCTCTTTATCGAATCCCTTTCCATCATCAATGATAACCAGTTGAATGCATGCCTCGTCTACAGAGAGTTGTAGGGAAAGATGGCCTGCTTCAGCATGTTTAAGCACGTTATTAACCTGTTCCTGGATTATCCGGAACAACATTACTTTTTGCATCTCATTTATGCAACTCTCAATATCTCCTACACTCGTATATTTGACCTTGAGGCTTTTTTTCAGTGCAACATTTTCCAGCAGATCCTTTATCGATTCCCCAAGGCCGAGATCGCTGATACCAGGTGGTATTAATGTGTGAGACAAATTCCTGATTTCAGTAATCGCATGATGGATCTGTTCCCTGCTTTTTTCGATGAGCTTCATCCTGTCATGACTGTTGGTAAGAGCCACTTCGAGGAGCAGCCTTGCTGTTGAGAGCACCTGGTTAACATTATCATGCAATTCTTTACCAATCTTTGCCCGCTCTTTTTCCTGTGCTTCGATTACAGCCTGTGAAACTTCCTTTTGTTTATCGAGTTCCTGCTTGATCAATTTCTTTTCAAAGATCTTCTTTTCTGTAACGTCTTCAATAGAACCTACCATCTGCAATAAATCACCATCTTTATCACATATAAGGTAACCTTTATTAACTACCATGGCATAATTGCCGTCTGACCTTTTAAAGCGGTATTCATCCATCCACAGGTTGGGTTTATTGCTTTTCATGAACTGAGCCAGGCTTTCCTTAACTTTTTTCCGGTCTTCGGGGTGAATGTGCTTTAACCAGAAGGCGAATGTATTTATCCTGTTAGATGTTTCATACCCGAATGAATAGAAAAAGCCTTCTCCCAGATACAATTCATCTGTTTTGATATTCCAATCCCATACAGCTTCGTTGATAGCACGTGCAGCAAGGGTATATCTGTTATTGCTGATCCTGATCTTTTCAGTTTCGCGCTTATTTTCTATTAATACTCTGAGAAAATTTGCCGTACGTTCAAGCAGAAGAATATCTTCCCTCGTAGGAGAGCGGGGCTTTTTGTAAAAATATGCCAGGGAACCTATCACTTGTTCACTGGTATCGAGGAGGGGAACAGCCCAGCACGCTCTCAGGGTATGCTGCAGTGCAATTACCCGGTAATTATCCCAGAGGGGGTCTTTTTCGATATCTTCAGCAATCACCATCTTTTTAAGGTACATGGCTGTACCAAAAGAACCCTGCATAGAACCTATCGGCAGCCCGTCCATAGCCGCAATAAATCGCGCCGGCAATCGCGGCGCGGATAGATGCCTTGCATATTTACCGGTTTCATCGACAAGGAATACGGAACAATGCGCTTCCTGTATAATATTTTCTATTTCAGCCAAAAAGAGATCAACAGTACTTTTGATGGATTGGGAAGGGTTGGAATTGAATTCAAGGACATTTTTTTCAGCTTTCAGCAGCAAGACCTGCTTTTTCCTTGTTGTGATATCTTTAAAATAAATGAACAGTCCTTCTATTGACGGATAGATGCTCACATCCATCCAGCGATCAAAATCATTTATATAGTAGTCGAAGTTTATCGTAACTTTTTTTAGAAACGCATCATTTAGCTTTATAAAAAATTTCGTATTCTTTAAGGCAGGAAATACTTCCCACAAATTTCTTCCAACGATTTCTTCTTTTTTAATCCCCGTAAGAAACTCTGCGACATGGTTCCATAACGTTATAGTAGAAAGATCGTCAATGGCGGCAAAACCATCGGTAATGCTGTCTAAAATATTTACGACGGATCTCGACACTTCACTTACCAACTTACCAGGGAGAGCGGGCTCGCTTATATGTTTGAGGTGGAGAATGATTCCCCTGATATTTTCATCCGGGTATCTGTTCCCGGTTTCTGCTTCCATCCAAATCCATTCGTTTTTGTGATTCCTTACCCTGATATTAACAAAACCATGATATTCCGGGTCAGAGAAAACGTGCCTGAATTCATTTTCTAATTTTATTATATCCGAAGCGTGTATGATGTCGAAGCGTGGTAGCTCGGTATTCGTATTTTCTTTAAAGCCAAGAGCTCTTTCTACTTCCGGAGCAGCATATTTGATCTTTCCGGTTTTGTCAACCACAAGGAACATTCCCGGTGAATCACTGAAGAAAGCACTCAGCTGTTCGCGGCTTTCAGGTATCCTTCTATCCTTCCCTTCTATTTCGACAGCAACGGAAAGCGGGGATGCCAATAAATTAAGAATATTGATTTCAACTTTTGTCCATACCCTTTTGGAGGAACATTGTTCAAGCGCCACAAATCCCCAAAATTCATCGTTTGCAAACACCGGAAGCAATAAAATTGACTGTACCATCCTGAGTCGTAGCTGGTGCTGCAACCAGGTATTGGTCAGATCTTTTACTGGGGAATTTACGTATTCAGCGTTCTGTAACCTATAAACGATATCAGCTATATTTGACGCCGGAAAGTCTGTAAGCTGATCACTGGTACCTGAAACAGGATTCTCAGAGGCATCCGGGCTCCAGGAAAATTTTCTTCTGAATAAAGATTTGTTGCCTTTGGTGTCTGTCCAGTGTTGAAAAAGAAAAACCCTGTCTGCCCCTGCAGAAATTCCAATATTAGTCAGGCAACCATCTATGCTTAAATGAAATTGCAAGCCGCTACGAAGCCTTGCTTCATTGATCTCACATCCACTCCAGGTAAATTGTTTTACTTTCCCTGAAACGTCATCAAATACCGGCGTTACTACCCAGAGAGTGGTGATCGACTTACCCTCAGGAAGGGGGATACGTGCCAGTACATGAAATGAGGAATCTGAAATTAAAGCAGTTGCTAACGAAATATTTGTCTGAAAAAAACCTTTTGAGAAAAATCGCTGTATAGCCACGGGCTTGAACTTTCCAGGCTTTCTTCCTGTAACAGTAATCAGGTAACTACTTAGTCCGGTGATGGAAAAATTTTCATCCGTTATAATAAGAAACCGGATAGGAACCCTGGTTATTTCAGGAATGGATTTTTTTGCTTTCAACATACATAAATGTTTCCAGGATCCTGATTATCGCAAGGTCTAACCTTCTCTTGTCTTGTATCAGGCATTCTGAAGTTAAAGAAATAACGCCTCTATATCTTAGAACCGGTATTACTTTTTATACATTTAGGTGTTTCCACTTAATTTGCCTTTGCGGCGTGAGTAGCCCATTTTCCTAATTGGTCGCAGCTTCTTGCATCCTCATCGAGCATGATATAATAAGTAGGAATTTTCGTAGTAAACCACCTTTCCATCGCGTCGTATTTTTTTTCTTCCAAAGCCCGACCTGAAACTTTATTATAATCGTCCTTTAAATTTTCGCGGTGCGGATCGGATCTCGTTTTAAGGTAAACGACGCGAACTCCTTTTTTCCCTCTTTCATCTGTGAATACTGCAGGCTTTGAAAACTCGCCCGGTTTCAATGTATTCAGCATTAAAGCGATATCTTTATCCAATTGATCAATTGTGCAATATGTACCATTAGCGCATTGTTTCATACCACCGGTGAACTTCGCTGTTTCGTCTTCGGTATACTTAGCCACAGCTTCACCAAACTGTATTGTATTGGAGATAAGGTTAGCTCTTATCGAATCGAGCTTATTTATAGAAAAATTTATTTCCGTATCGGTTACCTGCGGAATTTTGAGAATATGACGCACGGTAGCATCATCTCCCGCGCGGTTAACCATCTGAATGATATGGTAACCGAATTTCGATTTTATTACAGGTGATATCTGTCCCTCTTTTAGCCGGAAAGCTGCTGAGAGAAATGTGGGATCCCAGGTCTTCTCCGTCCGGTTTAGATTATACAATCCGCCCTTTTCCTTGCTACCCGGATCATCTGTGTACAAGCTGGCAAGGGTTTCAAACTTGCGCGCGCCAGATTCAACCTGGCTTTTGTATTCAGTTAATTCATCCATTGCATATTTCTCGAGGTCTCTGCTTGCTTTTGGATAAAGCACGATTTCACCGATCTCAATCTCCGATTCGTAAAATTTCAGGCTGTCTTTTGGAATCTTGTCGAAATATGCTTTTACTTCTGTAGGAGTAATTTTAATACTGGCTACAATTTTATTGCGCATTAGCTCTGCCTGCTTCCTTTCCCTGAAAGGCTGGCGGAAATCTTCCTTTAACTGGTAGATCGTTCTTCCTGCAACCTGTTCAACGGCTTCTTTCGAACCAAACCTTTGAATAAATCCGCGTACCTGGTTTTCCAATGAAGCCTCCAGTTCCTCATCGCTAACAATCAGTGAATCTTTTTCCGCCTGCATCACCAGCGCTTTCATGGCCAAAGCCTGCTCTAATATAGCACAGTGGGCGTTTTCCGGAACCTGTTCTCCCTGGCGTTGAATATCGGCGATCTCATTATTGATTTCGGAGCTGAGTATAATTTTATCACCGACTATGGCTAATATTTTATCTGCTATCACTCTTTGGCTATCGCCTACTGCTTTCAGAGATTGAGCTGAAACAGTAAAGAGCCCGCACACGAACAGCAGTAAAGATGAAAATTTCTTCATACATAAATAGTTTAAAACGAACAATCAGGCACTAACCAGCTTAGCATGATCAAAAATCAGATACATCACAGAAGGCCGCGTGCCTTATCCCTACGGCCCGCGGAAGGTTTGTGGATCAGCCACTTTGTGGCAGGTCGCCCTTTTCATTACCCTTCTGCACACGTTTTTTTATGCCCTAAGCTGGATGCTACAATTGAAATCTACCCAAAAATATTTACAACCGGGTAAGATACAGATGAATGGAGGGCTTTTAACAAAGGTTTATGCGGGTAAGTACCAGGAGAGAAGTAGTAAGTACATACCAGGAGATACGTGTATATGTGTCATATAAGCGTAATTTAGACAGGTGCGGCATTTCCAGCTTTCACCTGATACGCCTAAATACAATAAATCAGTTTTTCTATTTCCCCCGTCGGCACCTCCTACGCTTTACATTCCAATCCCCTGACTCGTCCTTATCTTTAGAGGGTTCTTTTTACCTCTTCTTCCTCGTATGCCTCAACGATATCACCAACTCTGAGGTCGTTATAATTTTTTATTGTCAGCCCGCATTCCATGCCGGTAGGCACTTCTTTGATGTCATCCTTGTATCTCTTCAGCGATGCCAGTTCAGCAGTAGCACCTTCGCCGGTAGGGTAAATCACAATCCCATCCCGGATAAGCCGGATTTTAGAATTCCGGTTGATCTTTCCGTCAATAACCTGGCATCCCGCAACAGTTCCCTTGTCGAATTTGTATACTTCTTTCACCTCTACATTGGCCACCACTTTTTCCTGGATCTTCGGCTCGAGCATTCCTTCCATTGCACTCTTTATCTCTTCTATGGCATTGTAGATAATAGAATATGTTTTGATTTCTATATTTTCCTTTTCCGCAATCTTACTCGCCTGCAAAGACGGGCGTACCTGGAAGCCAACGATGATCGCATCAGATGCGGTCGCCAGCAACACGTCGCTTTCAGTAATTGCCCCAACAGCTTTATGTACTACCCGCACAGCAATCTCTTCTGTCGACAGCTTTTGCAATGAGTCGCTCAGGGCTTCGACTGACCCATCGAAATCTCCTTTTATAATGAGGTTTAGTTCTTTGAAGTTTCCCAGGGCAAGGCGGCGTCCGATCTCATCAAGGGTAATGTGCTTCTTTGTGCGTATCCCCTGCTCACGAAGAATCTGACCCCTGCGGCTCGCAGTTTCTTTGGCTTCACTCTCGTCTTCAAAAACCTTGAACTTTTCCCCCGCCTGTGGTGCCCCGTTCAGGCCGAGCAATAGTACAGGCGTAGATGGAGGAGCTTCCTCAACGCGTTTATTTCGCTCATTGAACATAGCTTTCACGCGCCCGAAGTGCTGTCCGGAGACGACAAGGTCACCCACCCGTAAACTTCCGCTTTGTACCAGTACTGTGGCCACATAACCCCTACCCTTATCGAGAGTTGCTTCAATTATAGTTCCGTTAGCTTCCTTCCCGGGATTTGCCTTCAAATCCAGCAGTTCAGCTTCGAGCAATATCTTTTCGAGTAAAGAATCAACGTTGAGCCCGGTTTTGGCAGAAAGTTCCTGGCTTTGGTATTTACCGCCCCATTCTTCCACCAAAAGATTTAAGCCGGCCAACTGCTCACGAATCTTCTCCGGATTAGCGCCTTCCTTATCGATCTTATTGATGGCAAAGATCATGGGTACCTGTGCCGCCTGTGCGTGTGATATGGCCTCTTTGGTTTGAGGCATGATCGCATCATCAGCCGCAATAACGATTACAGCAATGTCCGTTACTTTTGCACCCCGTGCCCGCATGGCAGTAAATGCTTCGTGACCGGGAGTATCCAGGAAAGTGATGTGTTTGCCGTTGGCAAGCTCTACTTCATACGCTCCGATATGCTGCGTGATTCCTCCCGCTTCACCGGCCACAACCTTCGAACTCCTGATATAGTCAAGCAGGGACGTTTTACCATGGTCAACATGACCCATTATAGTTACTATGGGAGCCCGGTGCTTTAAATCATCAGGATCGTCGTCATCATCGTCTTCAGAGAATTCGTCAACGTCCTCCAATCCCATAAACTCCACATCATATCCGAATTCACTGGCTACAAGTTCGATCACTTCAGCGTCTAATCGCTGGTTAATAGAAACCATCATTCCAAGACTCATACACTTTCCGATAACATCGGCATAGCTTACATCCATAAGGTTGGCCAGTTCGCTGACGCTTATAAACTCGGTAACCTGGAGCTTATTATCCAGATTGTCATCCGACCCCATCTGCTCGGCGAGTTCTTCTCTTTTGGCCCGGCGATATTTAGCTTTCAGGCTTTTACCCCTGCCACCGGAACCACTAAGCTTGGCTTGCGTTTCGCGTATTTTGTCCTGAATCTCTTTGGCATCAATCTCTTTTATTTCCCGCCGTGCCGGCCTTGGCCCCGCCGGCGCAGGCCCGGTTCTGGGTGGCGGTGTATTTGGCCCACGACGATCATTGCGCTGAAAATTCCCCGTACGCTGTGCAGGGTTAGGCGCCTGAGACGACCGTTGACCAGGGTTCTGCCCTGGAGGCGGTGGCTGCTGCCCCTGCCCTGGTGGAAACTGAGGCCTTTGGAAAGGGTTTTGCGCCGGCCTTGGGCCCGGGCCGGGACCTTGCTGCCTGCTAAATGGTTCACCGCGTTTCTCAACCGGTATCCTTTTCCTTTTCCGCTTCTCATCATTCGGCTTAGGCCGCGTATCGTTGCTCAGCGGCAGCTGAATTTTACCCATGATCTTAGGGCCTTCCAGCTTATCTGCTTTAATATTTTCTATGACCGGAAGCTGAGGCTGAGTGTCATAAACCTCAGGAGCCGTTCCAGCAACCGTCGCCCCGATCTCGTCTATGGGCTGTATTGCCGGTATTACTTCATGCACCGGCTCTTCGGGCAATGTTGCTCTAACAGGCGGTAATTCCACCTCAGGTGCAGGAATGACGGCCGGTTGAGGCTCTGCAATATCCTGTGGTATTTCAATACCAGGCTTTTCGGCTTCTGCGTTCTCTGGTTGTGTTTTAGATATTTTCCTCGGGCGTGTGGAAGAATCGATTGCACTCAGGTCTATCTTGTCAAGAATCTTAGGGCTTTCCAGTTCTGGAACTTCGATGTTAGATAACGCTATAATATCGGGTAACTTAATGTCAGGCTTTTCTTCAACTACGGGTTCCGGCTTAAATTCTATTATTGGCTTTACAACTTCAGGAGCGGGCTTCTCTTCCTCTTTGATGATCTTTTTGGGTTCTTTCTTGAACACAATTTCTTCTTCATCCTTCTTCTTCTTCGTTTCAACGGATCCGCCCCTTGGCAAGTCTATCTGGTCGCTTTTGATCTTGGCAACCTTGTCGCCTTGAAACTCCTGTTGCAGAGAACGATACATATCCTCCGATAATTTGGAGGTAGGTTTAAGATCATCCTTATTAAATCCCTTGCCCGCTAAAAAATCAACAAGGGTGTCTTTACCTATGTTGAATTCTTTGGCGGCAGCCATGAGGCGTGGTGTAGTTACTTCTAACATTCGTAATTATAAACTGTTTGTTATCTTTTATTTTGTATAATCAAAAACACTTTTCCATTCTGCCGGTTCAAATTCTTACCTATATCAATCCCTGGCGTGTAAGGCGTGACAAGACTTGTAACAAAGTTATCTGCTTAGTTTTACACGCCGAAGTAAAATTTATTTTTTATTCTGATCCTGAATAACAATATCGGTTCCGCTATTCCTTTTCAAATTCCCCCTGTAAAACCTTTCTTACTTCTTCTATCGTTTCTTTTTCAAGATCGGTTCTTCTTTCCAGCTCTTCAGCAGTTAAATTCAACACGCTCCTGGCCGTGTCGCACCCGATGCGTTTAAGCTCATCAATTATCCAGGTTTCTATTTCATCGCTGAATTCTTCCAGATCGATGTCAAATTCTTCGGGTTCTCCTTCCATATCGCGGAACACATCAATAGAGTATCCGGTCAATTCCTGAGCCAGTTTGATATTTACACCCCTTCTCCCGATAGCGAGTGAAACCTGGTCAGGCTTGAGATATACATCAGCATGCAACTTTTCTGCGTCAAGTTCCATAGAGCTGATCTTAGAAGGCGTTAACGAACGCTGAATAAGCAACTGGATGTTATTTGTCCAGTTGATAACGTCTATATTTTCATTCTTTAATTCCCTGACAATTCCATGAATGCGGCTTCCCTTCATCCCAACGCAGGCCCCTACGGGATCGATCCTGTCGTCGTAGGACTCTACGGCAACTTTGGCCCTTTCTCCGGGTTCACGAACAATTTTTTTCACCACTATCAATCCATCAAAAATTTCAGGCACTTCTATTTCAAGTAATTTGGCAAGAAAAGACGGATGTGTGCGTGATAAGATGATGACCGGACTATTGTTTTTTAAGTCTACCTTTTTAACCACGGCCCGGATGGTTTCGCCTTTTTTAAAGTAATCCTGCGGTATCTGCTCGCTTTTCGGCAGTATCAATTCTCCTCCGTCTTCATCGAGCAACAGAATTTCCTTTTTCCACACCTGGTAAACTTCTGCGCTGATGATTTCACCCACACGATCGTTATATTTTTTAACCAAAACGTTCTTTTTCAGATCGCTGATACGGCTTGCAAGGGTTTGCTTTGCAGCCAGGATGGCACGTCTTCCGAAGTCCATAATGTCAATTCCTTCATACAATTCCTCACCAACTTCAAAATCAGGTTCGATTTTAGCAGCTTCTTTATAGGCAACTTCGGCAAGCGGGTCAGCTACTTCGCCATCTGATACTATCATCCGGTGACGTACAATTTCAAGATCACCTTTTTCAGCATTTACAATTACATCGAAATTCTCATCACTTCCATATTTTTTACGAAGCAGGGTCTTAAATACATCTTCAACCACTTTCATCATGGTTGGACGGTCTATATTTTCAGCGTCCTTAAATTCCTGAAAAGCTTCTATCAAATTAATACTTGCCATAGCACATTATATAGTTAAAATTGCCTGTTCCGGGGCTTCCGGAAAGGGTTAATTAAAATACTACCTGGATTTTTGTTGTTTTGATGTTATCCAGTAACAGATTATGCCTGACTACTTCCTTCTTTTTACCCCTGGCCTCTTCGATTACAATCTCTTTTTCTTCAACGGCTATCAGCCTGCCTTCCCTTTTTGTTCCGTCAGCGAGAACAGCTTCGACATTCCTCCCCACATTCTTTTGATACTGGCGGAAAATTTTCAGCGGTTCGTCAAGCCCGGGTGAGGAAACCTCAAGGGAAAAGTTACCTTCCGGGAACATTCCTGATTCTTCAAGCTGCTTATATATCAACCTGTTAAGTGATGCGCACTTTTCAATTGACATTCCGTTGTCGGCGTCAGCAAACACCTTTATATTATTGCCAGGGGTAATTCTGATCTCCACTAAAAAAATTTCCGGATCACTTTCAAGCGATGATAGTGCTATTTCTGTTACTTTACTTCTCTGTAGTTCGTCTTTCATTGGGAAAAGAAGAAGGGAACGATTCACCGTTCCCTTCACAAGTTCTTACCAACACAAAGATAAGGTAAATACCATATTCGTTCCAAATCTCCTATTAGATAAAGATTAACTAAAATAGAATGACGGTATCCTTTAACTTTGCCTGGATAATGGGAACATTTTTAATCATACTTGGTATATACTTGCTGTACAACTTCATTGTTTACTTCGTAATCCCCATCTATAAAACTACGAAAAAGGTACAGGAACAATTCCAGAATATGCAGCACTCCCAAAATGACTCAACGCCACGCAACCAGAAGCCATTTAATTCTTTCCAGAGTAATACCCGGGGTTCGGACCAGACTCAGGCAAATTCCAAAGACTATATTGATTTTGAAGAGATTAAGGATTGACGTAATGCCACAATTGCGCCGGTTTCAGGGATGTAGCTTCCTGCCATATTTGCTTCCGTTTAAGCCGGCTATTTTTTAAAGCTCCGGCAGGAATAAATAAGATAGACAGCCATCAATAATCTGCCAGCACATCCTCGATCGTTTCCGGGGATTTAAGATATAACGCCATTATATTTACTGAACTGGCAGCCTCCACATTCGCAGGTGTGTCATCAATGAAGAGCGTTTCTTCAGCAACAAGGTTCTGCTCACGTAACACCTGCTGATAAATCTCTTTTCCCGGCTTCCGCAGTCCAAGGTCGTGTGAATAGTATGCTTTGTGAAAGCATCCATTTAACGAACTGTTATCTCCCGCAGACTGCCTGTAGATATTTTGAAACGCATCATAATGGATAGCATTTGTATTGCTGAGCAGGAAAGTACGATAACTTTCTTTCAGGCGCTGCAGTAACCTTATTCTTGGTAAAGGGAAATTAAGCAACATTGCATTCCACGCCACAACGATCTCCTCACGTGAAACACCGTTGGTATGTTTCTGCAAGGTTTCAATAAACTGGCCGGGTGTTATTTTGCCTGTCTCAAGATCTGCGAATAAGGCGCTTGCATGAAACTGGTTATACAATTCGCCGAAATTTTCAATGCCAAGGTTTACGAATGCCTGCTCAGTTTTTTTCATATCAATATTCAGGATTACTCCTCCAAGGTCGAATATGATGTTTTTAGTGCCGTTGTTTTTCATAGATCTGAATCAGGATTAGCCTGATTTAATAACTATCCGTAAAACGATTTCGAACCCCTAATGTTGTTCCCTCCCCCCTTCGTTTACCTGTGCTCATTTTACAAGCCTGAACGTCGCCTCTTTCAGATCCTGAGCATTTGTTCCCGCGTACACTTTAAAGTCGCCGGGCTCAGCGGTCCAGTTCATATCCTTATCATAAAATTTCAGGTCTTCGGCCGAAAGGGTAAAAGTAAGCTGTTTTGATTCTCCTTTTTTAAAGAACACCTTATAAAAACCCCGGAGTTCTTTCAGCGGTCTTGTTACACTGGCTACCATATCGCGTATATAAAACTGGATCACCTCTTCGCCGTCATAATTCCCGGTATTGGTAACGGTTAATATCACGTCAATCTTCGCTCCCGGGGCTATTTCATTTTTGCTGAGCGTGATGTCGCTGTATTGAAAGGTGGTATAACTTAAACCATACCCAAAGGGATATAGCGGTGTATTCATCACGTCAAGGTACTTGGATGTATACTTATTTTCCGGATCAATTGGCCGCCCGGTATTTTTAGCGGCATAATAAATGGGTATCTGCCCAATATTGCGGGGGAAGGTGATCGTTAGCTTTCCCGCAGGGTTATAGTCGCCAAATAACACATCTGCGATGGCATTGCCAGCCTGGGTTCCAAGGAACCAGGTTTCAAGAATGGCGTTAATATTCTCGTTTTCCCAGGAGAGGGTGAGTGGCCTTCCGTTAGACAATACAAGGACAACCGGCTTGCCGGTGGCCTTCACCGCCCTTAACAATACCTGCTGGTTTTCGGGGATACTGATTTCTGAGCGGCTTGCAGCCTCACCGCTCATCCCCTGAGATTCCCCCAAGGCAATGACTACCACGTCAGCCCTGAGGGCTGTTTGCACTGCCTGCCTGACGAGGTCCGGAGCAGCCATGGAATCAACTGAAATGTTTCCACCATTGTTGTTGAGCTTCCGCAGCAATTCCTTGTCGTCGGTGATGTTGGCTCCTTTAGCGTAAAGGATATTTGCAGCGTGGCTCGCACTGTTTTGTATCCCTTCCAGCAGGCTGACTGCTTTGGTCCAGTCTCCTGCCGCGCTCCAGTTTCCAATCATATCTCTTTTTGAATCTGCAAGCGGGCCGATCACTGCAATTGTACCGCTCTTTTTAAGTGGCAGCAATTGATTTTGGTTTTTCAGCAGTACGATAGATTTCCTTGCGAGGTCTCTTGAAAAGCTGATGTGGTCAGCAGTCATAATATTTTTTGCTGCCCTTTCCTCGCTGATATAACGATAAGCGTCATCAAACAACCCGAGTTTATATTTTGCTTCAAGAATTCTTTTCACAGAAAGATCAACTACCGCCATACTCACTTTTTTTTCGTCGATCAGTCTTTTCAACTGGCTGTAATATACCGAGCCCTGCATGTCCATATCCACACCTGCGTTGATGGCTAACCCTCCGGCTTCATATTCATTGGCGGCAACGCCATGACTGATCATCTCATTAATTGACGTATAATCAGTAACAACGAAACCTTTAAAGCCCCACTGGTTGCGCAACAGGTCGGTCATCAGCCATTTATTTCCTGTTGCCGGAATGCCATCTACTTCGTTAAAAGATGTCATAACGCTTGCAGCGCCGGCATCGATGGCCGCCTTATACGGAGGTAAATAGGTTTCAAACATTTGCCGCCTGCTCATATCAACGGCGTTATAATCACGGCCCGCCATGATAGCGCCATACAAGGCAAAGTGTTTAACGCAGGCGAGAATGGTATTGTATTTCCGAAGGTCGTCTCCCTGGTACCCGGTTACTTTTGCCACAGCGATTTTCGATCCCAGCCATGTGTCTTCACCGGTTCCTTCAGCCACACGTCCCCACCGTGGATCACGGGTAATATCAACCATTGGTGAGTAAGTCCAGTTAAGGCCATCTGCCGCTGCTTCGGTAGCTGCAATGGCAGCGCTCTTTTCCATTGCCGGCAGATCCCAGCTACAGGCTTCCGCGAGGGGAATGGGAAAAATTGTTTTATGCCCGTGTATTACATCATATCCAAAAAGCAATGGTATTTTAAGCCTTGTCTGCATAGCCATGTCCTGTAACTTCCTTACATAAGAAGGGGAATAAGCATTAAAGATGTTTCCGCACTTGCCGCTCAGGATATCCTGTTTGTAATTTTCCCTTATGGTAGGGCCGGTAACATCCATATCACTTGTCAGCAGGTTGAGCTGGCCTATTTTTTCTTCCACGGTCATCTTTTTCAACAGCGCATCAATGAACTTATTCATTGCTGCATCAGGAATATTGCTCTTCGTTTGTGCTTCGGCGTGACATACGATAGCCACGACCATGGTCAGCAGCAACCAACGTTTTGCGCTTATCATTTAATACTATTTAATTTCTCATCAGGTAAGGTAACAACGACTCCCGCCATATTTTGTATCCTTCCTGGTTCATGTGTAACATGTCCGGTCCAAATAATCTGGCATCCGGCTTACCGGCGGCATCGAGCATGCGGCTATACACATCAACATAGAAAACGTTAGACTGCTGCCACAGAAAATTTTTGATGATCTGATTGCCCTGTCTGATCACAGGTAAATATTTTTCCCGCGAAGGGCTCGGCTTCATTGATATAAATACGATCGGAACTCCCGGCAATTTCTGCCTGATCAGGCGAAATAAGCTCTTAAATCTTTCAGCAACGAGCGTAGAGCCGACGGTATCCGAGGCAATATCATTTTCGCCGCAGTAGATAACGATTTGCTTCGGCTGATATGGAATGATTATGTCTTCTGCATATCTTAACACGTGGGGCAGGCTTGATCCGCCAAATCCCCTGTTGAGCACCCGGTAGCCGGGAAACATCTCAGGGAGGTTTGTCCACTTTTGAATAGAAGAGCTCCCGGTGAAAAGGATTGAGCCCTTTGCGGGCGGGTTTAGGCTGTCTTGTTTTTTAAATGCCTGTATTTCGTCGAAAAAAGGAGGCTTTGCATTCTGCGCGTATGCGGCGAAAGCTATTATCATCAACACGGGCAACAAAAGAAACTTGTAGTTAAACATATTGTATTTTAGGCGTTTTATTCATCTGTAACGGGTATCTGTTGTGTAACCACATGGCACCGTTACCGTTGTTTGTTTAAAGAAGGGCTTGCAAACCCAAGTTTTTTCAATCCATTCTTCACTTCGGGACAGCTCATAAATAAATTCCATAGTAAACCGGTGCGGTGGTTTTCCATCATCACCACTATCGGGCCCTGGTCAATTGCCAGATATCTTTTTGGGAACCATTTATCAGTTTCACTGAAGGCGTCATAAAAACCATATATCCCAAAAACGTTGCTTCCCAAGGTGGTATACCAGTGCTTCATTGCCGCAAATGAATATTCAGGGGTATAAGGGATGGAAGATAAGGCTGCGGTAGGTGAAATCACACCAAGATCATTTTGTAATCCCGGTGCATGGGCCGCATATCCTTTGACCGAGTAACTTGCGGTAAGCCCCCAGCTTTGTGGACCGTACCCTTTGAACTTTTTTGGATTATCAACGCACCACTTATAGTTGATCAGCGTATGATTCTGGTTATGGGTCCAGTAATCGGCATAACGGTCTTTCAAACCCCGGGGGTCCAGTCCCAGATAAGAATAATGTGACCAAAACAGCGGGCCACCGAACTCCTTTGCCCCGTTGTGAACCAGGTTGAGCGTATGGCCGTATTGAGTGGTTTTTCCACTAATGCCTCCATTTTTCGCCCACCCTTCGTGATATACTACGGCAGGTATTCCGTAGGTAGGCGAGGAAGCCGCAAGCACATACATGATCAGGCATTCATTATACCCGGTTACCGGGAAGTTCATTTCCCATGCATATTCAGGCGACCAATGCCAGAACAATACATTTTTGCCGTTGCGGTACCACGACCAGTTTACTTCTTTCCACAGCTTATCAATCCTTGAAGCAAGGGCTACTTCTTCAGGCGAGCCATTCCGGAAATACTGGCGTACGCACAGTAATCCCTGCACCAGGAAGGATGATTCCACCAGGTCTCCACCATTATCTTTTCTACCAAAGGGCTTTACCTTACCCGTTTCGCCATTGATCCAGTGAGGCCAAGCGCCATAAAAACGGTCAGCCTTTTCAAGGAAGCCGACGATTCTTTTAAATCTTTCCAATCCCTGCTCACGCGTGATAAATTTTCTTTCTATCCCTACAAGAATGGCCATTACCCCAAAACCGCTTCCCCCTGTTGTAACGATATGCTTGTCATTTTCAGGATAATCCCCGTCTACATGAAATCTTTCCCTTGCAAGGCCGCTGTTTGGTTCGGCGCCATCCCAGAAATACTGAAAAGTTGCGCGCTGAACTTTTCTGAAGATCGAATCATATTCAACAGGGATCGGGTGATTTGCTTTGTTTTTTTGAGCGGGAACAGCGCCTGCAGTCAGCACTAGCAAAATAATGGCCATTAGTCTTTGAGCGGATGATCCTCCGGCAGTTATCAAGGTAAACATTTATTCAGCATTTTTTTGGTGATATTCTTAAACCGCATCCGGCTTTTGATGTAATTTATGGCTTTGTTTGCATCCTCTTTTCACTGCAGAAAGCACATAAAAAGTTCCAGTAATAAACCACTTATACTTTTTCTCCCGAGATCATCCCACTACCCGGGCTGATGCAGGAAATCGTCAGCCGCTAACATACCGGCCGGCTTAACGTATCCCCGGTATTATCCCGTCTGAGCTATTGGATTTTAATGTTTTGCGTACCTGCGATCCCGCGCAGTTCCTGGTTCAAGAAAATGAGGCTTTCGTTATTCCTGGCTACCATTACTACATTGCCTTTCTCACTTAAATGTAGCCGCTTTATATCCCTGACCTGGCCTTTCATTGCTGTTAATTCAGGCTGACAGATGAGTTTAACGTTCTTATTCCCGTCAACGGTAAAGATAGCCAATGATAAAGCGTCGTACCTTCCTTCATAGGGAATTACATCAAAAAAATTGCCTCCGCACATATAAGAGCCTCTCTTTTCAGACGGGTCGTTAATCCGGGCTACGGAGAAAATCGGCGCCATTTGCAGGTCTGCAGGAAGATCGGATATCTGGAAATTCCCTTTCCCATCACCATAACATATTGCGGACCCCAGCCTTTCCGCAGTCAGCGGCCTGATGGTATCGATCCATCCGTAAAAAACATCCTTCATTTCAACGCCGGCGTAATCGGCATATAACAGGTAATGCTTCTTAAGCAGCGGCAATTGTCGCTCCACCTCATCTTTTGCAAGGAAGGGGTATTCTTTTCCATTTACGGTATAAGAAAGCAATTGTTCAGTTCTCCCGTTCGCGTCAAAATCGCCTACATACATTTTCAGTGGGCCATCCTTTCCGCTGCTAAACTTGTTGTTCCAGCCCCAGTTGCCCGCCAGGATATCGATGTTCCCGTCACCATTAACATCATCGGCAAGAACGGTCTGCCATAAGCCCGTAGAATTTGCAATCGATGACTGGTGAAAGCTTCCTTTCCGGTTGATAAAAATGGTCAGAGGCATCCATTCCCCGGCGACAACAAGGTCTTTCCATCCATCTTTGTTAATGTCTGTAAATGATGCTGATGTAACCATCCCGATATTTGCCAATGAGATAGAGGCTTCGGTAGCGGTAGTAAAGCCCCCCTTTCCATTGTTGATCAGCAAATAGGACCTTTGAGGAATACCATAGGCTGAAGCATCGGCCAGTGTTCCAACAAAAATATCCATGTCACCATCGTTATCAACATCCGATGATGCAACGCATGATTTGTTTTGATAAATTGCCGGCAACGATGCTTTTGATCTTACCAGGTTTCCCTTTCCGTCGTTGGTGTACAACCGGTCCTGCAGGTAAGGCGATTGCCCCTTATACTCATTACCACCGCTTACCACGTACAAGTCGGGATACCCGTCACCGTTAGCCTCGAAAAAGATCGCGTCTACATCCTCGCAAAGCGAATCAGCAGCAAAGTCCAGGTTGCCTGACTTTACAAAGGTACCGTTCGTTTGCTGGAGCATCAACGCACCGGCCTGACCTTTAGCTCCGCAAACAAAAAAGTCTTCAAGCCCGTCAGCATTGACGTCTGAAACGGCAACCTTTGGCCCTCTTGCAGACTCAGCATGTGGAAGCAGGTACTGCTCATTAAAATCTATGAAATCGTTTTCCCGGTGTTTCCAGGTAAAATGCTGGTTAACCGCTATGGTAGTAAATAATGAAGGGGGATCGGGAAACCAGGCCTCATGATTAAAAAGTTCAACTGAATTTTTTTTGGACACCACATAATGTTTATTTGCTACTATGTCTTTCAAAACCTCGAATGAGGCATCAGGCCAGACAATCAGCACACTGTCTACAGTTGTAGCGGCGCCTACTCCGAAGTGCAGCTTCGTGTCGCCTGAAGACTGAAATCCATGGGTGAGCATAAGCTGCTGGAACTGCACCTTACCTTTTTGAAAAACGTAAGCCTTGCATCCTATGCCCGATGTATTCAGACCATCGCCTTTAAAAGAAAAGGCCACAAAATTATTTCCAGGCATTTTGTTTCGTAAAATTACAGCAGGGGAATTGATCGCGTTGATGACTACGTCGAGCCTTCCGTCGTTATCAAGGTCAGCATAGGAGGCGCCGGTAAAATATCCTTTCATACCACCTGTGCCCCATTCTTCGCTTACATCCCTGAACGCCAGCTTTCCGTCTCCCTGAAAAAAAACCGGGTGGCAACTTCCGTCGGGCATTTTTTCAAGGGCCATTTTATCAAAACTGCCGGTACTCCCATTGGAAGCCTGCATATAAAGATTAGAAACGTACTTTACGAAATCAAGATCTACAGGCCGCTTAACGATACCCCCGGATATGAAGAGGTCTTTGTTCCCGTCGTTATTGAAGTCGGCGAAAAGCGGAGACCAGCTCCAGTCAGTTGCAGACACGCCGCTGATCAAAGCCGTTTCGCTAAAGCTGCTTCCATTGCCGTTGTTCCGCTGAAGGCAGTTTCTCGAATACTGGTGCTGAAATCCATTTCGCATGAGTTTGAACTTATAGATATCAGCATTTTCATCGCTGCCATAGGTTTTAAGCACTTTTTCATCTGCAGGCAGCATGTCTGCCGTTACTACATCGAGGTGCCCGTCGTTGTTATAATCCGCCACATCATTTCCCATGCTAAAACGGGAGTAATGGCTGAATACTTCAGCACCGCTTTCCCTGAAAGATCCATCACCGTTATTCACATAATAGTAATCATTTTCATGAAAATCGTTCCCGACATAGATGTCCTCCCAGCCATCATTGTTAAGGTCGGCGACAGATACGCCAAGGCCGTAACCCAGGCTGCTCTGGTAAATTCCTGCCTCCGAAGATACATCGGTGAACCTGGCCCCTGAACCAGGATTCCTGTATAACCTGTCTCCGGATACGGAATCCTTAATTCTCCTCTGGCTGGTATCAACGATATTCGCGTGTGGTTTAACAGAATGATTCAACAGGTAGCAATCGAGGTCGCCATCATGATCATAATCAAAGAAAACAGCCTGGGTGGAAAGCCCGGAAAAGTCAAGCCCGTAGAGCGCGGCACTTTCCGTAAATGTTCCATTCCTGTTGTTTATATACAGCTCATTCGTGCCCGTTAACCCGGAAATGTGGCTGACCGTACATACATAAATATCCAGGTAATTGTCTCCGTTCACGTCTGCCATGGTAACGCCGCTGCACCATTCTGCCTTTCCACTTACCCCTGCTGCATTGGTGATGTCATCAAATTGAAAATTGCCTTTATTCAGATACAGCTTATTGCCGTTTTTGGCGTTCGCGGAAAAGTATATATCAGCGAGACCGTCATTGTTTATATCCCCGGTGGCCACGCCTGCGCCGTTATAGTAATAGATATAGTACAGTATATTTAAATTCTCCCGTTCAGGTAACCTGTTTTGAAATCTTATGCCGGTTTCGGGTGGATGTAATATCTGAAAGGATGCTTCCGGTTTATTGCACGACAGCACTGATAAAATAATACCCGGGAAAAGGAGAGATATGACGTCTTTTGATAAGGCCATACATAAATTGCCTGGAACCGGCTTTTAAAGGAGCAGTCCCGGATGATCATCACTTCGCGAATGGCAGGTTGCGGTTATTTTTTTGTCGTAAATAATTCCGTTACCTCAGCAGTAGTAAGCGCTTTATTGTACAAACGAAACTGGTCAAAAGCCCCGTTAAAAGACCTTGCCCAGGTCTCAGGCCCGTGATTGGTGAGGGTTGGATTTACCTGGAATGCGTAAGTTCCCAGGACCATCCCGTTAAAATTATTGAACCTGATCTTTCCATAGCTTCCACCTCCGAGCGTTTTGTTGTTAACAACCGGCTGACCGTTTGCGAATAGAAATAATTTTGAAGTAGCCGCATCATATGTTAAAGCGAGGTGCGACCATTTATTCAATAAACCGGGTATTTTCAATTCTGTCCACTCTTCACCATTACCTGTTGCCACCCCTGCATTATACATGTGAATTTTCAGGAACCCCTCCGAAGGGTCAGCGGCGTTGCTCCAGTTTTCGAGGAACAATTCAAGATTACCCCAGAATTCGGTTCTGTTGGAAATCGCAAAAAGTCCCTGGGCGCCACCCTGAACAGGGCCTGTGCCATTCAGCCAGAAAGAAAGGGTAAAGCTTCCGAGGTTCCGGAGCGTATCCGCAGGCAACCCGATAAACTCATTAGGTTGCCTTACCGTATCACCTGCTGCCCTGAGAAGCAGGTACCCTCCCTGTCCAAATCTTATTGCCTGTCCGCTAATACCGGCTACATACGTTACATTAACTGCTGTGCCTCTCAATTTGCTTTCGCCCTCATCAGTAACATTATTTTCGAATTGCCAATAACTTTTCAAGGGGTTATAGGGAGGAGGGGTGGGATCAGGAATAATATTAAGCTCGGGCCTGCTGAATTTCTGGCAGGCAGGCATGGCAAGAATAAGCATTACACCTAAAGCCAATGTGCCCGGCAATATACTTTTATATGTTTTCATATCTTTTTCAATTGAAGCGTTGACAATTGCTTTAACCTTTCATCCGGCACCCGATATCAACAGCGCCTTTCAGGCTTTTTGATGGCTCAGGATGAATTAGCTCACCCGTTAATAGTCGGGATTTTGAACCAGTACCCCACCGGATTTATCGACCTCAGCCTGAGGAATAGGCAGCAGCCGGTGTTTTGCCTGGTACGCGGTTTTACCGGCCGCCGGTAACACCATTATATCAATCCCCCACCTGACAAGGTCGTAGAAACGTTGCTCTTCCATTGCCAGCTCTACAAAACGCTCATGCCTGATGGCCGTCCTTAACGCAGCCTGGTTGGTCGTTGTTACTCTTGGGATGGAGGTACTTCCTCCCCTTGCTCTTGCCCGGACCATCTCAAGCCAGGCGAGGGCATCGGTGGTGTTTTGGGCTCCTCCCACTTCGTTTGCAGCTTCTGCGGCTATAAGCAGCACATCCGCATAGCGGATGATCCTGTGATTCATCCACTGACCGAAACGGCTGTTGTTTGCCAGACGATCTGCAGGGTTGGTATACACTTTTTTATTCCAGTAGGGCTGTGGCACGATAGGTACCGGTGGCACAACTTCGCCGTACAAAGGATCTACCTGCCCGGAGTAAAGGATCGTTTCCACTCTTCTTGGGTCGCCAGGTTCGTATTCCCTTATGAGTTGTTCCGTAGGAACGTTCCATCCCCATCCAAGATCCCATTGGCCGGCGCCCCTTACGCCCTGAACGTTGGCGTAAATGATCCCAAGATCCTGTTGCGTAGGTCTATAAAACGCCTGGATTTCAAATATTGATTCAGGGCCATTCTCGCCTTCCGATCTGAACTGGCTTCCATAATTGCTAACCAGGCTGTAACGGTTTGAAGAAATGACACTTTTTGCGGAGGTAAGCGCCGAAGCCCAATTGCTTCGCCATAAGTATGTCTTTGCCTGAAGGGATTGTGCCGCCCCTTTTGTAACCCGCCCGGCAAAAGTGGCATCCCATGAGACCGGTAAAACTGCAGACGCTTCCTGCAGATCTGCATCAATCAGGCTAAATAGCTCACTTACCGGCGCCTTAGGTCTGTTGACCTGTGCAGCATCGGTAATTTTAAAATCGATCTTAGGAACCTGGCCAAAATTGCGGACTAAATTAAAGTAGGCAAAAGCCCGGAGAAACTTTGCTTCAGCTTTGTTGACCAATGTATTCTGATCCGTCAATTTAAGTGAATCGATATCAGAGATGATCGCATTGGCGGCAATGATCAGGGCATAATGGTCTGTCCAGTAAGCCTGGATCCCCCCGTTTGTTTTTACATACTGGAAATCATCGTACATCTGCTCCTGGTCTGCACCATCGGACGCGGAACTTCCCTTTCGCGCTTCATCCGACCTGAAACTATGTATGGCTAAATATAAGTGATGATTGAAGCCATTTTTTCTCAGGATCGCGTAAGCAGCAAACACTTTGCTGTCGTATGAACCTGCCGGAATATCTTCGTCTACGTATCTTCCCAGCGGCTGCCGGTCAAGAAAGTTTTTTTTGCAGGAAGATATCACCAGGACGGCAAGAAACACCAGAGGCAATACACTCCATCGTAAAAGAACATTTTTTTTCATATGGCGAACATTTAAAAATTTAGATTAATACCTGCTGAGTAAATTGCCGGAACTGGATAAGTACCGTTGTCTATGCCAAAACTCGTAGCCCCTCCGCCGATTTCAGGGGTAAACCCTGTGTTATTGGCAAAGGTTCCGAGATTTTGGGCATTCAGGTAAATGCGTAACGATTTGATTCCTGCGCGCCCAAGCATGTTCGGCCCGAAAGCATATCCCAATTGCAGGTTCCTGATCCTGAAAAAGCTTCCGTCTTCAATATAATAAGATGAGTTCTGGTAATTGATCGCTCTTTTCGTGCTTAAAATTGGTTCCCAGTTAGAGGTACCAATGCCATTCCACCGGTTAAGCCTCCCCGCGAGGTAATTAAAATCGGCAAAAGTTCCCTGGTTCCAGGCCCTGTATATTTCATTTCCGTAAACGCCCTGGAGGTCAACGCCCAGGTCAAAGCCTTTATAACTTAAAGATATAGAACCGCCATAGGTAAAATCAGGGGTCGGATTACCGATCATCGTCCTGTCGTCGGTTGTGATTACTCCGTCTCCGTTCACATCTTTGAACTTGATGTCCCCCGGCTGAACGGTAGCAATAGTGTTAGCGGGGCTTTTCAGTATTTCGGTATTCGTCTGGTATATGCCGTCGTGTACAAACCCGTAAAAATAGGCGATGGGAAAGCCGGCTGTAGTTCTGGAGGCGCCATTTATGATCTCAAACCCCGACCGGTTCAGCCTGTTTACATTGTTCTTTATCGTTGTAAGATTAGCCGATACCGAGAAGGTTAAATCTTGTGTTATATTCTGATTCCAGGTTGCCGCGAACTCGAAACCGTTATTTTTTATTTCCCCCAGGTTGCCCAGGCCCGGAAGGGTTCCTGAAGGGCCTGCGATCAGGGTAAGCACGTCTTTGGTGAGCTTGTTGTAGTAGTTCATTTCAAAATGGAGCCTGTTGCTTAACGTATTCAGTTCCACACCCACCTCCCACGAGTGCACGGTTTCCCAGTTCAGGTTCGGATCAGGGATATATTGCCGTTCTAAAGCGGCAACCACATTGTTGCCAAAAACACCAGAGTTGGCATTGGTCAAAGTTGGATAGGCAGGATAGCGGTAGGTTTCATCAATGTTCTTATTCCCCAGAACACCCCACGAGCCTTTTAATTTCAGGTAATCGAGGAAATTCTGGCCTTCAAAGAAGTTCTCCCTGCTGATCACCCATCCCACACCTATTGCTCCAAAATTCTTCCATTGGTTGCCGAGCCGGTAGAACTGGCTGCTGCCATCTCTCCGGAAAGAAGCATTGATAAGGTATTTACTTTGAAAATTATACAAAGCCCTCGCCAGGTAAGATAATGAAGCATCCTCCCAGGCGCTGCCGGATCCCTGTCTTGTAGAGGGATCACCAACGGCATCGGTATACCATTTATCAGGGTTATTGGGGATCACCTGTGAAGTTCCCTGTTGAACAGAGGACCTCGTTTGTTCAAAAGCCCTGTAGTAAGTTGTAACGCCGCCCAATACGGTAAGGTCGTGGTCGCCGAATCGTTTCTTATAGGTCAACAGGTAATCCATTTGGGTTTTCGGATAGATGTTTTGGCTCTGAGTCACGGATGTTGCCCGCCGTGATGTATCTCTTTTGTCGTTGCCTACAATTTCCGGATTGTACACACTCAGGATAGGGAAATATCTTCTTTCGGTATTGAATCCATAGTCAGCATATAGTTGTGCGCGAAAATTGAAGTTCGTCAGGAAATCAAATTCGCCGTATATGCTTCCGACCAACCTGTATTCTCTTTGGATACGGGTGTTTTTTTCTGTTTCTATTCCTACCAGCGGATTAAAGACCTGGGCCCTTTGAAAGGATGGCAGGGTATGAAACAACCCTGTGGTGGCATCCATGACAGGTGCGATGGGGGCGCTCACTATCGCGGAATTAACGCCTTTTGCGTCATCCGGCAGTTCTGCCCTGTAGGCATTTAAGGTAAGACCGAATTTCAGGCCTTTCGTCACCCGCAGCTCGTCGCTGAAGTTCAACGTATACTTTTTGTAAACCTCATTTTTTATTACGCCCTGCTCGTTAATGTACCCTAACCCCATATAAAAACGGTTCTTTTCAGTAGCGCCCGTGATGCTTATATTATTGTAATTCAGAACACCGTCTTGAAAAATCTGGTCCTGCCAGTCAGTATCGGCGTTCCAAAGGTTATAGTTAAAGGTACCCCCTGCCTGGTTCTGCAGCTGTTCGGTGTATAATTCCCTGAACTCGGCTGCATTAGTGAGCTTAATCCTGTCCTGCACTTTTTTTACGCCGACAGATGAATTGAAATTTACGAGTAGTTGGCCTGCCTTAGCTTTTTTGGTGGTGATAGCGATAGCTCCGTTGGCGCCCCGGACACCAAATATGGCGAGAGAAGACGGGTCTTTTAGTACTTCGATGGATTCTATGTCGGCGGGATTAAGGAAATTGATGTTGTCGTTAAGGATGCCATCTACGATGTAAACGGGTTTTGCCCCGTTGATGGAGTTGGTTCCCCTGATGCGCACATCGGGCTCCACTCCCGGTCTTCCTGAATTTACAACAGACAGGCCGGTGACCTTTCCTTGTAATAATGACAGCGGGTTAGGAGAGGGCCTGTCCGCGATCTCTTTACCTTTTACGGTGGCTATAGACCCGGTCAGGTCTCTCTTGTTAGCTGTACCGTAACCGATAACAACTACCTGCTCAAGAGCCGTTGGCTCAGCGGCGAGGGATATACTGAAGGAGGTCTGGCCGGAAACACTCACTTCCTGCGTTTCAAATCCTACGGACGAAAAAACAAGTGTGGCATTGTCGGGAACCGAGAGGGTAAAGTTCCCATTGTTATCAGTAGATGTACCGGTTGTTGATCCTTTGACACCTACAGAAACACCGGCAAGGCCTGCACCGGTAGTGGAGGTGACCCTGCCACTGATGACAGTATCTGCCAAAGCGAAAGGGTTATGGTAATGATTAGCTGAAGCGCTTAACCCGGCTCCGGCAAGGAATAAAGCGGCAAGAAGGAGAGAAGTAAACGGATTATAGAACGAAAAACCTGTGCGGACAGGGGATAGGCGATCTTTTTTCATATAGTGGCATTTAAATGAAGTTGGTACCTGGCAGCGGACAGCGGCTTGCGGGGAAACCGTTGCTGTATGCTTTAGTTAGTAAACAAGAATTCAGATTCATTCGCTGCATCATCGAAAAATAATAATATAACTATTGAGAAAATTACATGAAGGGGAGGAGTTTTAATCAACTTAGTGCAATTTTTTCTATTTTTGCCATCTTTTAGAGGGCTGCAAAGCTCTTGGGCCTATAGCTCAGCCGGTTAGAGCACCTGACTCATAATCAGG
>JBGSYC010000006.1:0-2473 GCA_041751095.1 Flavihumibacter sp.
AAGAAGCCTACAATAAAGTGAAACCTGTTTTAGAGGCCATTTCAGCTCACGTAAATGGCGAACCTTGTGTAACCTATTTAGGCCCGGGCGCATCCGGACATTATGTCAAAATGGTGCACAATGGAATTGAATATGCGCTGATGCAACTGATTGCTGATACTTATGAAATTTTACAGAAAGGGCTTTGCCTAAATAATGATGCGATATTGAGAATATTCAATGATTGGAATAGAGGCCGTCTTCAATCATACCTGATAGAAATAACCGCCGATATTTTTTCTTTCAAAAAAACAGGGGAAGATCATTTGCTGCTGGATGATATTAAAGGTATAGCCAAATCAAAAGGGACCGGCAAATGGACCTCCCAGGAAGCAATGAATATAAACCTTCCCATTCCTGTTATTAATACTTCTGTTGCCATGCGTGACCTTTCGAAATATAAATTATTGAGAACACAGGTCGCGGCCATATACAAGCAATCACGAGATAAACCACTCACAGACAAGTCGGGTGAATACATTGCCACGCTCGAGCACGCATTTTATTTTGCCATGGTAACCATCTATGCGCAGGGCATGCACCTGCTTCATTTAGCATCTGAAACCTATAATTATAATCTTAAACTTAATCAGATAGCAAAAATATGGCGGGGTGGATGCATCATCAGATCAGCATTTTTAGAAGATATTTTTAATGCTTTCCAGGCAAACGCTATGCTTGAACATTTACTGCTGGATGATGACATCCAGGTAAAAGTTAAAAAGAGTTTACCGGGTATCCGGAAAATTGTTTCAGATGCAGCAACATCTGGTTTGGCGATACCGGCTTATGCTGCATCATTATGTTATTTTGATGCGATCCGTAGTGAGAAAATGCCTTCCAATCTAATTCAGGCACAAAGGGATGATTTTGGAGCGCATACCTATGAATTAATCGGCAGGGAAGGTGTTTTTCACACGGAATGGAATTAACCAATTAGAATGGAATCTAAATCGAGTGTAGAGCTGGTAATCATTGTTGATCGGTCAGCTGTTAAGCACCGAACTGGCTATAGTAACTTATAGTTTTAGTTGGAAGGAAGTCGTCCGAAAGCAATGCAGGCAAAACACCCTTATTAATGATACCTTATGTGAGATGGAGCCAGCAAAAAAACATTAATAATGAAGATATCACCATTAGCAGGAAAACCAGCCGAACCTGATTTGTTGGCAAACATACCAAGGGTTATCACCGCTTACTACACAAACATTCCCGATGTTTCAATAAAAGAACAAAGTGTTTCTTTCGGCACTTCTGGTCACCGAGGTTCTTCACTAAATTATTCCTTTAACGAGCACCATGTTCTTGTAATTACCCAAGCCATTTGCATGTTGCGGAAGCAACAAAAAATTGATGGACCATTATTCATCGGTTTTGATACACATGCATTGTCGGCGCCTGCTTATGCCACCGCCATGGAAGTATTGGCGGCTAATAATGTTGAAGTGATGATTGCTACTGGGGATGAATACACACCCACCCCTGCAATTTCTCATGCCATATTGAAATACAATAAAGGCCGGAGAACAGGTTTAGCCGACGGTATTGTAATTACACCTTCACATAACCCTCCGGATGATGGCGGCTATAAGTACAATCCATCCAATGGAGGTCCTTCAGGGAATGAAGTTACCAATTGGATTGAAAAAAAAGCCAATGAGTTACTGAAGAACAATCTTAAAAATGTAAAAAGAATTTCTTTTGAGAAAGCGGTTAAAGCGACCACAACACATCGCTATGATTACCTGAATACCTACCTCAATGATCTTGGAAACATTATTGATATGGATGTCATTCGCCATTCAAAAATAAAAATGGGTGTTGATCCGCTTGGCGGCGCAGGGGTACATTACTGGGAACCGATTGCCGAACATTATCATTTGGACTTAACTGTTACCAATAAAATTGTTGATCCCACATTTAGTTTTATGACGGTGGATTGGGATGGGCGAATACGCATGGACCCTTCGTCTCCTTATGCGATGCAAGGGTTGATAGCAATGAAAGATGATTTTGATATTTCGTTTGCATGCGATACTGATCATGACCGGCATGGCATAGTAACAAAAAGCGAAGGACTTTTAAATCCAAATCATTATTTATCGGTTGTTATTTTTTATCTGCTCCAACATCGTCCACAATGGTCCCAAACAATGGCAGTGGGCAAAACAGTTGTTACCACGCAATTGATTGAACGAATAGCAGTGAAACTAAACAGGAAACTATTTGATGTTCCTGTTGGATTCAAATGGTTTGTTGATGGCTTAGTCGATGGCTCACTTTCTTTTGGCGGCGAGGAAAGCGCAGGCGCTTCTTTTTCAAGGTTGGATGGAAGTGTTTGGACGACAGACAAAGATGGATTTATCCCGGCATTATTATCAGCAGAGATTACTGCAAAAATGGGAAGCGATCCGGGTAAAATATATAGGAGCCT
>JBGSYC010000007.1:0-54241 GCA_041751095.1 Flavihumibacter sp.
GTTGTAAATTGGTGAACAGGAGCGTCCATACACTCGTACATCAGTTCATTGATAATCCTGAAGTGCGCAGGCTTCTTTATGCCCGCTGGACCTGTATGCAAACGTTCAGGCCTGATCTTAAGCAAATACGTGTAATGGTACAAGCAATGAACATTCCGGTAAGAATACTGTATGGCAAACATGACCGCATCATCCATCGAGGTGCAGCCGCGCGGTTTATCAGGGGATTGACAAAATACTGCGAGGTTCACGTTATAGATGCCGGGCACCATCTGTTACATAAAAAGCACGCAAGCTCAATTGCTGCGCTTCTTCACGCATAAATTCTATTTTTATACAAGCATGCTTATTATTTTTTACGCATCCTGTGCGTTGTTAGTGGCCTATGCCATACTTATCGGCTACTATAAACAGGCATGGGAGAGCATTGATCCCTTTACGGCAACGCGAGAGTCCGGGGTCAGCGAAAAGATCAAAGTTTCGGTAATCATTGCCGCCCGTAACGAAGAAATGATGATAGGCCACTGCCTTCAATCCCTGGCCGGGCAAAGTTACCCGCGGCATCTGCTGGAAATCATCGTGATCAACGACCATTCCACAGACGCGACAGCTCAAAGGGTGATTTCCTATGGCCTAGCGAATGCGAAATTGATCAACCTCAAGGATCACGTGGACGGCGGCGCAATCAACTCTTACAAGAAAAAGGCCATAGAAACCGGCATTGCCCTGGCTACCGGGGAACTCATCGTAACGACTGATGCCGATTGCGTGGCCCCGCCGGACTGGATCAGAACCATTGCTGCTTATTACGAAGCTTCGGGCGCGGCATTCATTGCAGCACCGGTAAAAATTACAGGCAATAAATCCCTGTTATCAATCTTCCAGGCCATGGATTTCTTATGTCTTCAGGGAATCACCGGTTCTTCGGTGCATAAAAAATTTCACAGCATGTGCAACGGAGCCAACCTTGCCTATAGTAAAAAGGTGTTTTACGAAGTGGGTGGTTTTAAGGGGATCGATAATATCGCTTCGGGAGATGACATGCTTCTTATGCACAAGATATTTTTGAGGTGTCCTGACCGCGTATTTTTTTTAAAAAGCACGGCGGCCATCGTCTCCACCCGTGCAGAATCGACGTGGAAGGATTTCATCCGGCAGCGCATCAGATGGGCCAGCAAGGCTGATAAATACGAAGATAAACGGATATTTGCGGTTCTGATACTGGTATACCTGCTGAACCTGCTATTGCTGATTATAGTGGTGGCAGCCTTATGGGATATCCGCTGGCTTTTTGCTTTTTTATTACTTGTGTTAAGCAAAACAATCATTGAATATTCCTTTGTAAAAAAAGTTGCATCATTTTTTAAGCTGCAGTACCTGATGGTATATTTTCCGTGCCTTCAGCCGCTGCATGTCGTATATACCGTAGTGGCAGGCTTTTTAGGCAAATCAGGAAACTATCGGTGGAAGGGGAGAAGAGTGAAGTAATATTGTATTTTCAAGAATTGATGTCATCGCGAAACGACTCCATACAGCAGGCAGCCTGGCGAAGGTTAAAAAAGAACATTGGTGCTGTTTTTGGGATGATCATCATTTTGATCGCCGTGCTTCTTGCTGTTACTGCTTATTTTATCGTTCCCGATCAATCACCTTATGCGAACCAGATGACCCTTGAGATCGGCGGCCAGAAACCCGGTGTGCGTCACACCTTTCTTAAAATTAAAAAAGACCGGACGGTACCGCGCTCCAATTTCTTTACGCAACTGTTATCAGGTAAAGAAGATGAGTATACCCTGGTTCCTGTAAACGGCTACAAAATAACAGGCGATTCGGTGTTTGTTGAAAAATACATTGATGAAGGTGTTTCTGAGACGCTGGCTTTTCACTTAAAAGAGCTTCTGCATCCGGTAAGCGAAAATTTTATCTCACGGGTATCATGGTTAGGAACGGATCGTTATGGCAGAGATATTTTAAGCAGGCTGATTGTGGGGATCAGGATCAGTTTAAGCGTAGGGCTGATCGCTATCGTCATATCCCTGTCTATAGGCATCGTATTGGGGGCCCTCGCCGGTTATTTTGGAGGATGGATTGATAATGTGATCATGTGGCTCATTAATATCATCTGGAGCATACCCACCCTTTTGCTTGTTTTTGCCATTACCCTGTTGCTTGGTAAAGGTTTCTGGCAGGTGTTCATCGCGGTTGGACTAACGATGTGGGTAAGCGTGGCGAGAATAGTGCGTGGCCAGGTATTAAGCGCGCGTGAACTTGAGTATGTAGAAGCGGCAAAGGCTTTAGGCTTTTCTCACCAAAGGATCATGTTCCGTCATATACTTCCAAATATATTAGGTCCTGTTCTGGTAGTGGCGGCTTCTAACTTTGCGTCGGCGATCGTTATCGAGGCGGGGCTAAGCTTTTTGGGAGTGGGAGTTCAACCTCCGCAGCCGAGCTGGGGATTGATGATAAAGGAAAACTACAATTTCATTATCACCCATAATCCCATGCTTGCGCTCGCACCGGGAATTGCGATCATGTTTCTGGTGCTGGCCTTTAATCTCCTTGGAAACGGGCTGAGAGATGCACTGAATGTAAAAGGCTGAAGAGATAAGACATGGAATGGTGATTGGATTTTGTCTATTTTCTCGAATACCGGAAGCTCCCCGTCCAGATATTTGACGATTTTGAGAGTGAAGTGACGGTAGTCTGAACGATGCATGAGATTGTTCTGGGAGTGTTTGTAATTGTGAAACTGTTGTCCACAAGACTGTTACTGCGGGTACTTGTAAAGAATGGCGTTTGTGAATTCTCCGGCCTGGCCACAACGTCGATTTTGACGCCTCCGGAAGGCATCTTCGATTTAACAGTGACTTTTAGGGCAAGGTCAGGCCCGGGGGCAGGAGATTCCACGTGATTATTCAGCGAAGGAGGGGTGGTTTCTACGACTAAATTTTCTTCTTCCGGATTTGATGGGCGGACATTTTTCTGACAGGAGGAGGTTACCAGGAAAGCAAATAGCGTAAAAAAGTATATTATACGGGAAGCAGTTTTCATGTTTTTGATTTGATACGTTTCAAGTATTCGATAAAGTTAATATTTTGGCTGCATCAAAAGGAAATATTTACAAACCATTTATTGTCAGCCTGCAAATACCTGAACATTTCGGTTAAAGCTCTCTTCGAGGGAAATAAACGTTTCTGTTCTTTCTATTCCCCTGATCTTTTGTAATTCATCATGTAAAACAAAACGCAATTTATTGATGTCTTTACACACCACTTCTGCGAACATGCTGTAATTACCGGTGGTATAATTCAGCCTGACGATTTCAGGTATTTTCCGGAGTTCTTTGGCAACAGTATCGTAAAGAGAGCTTTTTTCAAGGTAGATGCCGATAAAAGCGATCACGTCATAACCTAAGTGTTTGAGGTCGACAGTTAGCCTGGTGCCTTTTACGATCCCGGATTCATGTAGTTTTTTTATTCTTACATGTATGGTACCCCCGGAAACAAACAGCTTTTTTCCCAGGTCGGCATAGGAGACTTCTGCATTTTCCATCATTTCATGGATAATTTGCAGGTCGAGTTTGTCAAGATTTAATTTGGCGGGTGTTTTTATCATTTGTCTTAAAAATAATTCAACGTAAGTTAACGTTATTTGGATGATTTCTAAACTTTAATGTTTTTGCTTGAAAAATATGTAATGAAATGAATCTTTTGCTGTAATATTGCATTCCGGAATTAGCAAGTTTTCGTATCGGCAATTTTTAAATCCGTTACGCTTGCTCATCCGGAATATATTGTGGGATGATGAAATCTGGCAGACATGCCACATTGTCTCGGGGGTGGGGAATCCGGGATAAACGCAGCATAGAGCCGTTTGGGTAGAAATATCTGAACGACCAGGGTCGACCACTGAACTTTGTGCTATGGCTAACCGCCCCGTGGAGGTTCGACTCCTTCTCCCACAGCAATGATTACTTTATAAATAGTTAATAATAATAGATTCTAAATTAACTTAGTGTTATTGGTTTCATTAGGGGTTTCACTAATAAGCAAAAAACTTAAAATGTCGATTATATCTTCTAAGAATTAAAACCTTACGGATTACAGTCGAGTCGGTTTAAGTATGCTATCAGGATCGTATTACCAAACTTTTGCCTTTGAGTTTAGCCGTTCTTATATAAGTCCCGGATGCCCAACTATGGCCGGCTCCTGCACTTGGTTTTGATTCGGGGTTATAGCTGTTGCTTCCATTTAAACATGGTCATTTAATGTTTACCCGAAGGTATAACAAGTACAAAATAATTAACCGTCCCTTTTACTTTTGACTTTAATTAAGGGTGTGCCAACTTGATTCAAAAACACATATTTACAATTTGCTGTTTTTCTATTGCGATTCCTGCCAATTGACATGCTGAACCTATTCCGACGGTTAACATCCTTCCTTTCCATATAGACTTCGACTTAAATGAAGCGTGTCGTGTTTTCGATTTATAACATTAACAACATGGTTGCAAGATGTTGCCAAATCAACATTAGGGATAAAACGCTTTGCCAAGGGAATCAATCCAATTATCAAGCGGTTATCAATGCAGTTATAACTTCATATAGTAATGGTCAGGTCGAAGGACAGTTAACAGATTGAAAAATATCGAAAGACGAATGTATGGAAGAGTTGAATTTGAATTGCTGCGGAGGATGCAATCTTTAACTCCGGTTAATTCACCAAAAGTGACGAAGAACCACCATGCTCCGGTATATACACTTTCTTCTCATCGAGACCCTTGAAAGGTACCAGGCCCCATTCTGCAGGCTGGATCATCCTTGGTTCCAGGTTTGTGATTACCGGGTACTTTGGAGGTCAAAGGAATTCGCATGATAGTAGCGGTCATCTTCACCTATGATCTCGTATTCTTTGCCAAACTGAGAATTTGCAAGTATTATATTGTCGGGCACTTTTGCGTGATTGCACCTAGCTTATCCGTTTTTGTGTTCGATCATGTCGCCAATCTTGGCAATTAAATTTTGGTCAATGACCGGCGGTTTGTTTTCTGTTCCCCAGACGCAATGCTCATTCTACTAATGATGAAAGAACAGCTAACATGGACAGGGTGAATGCAGAAGATAAAATAACTGTATGTAGGTGATATCCTATGCGTGGCCGGGTTACATTTCCGGATGGACGGCAAAGTAGCTATATTGACTGTCCAGCTTTAAAGATTCAGTGAATGACCCGTAGTCGGGTTGCTGCATGAAGTCAAATGTATAGAGTGTTTCTGTTTCTGCAGAAGGCATTTGTTTTCACCAACTGTTTTAAAACTTTTGGCCGTGCTTTTACCAGTATCCCTCAATATCGATATCCTGTGGTAACCCAACACGCATAAAATAACGCGCAAAAGCCTGGGATAGATGTTCCTTGTAAGGCGATAATAACCGTAATCGCTCCTTTGTGGAAAGTGCGACATCTCTCAGGGCGGCCACTTGAATGCCATACACATTCTTAAAATCAACCACTTGGTAATCGTTTAGCCCTTTTGATTCATCCTTGTTAAGAAGATGGTAACCTAATGTAACTCCCTTTCTTAAATTCTCTATTTCATTTTTACGAGCTTTGCCTGAGCTATGCCTTTCCTGAGGGAGTGTCTCAACCCAAGTTCTTAGGGGCGTATAAGGGCACACCAAAGCTATCACTAACTTATCATTTAGTAGATCGCATGACTGTGAGAGGATTATAGCATTAAGAAGTTGAACATCAACATCAATCTCTAATCCGGTATTTAAAGCGGGAGGCGGTATAATTATAGGACATTGGGGGATGAAATCCCCTTGCTCAATAGAATTACCGTCAATTAAATCATACCAAGGGTAATCTATCATTATTCAAAAAAAGGTATAGGGGGGTTCTTTGAAATAGACCTGATTCTAAATTTTAGCCTTTTGGTTTCCAAAATATTTAATGGAGCAACTGAATCAAAAACGGGTAACACTTCATCAGGCTCTGCTGATCTCACAACTCCATCCCCTGTCCTTCTTATATTTACCGTGCTACTATCCACCCAAATTTGGGTCTTTAAGGAATCAGCATTAAGATATGTGCCTTTATTAGACGTAACGGTAATTACCATCGTACTTGATGATTTAAACAAAAGGGTCATTTTGGAAGTGGGCTGGAATAACGTCTGGCTGGTTGTATACGGTACATCAATCGCTAACATAGATAATTATTTAAAAGATTCATATAATTGACCTCTCGTCATTTCTTTAAAGATATTGCTACAAAACGAATGCGAACTGTCGAGCCACTCTAAAATCATATTAGGATCGGCCTTGAGAGGGTGGCTATTTATCCTTGTTTCTGTGACAATCCCCTCTTTACCGTTATTTGTACCTGAATTTATTGCTAATACCACATAACCGATGTCTTTCTCATATGAATATGAAAGATTAAAAGATTGTAACTTTTCGTCTCCCGAAATAAAACGCTGCTTGAAGGTTGTGTTTAAGTTCTCATTGATAAAGTCGAGTAAATTATTTGGTTTATAAATCCCAAAAAAGTCAATATATATTAAACTACTTGTAAAAAATTCGTCACCCGTTAAAGAGTTAACATTAAAATATGTGTTTATCAGTTGAGAAGCCCACATAAAATATTCCTGCCAGTCATACTTTTCATCTATAGAGTTTAGACATATTATTCCTGGACCTATTTGAATCAATGGGTAACCATCAATTTCTGATCTGAACCTGTAAATCGGTTTATTGGTAAGCAGTTCAATAGGGATAGTCGGATTGGATATTGACTCACGGTATGGATAAAGTTCCTTTAGTGCTGAAAAGATATCTCCATGAAGATATTGAAACTTAGCGAAATCCTCCTGAGTTGAAACTTTCCATCGAAGTTCAAAAATTACCTCGATTAATGGGGCATTGGGTAATTTACTCATCTTTAAAATTAGAGGCAATATACGCCCGTTTATAACATAAACGTATACCATTAAGCGGGCAGGGCCGCTATTTAGTGGAACATTAGGAGTAAATCTTCTAAATTTATTAACCCTAACTCGCCACCTTCAGCAGCTTCCCGCTCCAATTTTTCTTTATATGCTCGCTAAGCCTCTTGGCTGTATCCAGCTTAGTTACCCGGATTTACTTTAAGAATGCTTTTTTCTGTCCTGTGCCCGGTAACCTCGTCAGGTCAATAGTTGGAAACCCTTCCAGGTAGTAGTTGGTGGCGAAAGAGCGCTCTGGCCGTGTGAGGAAATGCATTCCCATAGCTCTTTGCCAGGGGCAGTAGACAAAGGCCCCTTTCAGTTAAGCCCGCCTCCTGGCACACTTCTTTTATGTAGTCCTTGGACTTTTGATTTGATAAAGACCGGGGAAGCCGTTATGGTTGCTATCATATTTGTTCAATATCTCCATTACTATTGGGTTACCAGGTATAATAACCAGGTCATGCGTCTTCTTGGTAATCATCTTAACAAAAAAATCTCTATCAATCTTTACTATGTGATCACGTTTTAATCAGAATAGTCAGAAAACCTTAAGCCAACAAAACAACCAAACACAAACATATCCCGCACCTGCTCAAGGCGTTTGTTTCCAGAAAAGTCAAAGTGGTAAAGGTTTATCACTTCCTTTTCAGTCAGATACACAGCGTCAGTCTCTTCACCTGCTATGTAAACTTTTTATGCTTAAACTGTAAATTATTGGTGTATCCTAAATCAACCGCTTCGCCCAGAAACACTTTTAATTGAGTTATATCCCTGGCTATGGTATTTGGTGCTAACTGCAGGTTATTCTTTAAAATGACGTGAACTTGTAAAACAAGTCAAGATTTATTGAATCAAATGTCAGTTTAGTCTTTGTTACCTTCTCAACGTCCTGTAAATGAATTAGTACTGCATGGTAATTATCAAGAGTGCTCTTACTTTTTTCTTGTCATTTGCTTTTTATCTCACCTGATATGAAACCGGTTAAGCAGGCTATTCCTCTAAGTACTTTCCCTCTTTTCCTGCGACAACCCGTAACGACAAGAGACAGGATCATTAAAAATGAGATCGTGACCAATTGCGAAATCCGGGGCTTTGCGGAAATGAGCGTGATCCTATTTTTTGGGTGGTTAAGTTTATGAAAACCCAATACCGGGAAATCTGACGGTAAAATGATGGTGTCAAAAAAAAAGGCCCCCCTAACGGGAGGACCCTAAATCCTATGAAGACTACAGACAATCATATTCAATTGATGAGCCAAATCCTGCATCATTGATTAACAACGCATTATGGTTCTAATATTTGTAAATTGTTCCCATTATCAGAACGGAGTCTTCAAATAAAGAATAGAGTGGCTGTCTTTTACGCCTGAAAGCTTGCCTTTGTTTACCACCAAATTGGTTTCACATTTGTTGCGAAATGCCCTGAATGTAAATGGCAAAGGCATTTTTTTGCTTTATGAACAGCAAAACGGATCTAAAAAAGTAAACTAAATATTTACGTCCCCCTACACAATTGCACTTATAAGTTCTGAAATCAAAGTATTAGTAACCGTCATTAAAAGATACATGCCGGGGAGCAACGGAATTTTGTTTATATATTTGATGAAATACTTAAACATGCCCAAACTTATAAATGAAGCATCCAAACATCTCCCTAAAGCTTCTCTTCCAGGAACAATTATAAGAGTGCCGATTAATGTAAATACGGGCAAATTCGATCGTTCTGCATTAAGAATTGAAAAATTTATTCTTTTTTATGCCTTCCTCAAAACCAAGTGCCGGTGGCAGTATTTAGGCAGAGGATTTACGGCATAATGGGCGCGTTATCAATAAGCAACAAAACAGCATCTTTTGCAACCTGGCTACTTAGGTGAATTGACTACCCACGAATGATTAATGATGATATGGGGGCCTAAGACGTATTTTTTTCGCAGACTTAAAGCAATTATATCTCGTAACGCGGTTCGAAAACAGGGTACTGTTACCGGGATTCTTTTTATCTACAAGGGCAAATCGCATATCATCTCAACAAATCTGCAAACCCTTCAACCGCCATTCTACAGGTTGTATCTGTAATACAATGTGGATCACAACAAATGGAATCCACCTGCACCGCTGGCAACGGGAATAACTATTTGAGATCTCAACTTTCCACCTGATTTTTATCACCTGTTACAACTCATTTTGCACCTGTAAAGTATTTTGTAGTAAATTTTCACCCCAAACTCAAACTCTCACAAAACACTTACAATGAAAGATCAGATTGCTGCCCTTAAATGCAAACGTATATTTCTGGCATCAGTGGTTTCATTAGCCTCATTAGTTTTTGCCGGATGCAGGGAGGAACAACGGGTCGATACGAAAATCAAACAAATGGATCCTGCGGCAGCTGCCAGCTTAGCAACATCTATAGAATCACTCGTTAAGCCAGTACTGGCAGACAGCCTTTCCCTGCGGTTATGGGGTGTTGATTCACTTGTTATTTCACCTGTAGCGATCGACATCGACGACATGGGCAGATTGTATTACACAACGACCAACAGGCAGAAAAATTCTGAGTTCGATATTCGCAGCCACAGAGATTGGGAGATCCCGTCAATACAATTGCAAACGATTGAAGATAAACGTGCGTTCCTGCATAAAGAGCTGTCACCTGAGAACAGTAAAAGGAATGTTTGGCTGAAAGATGTTAATGGTGACAGTTCTCATGACTGGCGGGATATGACCGTGGAAAGGGAAAATGTGTATCGTATGGGGGATCTCAATAACGATGGCGTAGCGGACCAGTCTCAGTTGGTAGTGGATGATTTCCACGATGAAGTTACCGATGTGGCCGGTGGTATATTAAGCCATGGAGATGACCTATTTGTTGCAGTAGGCCCGGATTTATGGAGGATGAAGGATAAGAATGGAGATGGCATCCAGGATGAAAAGACCTCTATTTCGCATGGCTATGGCGTGCATATCGGCTTTGGAGGACACGGCATGTCAGGCGTGGAGATGGGGCCGGATGGCAGGATCTACTGGCAGATCGGTGACATAGGGTTTAATGGAAAAGGCCAGGATGGCCAAAAGTGGGAATATCCCAACTGCGGCGTGATTGCCAGATCCAATCCCGATGGGAGCGACTTTGAGATATTCGCTTCAGGTCTCCGCAACACCCATGAATTTGTATTTGACGAGTACGGGAATCTTATCAGTGAAGACAATGATGGCGACCACGCCGGTGAAAAAGAAAGGCTGGTTTACATTGTTAACGGTTCCGATGCAGGCTGGAGGAGCAACTGGCAATATGGTAAGTACAGGGATCCGGATAATAACACTTATAAAGTGTGGATGGATGAAAAACTGTGGATGCCCAGGTTTGATAGCCAGGCAGCTTATATTACGCCTTGCATTAGTAATTTTGTCAGCGGCCCTGCAGGAATGGTCTATAACCCGGGTACTGCCTTGAGTCCGAAGTATAAGAACACTTTTTTCATTGCAGAATTTGTGGGCAACCCGGCTAAATCAGGAATTTACGGTTTTAAATTAAAGCCTAAAGGCGCCACTTTTGAGCTTGGTGAAAATAAACAAATCTTAGGAGGAATCCTGGCGACCGGACTCGATTTTGGACCTGATGGTTCTATGTACGTTGCAGACTGGATTGATGGATGGGACACAAGAGGTTTTGGCCGGATCTGGAAGCTCGATGATATGAACGGGGCTGCAAGCGCGGAGCGCCTGCAAACGAAAACATTGTTAGCGGCTGATTTCAGCAAAAACAAAGATGGCGAACTCGGAGACCTGTTGTTCAATCCGGATATGCGCGTCAGACTCAAGTCGCAATTTGAATTGGTAAAACGCGGGGCCGCAGGGGCTGCTGTATTTCAGAAATCTCTTGCCCAAACGGCTAACCAGTTAGCCAGGGTTCATGCCATCTGGGGAATCAGCCAGCTCTCGCGCGGCGAAAATAAATATGCCCGGGCCCTGCTTCCATTGTTACAGGATAATGATCCCGAGATACGTGCCCAGGCTGCAAAATGGATCGGTGATATCCGTTACAAAGAAGCTGGTAACAATCTTATTCCTTTGTTGAAAGATTCTCACAGCCGTGCACGTTTCTTTGCCGCTGAAGCTTTGGGAAGAATAACCTATGAACCGGCAATTAACCCGCTCATCGAATTCTTAAAAGATAATAATGACGAAGATGCTTATCTGCGCCATGCAGGCTGCCTGGCGCTCGCAAGGATAGGCAAAGCCGATCCCATGATTGCCCTGGCAAATAATTCATCGCGGGCTTTAAGGATTGCAGCTGTGGTAACGCTTAGAAGAATGGGTAATGCCGGGATTACCGCTTTTTTAAATGATTCTGATGAGTATATCGTTACCGAAGCCGCACGGGCCATCAATGACGATCTTTCCATCAATGACGCTCTTCCTGCCCTGGGAAATCTCTTAAAGAACACACGCTCTACAAACGAAGCTCTCGTAAGAAGGGCGATCAATGCGAACCTAAGGGTAGGGACGGACGAAGCCATGCGAAACCTGCTGGAGTATTCTGTAAAACCGGGCAATCCGGCTAAAATGCGGGCCGAAGCTATAGCTACTCTTAGCACCTGGCCAAAGCCCTCTGTACTTGACAGGGTAGACGGGCGATACAGGGGAGTTATTCAAAGAGATCCTTCGGTTATTAAAAACACTGCCGGCGATGCACTGGTCAGGCTATCCGGTGACAAGGACATGACTGTAAGAATAAGTGCTGTCCGGGCAATCAGCAAGCTTGATATCCGGCAGGGCGCTGCTCCATTGCTCGGGCTGTTGAAAAATGACAGGCTGCCTGAAGTGAGGGTAGAAGCCCTGAAATCCTTAGCCGTTATGAAAGATGAAAGAATCAGTGACGCAATACAGACCGCCCTTGCAGATAAGGACAAAAAGGTAAGGATAGCAGGGATTGATCTCCTGGGCAAATTAGATATCTCCAAAGATCTGATGGTGTCTTTATTGTCGGACGTAATCAATACCAAGACGTCTGAAGAAAAACAAGCCGCCCTTTTAACACTTGGCAAGTTACCGGTTGAAAATTCCGCGAAGGTTTTCGACGCTTTGCTGATGCAATTGTCGTCCGGGAAACTTTCTCCGGATGTATATCTTGAGTTAGGAGAAGCTATTGACAGTACCAGGTCACCGCAATTGATCGCCCGGTATAAAGAGGCAAGCTCAAAATTATCGCCGGATGAGCTTACTGCATCTTATGCCGGGAGCCTTTATGGCGGCGATGCGGAAAAGGGAAGGAATATTTTCTTTCGAAACCAGACGGCCCAGTGTATCAGGTGCCATGCCTATGATGACATGGGTGGCAATGCCGGTCCGCGGTTGAACGGGGTTGCAGCAAGGCTTACCCGGCCACAGCTTCTCGAAGCACTCATCAATCCGAGCGCAAGGTTAGCACCTGGGTTCGGGATAGTAACGGTGAATCTCAGGAATGGCAAAACCCTTTCCGGCGTGCTGCAGGGGGAAACCAACTCCAGCCTCACTGTCAAAGCAGGGGAGCAACAAAATGAAGTGATCTCAAAAGACCAGGTAGTGAAACGGATCAATGCCGCATCAAGTATGCCGGAGATGAGGTACATACTTTCAAAAAAAGAGATCAGGGATGTTGTAAGTTTTTTGGCTACCTTAAAAGAGGATAAGTAAATATAAGCAGGGGGGAACGTTCATTAACGGATTTCCCGTGTCACTATATTAGGTAAATAATTGAATAATGTTCTAAAAAAATATTATGGGCAGCTACAAACCTCATGGTTATAATTCCGTTTCGCCCTATCTGGTCGTAAATGGGGCACAGCAGATAATTCAGTTGCTGAAACAAATATTTAATGCGCAGGAACTGCGAAGATACGACCACCCGGACGGAACGATAATGCATGCAGAGATACTAATTGACGACTCAGTTATTATGATCGGTGACTCGTCTGATCAGTATCCGCCAAATACCAGTTTGATTCATATTTACGTTCCCGATGTCAACGAAACTTACAACAAAGCACTGAGCCTTGGTTGTAGAAGTGTAGAACCACCCGGCGAAAGAGAAGGTGACCCCGACCGACGAGGCTCGTTCAGGGATTTTGCCGGCAACATGTGGTCCGTGGGAACACAGATAAAGGATCATTAGTGTTAGTTACACGCTATGAAAACTTGTAATAACAATCGATTAGCTGGCTAAAAGTGTAATCAGGCCGGTCGCCAGTAAAGTCAGTCCGGTTATGATTCCCGCATTGTGCTCTAAGGAATGCCAGTTAAGTTTCAGTAAGCCTGCATAAGCGTACCTTACCAATAGCAACATGCCGGTTGTTGTAACAAATAGATACATAGCGGCGATGAACCAGATAAGCCATCTTGCCTGTGTACCTGCCAGCAAAAAATAAGCTTCTATTTCCAGGCACGGAGAAAAGAACATCGCTACAACCAACGCCGTTACAATCGCCGGTTTGGACTTTCTTTTTTTAGGGTCCTGGTTGAGATGAAAATGTTTATGCCTATGATGACGGTAAATAAAAACCAGACCTATCGAAATGAGGATAACCGGTGCAATGATGCTGGTGAACTGAGAGAGATTATCACTTAGCTTATCACCCAATAATCCTAAAAGAACACCGATAAAAATCGTACTTGCGCCATGTGCCAATGCACAGATCAATGTTACTTTAGTGACTTCCCCCGGTGACCAATTTTCTTTTCTGCCTATTGCCATTACCGGTAACCAATGGTTGGGTATAACGGCATGCAGCATGCTAACGATTAAGCTGCCCGTTATAATTGAAAACATGCCATTGTTCATGCTATAATCTCAGTTTTAAGCCACCGTTCACTACAAATCCTTCAGTGTGTGTCCATATTTCATCAAAGGTCGGGTTCAGAGGTGAGCCGTTTATTACATTCTTATAGCGGCTCTGCCTTGTGTCGGTAAAGTTTTCAAAATTGATATACAACGAAAATTTTTGGAACATCTTTTCTGCCATAAATCCAAACACCGAAAAATCGGGGGTGCGCGTGCCGTCGCTTAGATATTGCCTGCCTGTAAAATACCCTTCCAATCCCAACTTAACCACTCCTTCTTTTTCATAGATCAGTGCCGAGTTTAACTTATGCATCGGAACCAGGGGCAGAAATTGATTTCCTGTCACATACGTAGCTTTGGCGTCGGTGAATGTGTACCCCAAAAACAGCTTGAAATTTTCTTTATAGATAAACTTTGCGTTTGTTTCAAACCCTGCACTATGCACCGGCCTTGAAGCGTTTGAAAAGCTGTGATCCCCGGAGGCCGCAGTCTCTAAGATAAGAGGCTTATTGATGATCGTATAAAAGAACATGTGATTTAATGTAAAAGCAAGGTTGTCCATAATGCCGGCTTTATAGTTTACGTCTGCCGTTCCTCCATAGCTTTTTTCAGATCTGACATTATGTAGCGGGGCAACATTTCTATATTGAATGATCTCCGTTTCCTCTGTAAATAATGTGGGTGTTTTATATCCCATACCTGCGCCAATCCGTGAAGACCATGCAGCATTATATTTTACCAATACTGATATTCTTGGCAGGATAAATACCTCCGATCTGGAGAAAAGTGCATTTGCGTAATCAGCGACATCAATACGTAAGCCACTCTCCACTTTAACTTTATCTGTAGCATCCCAGGTATGCTGGCCGTACAATCCACCGGTTTTCCCAATACTGTTTCTATAGCTGATCCTGTCATCTTTCTGTTTGAATTTATTGTAAATAAAATTTACGCCGAATACCAAAGCATGCTTATCAGCATTGAATACATACGAAATATCCGAAAAAGCATTGTAATCAATTCCGGCAAAGATGTATGATGGAAGAGTAATCTTACGGTTGAAGAAGCTAAAACTTTGTTTGGCTACAAATCTCTTATGCTGCCCTATTTTCCTGTCAAATTCAAAAGTGCTGATGTTTCGAATGGTTTGGTTTCTCTCAAAATACTGATGTAACGGATTTCTATTGTCCTTTATTACCTGAACATCACCACCGGTTCTGTCCCCTGTTGTAAAGCTGTTGCCGATAATAATTGTGGTATGCTCACCTGGAAATAAAAACAACCTGGGGTGCAGTGTAAATTCAATGGACTTCGGCACTTCAGTAAAATCATCTTTGTCTACATCGTATGCTTTTTGCCGGTTGTGTAATGCCAGCAAAGTGTAGCCAGCCTTTTTTCCTCTCCGTGCAGCAAATCCGCCGATATTGCTCTGGCCGATATTTGATTGGTTAACAATAAAACTGTATTCCGGTTCAGGCTTTGGTGACTTCGAAATAAAATTTATGACACCCGCTATTGCTCCTCCGCCATACAGCGGAGAGGCAGGCCCTTTGATAATTTCCACCTGCCTGAGATCCAACGGAGGGATTTCCAGCACGCTTAAGCCGCTGGAGAAATTGGCAAAGCTGGCAAAACCATCCTTTAAAAGCTGCGTATACCTGCCATCCAGGCCTTGTATCCTGATACCCGCATTACCTGAAGTAGCAGAAGTTTGCTGCACCTGGATACCGGTGCTTTCATGTAAAATCATCGCAACGTTGCCTGGACGCATATTGCTTTTCTCGTCAATCTCTTCCAGTTCGATAGTTTCTACCCTGGTGGGTACATTTGATATGGTGCGGCTGGTTCGGGTGGACTGAACAATGACTTCTTCCATTTCATCACTGCTATTTTCAAGTGCAATCGCTATTGTATCGGAAGCGTACGGAATGACGACCTTTATCTCCTTTTCCTGATAGCCGACAGCCGATGCTGTAAGTGTATAACTTGTGTTGGCTGGAAAAATAATGGAAGCTATGCCTGAAGCACCTGACTGATAACCTTTCGATGTTTCCCTGACTACAATGCTAGCCGGGACGGGTCTCTGGTTGTCACCTCCTGTTATTTTTATAATTAAGGTTTGTTGTGCCCTGACAGGCGTGCAAAAAAATAATAACAAAAAAAATTTAAGTAACCGCATGATTGTAGCCTTGAGGATTTCTCTGATAATAAAAATATTACCTGTTCCTTGGTTTTCAATAAAAGTCTAACAGCACCCTAATGGCTGCCAGTACCAAGCTGAATACGTGGATAGATTAGAAACTTCGATCCTGGAGCGGAAGGCCTGCTTTTCAGTGAAAGGCTGAATAGATTGAACTCACTTCGATAATTCAACCGATCCGGGGGCATCTGGAGCAGAAATGGATAAAAATACCCTTCCCGATCAGGTGGAACCATTCGGGTGAATACCTTCCTCTGCTGCTTTATTGGAAAGAAAAATGGACAACCCGGTAACAGCCGCGATAGCAGAAGCAAAAAGTACGCTTAATTTTGAATTTGCTACTATCTCCGGGTCATCAAAAGCAAGATTGCTGATGAACATGGACATAGTAAACCCTATGCCGCCCAGGAAACCTATGCCGATTAGATTTTTCCAGTTTATTCCTTCCTGCAGTTGCGCCATGCCTGCTTTTATCAAAAAATAAGGGAACAAAAATATTCCTGCGAGCTTCCCTGCCAACAGTCCAAAAATAATGCCCAGTGAATTAGCAGTAGAAAGCCCCGATACAATATTCAAAGGAAGAATAATGGCTGTATTTACTAAGGCAAAGACGGGTACAATAATAAAAGCTACTGGTTTATGTAAGAAGTGTTGAAGCTTGTAGGAAATGTTTTTATTGTCGTCTTCATCAAAAGGAATCACAAAAGCCAACAATACTCCTGCGATTGTGGCATGAACTCCTGACTTTAAAAAGCAATACCATAGTATTACTCCTGGCAGCAGATAGAAAATTAATATTTTCACCTTTAACCTGTTTAAAATAAACAGCCCGATTAAAATGCAAAGAGCTGTGATTAGGTAATTAAATAAAACCGTTTTGGTGTAAAAGAAAGCAATTACAACTATAGCGCCTATATCGTCTATAATTGCCAGGGCAGTCAAAAATACTTTTACCGATGTTGAGACTTTACCTCCAGCCAACGCTAAAATGCCTAAGGCAAACGCGATGTCTGTGGCCATAGGTATTGCAAAGCCCGATGCTGTATCTGTTCCTTTATTAAATATAAAATGTATCAGGGCGGGAACGCATATACCCCCAATTGCACTTGCGAGCGGAAGTATAGCCTTTTTAAAATCAGCAAGTTCCCCCACATATAATTCCCTCTCTACTTCAAGGCCAACCATAAGAAAGAAAATGGCCATCAATCCATCATTAACCCAATGTTCAACCGGGTAGTTAAGCGAAATATTTGCAATTGAGAACCCAAGCTTTTGATGTATCAGGTGAATATAGTCGGTTCCTAAAGATGAGTTCGCTATAACTAATGAAATAGCGGTACAGAGCACGAGTAACAAACCAGCGACCTTTTCACTGTCAAAGAAATCCCTGAAAAGATTGGAAAATTTATTTATCATTACGCAAGTCAATGCAAATAATAAGCCTCCCCTTTAGCTAAATTGCAGGGCACTCCGGAGTGAGTTAATTACTATTATTGGGGTTCCCTGCATTTCCGTTGAAAGATCAGCTACAACAAGATACATTCAATTGTATCGGCGGGCAGGCCACATTGCCGTAGCTGCAAAACACGCAGCAATCTCCCTCAAGGGGCTTTAATGAAGTATTGCAATTGGCACACTTGTAGAAGTACTCGCAGGCGTTTACCGGCATTGTTTCCACCTTCTGAAAACCGCATTCAGGACAGGTAATCGTTGATTTAAGTATGGGAGGGGTACAATTCACAAACTAATAATGAGCAATTATATCAGGGGCAATGCATAAGCGCCATAGTCCAAATGCACTGCCCTGATTATCACACGTCATATAAAATTGTATTTAAATAAACCGCAATGATCTATAACCGCTTCAATGGCTGGGCCGCAAACGCTTCCCGTTTTTTCTCTTTTGGTTATACATAACGGCTGCTATGGCAACCGATACCAGTACCGTCACGGCAACTTTTTGAATCAGGGCTTTCCGGTTATGCGTCCATTCCGCTTTCCATCCTTTTTCTGCAAGTATATTTGGAAAATGGCCGTGTCTGAGGTCATCAACAATACCCTCAACTACATTAACGCGGTCTGCAATCAATAACGGCAGCCAATGCCCGTATTCCGATTCGCTGAACTTAAAAGCAAACCTGCGGATTAACCCACTTAATCCGGAAGGTGGTACAGACGTTCCAAAGACCGCAGTAACATTAGGCCGTTCATTGGAAACAAGCACCTCCATGTTTACCGGTTGAAGTAGCGGCCGTTCCCAGTCGAGTCGCTTGTGGTCGTCTCCGGTATATTTTTTCATGGGATAATTTGGCTCATTTTCAGGATCAGCGTCTATTCCCCAACCGTTTATATGTGAATAATCGTTTGTAGTATTTTCCATGATCTTTATTTTAATTAGCTGAAGGTGGAATAAGAATGGGTTTAATACAATTGTCAAGCTTGGCCGAGAAGATGTGGTATGCATCAGACACTTCTTCCAAAGGTATATGGTGAGTGATAATCGCTTTAGGGTTGAGGCGGCCGGATTGAACATGTTCAATCAATCTTGGCAAAAGGCGTTTTACTGAAGCCTGGTTAGCGCGAATGGTAAGTCCTTTATTGACAATGTTGCCAACCGGGATAAGGTTATCAGTAGGACCATAAACCCCAACGATTGAAACGATCCCTCCTTTTTTTACTGAATTGATGGCCCAGTGAAGTGCGGTTGCAGAACCAGCCTGTAACATTAATTTGGTACCGGTAATGGTTTGAAGGGCGCTTCCTGCAGCTTCGCACCCTACTGCATCAATGCAAACGTCTGCACCAAACCAGCCGGTTGTTTTCTTCAGGAACAACACCGGGTCACCGAAAGCCCTAAAATTATATGCTTCGCATTGGGCATAATTTCTTACGAACTCCAACCTGTATTCCACATGATCGATCACAATCACACGGCCCGCGCCAAATAACCAGGCGCACTTAGCCGCCATAATTCCGACCGGCCCGGCTCCAAACACAACAACAGTATCTCCTTTTTTTATACCGCCCATTTCTGCAGCCTGGTAACCTGTAGGCACCACGTCGGTTAAAAGAACCGCGTCATCAGGGTGCATATCCGCAGGGATAATTTCAGGCCCTACGTCGGCGTAAGGAACACGTACGTATTCCGCCTGCCCTCCATCATAGCCGCCTGCTGTATGGGAATAACCATAGATTGCGCCTACCGCTGTTGCCTGCGGATTGGATTCATGGCAGTTGCCAAACAATTCCTGCTTACAAAAGGCACAACTCCCGCACGCGATATTGAAAGGCACTAAAACGTTATCACCAACTTTTAACTTTTCAACAGATGACCCTATTTCCTCCACAACGCCAATGAACTCATGTCCAAAGGTCGTTCCTACCCGGGTATCAGGAACGAGGCCGTGGTAGATGTGCAAATCCGAGCCACAAATGCACGCACGCGTTACCCTGACAATTGCATCACCCGGATGCTGGATCTCAGGATACGGCTTATTGCGGTCTGCCCGAACTCTGTATGGTCCGCGATAATTCATTGCAAGCATAATTATTCTTTTTATAAGGCTTGATAAATGTATTTACTAATCTCAAAAACAGATCAGCCCAAAGCTGTTAAAATAATACGGCATCCACGCTTAATGTGGCAAAGGGTCAATACTCATATCTCGATAAAAATTGTGCCAGCATAAAAATCTATATTCTACTCTTCTTCCGGATAACCGGCCGCAGCCTAAGGAATGAATGACATACCATGTCTTTGTTTTGCCTTTATACATCCGTAGTACAAAAAAAAAACGCTGAGATGATTTACGGGGTTTTTATTCTACTCTTTTTACCGGCTAAAAAAGCTATGTGGGAACGTTAGCACCCGCGCAAAGAAGTTCACTGTTCTTCTGAAAGCGCACTCCTTTTCCCGCTACTAAGTTATTATGATAAGCAGATTATTTTTTCAGTCCGATTTCCCTCAGGCGCTCATCGAGGTATTCGCCTGCTGTTGCATCCGGGTAGGTCCTGGTATGTTCTTCATCTACACAACTTTCAAGACATGCAAGGCTCATTTTACCCCGGGGATGGAGAAAGAACGGAATCGAAAAGCGCGACGTATGCCACATATTCCGGGGGGGATTTACAACGCGATGTGTAGTGGACTTTAGCCTGTTATTGGTAAGCCGTTGTAACATGTCGCCGACGTTCACTACAATTTGTTCCGGTAAAGATGTGACACCGACCCATTCGTTTTTTTTGGTAAGAATCTGAAGGCCATCGGCTGAAGCGCCTACCAGTAAAGTAATCAGATTGATGTCTTCATGTTGTTCGGCACGGATAGCCGATTTAGGTTCATGCGTAATGGGCGGGTAATGAATAGCCCTCAGGATAGAATTGCCGTTATGTACATGCGCTTCAAAATAATCTTCCTCCAGTTGGAGGTATAATGCAATGGCCCGCAGTAGCGCTCTTCCGGATGTTTCGAACGCCCTGTACGCGCTCCGGAAAGTCGGCGTAAATTCTTTCACTTCCTCTACCGTCACATTGTCGGGGTATTCTGATTGCACCGGGTCATTGTCTTCCACAGTTTGTCCGAATTGAAAAAATTCCTTAAGATCGGGAGCTTCGCTGCCTTTCGCATGCTCTTTTCCGAAAGAAGTATAACCCCGCTGGCCAGCCAGCCCAGGAATTTCATATTTTCTTTTTTCATCTGAGGGCAACGCGAAAAACTGTTGCACGTACGTATACAACTCCCCGATCAGTTGATCAGGTATACCATGGTTTTTGACAGCTACAAAACCAACATCCTCATAAGCCCTGCCCAATTGATTTACGAAAGCTCTCTTTTTTTCAGGATCACCGGATAAAAAATCGGCAAGGTCGACTACAGGAATAGACATGTTAAGTGAGGCATTTAAGTTAGAAAAATTTTGTTGTTAGTTTTACCGTAAAAATAGAAATTTTGATACAAAGAACTGTTTTATTATTGTCGGTTCAGTGCGTGTGTTTGTTCCTTTGCTGTTCGCCACGCTACGCGAAAAACGGACTGCCGTACTCTTTTGATAATAGTACTTCAACGCCGGATTACAGCAACCTGCAAAACTGGGCGGCTCATCCCGACAAAGCTGATCCTTCAGACAGCGTTCCCGGGATGTTAAAAAACGCTTACAAAAAGGATTCTGCGGCAGATGTATTTTTCCTGCATCCGACAACACTTACTTCCGATGACGACACAAGCTGGAATGCAGAAATCAGCAATACTATCCTTAATGCGAAAACGGACCGCTCAACCATTTTATACCAGGCCAGCGCCTTCAACGAATGCAGGGTTTTTGCGCCGCGCTACCGGCAGGCACATATTCGCGCATACTATACCCGGGATACTTCAGCAGCTTCTAAGGCACTAGATATCGCTTATCAGGATGTTAAAGAAGCTTTCCTGTATTACCTTGATCGCTATAATAATGGAAAGCCAATCATCATTGCCGCACATAGCCAGGGCAGCACCCATGCGCAAAGGTTGCTGAAGGAATATTTTGAAGAAGGTGATCTTAAAAACAGGCTCGTAGTAGCTTATCTGCCTGGCATGTATATTCCGGGTAATTATTTTACCGAACTTACTGCCTGTAAAGATTCCCTCCAAACCGGTTGCCTGACCGGGTGGCGAACATACAAAAGAGGTTACCTGCCTGCATTTGTAGAAAGTGAAAAGACCACCAGCCTTGTAACCAACCCGCTAACATGGAAAACAACGAACGAGTATGCAGGTTATCAACTTAACGAGGGTGGTGTAATCACTAACTTCAATAAGCTCAGGCCGCATATCTCAGATGCACGGGTGCATAACGGGGTTTTATGGATCGGCACCCCCCGTATTCCCGGAAGCTTTCTTCTCCGGATGAAAAATTTCCATATCGGTGATATAAACCTGTTCTATATGAGTATCCGCCAAAATCTCCGCCAGCGCATCAGAGCCTACCAGATGAAGCAGGAAAGTACAAGGACAGTTTTTTAAAACTCGGCGTTTTTAGGTGTTCTTGGAAATGCAATTACATCCCGGATATTCGTCATACCTGTCACAAACTGAACCATCCTCTCAAACCCAAGCCCGAAGCCTGCATGCGGCACCGCCCCAAATTTCCTCGTGTCCAGGTACCACCATAGTTCATGAGAAGGAATATTCATCTCTTCCATTCTTTCTTCCAGTTTCTCCAGTCGTTCTTCCCTTTGTGAACCGCCTACGATTTCACCTATGCCGGGAGCCAGAATATCCATTGCAGCAACTGTTTTGCCATCGTCATTCTGCCTCATGTAAAAAGCCTTTATTTCCTTTGGGTAATTGGTCAGAATAACCGGCTTTTTAAAATGTTTCTCTACCAGATAACGCTCATGCTCACTCTGGAGATCCACTCCCCACGCTTCAATCAGGTATTGAAATTTTTTCTTTTTGTTGTGGTTGCTTTCTCTGAGAATACCAATTGCTTCCGTGTAAGTAAGCCGTTCGAAATTATTGGTTACTACAAATTGGAGTTTTTCAATTAAACCCAGTTCACTTCTCTCATGAAGCGGCTTCTGTTTTTCTTCATCTGCAAGGCGCTGGGCCAAAAAATCAAGGTCATCGCGGTTATTATCCATCACGTAGCTGATGATATACCTGATAAACTCTTCAGCAAGGTTCATATTGTCTTCGAGGTCACAGAAGGCCATTTCAGGTTCAATCATCCAGAACTCTGCAAGATGCCTTGCCGTATTCGAATTTTCGGCCCGGAACGTAGGGCCAAAGGTATAAATCTCACTAAAGGCCATAGCAGCCAGTTCTCCTTCGAGCTGACCGCTTACGGTCAGATTTGTAGCACGTCCGAAAAAGTCTTCTCTGTAGTCAACCTCCCCGTTTTCGTTACGGGGCGTATTTTCAAAAGGAAGTGTACTTACCCGGAAGGTTTCCCCGGCACCCTCCGCGTCAGAGGCAGTAATGATAGGCGTGTGGAGGTAAACAAAACCTTTGGTATTAAAGAACTGGTGAACGGCAAACGAAAGGGCATGCCTCACCCGGAATACGGCGCCGAAGGTATTTGTTCTAAAACGCAGATGCGCAATTTCCCGTAGAAATTCAAGGCTGTGCTTTTTTGGTTGCAATGGATACTTTTCGGCGTCGCAATCTCCTAATATCTCGACTAAAGTTGCAATGATCTCAACTTTCTGGCCCCTGCCCGGAGAAGCGACTACCCTGCCCGTTACTTTCAGAGACGCACCAGTAGTGATGCGTTTTAAAATGGTATCATCAAATTTTCCCAATTCCGTTACTATCTGCAGGTTGCTGTTGGTACTTCCATCGTTAAGCGCAATGAACTGGTTGTTTCTGAATGTTCTTACCCAGCCCATAACGGTTACATCGTCGCCGGTTGTTTCGCTTTCCAGCAGATCTTTTACTTTCACCCTTGTGTTAAACATATACTTGCTTACAATTTGTTGTATGAATGGCTGGCAAATATAAAGCATGTGCATAAGAATCCTTTATGGCATCGGGGTTGTGTTAACGGGAATAAGCGCCCGATCATTGAATATTCTTATAAGATGTTACAAGCACAAAAGTTTAATGGCTGAAGGCGGGAGTCGTTTGACTTGTGTACATTAGCAGCATGAAAATCGCTTTCTTTTCCACCAAGGCGTACGACCGCATCTTCTTCAATCGTTACAATCAAACCCACGAGCTGACCTATCATGAAGTGCAGTTGGATGACCTGTCTGCTGACCTTGCAAGGGGCAGCGATGCCATATGTGTTTTTGTAAATGATAAATTAAACGAAAATGTAATCGGAAAACTGGCAGAACAGGGGGTAAAAATCATTGCCCTGCGATGTGCCGGATTTAATAACGTTGACCTCAATGCAGCACGAAGGCACCAGATACCGGTGGTTCGGGTACCCGCGTACAGCCCTCATGCTGTTGCTGAACACGCAGTTGCATTGATACTTTCCCTGAACAGGAAAATTCATAAAGCATACAACAGGGTAAGAGAAGGAAACTTTTCCCTGGACAGGCTTACGGGGTTTGATCTTTTTGGTAAAACGGTCGGTGTGATTGGAACAGGGAAAATAGGTATTTCATTTTGTGAAATCATGCTGGGATTTGGTTGTAATGTGATTGCCTTTGATTTGATTGCCAATAAGCAACTGGAAGAAAAAGGAGTTCAATATCTTGCCTTTACAGATGTTCTGGAACGTTCAGATATCATTTCGCTGCATTGTCCCCTGAATGAGCTTACGCAGCACCTGGTCAACGAAAATACTTTGGATCTCATGAAAAAAGGCGTGATGCTTATCAATACCAGCAGGGGAGCATTGATAGACGCCCAGGCCGCAATAGCGGCTTTAAAAGATGGCCGGATAGCTTACCTTGGTATTGATGTTTACGAGCAGGAAGAAAAACTTTTTTTCAATGATCTTTCCGGTGAAATAATACAGGATGATCTTATCATGAGATTGATAAGCTTCCCCAATGTGCTGATTACAGCTCACCAGGGATTCCTCACACAGGAAGCATTATCGCAGATCGCTATGGTCACCCTCCAGAATGTAGATAATTTCGAAAAAGGTTCACCATTGGTAAACAGCGTTTAACAGGTCTGCCATAAGTTCCACGCAAGAGGGCTGGAGACGGTGTCTGCTGTTTATTTAACAATATGCATGAGTTTTCAGGGTTGGGTTGTGAAAATTTCCCTTGATTACCCGCGGTCATCATGATAACCTGCGGCTGCTAAAGTTCACTCCCTCAGTGACTTATGTATCTGAATATGTTGCTGATACAGTTTACAAATATTCGTATAATTTCAACCTTACTTGTAAACCATTAGGCAAATAATTTTTGCTTTTTCCAAATTTGTGGTAATATTGCATTGGAATTAAGCTGATTGGTCAATTCTCTCATAGCTTATCAGTACAGTCGAGGTTCCTTCAAAAAGTTTCAATTTCATTTTTTCACAATCTATGTTCGGTTTTTGAATTACTCATTTCAAGTGTTTTTATGTACGATATCTCACAATTGAACGACATGATCGTTCCCGAGTTGCTCGATATTGCCGAGCAACTCAAAATCCCTAATGCCAAAAAGTTAGAAAAACCAGACCTCATTTATAAGATTCTTGATGGCCAGACTGTAGTTTCAGGTGCAGGAAAGAACGGTGAGGAAGATAAGCGGAAAAGGAAGAGGATCATTAAATCTGCTGCTAACACAACGCCTCAGGAGGCGCTTGTAGAAACCGCTGTTGAAGAAGAAAAGAACAAAAAACCCGAAGTTAAAAAGCCGGTTGCAAAAAAAGAGGAGAAAGCGCCTGCAAGGAAGCCGGCAAAACGGAAAACAGATGATGACTCCACCCTGGATGGCAATGTAAACGATTCCAGGAATATGGTTGAATCAAGGAAACCCCACCAGTCGGTATCGCGTGGTGACAATAATGGTAACCAGGGCCGAGAAGATCAGGAACGCGGTAACGAAGAAGGTGTTGATGAGCCCCGGGAAAATAACCTTGAGGAAAACGGCAATTACCAGGGAATTCAAACCGTTCCTGATTCGGCTGCCAATAAAGGATACCCTCAAAGAAAAAACGATTTTTTTAATATTGAGTTCGACGGGATAATACAGGCTGAAGGCGTACTGGAAATGATGCCTGACGGTTATGGGTTTTTGCGCAGCAGTGATTACAACTATTTGTCGTCGCCTGATGATGTGTATGTATCACCATCCCAGATTAAATTATTTGGTTTAAAAACCGGAGACACTGTACATGGATCTGTTCGCCCGCCTAAAGAAGGTGAAAAATATTTTGCCTTGCTTAAAGTGGAAAGTATCAATGGCAAAGGTCCGGAAGAAGTTAGAGACCGGGTTCCCTTCGATTATCTGACACCGTTATTCCCGTTTCAGAAATTAAACTTATTTACTTCGGCGTCTAATTTTAGTACCAGGATAATGGACCTGTTTACGCCGATAGGTAAAGGTCAGCGCGGGCTGATCGTATCCCAGCCTAAAACCGGTAAAACGATGTTGTTAAAGGCCGTAGCAAACGCTATTGCCGAAAATCATCCTGAGTGTTACCTGATGATCGTTCTGGTCGATGAACGGCCGGAAGAAGTAACGGATATGGAAAGAAGCGTGAGGGCGGAAGTGATAGCCTCTACGTTTGATGAGCCCGCTGAAAAACACGTTAAGGTTTCCACTATGGCTTTACAGAAGGCAAAGCGTTTGGTAGAATGCGGGCATGATGTAGTGATATTGCTTGATTCGATTACCCGTTTAGCCAGGGCCCATAACACGGTTGCTCCAGCAAGTGGTAAAGTTTTATCCGGCGGAGTAGAAGCCAATGCCATGCAAAAGCCCAAGCAGTTTTTTGGGGCAGCCCGTAAAATTGAAAATGGCGGTTCACTTACTATCCTGGCAACCGCACTTATTGATACCGGATCAAAGATGGACGAGGTGATCTTCGAAGAATTTAAAGGAACAGGTAATATGGAACTTCAGCTGGATCGCAGACTTTCCAACAGAAGAGTTTTCCCTGCTATTGACCTTGTAGCATCGTCAACCCGCCGCGACGACCTGTTGCTTGATAAGGACGTATTACAGCGTATGAACCTCTTACGTGTTTTTCTTAGCGACATGAATGCAGAAGAAGCCATGAACGAATTGCTGAAGCGTATGCGTGGCACCAGGGATAACGAAGAGTTCCTCGCGAGCATGAACAGATAAAGAAAGTTTATAATTTTCTGATAAGATATACGTTATTAAGGGGATCGTAATATTACGGTCCCTTTTTTATTGCATTAATTTATGCACACCAACAAAATCCAATATGAAAAAAGTTTACCTGGTATTATTTAGTGGTCTCGTGCTGGGCGTTCTTTCCTGCTCGAATGAGAAAACCGACAAGGCTCAAGACACTACTACTCCCGAAACTGTGTCTCCCGCCCCCGCGCCGGTTTCAAAAACCACGGCGCCTGTCAGAAGAACTGATCGTGTAGAAGTAGAAGTAAAAGAAACGCCCAAGACGGAAATCAGCATCGGACAAAGCGGAGGAAGCGTAAAAACCAAAAAAGGAACAAGCGTGAAGGTCGACGACAAAGGGGTCAACGTTGGCACCAAAGACGTTTTGATTGATATTAAAAAATAATTACGATCCCACTTTACCTGCATTCTGAGTAGCGGGTGTGATGAACAGGTTTTGTTTTAAACATTCCTGTTCACTGCACCTGCTTTTTTGTATGTTTCAACGAAACTGCACGAGTACCCTTGTTACATCGTGCTTGTTGCTATGTATGGGTGCATTAGAAATTGCTGCCTCGCAATGCGTTTTTTAGTCTTTGCCTGGAGTAACCCTTGATTGAAGTTACCCAATTTTCATCAGAAACTTCATAGAGATGGGTCACCTGGTCAGCAAGATTAAAATGCCAGATCACTGCATTGGCCTTCGTCAGGCTGTCATCTTCCTGGTACCCAATCAGGACCAGGTTGTTGTTATCGATCCATCCGGCGTCTTCAACAGAACTACCGGGACCCAGAAATACCAGACGCGTCTGTTGATTTTTATTCAGATCAATCAGGCTTACCTCAGTGTCAGGCCCCTGTGGATTTGCAATCAGCCGGCCCGATCTGTCTTTGTGAAGATCAAGATTATAACTATCCAGGTCGATAAACCTGGTACTGTCGGGGGAATATTTTAACAGTGGCCCATAAAGGTCATAGTAACCGCTGTCCGGAGTAAAAGCCTGCCTTAGTGGATTTTCCTCTTTCCAGTATTTGGTAACGGCAAAAGCGTTCCACTCCAATTGTGGAGACCTGGTCTTAATGTATTCGGAAAATCCGGATTGGTTCATATACACCATAACTTTATCTTCGCTGACGGCCGTATTGCTTTCTGCAATTGAATCCCGTGCTGCGTTTGATCTTTCCTCGCTATTGCTCTCTTTATCATTGCTGTCGCAGGCCGCGAAAAGAAATGCCGTTAAAATCCAAAACAATAAAATAGCTTTCATACCCTAAATTTGTTGATTCAAGATACTTAATATCATCAGGGCTTTCAAGAATTTTCCTTCGCTTTAACATTTATAATGGCTGCAGAGAAGATAGAAATTGAAGCATTTTTAAACCTGGCAAAGCAATTTCCTGTGCTTGACGCAAGAAGCCCGGGTGAATATGATCATGCGCACATTCCAGGCGCCTTCAGCATTCCACTCTTTAGTGATGAAGAGAGAAAAGTGGTTGGCACAGCCTATAAGCAACAAAGCCGCGAAGCCGCCATTAAGATCGGACTGGATTATTTTGGCGTAAAGATGCGTAAGATCGTGGAAGAGGCTGAATTGATAACCGGCCATCAATCTCCGATTGTTGGTCAAAGTTTCCATGGCGGTCAAACGAACACGTCACCAAAGGTAGGAGTAAATGATGCTGACAGTACAGGAGCAACCAGCCGGCGATTTTCAAAGGTCGTATTGGTTCATTGCTGGCGCGGCGGTATGAGAAGTGCCGCTATCGCGTGGTTGTTAGACATGTATGGCTTTAAAGTCTACACGCTTGCAGCAGGATATAAAAGGTTCAGGCAATATATACTTGAAACCTTTTCCGGATCATATCAGTTTGCTATTCTCGGGGGGTTTACAGGTTCCGGAAAAACTTATGTATTACAGGAACTGGAAAAAAGAGGGCAATACATTATTGATCTTGAAGCTCTGGCTAACCACAAAGGATCTGCTTTCGGTTCTTTAGGCCAGCCTGCCCAGCCTTCGCAGGAAATGTTTGAAAATCTACTCGGCCTTGAATTGAAATTGAAATCCGTCACCTCAGCTCAACGCGCTGCAGAAACGGGCGTGCAAGTTCCGGATACGCAACGGATCTGGCTTGAAGACGAGAGCCAGCGTATTGGTGCTTTGATCATTCCTCCTGCAATATGGAAACAGATGCGGGAATCCGTGGTGTATTTCCTTGACATCCCCTTTGAAGAAAGATTATCACACATTCAAAAAGAATATGGCAGCCTCGATAAAGAAAAGCTACTGAATTCAATATTAAGGATCAGGGCCCGGTTAGGCGGACTTGAAACAAAAACCGCAGTACAATTTCTTGCAGAAAACGATATAAGGGAATGCTTCCGCATTTTGCTTACATACTATGACAAATACTATCTGAGAGGTTTGCAGAGGCGCGATGGCTCCGCTGACCAAATAAAAAAGATATCCTGCCATTCGATAAATACATGCCACAGCACAGAACAACTACTGCGATCAGCTGGTTATCCCGAAAAACAATTTAGCAATACATTCATCGATGATTAACGATAAAGTACAACTTACCAGGTATTCTCACGGGGCGGGTTGCGGATGCAAAATCTCACCGAAGGTTCTGGATCAGATACTTAAAAGTAACCTGGTGATGCCTGACAACAATAAACTGATCGTCGGAAATCATAGTAAGGACGACGCGGCGGTGTATGATCTGGAAAATGGAACAGCCCTTATCGCTACAACTGATTTCTTTATGCCCATTGTTGACGATCCGTTTGACTTTGGCCGCATCGCTTCGGCCAATGCTATCAGTGATGTGTATGCGATGGGTGGAAAACCTGTGCTTGCTATCGCCATACTTGGGTGGCCAGTTAACCAGTTGTCTCCCGAAATTGCCCGGCAGGTGATTGAAGGCAGCAGAAGCATTTGCCGGGAAGCGGGGATTCCATTAGCCGGCGGACACAGCATAGACTCCCCTGAACCTATCTTCGGCCTTGCAGTTAATGGATTGGTTACGGTGGCAAATATTAAGCAGAACAATATGGCCAAAGAAGGAGACAGGCTATTTCTTACCAAACCATTAGGAGTCGGTATCCTAACCACGGCTGAAAAGAAAGGCGCTTTAAAACACGAGCATAAAGGAATTGCGGCCCGCCAGATGATGCAATTAAACAAATTGGGAGAAGTGTTGGGCCGTTTGCCGGATGTTACTGCGATGACCGATATCACCGGCTTTGGGCTGCTTGGGCATTTGATAGAAATGGCGGAAGGAAGCAGTTTAAGCGCAGTGATCGACTTTGAAAAAATCCCCCTGATTACACCTGACCTTGCCCGTTATATTGAGCAAAAATGCGTGCCCGGAGGTACACAACGAAATTGGGAAAGCTATGGCGAAAAGGTTTGCTTCAACTTAGCAGATGGAGCAGACGTTAAGAAAACCATCCTGGCAGATCCCCAAACAAGCGGTGGTTTGCTCATCGCAGTTAATCAAAACAAAACCGATGAAATTAAAGAAATGTTGAAGGGATATCATATGCACGCATTTCTGGAACCTATAGGATGGTTTACTGTAAGGAATCATCATATCATTAATGTAATCAATTAAACGGAAATTGAGATGCATCGCTACGGGTTGGAGAAAGCGTCTATTGCTGCTGCCAGCTTTTTATCTTTTGCGGTAACAACATTTCCTGCATCGTGGGTGGATAACCATATCTCAACCTGGTTATACACATTGGTCCATAATGGATGATGATCCATTTTCTCAGCTGCCAGCGCAACTTTTGTCATAAATGAAAAAGCTTCTGAGAAATCTTTAAATATAAATTTTCTGTATAGCTTGTTGTTTTCTTCTTTCCACATAAGTTTAATTTTTTTAAGAAGATGAGTAATTTTATTGTGACAACACTTTCTGTATTTCAGCCTGATACTCAGGATTACCTGTCATTCCATTATGCCCCTGCCCGTATAAAGTTATAAGGGTATCCGTTCTTTTCATTAATTTTTTCAGCTTAACTGATGAATCATAATAAATCAGTTCATCCTGATCTCCATGAAAAATAACGATCTGCATGTTACAGTCTCTGATAAACTCGTTTGTTTTAAACGTATATTTTAAAAGAAAGGCCGGAATAATGGGATAAATATGTTTCATTAAATCCGTCATACTGTAAAAAGGCGCTTGTAAAATTAACAACCCTGGCTTGTTTGTTGAGGCGATCTTCGCTGCAGGTGCTGTGCCAACAGAGTAGCCTAAAACGACCATCTTATTTTCATTATATTTCGACTTCATTTCATCATAAGCCATTTGTAAGTCCCGGTATAATTGCACCTCGCTGCTTATTGAGCCCTCACTTTTTCCAAAGCCACGGTAGTCTAACATAAAAACATCATAATTCAAGTTAGTATAAGTTCTTGCAACTTCCCCCCAGGATCTCAGCGATCCCGCATTTCCATGCAAATAAAAAATCAATCCGCGTGAACTATCCGACTTAAACCAAAGACCATTCAAAACTTTATTGTCGTTGGTTTTGATATTTATTTCTTCAAACGCTTCGTCAAAATCAAATTTGTAATTCTTATCTAGTTTCTCCGGGAAAAAAATCAGTTTCTCCTGAAGGAAGAATAACAGTGCACATACAATAACGTAAAGTCCCGCTAATATTATGAATATTTTCATCCCGATTTCATAGTCAGGTTTATAAAAATAATGCTCAAATACGGATTAGCGATGTCAGGGGATAGCATTTATATTGTTGCCGAAAATATTGCTGATTAAATATATTGTATTGAAGATAAACATCAAAAGTTAAATTCAGAAAGGCGTGGTGAAACATATGTCGCTATCAGTGGTCATTGGCTGTATATAACCAGAGACTGTCCATGCCGGGTTAGCTACGTGTGGAGGTTGAAACTCCCTTAAAAGATAAGATGCCCTTTGTTTTTTATTTTTTCATTTGTCAACTCCACCACGAGTTGAATACGGCTTAAATGCCTGACGGAGTTGATCATAGAATTTACACTTTCGTTATCTACGAGATCACCCTTAAGCAGCCATAAAAAGTCAAGGTGCCTGAATTCAGGCAGGAGGTATTCTCCATCATCCTGATTATTATAGATATAATGCACAAGTGAACTGTTAGGCTCCGGGTATTCGTAAACAGGGAAAAAATATTTCCGTTGTTTTTTTGTAAGCTGGATTTCAATGTCGTTATTCATGCGGAGATTAAACCTGAACAGTTGGTTAAGTGACCAGCATAACTGGTAGTCTTTAACACGAGACACGATACCAAGCAGGCGGGTATCCCCGAAGAAGTCGTCCGCCATTTCCTCCATGTCAAGCTTTAGTTTCATGCCCGTCATATAAGAGGTTTGGAGTGATGATTAAAAAGTTATGTTTACTTCGAGCGTTTCTTCCGCCCGTTTTACTTTAACTTTTGTATTATCGCCCTTCTTAAACTTATTTAGTGCCTGCATATAACCTTCGAGGGAGGAAACCTGGTGTTCCCCTAATTGAATGACAACATCACCGGCCTGGAGGCCCGCTTTCTGTGCAGGCCGTCCGTCGCTTATACCATCAACTCTGACACCAGTGCCACTAAAAGTATAATCAGGCATTATTCCTAAACTCACCGTAAATCTTGCGGATGTGCCTGACTGTTGCTCCCGGGTAGGGGTAAATGTAAGTTTGCCTGTTTTATTGGTCTCCGCAATCACCTTATAAATGAATTGCAGAATCCGGTATTCACCTGCAGCGTTTACTTTATCCAGATCATCTGTAGGCTTGTGATAGTCACTATGCAGACCGGTAAAAAAAAACAGCACAGGAATGCTTTTCCGGTAAAAAGATGTGTGGTCGCTTGGTCCGGTGCCGCTGCTGTCATATTTATTAACAAGAAAAGGACTCGGGTTCAGGCGGGTAAAAACCTGTGGCCATAATGGTGAAGTGCCATACCCTCCAATGGTGAGGAGCTTGCTGGTTTCATTCAGGCGGCCTACCATATCGAGGTTTATCATATAGTTGGTTCCGGACAGATCAATAGTTGGGTGTTCTACGAAATATTTAGACCCGAATAAGCCTAACTCTTCTCCTGAAAATGCGATAAATAGATAATTGTTGTTCTTTAGCTTTGATGCTTTCAACAACTTTGCGAGTTCAATCAGCGCAGATGTGCCGCTGGCATTATCGTCGGCGCCGTTATGAATAAGCCTTTCCCCGGCCCGTTGAAGTGAGTTGCCGTCTTCTCCAAATCCCAAATGATCAAAATGCGCGCCTATAACAACAGTTGTGGCAGCGCCGTTATCTATATATCCGATTACGTTATGCGCAGTACGCTTGTTTTCCGTAAATTCAATGTTCAGCCTGATGGCTATTGAAGCGGTCTCATCACTAAAATACTTCTTTGCAAGGTTGTTGGCAACTATGATCACCGGGATTACGGAGGTTTCTGTTTTCTCCTTTGCATTGTATTTCAGGCTTTCGGTTTCGGGGTCACTGTTAAATACGAATAACGCAGTAGCCCCTTTTTTCGCTGCCTCTTTTGCCTTACCGGAAAGATAATCAGTGGTGTTGAAATGCGGGTTATTTTTAGCTGCTTGCATTGCTTCCTTCATGTCCAGAAACCACGGCACCCCGGCTTCCTGTAAAGCAATGGAGGGCGTAGCTTCAACCTGCAACTGAGGAGAGAAAGGGTAAGGGAAAAAATCACTTGTGCTGATCTTTTCATTGTTAAAGTACAGATGACTTTTTTCATGGTAACTTCTCCCATCATCGATACCAAAGGCCTGGAAAAAAGTGCCGCTATCTCCTTTTGGAGCCAACCCGGCTTTTTTAAACTGGGAACTAATGTATTCCATCGCCATTTTTTCACCATTGGTTCCTGCACGGCGGCCTTCAAGTCTGTCATCAGACAGGTAACTGATATGGGCTGTTAGATTATCTACGATTGCCTTCTCCTGTTTTTTTAACTTCTGGGCTAAACCTGGAAAGCTTAATAACAATAAAAAAAATATCAGGTAATTTTTCATTTGCGGATCAGTATAAATCAATAAGCATAATCAACCGGGTAGCGGCAGGTATTCCGCAGCCGGTATTAAGTTAATTAAGATTAAACACGTTTCAAAAAGCTGCATATGCAAGTTCCGGTTTAAATGGCTAATGCGGAACTTCGGCATTGAAGTTTTGCCAAAGTGCAAGATAGCATTAACCACGCCAATTAGCCTGCCGGGAAGGCAGACTGCAAACCGGAGTGAGGGGTTGCCTCCGGTGGCACAAAAAGCCCTTTTTGCCTTGTTATGTGATTTATTAATAGGAAATTAATTTAAATACCGAAGTATAGGTAAGCTTTTTCGTTTACTTTTGCAGATTGCTCTTTTGACAATTGACTTTTACCGCCGGGGCCTTACAACTGCACGGCAGCAATGACTTGCGAATAAAAGACACTAAGCAAACATCCATTACATGGCCTTACCGCATCTTATTAAATATGTTTATACAAGCGGAACAGAAGAGGTGATCCGCAGGGGAAAAAAGATTCATGCCATTGGGTATGTTGAACTGGTAGAATATGATGAACTTCTCGGATCTGTGACTTTTCGGGTTAAGGATGACAGTTATGCCACTTATTATAAGGTGCACATTCAGAAATTCAGCGATCCTAAAACCTTATCCCTGCGTTGCGGTTGCCCCTATAACCTGAGCGATATCTGCAGGCATGAAGCTGCTGCCCTGATTCAATTACAGGAATTGCTTGACAGGAACATGCTCAAGGCCGAAGAAGTGATGTACGACCAGCGCCATACGGTTGTAAAGATGAAATATATAGATCTTAAAACAATTAAACTGTTATGTTCACCCCAAACTTACACAGATGCTGAGCTTTACCTCCGCACAAATAAAGCCACAATTGAAACCGCCAAAGACGAAGTGGTAAAAGCTACAGTTGACATCGATGCAAAAGAATACGCTGTTGTTATCCGTAAAAATGAAGAACGGAATTTTGATACCAGCTGCGACTATGATGATCCGTCTCACCCGTTGTGTCTCCCCAAAGTAATTGTAATATTACAGTTGCTCAACTCTCATGGCCCGCATTATTTTGATACGATTCGGAATTGGGACAAAGAGAAAAATAAACTACTGGAAGCTTACGGCTATACGTTAAGCGATGACCTGGCGGGTAAGTTTGAATTCAGTTATAAAGAAGGTAAGCCCTTTCTCCGGGTGCTTGATCCTTCCATTAAACGCATTAACCCGCTTACCATCAACAAATCCAAACCCGTTGAAGTGGGAATTCCTGCTGAAGAAGAGCAGGAAGAACCGGGTGTGGCAGGCCCTTCGCCGCGCCTCGGTGTAGTTTTCAACTTTAATTACGCTTCCTATCCTGGCTTTATGGTTGAAGCGGTTCAGGGTGTGAGCGACGAGGAACAGAAAAATTTCGTTGGGAAGGTGGAAAAACTCGACCTGTCGAAATTTGTAAATACAGACGTTTTAATCGAAGATGATAAGCTGCTGGTGCCGTCGTTGCGGCGTATCCAGGAGACGGAGGTAAATAAGTACCTTAACCGAAATTCTCCCTTTAGCGGCATCTGGGAAAACATCATCCATCATGAAACTGAAGAATTGCCTGAAGAAACGAAAAACCTGGTAATAGAATATCTTCATCCCAAACTAAAAAAACTATTTACAGACATTTCACATAACCCGTTTGTATTTTATTTAAACGGCCATAAACCTTTTAAGACCGACAACCTGCTCACGGTGGGAATTGTGCCGGAAGCATTAACGCCGCACTTTAAAATAACGGTCGGAAAAAATCATTACGAAATAAGCTGCTGGGTAAGAATCAACGGCATGGAATCGGAAATCAGCAACAACCAGCTTGACAGCAGCCTCCTTTTTTTCTACCAGGAAAATCTCTTTTTATGGAATCAGGCAGAGGATGTAAGTCTTATCGAACCCTTCATCCGGAACGGCAAAATGGTAGTTCCAAAGGCGGAATGGCCCATCCGGTTAAAGAATTTTATTCTTCCCCTTACAAAAAAGTATGCTGTTGAATTTGATAAGAGCATAATCAATGAAGTAAAAGACGGCGAGCCTGACAAAAAATTATTGTTACAGGAGAAAGGAGACTATCTTGTTTTTCAACCTGTTTTCTCTTACAAGGGATTCGAAACAAAAGCCGGTGACAAAGATGATATTGTTATTCCCGAGGGCGAAAAAGTACTTATCATTCATCGCAATAAAGAAACTGAAGAGGAATTTATCCAAAGACTTGAAGCGCTTCATTCGAATTTTATCAAACCTGAAGGTTCACAGAACCTGGTGCTGAAGGGCGCAGAAGTTCTTCGAAACAACTGGTTTTTCCTGTTTGTTGATGCCATGAAGGAAATGAAGGTGCCGGTTGCAGGGTTTGATGCATTGAAGAATTTCCGGTTCAACACAGCCAAGCCACAAACAAAGATCCATATCAGCAGCAATACGGATTGGTTTGATGCAAAAGTGGATATTGTTTTCGGCGACCAGCAGGTAACTATTGCCGAAGTTAAACGTGCATTGGGAAATAAGCAGCAGTTCGTTCAACTGAACGACGGTACCCTTGGCATCCTGCCGGAAGAGTGGATAAAAAAATATTCTTTGCTTTTCAGGGTTGGTGAAGGAAAAACAAATGAATTAAAGTTGTCGAAATATCACATGAGTGTGATAGATGAGCTGTATGAGAACCGCAATGAAGAAGAACTTTTTATAAAGCTTGAAGAAAAGTATGACCGGCTCAGGGGATTTAAAAGTATCCAGGAGGTGGAGCCTCCCGAATCGCTTCATCATATTTTAAGGCCTTATCAATCTTTTGGCTTCCAATGGTTGAATTACCTGAGTGAAGTCAGGTGGGGAGGCATCCTTGCCGATGATATGGGTCTGGGTAAAACTGTTCAGGCGTTGTCGTTCCTGCAGCACTACCAGAACCATCACGGAAATCTAAATGCCCTCGTGGTTTGCCCCACTACTTTAATGTTCAACTGGGAGAACGAAATTAAAAAATTCACCCCTTCATTATCCTGGCATATCCATCATGGTGGTGACCGCACAAGGAATAAGGAATTTATCAGGCTCCATAATGTAATCATTACCACCTATGGAACATTAAGAAGCGATATCAAAATGCTTGTTGAAAACGAATTCGACTATGTTATCCTTGACGAATCACAGGCCATTAAAAATCCTTCCAGTAAGGTAACCCGTGCGGCAGGCTTGCTCAGGTCAAAAAATCGTTTGTGCATGAGTGGCACACCGCTGCAGAATAATACTTTCGACATTTTCGCACAGATGAATTTTCTTAACCCAGGTATGCTCGGGAGCCTGGAATTTTTCCGGCAGGAATTTGCCATTCCCATCGATAAGTTTGGTGAGCCGGACAGGAAAGATCATCTCAGAAAGTTATTGTTTCCATTTATTCTGCGCCGAACCAAGGAACAGGTTGCAAAAGACCTCCCCGAGAAAACGGAGACCATCCTGTTTTGTGAGATGGAAGACGAACAACGGAAGATCTATGAAGCGTACCGCAATGATTACCGGGATAAGATATTGGGAGTTATTGATTCGCAGGGCATACATAAATCCCAGCTAACGATATTGCAGGGTCTGATGAAGCTGCGGCAGATCTGCGATTCCCCGGCCATTCTTAACGAGCCGGAGCCGTATCCCAACCACTCGATCAAACTTGATGAACTGACGCGTGAGATCACGGAAAATATAAGTAATCACAAGGCTCTTGTATTTTCTCAATTTCTGGGGATGCTCGCCTTAATCAAAGAAAAACTAAAAGCGCAGGAAGTCAAGTTTGAATATTTTGATGGAAGCACATCAGCCACTGATCGCGAAAAAGCCATTCAAAACTTTCAGAACCAGGAGGAATGCCGTGTATTCCTGATCTCATTGAAAGCCGGTGGTGTTGGATTAAACCTGACTGCGGCCGACTATGTTTACATCGTTGATCCCTGGTGGAACCCCGCTGTTGAACAACAGGCCATTGACCGGACTCACCGGATCGGACAGACAAAAAATATTTTCGCTTACCGGATGATCTGTAAAGACACCATCGAAGACAAGATCCTTCAATTGCAGGATCGTAAACGGGTGTTGGCAAGAGACCTGATTTCTGACGATGATGGTTTTGTAAAAAATCTTACCAAAGAAGACGTTGAATACCTTTTTAGTTAATAATCATTGGCAATATCATCAGCTCACTTAGAGCGTATTCCTCTCTAACGGCACAAACGTGCTGAATTTTCTATAATTGTAAGCCAGGGAACGGATATTAAAAGATACCGTGTTTGCACAAGTTTAACAGTATTACAGCATCTAATACGGATATTCATGATCATTCATTCCCTCCAGATATGAAAAAGCTCCTTTTATTGTTACTTATTTCTGCATGCGTATTTACAGTTATGGCTCAGGATAAATTCAACGGCGTGGTTAAAGGACAACTCTCAGATACGTTGTTTAAAGAATCATTTGCGGAAGCCACCGTGTCGGTTCTCGATCCTGAAGATTCTACTGTAGTCAGTACTGCCCTCGCCAACGCTAAGGGGGAATTCCAGGTAAAAGACCTGGATACCGGAACCTACCGCCTCCTTGTCAGCTTCCAGGGATTCAGGAATGTAAGCCGGATTTTTTCCATTAAAGCAGATTCGGCCGTGGTTAACCTGGGAATAGTTTACATGAATAAAGCGAACGTTCTTCTTGACGAGGTAATTGTGGAAGCCGCTCCGATCAGGGTGAGTAAGGACACGGTAGAATTCAGGGCGGGCGCCTTCAAAACCGTACCGAATGCTACTGCCGAAGACTTGTTCAAAAAGCTTCCGGGAGTGGAAGTAGATAAGGACGGGAACGTGAAGGCACAGGGTGAAGATATCCAGAAAGTATATGTTGACGGGAAAGAATTCTTCGGCACCGATCCAAAACTGGCTACAAAGAACATTACAGCAGACATGATAGAATCTGTACAGGTATTTGATGATATGAGCGATCAGGCAAAATTTACGCGCGTTGATGATGGCAGCCGCTCAAAAACAATCAATATAAAATTAAAAAAAGACAGACGTAAAGGATACTTTGGAAGAGTGACGGCTGGTTACGGAAGTGATAACCGCTACCAGGCCAGCGTAATGGCCAATAGTTTTCTTGGCGACAGGCGCATATCCATTCTGGGAGCTTCAAATAATTTAAATAAGCAGGCATTTAGCTTTAATGATATCGTAAGCACGATGGGAGGTTTTGGAGGCGGTTCAGGCAGAGGAGGCAGCGGAAGCAGCTTTGGCGGAGTGGGTGGCAGCAGTTTTGGTGGTGGAAGCCGTAGCGGCGGCTCGGGCCGGCGGGAAAGCTTTGGCGGGTTTACCGGAGGAGGAGGCAACGGTATCTCAACAACGAGTTCTCTTGGGATAAATTACACCAATAAGCTGGGAACAAAGCTGGAAGTGACCGGAAGCTACTTTTTGTCTCAAACGGAAAACAAAACGCTTCAGACCAGTTTACGGCAAACGATATTCCCCGATTCCATTGCTGTCCAAAATCAGCAAAGTGAATCTGTTAGCAAAAATCAAAACCACCGTTTTAACCTTCGTCTGGAATATAATATCGATTCGATGAACTCAATATTATATACCCCCAGCGTAACCCTTCAAAAATCATCAGGCAACAATTTAGATACCACTTTTGTAAGAGGTACCAGTGATGGAATTGAAAACCTGGCCCTCACCGGAGTTACCCGTAATTCCAATGAAAGAGATGGCTTTAACCTGAATAACAACTTACTATACCGCCGTAAATTTAATAAGCTCGGGCGAACTTTTACGTTCGGTTGGTTTAACACAGTTAACAATAGTGACGGCAACGGAACCAATTACTCTCCATTGGTTTTTTATAACGCCGACGGAACCATCAGGAGGACACAACGCCAGGACATAGAAAACAATCAATCTACAAAAGGAACCAATAATGTGGTAAGCGCATCCTACACGGAGCCTTTAGGGACAAACAAAATACTGGAGTTAAATTACGCTTACACCAACAATCAAACCACCTCAGACCGCAACGCTTTTGATTACAACCCGTTAAGCGGCAAATATGACAGGGTAAACTTATCCCAGACAAATTTTTTCGAAAATGTTTTCCTGGCCAACAGGTATGGCGCAAATTTCAGAGTACAGACAGTTAAATACAATTTTCAGGTTGGCGGAGCTGTTCAGACATCACAGTTGAATAATGAAAGCATCCGTGCTATCTACAACCGGAATGGCAAGGATTCTTCAGTGAGCTACAGGCAGAATTTTACAAACCTGTTCCCGTCTGCAAGTTTCAACTATGCATTCAGCCGATCAAAGAACCTGCGCATTTATTACCGTGGCCGCACCAATCAGCCATCTATCAATCAACTGCAGGACGTTCCCGATGTAAGCAATCCTTTACAGATCCGAACGGGAAACCCTTTCCTTAAACAGGAATTCAGTAACTTTTTTAATTTTAATTACAATACATTCAACGCAGCCAATTTCAGGTATTTCAATACAAATGTCAATATTGGCCAAACATCCAACCAGATCGTTAACAGCATAGATACCATGGGAAAAGGTGTTCAGTTTATAAGACCTGTCAACCTGAACGGCGCCTTTAATGCCTCCTCTAATGCCACCTTAGGCTTACCCTTACGGAGTATGAAAGGAAGCAGCTTTAACTTCAGCAATTCAATTTCCTATAATCGCGATGTAAGTGAGGTATACAGGCAAAAGAACGTAACCAACAACCTGATCATTACACAGTCTGCAGGCGTAAACCTTGATTTTCAGAGCAAATTCAATTTCGGGCTTAGGGCTCGCGTATCGTACAATAGTGCAAAGTACAGTGTTCAGAAATCTCTTAATACGGAGTTCTTCTCACAGACTTATACCACAGATGTAAATTATTATATCTTAAAAACCCTTATCATTTCTACAGACTTTGACTACCTCGTGAATAGTGGCCGGGCCGCCGGTTATAACCAAAACATACCTTTGTGGAATGCCAGCCTTGCCCAGCAATTCTTTAAAAAGAAAAACGGGGAATTGAAGTTTTCGGTAAACGATCTTCTCAACCAGAACAGGAGCATTAACAGGAATGTGGGTGATAACTATTTTGAAGATACGCGAACAGTTGTGTTAAAGCGTTACTTCATGCTTACTTTTACCTATAATCTTAACAGGTCAGGAGGCGGTTCTGGTAATAATCAGCGCAGCTTTGACGGACCAGGGAATTTTGAAAGAGGTTCCGGGGGCGAAAGAAGCCCGGGTGAAAGACGGAGGGGCGGGTAAGTACAATAGAGAACTTTTATAAAGTAATGTTTATAAAAGGGACTTTAATAAAAGCGTAACGAGCCTATTTTAGTTTTTTGGAAGAAAAATAATCCTCTTTGCTAATTGGCGACTTTCCTACCAGAAAAATGCCCAACACTGTTTTAAAGAAACGTGAAAGATTTGTTGAGGGCCGGTACAAATCTTTATAAACTTTTGCCCTCTGAACGTCATAATACCTTGAATTCCTTTGCATGGTACCAAATTAATATTACGGCCTAAAAGATACGAACGTATTTATTTTAAAGTTTATTGCTTTGAACGTTAACATTTTGTGTAAAATGAGGTGATGAGGTGGCAGGGAATGTATCATTTATTGGCCGCATGAAAATTCAAGGGCTCTGTCAGCGCGAAAAAATCCACCGCCGGTATTTACGCGGCTCCTATGGAGCCGAAACACGGGGCTCCTCCGGAGCCCGTTCGTCGGGCGGAATAAAATTTCAATGAAAATATCGATGGGGAGCGCATCAGATAGCTCCTGCCGGAGCGATCCCTCTGGCAGGAATAAAGAATGCTCAGTTCATAGCCCCTAAAAGTTGGCGGGTGTTACTTTATTTATTTAGAACTGAGGGTGTTGAACGGCATTTTCTGCCCAACTCCCTGGAAGTATTTTTTCCATAACCACATAATGGTAAAAGTGGGTATAAAGTCTGTTCCGGGCAGTATTTCTTCTACAAAGTTGAATATCCCACCGAAAGCACCTTTCCATCCGCCAAACGTTTTGAAAAATATCCAGGCGGAAAGCGGAGCCCAGAGAATATCACCAAATTCACCAAGTCCGGGTACGGCGTAGGTGGCATAGCCAAGACAATCCATAATAATACAAAAGAGAAGCGAAGGTTGTAGTTTGTTCATTGCTGATGTCATAATAAAAAAAATGAATCAAAAAATAAACCAATTTTCAAAGACTAATGACGGAATTCGTACTGTTTAAGTTGTATAGGAAAAGCGCTATCCCCGTGTATGATGTAAGGCAGCCGTTTGGGTTCAAACCAAAACCAGGTAAGTTTTCAGTATCGCCTCAATCTCTTCAAGCCTGAATGGTTTCGATACAAAGTCATCCATGCCTACTTCAAGGCACCTCTCTTTGTCTTCCTGCATCGCGTCTGCTGTGAGTGCAATGATGGGAATATTGCAGTGCGGCTCCGGCATATTGCGTATGATGTATGTTGCCGCGTACCCATCCATTTCCGGCATATTCAGATCCATGAAGACAAGCATGGGTTCGTGCAGTGGCAATATCTCCAGAGCCTCTCTTCCATTGGAAGCTTTTATCACGTTAAAACCCATTCTCCTTAATACTTCAGAGATCAGTAACATGTTTATCGGTTCGTCTTCCACAACCATGATATTGGAAGTTTCGGTGAACTTCATAATCGTTGGAATAGACGGATATACGTCCTCTTTCATACGGGAGGTTCCGAACAGAGACTGCAAGGCGTTGTTAAGCTCATTAAACTTTACAGGTTTTGACAGAAAATTATTTATTCCCGCCCTTTCCGCCTCATGTTGATAGAGTGACTTTTCAAGGGGCGACAGCATAAGGATGAAAGGAGGTTTGAAGGGATAGGGATCTTTCTCAACTTCTTTAATAAACATAATTCCGTTCAATCCCGGCATGTGATGATCCGTCATGATGAGGTCAAACGGCTCCCCTGATTCGTTGGCCATGTTTATCAGTTCTAGCGCTTCATAGGCGCTTGTGGCAATATTGCAGGATATATCGAGATAAGTAAATATTTCATTTAAGATCCGGAGACTGGTGTGATTGTCGTCAACAAGGAGCACCTTATTCAACAACGGGATTTCGGGTGGAAGAAAGCCGGGTTTTTCGTCAGACACTTCAAGTGCCAAAAGTAACGAGAAGGTGCTGCCTTTACCGGTTTCACTTTCCACTGTCAAATTTCCGTTCATTAACTCAGCAAGGCTTTTAGAAATCGTAAGTCCCAGCCCTGTGCCACCATATTTACGGGTGGTGGAAGAGTCCGCCTGGGTGAAACTTTTAAAAATCTCCTTAAGCTTTTCCTTTGCAATGCCGATCCCTGAATCACTTACCTTAATGATAATATCAAGATATTTCTTCTCATCCTGAACATATATTTCACCTACCCTTTTAAGGGCAATCAGGATTTCACCTTCGGTAGTAAATTTTATGGCGTTTCCTAACAGGTTAACCAACACCTGGCGGATACGCACCGGATCTCCAAACAGGCACGACGGCATCAGGGGGTCAACATCATACAACACTTCGAGGTCTTTTTCAAAGGCCTTTACCGTTAGCAGATCGATTGTCTCTTCAACCAGTTCTCCTAATTTAAAAGGTGTATGGTCTATCACCAGCTTGCCCGCCTCCAGTTTGGAAAAATCAAGAATATCATTAATGATCTCTAACAACCCATATGCGGAGTTGCGGACGTTTTGTAAGTACTGCCGTTGCGTTCGTTGCAGGTCTGTGGTAAGTACGAGGTCTGTAAACCCGATTATTCCGTTCATTGGCGTCCGCAACTCATGGCTCATGTTCGCCATAAATTCACTCTTTGCATGGCTGGCTGATTCAGCCATTTCTTTCGCCAGCATTAACTCCTTTTCCGTTCGTTTGCTTTCAATAGTGGCAGCCATTGATGATGCAAAAGAGCGGAGAATTGAAAATTCCGACTCACTCCACTTTCTTTCATGTTTATATTGGTTAAATCCAACAAACCCCCAGAACTGATTCTTTACAAAAACGGGCAATGTAAGAATGGAAACGATATGTAAATCTGAAAGCATCGACTGCAGACCCGTATCTGTCATCTCCCTTACATTTCCAAAAAAAGCTTCGTCGTTTTGCAACCTGATGATCATGCTTCCCAGTTGGTCAAACGTAAGGTTCTGCGGCGATGCGCTATTATAGCCATTTTCTGTTATAGAATTCCATTTGAAGATCTGGCTTGTTAACCAGGTTTGGTTAACGCCGTCAAAATGATTTTTAAATACATACACCTTGTCTACACCCGTTATGGAACCCAGTATTTTCAACGATATTGGAATTGCTTCGTTAAGAACAGGATTTTGAATAAGGGTATGAGTGGCCTCTGAAACGGCCTGAAGCAACAGATCTTTTTTCTGTACCTTTTCCTCTGCTGATTTCCTGCCTGTCACATTCCTGGAAGTACAGATAAATTTAATTATTTCCTCATTTTCCCGGATAGGTTTAATGATACTTTCCAGCCAGATAACGTTCCTGTTTTTTTGAAATATGCGGTAACTGATGGTCAGGGTCTCCTTTTTTGCAAACAATTTGGTCTCATTTGCCGGATAAAATTTATGATGGTCCTCCGGATGTACAAAATGTACAATAGATCTTCCGATAATTTCATCCGCCTGGTACCCCAGCACCTTTTTTACCGAAGGAGACAGGTACCAGGTTACTCCTTTAACGCTATGCACACTAATAATATCTTCCGAATGCTCCGCCAGCAGGCGGAACTTTTGCTCACTGTTCTGCAAAGCATTTTCGGCCTCCTTTTGGGAACTGATGTCCTGCGCTATTCCGAAACACTTATGTTCCTCCATTAACCTGCCTTTTACAAAAAGGTAACGCATCCATCCCTGTTCGGTGATTACCCGTATGGTGAATCTTGCTTCGCAATGCAGGTTCTCCTTTACCGTTACGGCCCGGTTAAACTGAGCCGTAAGTTCTTTTATTTCCTCCGGAACCACATACTTCCGCAGGAATACTTCCAATGGCATTATGCCTGTTGCCCCTTCGTCAATAGCAAGCAGGGTTTTAAACTCATTACTTAGCACCAATTCTCCGGAAGAAAGATTTAATTTCCACGAACCGATCATTGCAAAAGTCATAGCCAAAGACTGCGTATTGGGAACTTCATCTTCGGTGATAATTGTATCGGCATTTTGGTTTCCTTTATCTGGGAAGGGTAAAACGATCAGGGCATTCTTGAAAAAACGTTTCAGGGCGGAGACAACAATGAAAACAACTGCGGAACTAAAAAGAAAGAGCCTGCCGCCGTAAACAGTAAAAGCCGTTTTTTCCGGCATATGCGAAATACCGGTTAATCCGGGCTGATCAATCAGATACCACACGAAATGACAGATAATAAGCCCCGAAAAAAGAATTAAACAAACGCGCAGGTATTTCCAGAACAGGCCGGCCATGATTTCGTACAGGATTATTCCGCTTAAACTGTAAAGCAGCACATTATATTTTAATGTCGGGCATATATTTTAAAAAGCAATGAAGACCCGGCAAAATACTGCGCGGCAGCCGGAGCGGTGAGTGCCGGAAATGGGGGTTTCCCTAATCATAAAGCGGAAAGCAAGGCTTTCCGGTATGCATGTCAGCCTGGCTACATCTTCCATGTTATGGCCGCTTTGCAGGGTAAAAAGATATTATACCCGGGCAAGTTTTTCAGCGGCCTGTTCAAGCGTTTTGTTTTGTTTTGCAAAACAAAACCGGATCACTTTATTGTCTGTCCCGGATTTATAAAATGCCGACACAGGTATCGTTACTACACCAACCTCTTTCGTCATGCGGATGGCCAGATCCTTATCAGGTTCGCCACTGATCCGCTCATATGTATATATCTGGAAGTAACTGCCATAGCTTGGCAACGGAGTAAACCTGGTGTTCTTCATCAATTCCTGGAAGTAATCCCGCTTTTGTTTCATAAAAAGGCCAAGGGATAAATAGGAGCGGGGATCTTTCAGGTACTCAGACAGCGCTACCTGGGATGGCGCATGGCAGCTAAAGCAGTTAAACTGGTGTATTTTCCTAAATTCATGCATCAATGCCGGTGAAGAAACACAATAACCCAATTTCCATCCGGTGCAGTGATAGACTTTGCCAAAAGAAAAACAAACAAAGCTTCTTTGAAGCAGATCCGGGAAACGGAGGATAGACTGGTGAGGAATATCATCAAAAACAAGATGTTCGTATACTTCATCAGATAAGATAAGGATGTCGGTACCCTTTATAACATCGCGTAATTGAGTAATATCATCTTCAGTGAATATCGACCCGGTGGGATTATGTGGACTGTTGATGACAATCATCCTGGTTCTGGGTGAAATATTTTGTCTCACTTCATTCCAGTCGATTGCGTATTCCGGGAACTTCAAGTCAATTCGCACCGGTATTGCCCCGTTAACCTGTATATTGGGAAGATAGCTGTCATAGGCTGGTTCAAAAACGATCACTTCATCGCCGGGTTGCAAGACGGTAGTCAGTGCGGTATAGATGGCATAAGTACCCCCGGGTGTAATGGTGATCTGTGTTAGCGGATCAATGGAAGTTTGATAAAGGGACTCGATTTTTTTAGCCAGCACCTCCCGCAGAGCCAAAAGGCCGTTCGAGTGAACATATTGATTATGCCCGCTGCGCATAGCTTCGCAAACAAGATTTATAAGGTCTTCGCTCATTGGGTAGTCTGGAAAGCCCTGGCCGAGGTTTACTGCATCGTATTCCAAGGCAAGAGAACTCATTACCGTAAAGATATTTGTACCGGTTGCTGATAGTTTCGATTGAATGTTCATGCTATGAGTTGAGTGCAAAAGTCAGGAAAATAAATATGTTGGCTGCCATGTTAATGCAACGTTTTAAAATTTAATTTGTCAAGTATAAAAACTCTTATGCGACACTTTCTGACTTTAATCGCATTTTTCATTCTGGTGACAATTGTAAGTTCTTGCAAAAAAGAAAAAAAATCCGGGGAGTGTTTTCCTGGTGCTGCAATAGTTAGACAAATAATAAACAAACAAGCAGTTATTAAATTGACTGCCACCATACATCCCGTTTGGTTAATCGAACAAGGTTCAATTGACAGTAAGCTAATTCCTTGTAACTTCCCAATGGAATTTTATCAAGATGGATTACAGGTGATTATCAGCGGCGAAGTTAAATCCACCCCACAAGTTGTACCTGGACCCTGCTGTGCTGAAAGTTTTGTTATTTCAAAAATTTCGAGATAATTAAGTTGTACAAATTCCTATTCTTGACAAGGTTTTATTTATACTTGAAAGACCTGGCGTACAACAACATCATTGAGCAACCTTTTTTAGTTGCATCCCGCTGCGATCAGGTATGATGAATTATAGCCGTAGCTTCTATTTCGACCAGGTATTCAGGGCTGATCAGTGCGCTGACCTCCACCAGGGTTGTGCATGGTTTTATTTTGTTGAACGCTTCCCCGTGTGCTCTTCCGAATTCCTCCCACCGGGAGATGTCTGTAACATAAATCCTGGTCCGTACAACATCCTTTAATGTAGCGCCAGCTCTTTCCAGAACCTTTTCAATTTTTTGCAAAATATATTTTGCCTGCTCGTAAGGATTATCTCTCCCGACAACATTGTTGTTCTCGTCAACGGCAACAGTTCCGGTTACTTCCACTAAGTTGCCGATTTTTACAGCCCGGCTATAACCAACAATTTCTTCCCATTGCGCTCCGGAGGCATAATTTATTCGTTGCATAAGGAATGTTTACAGGTTTGATCTGAAGAGCCGCCAGTATCAGGTACTATTCACCCTCACAGGTGAATATATGGCATCCGATCAGGATTTTATATCAATATTTTCAACTTTCACCAATGCCTCGCCGTTCATTCTCAGGTAAACCTGGGCTACGGTAATCACATCTTTCTGGCAGTAAGTAACGATGCGGTGCAGATCGTTTTCTTTCCAGTATACATTCCATACCATACTGCCGTCAATGTCATCCTTGGGCGTCGGGATCTCAAAAATACACGCAAGTAAATTTAGCGCCGTATAGCTTTTATAATCACCAAATTTCCATAATTCAAGCGTATCAATATGAGGAATCTCCCACGGACGCTTTCCTGCTAACTGTAACATCGCCGGAACAGGAAGCTTATTGATAACCATTCGCCTGCTCAGGTAAGGAAAATCAAACTCTTTACCATTATGGGCACACAAGACTTTCTCAGTACCGGTCCATTTTAAAAGCAAGTCACAGAAGTCAGAAAGAATTATCCTTTCATCTTCACAACAAAAAGACTTAAGGGTTAACTTCTTTTCATCACCAAAACCGCTGATAATGCCGCAGGATATACAAACGATCTTTCCAAACTCTGCGTAGATGCCGGCCCTTGGGTAACTGCTTTCGGGCGATTCGGCGTCACGGTCTTTTTTCAGCATTTCTGCTTTTTTATTCCAGAAAAACTTCATTTCCCCCGGTAACAGATCGTAGGATGCATATTGCGGAACTGTTTCAATATCGAGAAAAAGAATGTTATTCAGAGAAACCATAACGGGCAGGTATAGTATCGTTTAAACAGATGTACAAGAAATAATAATCATGCTTAATGAAATTGATTCAGTTAAATTGTTTTAATATTATCAATGCTTTGCGAGAAGATCTCAAATACGATGAAGTAAGCAACATGTCAGCCATGAATGTCAGGTACCGACACACCCTGTTTTGAAACCCGATGTAACTTAAAGCAGATGAAGCAATCTTTTCAAAGTTAAAACACCCTATTTATACATGCGCAGAATGCTTTATCGGCAGGTTTGAAAGATTCTAATCGTACATCAAAGAAACCTGTCGCCTTTATTTCTTTTAACCTCTGCTACGTATTCTTTAATTTCCTGCTCTTTATCTTTCCTGCATATCAGCAACACGTCATTTGTATCTACAATGATAAAATTGTCAGCTCCCTGTATCAGCACCAGCTTATCCTTAGGGGCATGAACCATACAATTGCCGGAGTCTATGGTCATAACATTATCCCCGGCAATTGCATTGCCGAACTCATCTTTTTCGAGATTTTCATAAGCGCTGTTCCATGTTCCAAGGTCACTCCAGCCGAAGGCGGAAGGTATTACATACACGTTATCCGCCTTCTCCATAATTCCAAAGTCAATTGAAATATTTGTACAGAGCGGGTATATTTCTTTCAGAGATTGTTCTTCCTCCGGCGTATTGAATTTCTCCTTTTCGGCGTAAAACACTTCGTACATTTCGGGCAGGTAATTTTCGAAAGCCGAAATAATATTCTTTACCTGCCATACGAAGATGCCTGCATTCCACAAAAAATCACCGCTTGAGACGAAGGTTTTTGCCAGCTCGAGGTTTGGCTTTTCAGTAAAAGTTTTAACCTTGTAAACGCTATCGGTAATGGCATGTTGTTCATATTGAATATAACCGTAACCGGTATTTGGGTGTGTAGGCTTTATACCCAGGGTAATAAAAGCGTTATGCTTGTTTACAAAAGTCAACGCCTCGAGGCAAACCTTGGTGAACGCTGTAGTATCGAGAATAATGTGATCAGCGGGAGCAACGATCATAGATGCCATCGGGTCTTTCTGCAGCAGCTTGAATGATATATATGCTACGCACGGAGCCGTATTTTTGCGCGAAGGCTCCCCAAGGATATTCTCAAGCGGTATTTCCGGTAATTGATCTCTTACGATGGATGTATATTCGGTTGAAGTAACCACATAGATATTTTCTTTGGGGATGAATGAAGCAAACCTGTCGAAGGTCCACTGCACGAGGGTTTTACCGGTATTTAAGATGTCGAGGAATTGCTTCGGATATCCTGTCCGGCTCATTGGCCAGAAGCGGCTTCCGATCCCCCCCGCCATAATGACTACGTAATGATGTTTGTTCATAAGCTGCTCTTGAATTCACCTTAGGTGAAATGTAAATATTTTATTTGTTTCATTCCGGGAGATGCGAAGGCATGTTTAATTATATTAGTCCTTCCCTGATCAGATCATGCAAATGTATTATACCAAGATATTGTTGCTGTTCCGTTACTGCCAATTGGTTAATTCCATGCTTTTTCAATTCATCAAGGGCCTGAACAGCCAGTTCATTAGGGCTGATGGTTTTCGGGTTAATCGTCATGATGTCTTTTGCCGTTACATGGTCCAGGGAACTATTTTTTTCAAGCATACGGCGAAGATCACCATCTGTAATGATGCCCATCAATTGGTTGTCGCTATCCGCGACGCCGGTTACCCCCATCCTTTTTGACGTCATCTCGAAAATCACTTCTTTCAGGGTCTGTCCCGGCGTCACCACCGGCTTTTCGTTTTGTGAGTAAAGGTCATACACCCGTAAATACAACTTCTTACCCAGCATTCCGCCGGGATGAAATTTTGCGAAGTCGTCTCCGGAAAAGCCTGTTAATTGCATAAGGCTTACTGCAAGAGCATCACCCATTACCAACTGGGCTGTAGTACTACTCGTTGGAGCAAGGTTGTTTGGACATGCTTCCCTTGCAACAGTAGTGTTTAAAACAATATCGGCGTGCCGGGCAAGAAAGGATTGATCGTTACCAACCATTGCGATCAGCGTATTTCCAAAATTCCTTATCAGGCTGACCAGAACTTTGATCTCGGGGCTGCTGCCACTTTTACTCACGATCATTACCACATCATCTTTCTGAACCATGCCAAGGTCGCCATGAATGGCATCAGCAGCGTGCATATATAGACCCGGGGTTCCCGTGGAATTCAGGGTAGACACAATTTTCTGGGCAATGATGGCACTCTTGCCTATTCCGCTGATCACCAGCCTCCCTTTACTTTCGAAAACTGCCTGCACCGCCCTGACAAAATCTTCATTAACGTAATTTTGAAGACCAGCTATCGATTCGGTCTCCAATTGTATGGTAAGCAAAGCACTTTCCAGAATTTCTTTTTTGTTCATGTAAGAGCAGCAAAATTAATTTTTTAAAGCTACCCCCCAAATCTATATATTATTGCCCATCGTCATTTTTAGCTTAAAACAAGTGTTAACAAATGGCGGCCGGTATAAAAGAGTAAATTTTGTATCTTCGGCCACCTTAAACCCGGCCTTGTCTGCGTGAATGCATGTAAAGTGCTGGAACGGACTATCAAAAAAAATCGGGTTAACGGCGTGATAAATTTTAGGTATTTAAGTAAAAACCCGTATGTTGTCAATAAAAAAGTGCCCTAAGCGTCACGATATGGAACAATCTTTGAAAAATCATCCGGTACTTTAAAAAATATACCTTTTGCGTGAAGGAAAAATTATGAACATGTCTATTTCAGCTTCAAAAAAAACAAATGGCAAGAAAACGCCGGTTAAAGCTGCCGCTATTATAAAAGGAAAAGATAAGCTTTACGAGAACCTGCAGCAATATTTTGGATTCGATTCATTTAAAGGTAAACAGGAAGAAATAATCAGGTCGTTGCTTTCGGGCAGGGACACTTTTGTAATCATGCCAACCGGTGGAGGAAAAAGCCTTTGCTATCAGCTGCCGGCTATGGTGAGTGAAGGTGTGGCAATAATCGTTTCTCCGTTGATTGCCCTAATGAAAAACCAGGTTGATCTGGTAAGGGGTTATAGCAGCAATGACGACATCGCGCACTTTTTAAATTCAACACTTAATAAAAAAGAGATAGCACAGGTAAGAGAAGATCTGCAGACTGGTAAAACGAAGATGTTGTACGTAGCTCCGGAAACGCTGACCAAGCAGGAAAACATGGATTTTTTCAGTGACCTTACTATTTCCTTCTTTGCCGTAGATGAGGCTCACTGCATTTCAGAATGGGGGCATGATTTCCGCCCGGAATACAGACGCCTTCGCGAGATGATGGAAATCATCAATAAAAAAGCCCCTGTCATCGCCCTTACCGCTACTGCTACCCCAAAGGTACAAAGCGACATCGTTAAAAACCTGGGCCTGCGGGATACCAATATTTTTATCTCGTCCTTTAACCGGCCGAATTTATATTATGAAGTGTTGCCTAAAATAAATAAAGAGGAAACCGTTAAAAGTATGGTGCGGTTCATTGTTCAGAACAAAGGTAAAAGCGGCATAATATATACGCTGAACCGCAAGACAACTGAGGAACTGGCTGACATACTGATGGCCAACAACATAAAAGCTGTCGCCTATCACGCAGGATTGGACAGTAAAGTCCGGGCTAACCGGCAGGATTTGTTTTTGAATGAAGACGTGCAGGTGATCGTTGCCACCATAGCCTTTGGCATGGGGATAGATAAACCGGACGTGCGTTTTGTAATGCATTATAATATCCCGAAAAGCATTGAAAATTATTACCAGGAAACCGGTCGCGGCGGCCGCGATGGACTCGAAGGAAAATGCCTGCTGTATTACTCGCATAAAGACGTTTCTAAACTTGAGCACCTCATGCGCGATAAGCCATTGAGCGAGCGCGAAGTGGGTGCTCAACTGATCAATGAAACGGTTGCGTATGCCGAAAGCGGAGTATGCAGGAGAAAAGTTTTGATCAGCTATTTTGGTGAAGAATATACGGAAGAAGATTGTGGCAGCTGCGATAATTGCCTGAATCCAAAAGAACGGATCGAAGCAAAAGAAAACGCGGTGAAAGTTTTAAAAGTGGTTAAGGCGCTCGATGAACGTTTTGCATCAGAATATGTGATTTTTATACTGCTGGGTAAATTAACGCCGCAGGTGCGCATGTACCGGCAGGAAGATCTACCGGAATTCGGTATAGGAAAAGATGAAGCTGAACATTACTGGAATTCTCTTGTCCGCCAGATGTTGCTGGAGGGTTTGCTTCAGAAAGATATCGTAGAATACGGCGTTTTAAAGTTAACCGCTAAAGGGGAGAAATTCTGTAAGAAGCCGGTGTCTTTCAGAATAGTGATGAACAACCGGTTTGAGGAAGCCAACGCCGATGACGACGAGGGTTCAAATGAACCGGTAATTACCGCGGCTACCGACGAGAAGCTCCTCGAAATGCTTAAAGAGCTCCGGCAGCAGGAGGCGAAGAAAAAAGGTCTGCCGCCTTTTGTTATCTTCCTGGAGACCACTCTGCAGGATATGGCCACGCTGTATCCAACCACTACCGTGGAGCTTGAAAAGTGCCAGGGAGTAAGCAAGGGGAAGGCACTCCGCTACGGTAAACCATTTGTAGAAATGATAGCCAGGTTTGTTGAAGAAAATGACATTGAGCGCCCGGATGATTTTGTAATGAAAAGTGTAGTGAATAAAAGTGGTTTGAAAGTGTATATCATTCAGCAGACTGACAAAAGGATTTCGCTTGAAACAATTGCCAGGAATAAGGACATGCGGATAGACGGATTGCTGGAAGAGATGGAAACGATAGTAGGAAGCGGAACTAAACTGAATCTTGATTACGCCATTGATGAGATGGTTGATGAAGAGGAGCAGGATGAGATACTGGAGTATTTTAAAGGCTGTGAGACCAGCAGTCTTCAAACCGCCCTCCAGGAACTAAGCGACAGCGAATATTCATGGGAGCAATTAAAGATTATGAGGATAAAGTTTTTGTGTGAATATGGGATTTAGGGAGGATTTCAACCGGGAATGGGCAGCGATGGCGTTTTAAGCAAGGGCAGGTTGCCCGGGGCGACAGGCAATATTTTTTCCGGAATTATATATAATCTCCTATTTTTGCTGCCCGGACAATCATTCATGTTCTGGATGGTGCGGTAGCTCAGTTGGTAGAGCAAAGGACTGAAAATCCTTGTGTCGGCGGTTCAATCCCGCCCCACACCACGATGGAAATCAAGGAGTTACGAGGTCAACCTTGTAGCTCCTTTTTCTTTACTACAACATAGCTACAACTTCTATGTATAATATTAAAAGTAATTTTACTTGATCTCTTATTAAACAGAAGGATTAAATGTTTTGGATTCTTATGTTCGGGCGCGTTATACAAAACAGAACCGCTTTTTAAAAAAGAAGTATCAAGAGATCAATCCCTAACCTCCGGCTCTCAGGTCGAAAAAAGGAAATCGATGGAGTACGATGTCTTTATATCACATGCCTCAGAAGATAAAGATGGGTTTGTTCGAACACTAGCTGAACAGTTAAAAAAGCATAGAATTTCTGTTTGGTACGACGAGTTTACTCTTATGCCAGGAAGTAGTCTAAGAAGGTCTATTGATAGAGGGCTGGCAAACTGCAGGTATGGAATCATTATTCTAAGTACAAATTTTTTCGGAAAGAAATGGACAAATTGGGAACTCGATGGCTTAGTTGCAAGGCAAAATGTCATTGAAGAGGAAATGTTACTTCCAATTTGGCTTCATATATCTCGAGATGAAATACTTGAATATTCACCGCCCCTTGCTGATAAGGTTGCAATTA
>JBGSYC010000008.1:0-5588 GCA_041751095.1 Flavihumibacter sp.
TTATTTCTTTAATCAGGCTAATCATGGTTCAGACAACTGCAGGCGCAACGACGCCTCCTGCCATTCCCTTTTGAACCATGATTAGCCTGATTTACCGATTTGACTGAAATTAATAAAGTAGATAATACTTCTAATGGTTGTAATCAGAAAAAAGGCTGCTACCAAAAAATCGTTTGCCAATATGATAACTGCAATACGATTGCATCTAATGAGTTATGTAGAGCTGGTTGAATTTACTAAAGACACCTACAAAGCATAGCGAAAAACTCACAATGCGTCCATTGCTTTTGCCACCTGACTATCCCCCCAACTACCCCTGTTTTTCAAACAAATCTCTTTATGCATCAAACCATTGTCCAATAAGGACTGTATGGGTTTTTGGCGTAATTTTAGTCGGACAATAATGAAATTTTTTCTCTATAAGGAGCCATTATTTCTCCGATTTTTTGAACTGGATCTTCCTTCTCTTTTTCAGGTAATGAGTTAATATATTCTTCAATCATTTTCAGATTGGCACTTCCATTGCATGATATATAAACAACTGAAGCACATTTTTATATTTACGTACCATGAAATACTTTCATTTAACAATCACGATCACCGCGCTGGGTTTTCTTTTTAATAGCTGCGCAAGAAATCCTGTAACCGGTAAAAGACAGGTCGTACTGATGTCGGAAGCCCAGGAAATTGCAATGGGCAAGGAAGCTGATCCGCAGATTATCGCACAGTTCGGCTTGTATAATGACACTGCACTCCAGCGCTTTATTACGGCAAAAGGAAAACAGATGGCCGCTATTTCTCACCGAAACAACATCAGTTATGAATTTAAAATAGTTGATTCCGATGTTCTAAATGCCTTTGCCACGCCGGGAGGTTATGTTTACTTTACCCGCGGTATCATGGCGCACTTTAATAATGAGGCAGAATTTGCTGGTGTGCTGGGGCATGAGTTAGGACATATCACTGCAAGACATTCTGTGGCACAACAACGAAACCAGATTTTAGGCCAGCTTGGATTGATAACTACTATGGTCATTAGTCCTGAGCTTGCACAATTTGCTGAACAGGCGTCGCAGGGTCTCGGCCTGTTGTTCCTGAAGTTTGGCCGGGATGCCGAACGACAGTCTGATAAGCTGGGAGTGGAGTATTCTTCTAAGATAGGATACGATGCTCAACAGATGGCAAATTTCTTTAAAACGCTGGAGAGAAAATCGGCCGAAACAGGGTCAGGTGAGTTGCCCACCTTTTTATCTACCCATCCTAACCCCGGCGAAAGACTCGTGACGGTAAGCCGGCTCGCAAATCAATGGAAGCAGAAGCTGAACTTAAAGAATCCCCAGGTAAACCGTAATGCCTACCTTAAAAGGATCGAAGGATTGATTTTTGGAGAAGATCCGCAGCAGGGTTATCTTGAAAATAATGTATTCTATCATCCTGTTCTGAAATTTCAATTCCCGGTTCCTGCAAACTGGTCGTATCAAAATAACCCGCAGAGTGTACAAATGGCGCCTAAAGATGGCAAGGCTATGATGATGCTGACGTTGGTTCCGGGTCAGTCTTTGCAGGAAGCAGCCGGCAACGTGCTGAAGCAATACAACCTGCAGGCAAGATCATCAGACAACGTAACCGTGAATGGCTTAACCGCGATTGCAATGGTTGCTGACCAGGTGCCGCAGCAACAAACGCAACAGCAACAGGTAGTGCGAACCTTAAGCTATGTTATACAATACGGTAAGGGTTATTACCTGATTGTTGGCGCCACCAGCTCAACAGACTTTGAAATGTATTCACCTTATTTTACCGGCACGATGCAAGGGTTTAAAGTGTTGACAGATGCTTCAAAAATAAACAGGAAACCGGATAGGGTGAAGATAAAAACAGCATCCCGTGCAGGTACCTTGGAGCAGGTGTTGCGGGCATACAAAGTACCGGATAAACGTTTGGAAGAGATGGCTATATTAAATGGAATGACCCTTAGCGAACAGGTACCTTCCGGAACCTTAATCAAAGTTGTTGAACAATAAGGGCATAACTACTTCCACAATTAAATAGCTATGCAAAAAAGAGTATTGGGAAAAACGGGAATAGAAGTTCCGCCAGTAACCATTGGCGGTAATGTGTTTGGATGGACTGTAGATGAAAAAGCATCGCACATACTATTAGATGATTTTTTTGCGCACGGACTAAATTTTATCGATACCGCTAATACGTATAGCAGTTGGGTGCCGGGCAATAAAGGTGGTGAGTCGGAAACCATTATCGGCAACTGGATAAAACAAAGAGGCAACAGGAGTGACGTGATCATTGCCACCAAAATAGGCTCGGAAATGGACGGGAAAAAAGGGCTGGGTAAAGATTACATCCTCGCGATGGTGAACGAATCTTTGCAAAGATTGCAGACAGATTATATTGATTTATACCAGGCCCATTACCCAGATCCTGAAACGCCCATCCAGGAAACCCTGCAGGCCTTCGATCAATTGCTGAAAGAAGGAAAGGTAAGAGCTGTCGGGGCATCGAATTATTCACCGGAACAATTAACCGAAGCACTGGCCGTAAGCAGGCAAAACGGGCTTACACAATACGCTACGCTGCAGCCATTATACAATTTATACGACAGGGCGACGTTCGAGAAAGAGCTGGAACCAATTTGCGTTGAAAACAGCATCGCGGTAATTAATTATTATGCCCTGGCAAGTGGTTTTCTAACCGGTAAATACCGGTCGGAAGCGGACTTTGTCAAAAGCAAACGTGGCCCGTCAATGAAAAATTACCTGAACAAAAGAGGACTACAGATATTGGATGCGTTAAGCGAAGTTGCAGCTTATAATGAAACGACACCTGCGGTGATTGCACTTGCCTGGTTATTGGCAAAACCATCAGTTACTTCACCCATTGCCAGTGCTACAAAGACAGTACAAATAGCTGATATGGTAAAGGCAACAGCAATTTCTCTGGATAAGGCAACCATCGAAATGCTGGACACAGTCAGTGCTGAATAAACTTTTTCATACATCATTGCAATGCAGGTCATTCTTTAAGTCGAAGAATCACTTTTGCGTTTTTCTGCTCGTTGGAAGAAATAAAAACTTCATGGCGTTCTGAGCCGGCGGTTACGGTCATCACTGAGGTATTCGGGGGAATAGACCCCAGATTTTCTGCAACCATTATCAGCTCATGATGGGGATGTTCGGGATCAATGGTGATGCGGAACGATATGGGTTTCAGGGAAAGCCTGGCATGAGACACCACAAGCGCATTGTTATGATATATGCTAATGGTGTCGCCGTCTATTTCACCATTGTCATAGAGGTCAAGCCTGATTTCGCCCGCTTCTGTGTCAATTTCTTTGATCAGGGTATTTACCCTTTTTGTAAGCACCAGTGGAGGCGCAATAGACAACTTTGGCCGCTGTTTTATAACGGAAGCGGTACGTACCGGCAGGTCATTTTGCGTCTTTGGCACCTGGCTGATCTGTACCTGTCTTTTTGGAGGTACCGGAGTTTCTTTTTTTACTACGGGTTTTGATGGTGCAGGTTTCTTCTTTACTACCAAAGGTGCCCTCGATACGGTGGTAACTACAGGGTTGGTCTTAACACACTCGCGAAAAGTGATATCGTCCAGGGCAAAGTCGTTTCCGCAGCCGCCCGGCCTGCTGTCTATCATGGTAAGAATTAGCGGTGTTTCCTGGGGCAGTGTAGTAAAAACGGCCCGCGATTGTGTCCATTGGGGTGATTCACGCCGCACAAGATCGCCAATGCCTAACTGCGCTACAGTTTTTCCCGAAGGGGTTTGGAGCAGGATGGTGATGCTCGGCAACAGGGGGAATGGGCACTTCTCGGTAATTCTACACACATTCATCATCCAAACGGCGAACTCATAGGTAGTGCCGCCCTTTAAACCGGTGATCGTTGTGCTTAGAAAAGCACCGCTGCCGGGTGACGCATTCACCAGCATCATATTGCCGTCAACGTCTCCGGGCGTATGGTCTTCCGTTAGCGTAAACCAATCGCCGCGAAAGCACGCGCTTGTATACGACGTGTAGGTGTAATGGCCATCGGTAGGGCAGGAGCTTGATACACGCTCATAATTGAAAGGCTCCGGCGTATTCAGGTCGCGTACATTGCCAGTACCAAAGTGGATCGTGATTACCGGCTTTTTAAACGTGCAGTTAGCGGGCTGGGCCTGCGGTTGAAAGGGGAAGAGATGAACGAATAGTAAAAAAAACAACTTTTTCAACATTCAAATTCTTTGTACTAAGCTACTCAAAATATTGCATTGACGAACGCATGAATGGCCTTGAAGTTTTTACGAACCTTTAAAAACCTTACCACCAGGCGATGCTCCTGGCGCTCCTTTTACCCTGAATCTGGTAAGATCAGCGGTCAGCAGGCAGTGGGGAATTAATGGCGCCGGATATTAAACATTACGCTATAAATTTAAATTCTTACATTCAGATACGCAGCTTTCAGGAAATCTCGGCGGGTGATCAATGCACCTGTAAGATCGGCCTGAAAAACCAAAACATTTATGGCGCCAAAACGTAAAATATTATAGATGAATACAGATCAGAATATTGACGATAGCATCTCCCGCCGCAGATTTCTGGGCACCGTAGCCGCCGCAGGCGCATTATTGCCTCTGACCGGCCTTGCTGAAAATCTGATGCCCCTTGCCATGCCTGGTGGGGCAAGCCCGGTCTGCATTTTTTCAAAGCATTTGCACTGGCTGGCAATTCCGGAGATGGCAAAAGCAGTGGCCGGGATGGGATACGACGGTGTAGATTTAACCGTGCGCAAAGGAGGACATATTGCGCCTGAAAACGCCGTTAAAGAATTGCCTGAAGCCGCCGCGCAAATCAGGAAAGCTGGTTTGGATATTCCCATGATGGCTACCGACATCATTGATCCGGACCAACCTCTGACAGAAGCTGTTATTAAAGCAGCCAGCAAGGCTGGTATCAAATATTACCGCACGGGCTACTTTAATTACGATACTTCTTTAGGCGTGGTTAAAAGCCTGGAAAAATATAAAAAGCAACTGGAGAAGCTGGCCGCGCTCAATAAAAAATATAACCTTCATGGTGCTTATCAAAATCACGCCGGCGTCAGAGTTGGCGCGGCTGTGTGGGACTTATGGTTGCTGCTGAAAGACATTGATCCCCGGTGGCTGGGCGTTCAATATGACCCCAAACATGGAACCGCCGAAGGAGGACAGTCATGGGTATATGACCTGGATTTATTACGCAACCACATCCGGTGTATGGACATTAAAGATTTTTATTGGAAAAAAGACGGGGATACATGGAAACATCACCTTGTGCCTTTGGGAGAAGGCATGGTTGACTTCAAAAAGTACTTTACCCTCCTGAAGCAATACAATATCGCAGGCCCTATGTCCATTCATTTTGAATATGACCTGGGGGGAGCAGAGAGTGGTAAAAATAAAATTACGATTGCTGAAGAAGCCGTGCTGGCCGCTATGAAAAGAGATTTACAAACCCTGCGCGGAATGTTACAGGTGGCCGGTCTGAGTCAAATGTAACTTATGCTCCTGAATAACTTGGTAATGTCAACGAGATTGCCTGC
>JBGSYC010000009.1:0-2092 GCA_041751095.1 Flavihumibacter sp.
ACCATGGAAAAGCACAGGTTTGAGCCGTTCATTAAAATAAGTTTTGTAACTGATCGTATACTCTTTATCCATTCTAGACCATTAAGTGAAATTGATGGTTTTAATTTCGTATTCAACAAGCCCATTTGATCAGGCAACAAGTTTACTACCCACCTTACTACTCACATTGCGATTCCTTATTATTTAACCGTAAGTCCTGTTGGTCTCAAATCCTTATCCACAAAGGGTCTTGAAATGTTCCATAATATATTAATGTAGTTATCATAATTTTTTACTACCCACTTTACTACCCAAAATTATTCTATTGGAAGGGGTAACTGATATATTAGCCCATCATACATCCTATACCACTACGAATTGATCAATCCTTATTCTCCTGTACCTGCATTTTAGCGATTTCAATCGCCTTATGCAGTTTATCGGCAAACCATTGTTTGTCCGGCAATTCGGTAAGATATTGTGCCACTCGTATGTGTTTTTCCTCCAGCATCAACAATTCGATATGCTCTGTATTACCTTCGCTGCACAACATTAACCCTATAGGCGTTTCTTCTCCTTCCTGCATTTCGTAGCGTTGCAGGTAGCGTAAGTATAGCTCCATCTGAGCTTTGTATTTTGGCTTAAACTTTCCCAATTTCAGGTCAATGGCTACCAGTCGTTTTAACTTGCGGTGATAAAAAAGTAAATCCAGGTGGTAATCTTCCGTGTCTACGGGAATCCGTTTTTGACGCTCCAAAAAGGCAAAGCCACTACCCAACTCCATAATAAACGCCTGTAAGTTGGCTATAAGCGCTGCTTCCAGATCCTTTTCTGAATAGGTGTTTTTTAAGCCCAGGAAATCAAGGATATAGCTGTTTTTAAATATTATATCCGGTTCCGGCTGTTGTTTACCCTTCATGTTCTCAATTGCTTCTTTTACTTGTTTTTGGGGATTTTTTGCTATAGCGGTTCGCTCGTAAAGCATTTTATCCATCTGTTCCGCCAGCGTACGGGTATTCCACCGCTCCAATATAGCCATCTCCAAATAAAACTGACGTTTCAGACTATCTTTTTCATACCCAATCGTCTTTAGATGCGTCCAGCTTAATTGTCTCTGCACTGCGGAGATAATTTCTTCATTTGTAAAAGTCTCCGCGATGCGGAGACAATGTCTCAGGTGTTTAGAGGACCACCCACTGCCGAACTGTTGCGTTAATTGCAAAGCAATACCTTCTATGATACGGTTCCCGTAAGTAGCTCTTTGCCCTTGTAGTACAAAAGTATGAATGACCTGCCCTATATGCCAATAAAGCAGGGATACTTCAGCATTGACGAAGACCGCAACTTTTTGCCGGCTTTTTTTTATCAAGCTGACCACCTGCTCGTATAAAGGTTGTATTTCTTTTTCTAACTCCATGGGGTAATTTAGGTGTAACACTTGATTTGAATTTGGTACGCACTGCGTACCAAATTGCCAATAATAAGGCCATAGCTGTTATATACCCATCTTAACAAAATCAATCCCCTTTGTTCCTTCTATTATCTCCGGAATATTTACTTTATAATAATGCCTCGTTGTTTCTTCCTTGGTATGACCAAGCATTTTCGAAACGATAGATGTCTGAGCGCCAAACCTAATGTATAACTGTGCATTCGTATGCCGGCCTACTTTGTTATACACCTGCTTATGGATGCCGGCCATCCTGCCGATTTCTTTAAGATTACGGTTATAAACCGGTTCCTCGATAAATGCATCCGGCCCGAATACCATCTCACTTTTTTCTTCAGCAGCATACTTCTCCATAATTTTTAAAGCATACGGAAATTTAAACAGCGGAATGATCGTATCATTCCCATTCTTATCCCTTTCGCCAAGGATAAAGAAACCATATTCTTCATCTTTCATCAACTGGTCCTTTCTAAGTATACGAAGGTCCTTGTAATAATAACCGGTGTAAATCTGGAACAGGAACATGTCCCTGTCCCTTTCCAGGAAGATCTTGTTTTTGGGAAGCTCCAGCGCTTTCCATTTCCTGATCTCTTCCAGTTCCAGGAATACTCTCCTTGTGGATGGCCTTACCGTAATTTTTACATCTGCATACAGGAACTCGAT
>JBGSYC010000010.1:0-31515 GCA_041751095.1 Flavihumibacter sp.
TCAGGCGGACGTGTAATTTCCCATGTGTTTTTTTGGGGTTGATAGCGGTATAGGAAGCCGTGCTGTGCTCCTATCCAGACGGTACCGTCTTTCGCCTCCACCGCATCCCAGGTCATGGTGTATTGATAGGGACCGGGTGGTTGTACCATTGCCTTGCGACGAAACAAACTGTCATAAAGACAAAAACCTCCGCCCCAGGTCGTGACAATCACATCGCCATTACGCAGGCCCAGGGTTGACGTAATCTCAGAAGCAGGCAGCGAGTTTTTGTCGCCTTTTTGGGCGCTAATGGTGTGAAAGTATTGTCGATAGGGATGAAAAATATTTATTCCCTTATCCGTGCCAAGCCACAGGTTACCTTCGCGGTCTTCGGTGATGCAATGAACGTTGAAGTTATAATCCAGCCCGTACCCTCTTGTGTCTTTTGCAGGTACGGGAGAAAACAGCCCTTTATCTTTATCCAAACGTAACAGCCCTGCATAATTAGTGCCCGCCCAAATGCTGCCGCGACTGTCCTCAAAAAGACAGGTGGCATTCATAGTTCCCTTACCTCCCTTGGATAAGCCGTGTTGTTTGGCAATTTCAGGAATTGAAAAGAATGTTGACCGGCCCGTCCATGTTTCAAAAAATACCAGCCGACCGCCCCAGGTAGCCAGCCAGTAATTGCCGTCACGGTCAATCAACAAGAGTGACATACCGTGGTGCAGCGATGTCTGTTGAAGAAAAGAAAGAAATGGGTGGTTGAATGGATTGTACCTTGGCGAGTAAATTTTCTTCCTGCGTTCATCAAAAAGCAAATTCAGCCCGCCGATTGCCCAGGTTTCTCCGGCAGACCGGCTGCGTATTACAGCATTGCTGTTTTGTGATATGCTGTTTGGTACTTGAGGAGAAGCTATGTGCTGATTTTGTTTGGTTGTATCGGCAATGTACAGCCCAAAGTCGCCTAAAAACCAGGAACTGTTTTTCTCATCTTTGTATTCTGTGAACGTAAACTTCCGATCAAAGCGCAGAGAATCGGCATTGAAAACCTGAATTTGGTTCCGAACCTTGTCTAATTTCATGAGCTCAACGCAAATAAACCACACATTGTCTTTGTTGCCCGTATAGATATTAGTGGGTGCGGCCTGGCTGCTTAAGGTGGAAATTCCCTTCTGAAAGTTTGTGAAGCGGATACCGTCGTATCGCTGCATACCACCATTTGTTCCAATCCACATATAGCCGTCTGCATCTTGTGCAATCGAGAATACCATGTTGTGCAGCAGTCCATCGTTGTGGTCGAGGTGACGAAAGATGTACGAAGTTTGAGGCTGGGCATGCGCTGTTTGCAAGCAGCTACACAACAGCATCCAAAGCAGCCTTCGTATCATCTTGTAATTTACTGTTTTTTGAAAATTTTTTGTACACTGGTCATTGTGTTTGTTTGAAGGAGTTGGATTTCAGGTACGGACGCGGCGAACATTGTGGCCCAGTCGGCAGGGAAGCCTCCACCGCCAGCAAAAAGAATGAAACGCTTTGAAGCTGCAGCAGCAACTTTTGCATACCAGTTTAATTGTTGCACCAAGCTATTTAACGCCAGCAATTAAAAACAGGAAGCTTTATTTTCTGGTATCCTTTTTTGATTAGGTGGTAATAACTGTCACTTCTTTAGTTGATGGCGAATCATTATTGCGTCAAGCTTCTGTTGCACTAAGCCTTCGGCAGCTTTTGGAAACACGGTTATAATTTAAGACGTACGAAGTTTGCAAACCAAACTCTCTTGTATACAAATTTCAAAACGTCTTCACGAGCCTTCCGCTACATATGTAGCACAAGCCTGCGCTAAAGTAAATGGGTTTAGCTGTCAGCCGCAGCATTGTCAGCCAAGACGCAAGCCTTGGGTGATTTGTCAATGGGTGATGACAATCCTGTCAATGCCCTTTTTGTTTCCTGCAAATTGAATTTCAAATCATGACCTGTATTAAAGAACAGGTGGATTCCAGCATAATTAAGGACTGCTGTTATCTTTGGTAAGGGGATGACCTCCATCCTCTCAGCTACATCTTCTTGTATTGCTGAAGCCGGGACTGAAATGCAGCCATTTGGGTGGCGGAAAAGTCTTTTTTGCTTTTCAGCGCTTCAATAGCTTTTTGCTGGAAGTGTATCGCTCTTGATTTATCGTTCGCGCAGCCATACCACTCTGCCATTTTATTATAAGGCCTGGCCAGATTGACAAGTTCCGGATAGGCAATTTGATCAATTTGCGCCTGGTAAGCTTCAGCACCTAACCAGTAAATATCCGCCGACTAGCGATCCTCCCGATATTAAAGAACAAAATAGCAGACAGGTAAGCTTCAGCACCTAACCAGTAAATATCCGCCGACAGGTTTAATTTGTCTGAATAGAATTCGATCGGATAAATAATGGCATCATAGGCAGGTTTCTCGTAGGTAGGTGTCACCAGCACCGCTTTGCCCAACTCATAGGCCTTGACCTGGTTTGTTTTAAGTAACGAAGGAAAGGTATGCATAGCAATGAAAGGTGCGTATTTGAGTCCCGGTTCGCTTCTAATTATTTCATCGATCGCCAAAAGGGCTGAATCCGGTTTTCCAATATAGTCCCCCTTACGGTAATCGCCATGATAGTTCACGAAATCGAAATTTAGGGAATCATCCAATTCACGTAAGTGTTTGTGCTAAATTGCGTTTAGCCAATGCTTCTTTTATATCCCAGTCATTGTTCACAATTTTGGGCAAAACCTCAGAAAGATACTTAGGGTGTCCCATCCATGCAAGCCTTCCTTCTGCATTTACTACAATTGTCCTGGGAATGCCCATAATCTGTTCTCCCGAAGCAACAAGCCAATCAGCCGCCTTAAAAATTGCTATCCTCTGCGGCCACCAAATAATCCATCCGGGCCCCATGCTGTCGACAAAAGCTTTTACTTTCTCCCTGGAAGTGTTTTTCATTTCCATCACATCAATGCCTAAAATGGTAACCCTGTCCTTATATTCACGGGCTAGGGCGGAGAGATGAGGCATTGCTGCCTTACAAGGCGCACACCAGGTTGCCCAGAACTCCAGCACATACACGTGGCCTTTTTCGAATCTTTGAACCGGTGTTCCTTTTAGCCACTCCCGCACCCGCAGCGGAGGAGCTGGATCACCAATGTTTAGAAAAGGGGATTGCTCATCTTGTGCATGGGTGTTGACTGCTATCATGCATAACATCTGTAATAGTTGAAAATTCGAGCGCCTGATCATATTCAATGCTTTTTTATGCTTTGCTCAGGTTTGTTACCTTCCTCCTGCTTAGCATGATAGCAGCTCCGTCTTTCTTTTTGAATGCAAAAAGGTTTGTCCCCTTTTCAAAACCGAAGTTTCTTTTTCTTTCTTCATCTGAAATTTGAGCCGGTGTCATTCAGTTACGGCTAACGGTAACGCATTGCGATGCGGGAATTGGCATTACAAATGTTCAATAAAGATATTTCGTTTCACATCAGATTTAAAGGCCTTATTAGTTAGCTTTCGGAGAGCCCCATATTGCAAATACGCCATAGCGGTAGGCGTGTCATGAGTCGGTTATTTTGTTGTCTGACTCCCAAGCTGTTTACCCAACTTTTCAAATTCGATGTCATTCGGTTCCCAAAGTTCCACCTTGTTTCCTTCCACGTCAAGAATATGAACAAATTTTCCATATTCAACTGCTTGAATAGTGTCTACAACTATTACCGCGTTTTTCTTTAACTCTTCGACAAGTGCTTCTATGTTTTCAACTCTGTAATTTATCATGAAGTCTTGCGACGAAGGTTCAAAGTATTTCGTTGTTTCATCAAACGGACTCCATTGTGTAAACCCTTTCCTGGCGCTGTCTGCACCTTGCCACCATTCAAAAACAGTCCCATATTGATTCGTTTTTAATCCAAGGTGTGTTTGATACCATTCATTCATCTTGTTGGGGTCTTTACACTTAAAGAAAATGCCACCAATACCTGTTACTTTTTTCATTTTTGTCTTTTCGTTTAATTGTTTTGTAATAATTGTCTTAAATGCGAAACCAAAACAGAATGATGTCGCAAGGGCTAAAATTATTAAACTCGTTTTTTTCATTGTCTTACTATTCTTTTATTTCGAATGTCTTTAATATCGTTTAATGTTTTTTACAGGAATGCAAAGTTCCAGGTCGAAATGATTCCAATTGCAAATATTCTCTTTGTCTAAAAAGACCTCTAAGCCGGGCTGGTGGTCAGGTTCAAAGGAACTATTGATAAGCCAGGTATTGAAAAGGTAATTGGTAGCCGTAGCTACCAGGTTAAGATTTCCTGACACGGTGGCTACAGCATATTTGCATTTCGGCAAAATCGTTGTTTGGATATAATCATCGGGATCTACTTGTAACTTCTCTGGAATTGTAATACATACTTCATAGCGATATTTCTCTTTTGGAGTTATCATTGGATCATCTACAGACATACCAAAAATTGTTTCCGTCTCAAACAGGTTCAGTTTTTTTGCCCATTTTGTAAGTTCTTCAAAGGCATTCAGCACAACACCTTCTCTATAAGAATCTAACACTCTTATATATGCAATTCGTCTTTGAGGCAATTCTCTTATGTCTATCGGGAATTTAGTTTTTAATTCTTCATCACTCATTTTACATAAGTACTCATTCAGCGGAAGCAATCCTTTGCAAATCTTGCTATTTTCTATTTTCCCATTGCTTCTGTATGAACTTGGAGCAACCCCAAAATAATGTTTAAACGCTCTGGTAAATGTTGATGGAGAAGAAAAACCACACTCCATGGAAATGTCTGTAACCGGCTCTTTAGAAAATTTCAGGAGCCGGGCAGATTTTTCCAGACGGATACGATTGGTGAAATAATTTAGCGATTCGCCTGTAACCGCTACAAAGATTCTATGAAAATGAAAAGGTGAAAAACAGGCGACCAAAGCTAATTCTTCAATGGAAAAGGATTTGTCCAAATTATTATTAACGTAATCAATTACTTTATTTATTCGGCTTCTATATATTTCGCTTGATTTATTCCGCATTGTGTAAGCATATCGCATGTTGGTTAAACGAGTACGACTTTGGGGAGGCGGGAACTTGTTTTCCGTCTGCCCATAAATTCCACTGGGAAAGCTTTTATGTAAAGGCATTAACAGTACATGGATGCCGAACATCCCACCACATTCCTGTTCAACGGCAATGATTATGACAGCCGGTATTCTCAGCCTGGCGTTCAATGGGCTCTAAAAAGCCTGTGCAGGAAAGCATCGATCAGAAAGGATGTAAATGTGCATACTCTCCGCCATACTTATGCCACGCATCCTTTGGAAGACGGGATGAATCTTGTCTGGATCAAAGAACTGCCTGGGCATGCCTGCATCGAAACAACTATGATCTGTACCTTGTCTGTTGGCAGCAGTCTTTCCGGCTACTAATGCTTTTTATCCTTTGGTGGTTTGATGTCATTTTCCATAGCTGTCCTTTTCTCTTATTTTACCGTCTTTCCCGTGAATTACCAGTTCGGATTTATTGTTTTTTGCTATTTCTCTGGCAACAGTAATTGCGTCCCTCTGTGTTTCTGTAATGACAGTAAATTTATTACTACCCTCACCTTTAACAGCCCATCCATTCCCTAATGGTATTACATGTTGATTTCTCTTTGCCATAGTGATTTTCAAAGTTACGTTACAAAATATTTTGAATTAACACTATTATCGCATTTACATTATTTAAAGCTTCCTTTTTCAGAACTTTTTGCAGTTTATATCTCATTTCCAGGTCCCACCCTACAACCAGGTTCCACTCATTAGATAATTCAGTCTGATCTGATATTCAATACCCGAATAAAATAACAACCTATTTAAATTGTGATTTCTTATGTCTTTGATTTGTGTTATCGCACCCGCTAAAAGTTGCTGGCTTTTTACGCTGTTTTGATAAACGCCGAATTCTGCCTTGTTTTCTGGGAAACCTTGTGCAAATTTAAAAATTTTACAGATTTTTAGTTTCAGCGCTAATTCAATGGCATATCCGGCGATATAAACTGCAGTTGCATAACGTCTGTTTGCAATAAGCACATCTGCATCCTGCACCTTTTGTTCTATAAGTTCTTTTAAAATCCTCTTTGAAATCATGTACGTACTCAAGATACAAAACTTGTACAAAGGAGGCAGGCCCCTGTTAACAGGATGCCGAACAGCATCGCTGGGCAGCCATGTAGATGGCTGCTCCAGTTGCGGCCATGTGCATATCAGCTACAGCAGCTGCCGTAACCGACATTGTCCTAAATGCCAGGGAGCAGCGCGTGAAAAATGGATACAGGCAGGAAAAGAAGAACTTTTGCCTATACCAGATGGCAAACCATCTTGACTATGGATAATGGCGCTAAAAGGCAAACAGTGATCGCGCCAGGATACTAATCGTACATAACAGGTTCAATTTGGCTGTGCTGCTTTACACCCAGTAGTTGCACCCGGTTCGGTCAACATGGAGTAGCACAAAAAGCCCCGCGTCCTTTATGGGGCTTTTCGTCTACTCCACTTAATGTTAGCCGCCTGTGCTACCATTCGCCAAGATGTGTCAGTTCATGTTTGCGGTGATAATTTACTAAAGTTTTATTTCGTTAGTGGCTCGCTTAGGAATTTATTTATTAATGAAACTATTGCTGCAATCAAAGTACTGTCCTTTGGTGCTGTAATCTCTCCAATATAATCTCCATGTCCCCCGGGAATAATTGCAAGTCGTGAGTTGCAAAGTAAGCGGTGTATTTCAACGGCATGTTCAGGAGTTGCGACATCTTTGTCACCTATTATTATAAATGCAGTGGCTTTGATTGATTTCATTCGCTCCTCCAAAATGTCGGGAAAGGATTGCATCCTTTCCACATCTCTTTCATACATTCGGCGAAGTGCGTTTGGGTCGGGATTTATTTTTAAGAAAGCGTCCTTATATAGTTGAGGCATATCTTCAAAGGCCGGTTTAGACATCATGTCCCAGAACCAGTCAGGAGCACCTGCTTTTTTGTAGAAAGTAGAAGCGACAATTATTTTGTTCGTCATTTCAGGATGCCGGATAGCAAATTGAAGTGTGGTGTTTGCTCCGCTACTGAAACCAAAAATGTCGGCTTTGTAAATGTTTAATTGCTTTAAAAGTCCTCCAATATCGTCTGCATCCTGCTGAAAACTTAGAGGTCTGTCAATGTCTGCTGTGTGTCCGTGTGCCTGCATCTCAACTGCAATTATTTTATGGGTTTTTGCAAAGTCAGGTAACACTCGTCCGAATGTTGTCTGAATTGTAGAGCCGCCACCATGAATTAAAACCAGCGGAGCTCCTGTCCCGTGAAGTTCGTAATACATTCTAAGCCCGTTCACCGAAGCATAGCCACTTGTGCTGTCCTGTTTTGTTTCGTGATCTGTTATTGTCTGTGAACTCATTATTTTGTTGTGTGAATTATAATAGCATGAATTATCAATGCCGTCATGTTTATTACAAAGGTTGTTTCAATAAGGAGTATCAATGGTTTATTCATGGAATTTTTGCCCGAACCTTGTTCCCTGAAAGGGCTATTCAAGCAATCGGGTTTCTTCGCTTGTTTGAGTGATTGTAAACATCGCCCTTGCTTTTTCCACCTTATTACACTTTTTGTAATTGCAGGCGCTTTAATATATATTGCGAAGGTGAAACGATGCTTATGAGATACCTTCCTTTTTTAGACGGAAAATACTCCGTTGCTCCCGCACTTATTTCTACTCAAAAAACAGATAGTACTGATTATAAGAACGTTTTCCAAATTGACGGAAGTTATAAAGAATATCTGTCAAACAAACAGAATTGCAGAGAAGAAGACATTTACAAATATTATATTGAAAAGAATCTTCTTCCCGAAACTATGGCAGGCGTTAATCAATTCATTGTACATCAACTCACAAATGAATATCCCGCTTACTTCAGTTTGGAACAGGATGAGAATAATTATTTTTTAAAAAACAACCTGCTTAACTCCAGGCTGCACTGGAAAGAAGACTGGATACAGATTGAAGACAGCGCTTTTCTTTCATTATTCGATGCTTTAGCAGTTCAGGTGCAGGAAGACATAGCTATTTGTCAGTTGGAAGGTGATAAGGACTGGATTGCCGCGTTGCATATTTGTTCACCTAATCATTGGGAACCTGCCAGGAAAGCTGGTCGTGCATTTGATGAAATTCACGGTATTGTTCCAGGAATGGAAAAGGGAATGCCTCATTATTTTAAAATGCTGAAATCCGTGGTAAACAAAGGCCCTTTTACCCGTTTTGCATGGGGGATTGCCACGGATAACCGTCTAAATCATCATCCCGTACCAGCACCTGGTTCTGATGCAGAATGGTGGAAGGGGAGGAAGATCGCGGAAGAATGCGAGTTATATGTGAGGGTTGAAAAGCAAAGCCTGGTCGGCCTGCCGGAAATCAATGCGTTCTTCTTTACTATACGAACTTATTTATACAACGTTTTTGAATTGGAACATCATGAAAAAGCTGCATTGATTTTAGCAATAGATAGCATGTCAAAAGAGTCTCTTGCATATAAAGGTCTTACAGGAAGTCTTGAACTTCTAAAACATGCAGTGTATAAAAGATAGCAGGATTGTTATATTCCAGCTACTACCGCGGCTGTTTACCATCACCAAATACCCTTATCCTTAGTCGAGACCTTCACAAATATATTCTTTTAAAAAAAACTACAACAATGTTGCAAAAATTAGGAATTCTCCTATATTTGCTAAGTTGAATAAAAAGGAAACCATACTGCTCAAAAGGTTAACAGCAGCGCTTTTTCTGGCTCTGTTTCTTTGTATCCACGTTGTGAAGGTTGTTCACCAACATCATTCAACACAACAATCTTCAAATGAAGTTTCTGCATTCGCAAAAGTATCCTCTTCCTTTGACTGTTCTATTTGCGATTATCATATAGCTAACGACAGTCATCATTTTAATGAGTTTCCTTTTGTTCAGATGCATCAAAGGGCTTTTTCTTTCTACTCCTTTTTCAACGTTCCATTTATTACCTCTGTAGGCTCTACTTCCTCCGGACGTGGACCGCCTTTGCTTAGCTGATTTCTTCTTTCGTAACATGGTTTCTTTAACCATGACGTCACCATGCTCCGGCTCTTGTTATCGCCAGAAAATCTGGTGAGCAAACAGCACTTAACACATTACCTCACAATAGGCAGGTACAAAATATTCCGGCTGTTCAAGGCGAACGGCCTGAATCAAGGCAGGGCAATGAATCATTTCCTGGCCTAAGAGGCGATTGCCGAAAACCTCATCATAAACAGAATAGGCATTAACCATTCAATACAAAGCCATGGCAAGCAAACAGGTTTTAATTGAAAGCCTAATCGCTGCTAAATTACAAGCATTAGCTGCGTTAGGCGTCCACTGTAGTGACTGCGGTCATTGCATTAATCAGTAATTAGAAACAAAAGCAGGGCAACCTCCTCGTTTGTTGCCCTGCTTTTTAAACATTCAGCTATGGAACCTTTAGTAACAGCAGCGGCTCCTGCCTTGCATCGTTTGCAATTGGAAAAAATGTTGCAATATAAAAACGAAAATGTTCTTTCCCGCTTTTTGGACATCTTCTCTGTTTCCGGGAGTGAAGCGGAAGATATATTTCAGGAAACAAAAAAGTTTCTTTTTCTCTGTCAGCTTCCCCGCATTTACATCACTGATGATTTGGTTATTATAGATGAGATGTGGCACAACTTCATTCTGTTCACCAAAGAGTATCACAACTTTTGCCAACAGCACTTTGGCAAATACTTTCATCATTTGCCTGCTTCAAAAAAAGAGAAAGAAGAAGCATCCAGGAAAGTAACAGAGGAGCCGGAAAAAGCAAAAGAAGAATACAAAGCCATGATGCGGCATATCATGGGAGCCGCTTATGACAATCTCGGAGAGGAAACCGTAATTAAATGGTTTCAGGTTTATCCTGAAAAATACAATAAAGAAGCCCTTTTAAAAATAAGGAAAAAATAACCGATGGTTTTATTTAACAACGATTTACTGCAAAAACCATGATACCAACTGCATTGCAAAAAAGCTTTCTGCCGCTCCTGCTTGTATTTGTCTGCAATGCGGCAATAGCGCAGGTTATCGTAGCAGGTAAAATAACCAACAAAAATAATGAGCCGGTAAGCAATGCTTCGTTGCAAACAGGTGAAATTAAAATGTTAAGTAATGAAGAGGGATTGTTTAACCTAACTCTGCCTTCGGGCAGGAAAACGATTTATGTTTCGCATATAAGCTACCATCCAAAAGCAGTGGAGCAGGTATTAAAAGACGGAGATAGTGTCTGGCTTTCTATTCAGCTTCAGTCTGTATATAAAACATTACAAGAAGTACAGGTACAGACAAGCGGGGCACCCGGTGCTGTTGGAAAGCATCCAATAGCTGCCACTATTATCGAAGCAAAAAGATATTACAGCCGCAGTGCCAATACAGCAGACATCATCAATACAGCGGCAGGGGTAAGAGTGCGGCAGGACGGTGGCTTAGGCAGCCGGGCAGAGTTTTCGCTCAATGGAATTACCGGCAAAGGAATTAAATACTTTTTAGACGGCATACCGCTGGATTATTTAGGAGCCGCTTCCGGACTGAATACACTATCGCCTTCGGTAATAGAGCGCATTGAAATTTATAAAGGCGTTGTGCCGGTAGAATTGGGCGCTGACGCTTTGGGTGGCGCCATTCAAATGATCAGCCGCAAAGACCTTCCGAAGTACCTTGATGCTACTTATTCCATCGGCTCTTTTAACACACACCGCGTTTCGTTAAACAGCCGCTATTCCCTAAAAAACAAACTATATGTTGCCGGCAATGGCTTTTTTAATTATTCAGACAACGATTACAAAGTTGATGTAGAAATTCCCAATGCTTCAGGCAACCCGGAGAAGCACAGGGTGCGCCGCTTTCACGATAAGTTCAAAAGCTTTTGGCTGAATGCAGAAGCCGGGGGAACACAGACAGCCTGGGCAGATGTTTTCGGTGTAGGACTTATCCGGTCGGGAGTTGAAAGAGAAATCCAAAACAATATAGTGATGACGCAGCCTTACGGAAGGACTAATGTGGAAGAGAATACGATTACTTCTTATGCCAAATGGTCAAAAAAAAACCTGTTGCGCCATTTAGCAGGAGTGGCTTATATAGGCTATAACAGAAGCAACCGGCATTTTCTGGACACTTCGCTGAACGCCTATACCTGGGATGGCAAAATCGCCAACCGCCGTTTCTCCGGTGGAGAGATATCCGGCTCAAGGAATGACTTGCGTTTACACACTGATAATGTAATTGGGCGATTAAACCTCACATGGTCGAAAGACAGCCTGCATAGCGTTAATGCCAACATTGTTTATACAACGTATACCCGCAAAGGAGAAGACGCTGTGGCAGAAAACTTTTACGGCAAAGACTTCTACAATTATCCAACACAGTTACGAAAGTTGGTCACAGGGCTTGCATATCAACACCTATTCTCCACACTCAAACTCACTTCGGTTTCTTCTGTAAAAGCATTCTCCTTTGATGCCGATGGTTTTAGCATTGTGGGTAATGATATAAAAGCCAATCAACAAAATACATTACAATACGGAGCCAGCCAGGCTTTTAAATGGCAACCTAATGCCTCTTTTTTGGCAAGAGTGGCTTACGAATACGCTACACGGCTGCCAGACGAATACGAGCTGTTTGGTGATTTTATATTGGTGCGTCCTAATCCAAATCTCACTCCTGAAATAAGTCACAACATCAATACAGGCTTACAATTAAACCATCCAAAATGGAGTACTGCCGTCAGTGGCTTTTACCGTTCTACTGATAACATTATCTATTTAAGAAGTTCGCAGTTCTATGCCCAATACCAAAACCTTTTGAAAGCGAAGATCACCGGCGTAGAAGCAGAATGTACAGTTCGCCCACACCCTTACTTTATCCTGAACGTAAATGGTACTTACCAAAACATTATCAACAAAACATCGCTGTTAAATTCAGGCTCTCCGGATGGTCGTTATTACAATTTGCGGCTGCCCAATATTCCATACCTGTTTGGCAACGGAGAACTTTCTTTTCAGCTGCCTGCAGGTAAACGGCAAAACCGTTTTCAGTGGTGGTATAACGTCAACTATGTGCATTGGTTTTACCTGTATTGGTCTTTGGATGGGCGTCCTGATTTAAAAGTAACCATCCCTTCACAGGTAGTGCAAAATACGGGAACAAGCTACGGGCTGAAAAACGGCAGCTATGTACTAAGTGCCGAAGTGCACAATATGGCAGATGTAAAGGTGTACGACAATTTCAGTGTACAGCGTCCCGGCAGGTCATTTCACCTCAAGTTAAGAGCATTCATCAAATAAAAAATAAATCAATACATCATGAAAAAGTGGAACCTTTCTTTTCTTTTCGTAGCGGCACTGGCCGTGTTGTGGAGTTGTAAAAAAGACGACAGTCCAACATCCCCGGAAGCAGTAGAAATTAATTATGCCTTTGCCAATGTAGCCGGAGCTTCGCCCAATGCGACTACCTATGTAACAGGCACAAAAGACCTGAACTTTACCAATCTTACCACCGGGAATGGTGCCGAGCAAGCCAATTTTGCCTCGATGTGGCGGTACAAGCAGGATGTATACCTTACTGCCTCCGGTGCACCCGCTACTATGACCAGGTATAGTTTTGACAACACCGGCAAACCGGTAGTAGCGGGTAAGTTGGTTGTTCCAGGTGCTAATACATTTTCTTCTGTAGAATTCATTAACGATTCGGTTGCCTTTGCCTCTGTTGGCGGCGGTTTGGCAAGAGTGGTGCGCTTCCATCCAACCGAGTTCCGCATCACTGGTGAGGTAAACCTGACACCTATTTTAAAAACAGGCGCTACTTCTACTTTTTACCTCGGCATGAAATCACGCAGCGGCAAGCTTTTTATGGGTGTACACTATTTCAACGGCCCAAATCCACTGTATGATTCTGCTTATGTTGCTGTGATAGACATTGCACAAAGCAAGGTGGATAAACTAATAGCCGATGGAAGAACGTGCGCCATTTTTCAATCCGGCTCTTCAGTAAATGCCTTTGCACTGGATGCTACCGGCGACATCTATATATTGGGTTTAGGCTCTGCAAAGGTGCCGAGTGGCATTGTGCGCATAAAAAATGGAGAAACTAATTTTGACCCTTCTTATTTCTTTGACCTGAAAGCCGCTGCCGGTAAAGATTGCCGCAATCTCTGGCATTTTGGAAACGGGCTTACTTTCACTACAAGGGTTGTTGAGCCTTCCGACCCCTTTGAATTGAATGGACCGAACTACGAATTTTATAAAATTGATTTAGCCAATAAAACCTCGCTGGGCAAACTATCAACATTACCAAAAGTGTTTGGCAGCTCTGCCGCCACCATGCGGAAGTTTGATGACAACGAAATTCTTTTTGTCGTAGCCGGCGCTAACGAGAATGCCATGTACAGTTTCAAAATAAGCGATGGTTCTGTGAGTAGAAAATTCACGATGGCAGGTAATCGCTGCACTGGTTTTTATAAGCTGAAATAATTTTTTTATCACTGCCCGGTTTGCTATGTGGCATCAGGGCTTTTTCTCATCACCATGTTAGAAGCTAAAGCACTTACCAAAAATTACGGCAACTATCAGGCACTGAAAGGGATTGACCTTCATGTGCAGGAAGGAGAAATATTCTGTCTTTTAGGAGCCAACGGAGCCGGGAAGTCCACTACCATCAACCTTTTTCTTGGCTTTATACAACCAACATCAGGAACAGTTTATATCAATGGTATTGATGTGTCCCGGGAGATATTAGCCGCCCGTCAATACATCACTTACATCCCAGAAAACCTGATGCTGTATACTTATTTATCCGGTTACGAAAACCTGCAATATTTCTGTAAACTATCGGGCAAAAGCTTTTCAAAAGAGCAATTGGAAAACCTGCTGACCGATGCAGGCTTGCAAAAGGAATTTATCCATAAACGCATTACCACCTATTCAAAAGGAATGCGTCAAAAAGTAGGCGTTGCACTGGCTATGGCAAAACAAAGTAAAGTGCTGTTGCTGGATGAACCTACTTCGGGACTCGACCCAAAAGCAAGCAATGAATTTTCTGACCTTTTGCTGAAGATGAAAGAAAACGGTGTAGCTACCCTTATGGCTACGCATGATATATTCAGAGCCCGGGAAACAGGAACAAAAATAGGCATTATGAAAAGCGGAGAATTGGTGGACATTATAAATGCAGATGCCTTTACGACAAAGGACCTGGAAGCATTATACCTTAAGCACATGCACAATTAAAACGCATTCTATGATTTTTGCTATCGCCAAACAGGAAATCACAGGCGCTTTACGGGATAGAAGAATAACAGGTTTCCTCGTCATCCTTTTTCTTCTTCTTTGCCTCTCTGTTTATATCAGTCAGGTTAAATACAGCCAGATGGCGGCTTATCGTTATCAGGCACAAAAAGAAAACAGGGAAAAATGGCTGCTTCAAAATGCCAAGCATCCGCACATGGCTGCACATTTTGGCAACTTTGCTTTTAAGCCGGTAACCCCGTTAAACTGGATAGATTACGGGGTTGATAATTACACAGGTACTTATGTATATATGGAGCCGCACCGGCAAAATGATTTTGTGTTTACGCCTGCACAGGAGCAAAACGCCTCTATTCGTTTTGGTGAACTTTCTCCTTCACTTATTCTGCAGGTGTTTGTTCCGCTGCTGATTATTTTTATGTGTTTTGCAGCTATCACCAAAGAACGGGAAAATACTGTGCTGAAATTGTTAGTCGCACAAGGCATTTCCCTGCAGCACCTGATAGCCGGCAAATTACTTGGGTATTTCACCATAGTACTTGTCTTGCTAATACCTCTGCTGGCGGGCACATTTTTGACAGGGTTTACCATAAATGACGGCATACAGGACATGAGTGATGTGCTCAATCGCCTTGCACTGCTTTTCCTTTTTTATCTGCTCTATTTTTTTATTCTTACTTCCTTTACCGTGTGGATTTCTGCGATAATGCGGACTTCCCGTGCGTCTATGCTGCTGTCGCTAAGCCTCTGGATTTTGTGGGTGGTAGTCATCCCAAAAGTTTCTGCAAACCTGGGTGCAGATAACCATCCGCTTCTTTCAAATGAAGCTTTTGCGGTAGCGATTAAAGACGATATTAAAAAAGGGATAGATGGACACAACCCCGATGTAGAGAGAAAGCAGCAATTGATAGCTGCAACGCTGAAACAATACGGCGTGGATACGGTATCAAAACTACCCGTCAATATCGATGGGATTATCATGCAAAAAGCAGAAGAGTACAGTTCGGTTGTTTATGATAAGCATTTTGAAGGCGTACAGGAAATGATAAAAAAACAAAATGAGCCGGGACGCTTAGCAAGCTTTATTGACCCTTACCTCGCCATACGAAATATTTCAATGTCGCTTTCACTAACCGATGTTTTCAGCCATATTCATTTTCAAAAAGCTGCCGAGCAGTACCGGAGAGATTTTGTACAATTCATGAATGACGACATGGCATTACATCCCAAATCAAGTAACTGGGATGAGTATAAAATTGATGGAGATACGTATTCGCAGATTACCCCTTTTACATACCAGCCTCCTTTGGTAAACATTTCGCTCAGGCAGGTGCGTATTGAATGGGTTGCATTGCTGGCCGGGCTCCTTTTTTTACTCCTGCTCATTCGTTTTACTGTCACTAAAATACCCGTTGTTTAAATATGCGTAAAGCAATTTTACTTACCGAATGGAAAGCTTTTTACAGAAACAACATACAGGTATTTTTCTATTTGCTGCTTTTTTTCATCGGGTTGTATGCTATACATTACGGTTATAAGGAAGTGGAGCGTCAAAATGAGGTTATTGCTTTTGTAAAAGCCGAAGAAGACAGGCAGTTTGAAAATACATTAAAAGGCTTTAGTGCCGATACCACCAAACCTGAAGGAAAGAGATTATTTCATGAAGTGGCCGAACCCAGATATGCAAGGCTAGGGCACAGGTATAATACAATTTTTTATCCTTCTTCTTTAGCAGGCTTATCGCTTGGCCAGCGGGATGTGTTTCCCTACTATCATAAGCTCAATTCGCACAGTCTTTACATGCAGGTTTTTAAAAACGAACTGGTAAATCCCCAGAAACTCTTAGCCGGAAATCTAGACATTTCTTTTATCATCGTTTTTCTTTTTCCACTTCTGATTATTGCGTTCTGTTATGGTTTGGTTTCTACTGAAATAGAGAACGGCACTTATTCTGTGCTTAAAACGCAACCCGTGGCCTTCAGCAAAATAATATTCCTGAAGGTGAGCTTCCGTTACCTGTTAACGTTTGCTTTAGCCACTTTGCTTTGTGTCGATGCATTTATTTACGCAGGTGTACCTGTGCAGGCTGCCTTGTTGTGGCTGCTGATTGTTTCATTGTATTTGGGGTTTTGGCATGGCGTTGCTTTTTGCATAGCGTCCCTGCAAAAAAATTCTGCTTCGAACGCTATGTCGCTGCTGGCATTGTGGCTGTTGTTTTTAGTAGTGCTCCCATCCCTGACCAACGCTGTTTCTATTTATAAATACCCCGTCAATCCAACCCATCTCTCCAACGGCATCAGGCGCATACAGCTTGAAGAGACAAAGGATGGACTATTCAAAGTGGCGTCGGCTTTTTACCAACAGTACCCGTGGTATAATGATAGAGACACATCAATGGAGAACCTGTATAAAAAAGGATATGCAATGGCGGGCATCATGGGTGATGAAAAAGCAAAGTCAGGTGTAGTGCGGTATTATGCGCAAATTAGAAACAGAGATGGATGGACATCGCAGTTTAACCTGATCAGTCCTGCTGTGCAAACACAGCAATTATTTAATTATCTGGCCTGTACAGATATTACGAATTATTTGAATTATCATGAGGAAGTAGAACGCTTTCATAAAAGGCTGGTCAGATTTTATGTTCATCCTTTTTTGCTGAACAGGCAATTGAGCGTAAAAGATTATCAACATAAGCCATCTTTTCGATGGCTGCCTTCCGTGAGTTATAGCAGGATAGGTATCGGAATTTCTTTCCTTGCCATTTGGACCGCTTTGCTTTGGGTGGGTGCACATTTTATACTGAAGAGAAGCAATTAGGTAGTTAAGCTGACATAAAACAGAAAAAACCTGCTTTTTTATCCGAGAATTAACTTTATGGGCAAAGAAATAATTTTTCTCTCATGCTGTTGTTTGATGTTACAATCAGGATTTGCACAATCGGATACACTCAACTTTCCGCCACCCGCTATTCCAATTTCTATATACGCAACAGAAGCAAAAGAACCGATTATTGTAGACGGCAAATTGACGGAAGCTTCATGGAACGAAGCGGCGCTGACTGATGATTTTTTCCGTGTAGAACCACGTCAGGGCGGACGGTATCTATACAAAACATCCGTCCGTCTCTTATTTGATGAAAAGAATTTGTACGTAGGGGCGTTCTGTAAGGACAGCATAGGCAGGAAAGGTATGCGTGTTCAGGATTTACGCAGGGATTTTGTATTTGGGGAAAGTGATAATTTTTATGTAGCCCTTGACCCGCAAAATACAGAACGATTTTGTGTAGTATTCAACACCACTCCGTTGGCCAATCAAAGAGACTTGCAGGTATTTGATGACTCGTACAGAGATAATGATTGGGATGCTTTATGGACGGTTCGTACCCACATTACCGATAGCGGCTGGTATGCTGAATATGCAATTCCATTTGCCACGTTACGATATGATAAAGCAAAAGGAGATTCTACTGTTTGGGGCATTGGTTTTTCAAGATTAGCCAGAAGGGATTATGAGCATACTACCTTTCCTGCAGTGCCACAGGCTTTTACCATTCAGCGCATGACCTATGCAGCGAAGTTAAGAGGCTTAAAACTGCCACCGCCATCCCTAAACCTTCGTGCACAACCTTATGTCTTATTTCAACACACCAATAATAAAAATGCAGGGAACGTAAAAACAAAGGATAATACTTTTAAGACAGGTGGCGAAGTAAAATGGGCGGTCAACCCTCATGCCATTCTTGACCTCACGTTTAATACCGACTTTGCACAGGCTGATGTTGACCGTGCAGTGAATAACCTTTCCCGTTTCAATATATTGTTTCCGGAACGACGGCAATTCTTCCTGGAGAATTCCGGTATTTGGGCAGGCGCTGACTTTTATGGAACAAAACCATTTTTCAGCCGGCAAATTGGATTGGACAACAGCGGAGGCTTTAATGCAGTGCCGCTGCGGATTGATGGCGGTGTTCGATACACCGACCGGAATCAAAACAGAACAATTGCCGTTTTATATATGCATCAACAAGAGGGCGCAGCCATTGGTGCAAGTAACTTTGGGGTGCTACGCTATTTAAAAAATATAGGAAAGCAAAATAATCTTGGTGTGATGGTTACGCACCGCCTGGATGAGGAGAACACAGGGAAAGCTTTCCGGCAACGGAACAATTCTACGTTAACCATGGATGGCTTATTCAGGCCAAGAAATGATCTTACTTTTCAGTTCCTCCTTTCCGCAGCAAAAGATAATACGGCTGACAGTATCGGAACAATGGGAACCGTTTATGCAGAGTACAAGCCTAACAAATGGTTTCTTCAATACTGGACCAAGTGGGTTTCAAAGAAATATGTACCGGGCATGGGCTTTGTCTTTGGCAATAATGTTATTTACCACAAGGCTGGTGGATATTATATTTGGCGGCCAAAAAACATCAACTGGATCAGGCGCTGGGATCCTGGTGTATTCGTTAACTATTATCAAACCGCGAGCAATGGGAAACTGCAGCAAGCGGAAGTAGATATTTTCCTGGTTTGGATCTTTTTCAAAGACAACAGCCTGCTTACCTGGGATATTTTTTTAAATCGGCAGGAAGTCGATTTTGATTTCCGTCCCGTTTCCATTCCTATTGCAAGAGGAAACTATTCTTATGTACGGAATAATATTGCTTACGCTGCTGATGCGTCTAAAAAATTATCCGGCAGGCTGTCTTACGAATGGGGTGGTTATTATAATGGCAGGTTGAGTGCTATCGTTGCCTGGCTGCGTTTTGCACCAATACCCAATATTTCCTTACGGGCAGATTATACAAGAAATGGTTTCAAAGAAGTTGGAGTAAATAAGCAAAATGTAAATATAGACCTGTATTCCGGGGAGCTTCGCCTGGCGTACAATCCCCGCATTCAGGCTTCCTTGTTTTACCAGTATAACTCCCTCGACAATCAGGGCCGCTGGAATGCAAGAGGTAGTTGGGAGTTTGCGCCGTTGTCGTTTTTATACCTCGTGTTTAACGAAACGGCTTTCAGGAACAGCCCCATTAGAAATCAGTCGGTAATTAATAAAATCAGTTACCTGAAACAATTTTAAGTATGCTACAGTCAAAAGTAAAGGCGCGCCTAAGCAAAACGGGCTCAGTTTATAGCAGGTATTGTGCCGTTGTTCCTGCATTTCTGCTCATTGTCTTGCCAACCCCCGCTTGCCAGGCAACCGTTTTCGCTTTCTCAAATGCCGCTTTCGTTCCTTTTTCTTTTATTGCTGTATTATGCTTTTTTGGCGGGTAGTAACGGGGGTAATAAATATCTTTTATCTACAAAGTTTTTCTAAAATACCCTTCATCAGAATATTAGCTTCTTTAAAATACGCCGCGGTATCCAAAATTTCTTTTTTCCTTTGTATGAATGGTGAGTTTATTAATTCACCATTTTCATTATCTGCCATCGCCTCAATGCTGTCCGGTGTGGCTTCCAAATGAAATTGAAGTCCAATGATGTTATCGCCATAAGTAAATAACTGGTGATTACACGCCTCTGAAGACGCATGATTATCGCCACCATGAGGAACATCAAACTTATCGCCATGCCAGTGAAAAACAGTCACTTCTCCCGGCACATCTGCTCCTAACCAGGCCGCGAAAGAGGAGGTAATTTTTATAGGGAACCAACCAATTTCCTTGTGCTTATTGGTATAAATGGTAGCTCCAAGAACACATGCTAAAAGCTGCGCTCCCAAACAGATACCCATGATTTTCTTTTCTGCTCTGATAGCATCAAAAATGAACTTTTTTTCATCAGCCAACCAACAATACTGGTGATCATCGTACACACTCATCGGCCCACCCATGATGATAAGAACATCAAAGTCATCCATGGCTGGGAAAACGGGTTTATTCCAAGCAGTTGTCGAAGAAATCGTATGGTTTTCCTCTTTCAGCCAGGTTTCGATATATCCTAGGCCCTCAAAAGGAACATGCTGTATATAATGTACTCTCATTTAATATCACTTTTTAAGTGGCAAACTCATTTGCAGCTCATTACAATAAGTGTCATGGCTTAGTTCAATTGTATCCTTCTCCCCGGGCAATTATTTCAAATCCCACAGATTTGTAGAGCCGGATAGCATTATAATTATGTTCTACTACGGTAAGGTTGATTTGATCAATATCCGGCATTTTCTTTACGCTTGAAATAACTTCATTAATCAGGAGCCTGCCTAAACCTTTGCCGGACGAAGACGCGTCTACATACATTCTACGAATTTTCCTTTGGAAAATAAACCTCTTTAGGGGTGAACTTCCTGATCGTACCCTTGCTTAGGGAACACGAAGAACGCAAAGGAGGTACGAAGAACACAAAGCGTAACGCAGTGTCCTCCGTGGTTCGTCGTGTTCTCAGGCTCCCGGGGAGCATGTATTTTATCGCTTATTAGCATTCTGAGTAGTCAGAGCTGAATACGCCGTTTACTGCAATTATTTCTCTTAAAAAGAGCGTTTGTGACAGGGAATCATTAACCATAACCACAGTTGCTTCCCATGATGCCTTTTCTTCAACGCTTTCCATGATGCCTTCCATCCTTATCAAACCTTCACGATCCACCAATAAAGATGCTTTACTCTTTTGTCCGCAAAGGTTTAACAGGATGGCTTTTAAACCATGGAGATCATCTAAAGTTTGTCTTTGATCCATAACTATTTAACTAATTATTACAGCCTTCCATTTCAATGATATAATACCCTTTAGAATTGATTGCGGCAGCATCTGATCTGTTGCCTGCTCTACGTGACAGAATTTGCATTCCCTGCTGCTAAGTTGTTGTCCTTCCTGTCCTTTTTCGTTAAGGTACGCTTTTCCAAATCTATGAATGCGATTTTTATCTTTAAGATCATCAGAAACCAGTATATCAAAATGCATTGCAGCACCATCTTTCCTGGTCACATATGTATCGTAAACGGCTACTTTCATTGTTTACCTTTTTCTGGTTATTAACTTAAAACGCCCCTTCTTTAATGTATGGATAGCTCCAGAGTACAGCAGTTAGCGTGACGGCTTTAAACCAGGCAGCATACATCTTTTCTACTTCCTCCTCACTGTTACCTTTTTTTGCGAGAAAGGATTTAACAGTAAAGGTGATAGGGAAGATAAAGGCAACGATGTATCGAAAGTGAATAATAGGGGCCGCATCTATCTGATCGGTTTTATTTTTCTTAATACTGTGATGGCGCAATCCGATTTCATATTGATAGTTGAGCCAGGTTTGATCGTATTCTTTGTAACAGGTGTCGAGTATCCACTGCCCAAAACGTTGACGAACCTTAGCCAGATATTCCGCATTGGGTTCACCATTCTTTGCAAAATAATAAACGAGATGTTGATGGCTGCCGACAAAACCATACCATAAACTCAATATATCATCCACCTGATCTTTTAAAACATCACCCGCCATGCGGAGATAGGTTCTGTCCTCCTGAGTGAAAAGCACTGTTTGCTTCAATAATTCTAAATCTGGTAGTTTGACGGGAGATTCGGCTACTTCGCCATAGGTGTAGCCAGGAACGGTTGCACTATTCATGATTTGAGTTTTTATACTGCAAGAATAGTTCGGATTACTAATGGATAATGGAGCCAGATTTCAGATAATTTTTAAAATCTGGCTATCAGGATTTGCAATACAATAGTAAGATGCATTTGTAATGTAGTGTCCACTATATAACTCAAGGCGGGCTACCCACACTCTCTTGTCATCTTTCATGAGCCCCTTTTTGGTTTTTGTTATGTAGCGATCTTCGGGCGAAATGAAAGATCACTGAAACTTTTGGAGGCTGTGATTGGTGATCAACCTGACTAAACAACTGCCCGCGAAAATTCGGGGGATTTCAAAGTCCGCCGCACCGGCATGCATTAGGTGAAAAAGCGTACAGCGGCGGCTTTGAAAGGACAGGTGAAGGGTTATCGTAGCAGAGATTCGAATCCCCGATTCACCAGTGACTTTGTGGTTCTTCGTATTCTTCATGACCTGCCTTAAAGTATAGAAGTTTTTGGACACAAAGAACACTTAAGGAGGCACAAAGGACTCAAGGTAAGATGTATTTCAACGGTAAGATTTTCCTGAAGCTTACAAAACTGAAGGTTTTCGCTGGCATTGACAATAAGATCAATTAAAAAAAACGGCGGCCGTTTCACGATAGTGAAAATAAGTTCAAATTAATTATATAGAAAACTAACCAATTGCGTAAATTTATTTAAACCAAAGCTTTACAAACTATGCCTACTGCAGCAAAACAAGGTCATTGGCTGAATGTGCCTTTGTCGCAAAAACACCTTCAGATCATGAAAATTTGTTTCATTCTCTTGTTCATCACCTTTCAGGCCTTTGCCGGAAAAGTTCCTATTGAAGTAAGCGGACGGGTAATGGATGAACAGGGTAACCCTTTGTTTGGTGCTACCATCACCGTAAAAGGTACCGGTGCGGCTACTACCTCTAACGCCAATGGGTATTTTGTGTTGAACAGTGTGACAGAAAATGCAACCCTCGTTATTTCTTTTTCAGGATATGCTTCTAAAGAAGTAAGAGCGGAACGCAGTATTGGCGAAGTGCGGTTAGGTTTATCCGCTGCCAGTTTAAATGAGGTTACTGTAACAGGCTACACCAATTATGCAAGAAATAAATCTCCTTATGCCTCTGCAATTGTCAGCGCTGATAAAATTAATCACGTGCCCGGTTTAACCTTCGATCAAATTTTGCAGGGCCGTGTGCCAGGCATGAGTGTTATATCCAGTTCAGGACAGCCTGGCCAAAGTGCAAGTGTGGTAATAAGAGGGATAGGAAGCATCAATGGCTCCTCCGCGCCCTTATATGTAATTGACGGAATTCCGGTTGAGGCTAATTTTTTTCAAACCATCAATCCGGGTGATATTGAAACAGCCGTGGTCTTAAAAGATGCATCTGCAAAAGCATTGTATGGTTCACGGGGCTCTAATGGAGTGATTGTAATTACAACCAAAAAAGGCAAAAGAGGTGGCGTTTCGGTGCAATACAATTCGCAATATGGCTTCTCTAATCTGAGCAGGCCTAACTTCATCATGATGAATACAGAGGAGCGTTTGAGATTTGAAGAGGAAATTGGCGTTAGCTTTAATCGGAACCTGGGGCCGGGATGGACCTATTCTCCTAAAAACCCGGCATACGCCTCCGGAACAGGTGCTTTCCGTCAACGTGCTGACTTTATCCTTGATAGTTTACGGGGAGTGAATATTGATTGGAGAGATATGTTTTTTCAAAAAGGGAAATTTCAGGAGCAGCAGGTTAGCATCAGTGGTGGAAACGAAGGTTTACAATTTTATACATCCTTGAATTATTATAACCAGGAGGGGGTTGCCAAACGTACCGGACTGGAAAGATATACACTAAGAAGTAACTTGGATTTTAAGGCCAATAAGCTTACTGGTAGTCTTAATCTGTCCCTCGGATATTCTAAATCAAGCTTTACAGAAGGCGAAGGCGGCACTGGCGTTGGCACTGCCATGTCGGCCGTATATTATGCACTGCCTTACGAGTATCCTTATGCATCTGATGGAACGTTGGTGCATCCGGGCAACAGGTCTTCGTACTTTATTTTAGATTTAAGAGAAGGCAGCCAGTCCTTGGAAAGATTGTTGAATTCGTCCAGTAAATCCGATCAGGTGAAAGCTATCGTTGGAGGCTCATTAGGTTACCAGATTTTACCTTCTTTAAGTGTTTCAACCAGGGCCGGAATCGATTACAGAAACTCTACAGACCTTTCATGGATTAACCCCGATTCTTACTATGGCTCCAGAAGTGTAGCGAACACTTTAGGGGGCAGAGGCCGGTTTGATGAAGGAACAAGAAGAAACTTCAATATCATATCTACCACCGGTATCACTTATGCAAATGAATGGAATAGTCTGCACGACATAGAAGTCTCCGGCTTTTATGAATACATCTACAATGATTTCAACAGCTTCGGCTTTACCGGATTTGGTTTAGATGGCCGGTTGATAGAAACTCCCGCCGCCATTACTAACGGAAGCGCTACTTTTTTACCCAATGTTAACGGTAGCAAAACTAAAAGTGCATTGGCTTCCTTTATGAGTGTGGCCAGATACACGTATAATGATAAATACACCGTTACTGGAAGCTACAGGTATGATGGGTCTACTAAAGTAGCTCCCGTAAATAAATGGCATGGCTTCTATTCAATCGGCGCTATCTGGGTTGCTAAAAAAGAAAGCTTTCTGAAAAATGTGGATGCAATTGCTGATTTACGCATCCGTGCCAGCTATGGTATTACTGCCAGTCCGTTAGGTGCCGATTTCGGATACCTGGCCACTTACTCAGCAAGTACCTCTTACGGCGGTGTTACGGGTATCCGGCCGCTGTCACCCGGCAATCCTGATTATGATTGGGAATATGTAAATGAATTTAATACCGGGTTCGATCTAAACCTTTTCCCTGCCGGCAGGTTGCGGATATCAGCTGATATCTATAACCGCATTACTTCAAATATGTTCTTCAATCAACCGCTTTCTGCTACCTCGGGCTTTGGCAGCCTTCCATTAAGTTCCGGAGAAATGCAAAACCGTGGTGTAGAGTTTGATGTAAGCGGAGACCTGATCAAAAGCAATAGGTTAACATGGACAGTGGGTGTGAATGCAGCGTACAATAAAAATAAAATTCTATACCTGACACCGCTTGCTACCGAGTTGCTTGATGGAGATACCCGGATCTTTAAAGTAGGTTATCCTTATGGCACTTATTATGCTCCCGCCTGGGCTGGTGTAGATCCGAAAACAGGAGAAGCACAATATTATAACCGGGATGGTTCTGTCACAACCGTGTACAACGCTGCCACCCAAAATGCCACTAATTCAGGTTCTTTATATCCATCCTTGACCGGTGGTTTTAATTCATCCCTTAACTGGAAAAGTTTTTCGGCTAATATTTTATTCTCCTTTGTATCAGACGTGATGCGTTGGAACAATGAAGATTTTTATAACGAGAACCAACGCTTTGCTACAAGCAATCAAACCATAAGAATGTTGAACGACCGATGGAAGAAGCCTGGCGATGTTGCGACGTTGCAACGCTTTGATATACCCCGCAACTTTAGCTCAAAGGACATACAGGATGCTTCCTTCCTGCGCTTAAGAAATCTAAATCTTGGCTATTCCCTGCCTGCCTGGATGTTGCTAAAAGTAAAACATATTAAAGGTGTAAAAATTTTTGTACAAGGGCAGAATCTATACACCTGGACCAAATGGAGAGGATTAGACCCTGAGAATAATAGCGTGTATGGCAGGTTCCAGTATCCCAATACCCGTACGTACACTGCCGGATTGAATGTTAACCTTTAATAACCATTACGATGATAAATAAGTTCTATAAACAATACTCCTTGCTGTTAGTGCTCTTTATGGGTGCTTTATCCTGTACAAAACTTGATTTGAAACCAACGGATTCCATTGATCCGGAAAAGGCCTTTAGAAATATTGGTGATATTAATCGTGGCTTAATAGGTGCTTATGCGGCGGTAGATTACACACAAATAAGCATAAGCTCTACCATTTCAGATGAAGCAACTTTCCCTACGGAAAACACGGTAGGGAATAGCGATGCCTACCGGTGGTTGTATACTGGCAGCAGCGGTTCTGTAACTGCGCTTTACAGTGACTATTACCGCGGGATTGACAGGGTTAACCGGACGCTCGACGCTTTGGATAAATTAAATTTTACAGAAGGAGATTTGCCTTTGGCAAATCGTTATAAAGGTGAATTACTGGCATTGAGGGCCTATTTTCATTTTGAGCTTTTAAGGGCCTATGCATCAAGTTACAAAAGCGGGGCCTTAGGCATTCCTTACATGAAAACTTCTGTAGTAGGGTACCCGGCAAGGGACAATTTCGAAACGGTAATTGCTAATACGAAGGCAGACCTGGTGGCTGCCAAAGCTTTGATTCCATCTGCTTTTACTGATAAGACCCGCATTACCCTTTTGGCTGTACCGGCGATCCAGGCCAGGGTTGCTTTGTACGAACAAAATTGGGCAGATGCCATTACTTTTTCTACAGAAGTAATTAGTGGTGCACCTTTGGCAACAAGGGCACAGTTTCCAGGTATATGGACTGATGCCAATGACAATGAGGTAATTTGGGAACTGAAAAGAGTAGGTACAACAGATTCACGTGCAGGAGACTTTTATTTCCGCCAAACCGGTGGAATTGTATTATACGCTCCCTCCATGAAACTGATTAATACTTTCGCCCGGACAAACGATGTGCGGTTTGCAGCGTACATTAGATATGATCCTACACGCACAGGAACAAAATCGCAATACCTGGTTAATAAATATATAGGTGGCACGGCTACGGCTCCGGGCTTAGCGGATATTAAACTATTCCGCACGGGCGAAATGTATTTAATAAGAGCAGAAGCAAAAGCAGATACAGGTGGCGATGGTGCTGCTGATTTAAATGCTTTGCGTGCTGCCCGGATAACCGGTTACACTAATGAAATTTTTCGGGATAAAGCTGCGTTAATTGATGCTGTATATACAGAACGCTTTAAAGAGCTTGCTTTTGAAGGCCATCGTTTTTATGATTTGAGAAGGAGGAATTTACCGGTGCAACGTTTGGCAATTGATGCAGTAAATGCATCAGGTGCGGTAACCTTATTACCAACCCAGGCTCAATATGCCTTGCCTATTCCTGCATCTGAAGTGTTGATCAATAAGAATACGGTGCAAAATCCGAATTACTGATGTTTCTCCATGGTTGTGTAAATAGATAAAGGAATAATGAATAAACCGGGCGTAATTTTTATAAGTGTAACCAGCTTTTTAGTGATTGGATGCAGTAGATCAACAATACCAAAAAAAGGCGCCATTACACGAATTGATGCTACAACGGGTACGCTGAACCTTTCTCGTCGCCCGGCATCTCTTGGTATTGTTGGAGATGCTACTAATGTGAATAAAAGTGTTGATGGAGGTATTGTGCTTATGGGAGGAGGTACCGATGTGCGGGAGGCATTTAAATGGATGATAGAAAGAAGCGGGGGTGGGGATGTTGTAATCATCCGGGCCAGCGGTACCAATGCTTACAACTCTTTTGTTAATGGCCTGGATAAAGTAAATTCAGTTGAAACACTAAAGATAGACAGCCGCGAATTAGCCAATAACGATACGGTAGCAAATATTATCCGCGACGCCGAAATGCTGTTTATAGCCGGTGGCGATCAGTCAAATTATATGAAGTATTGGAAAGGCACAAAAACCCAGGATGCCATTAACTATTTACTGAATGAAAAAAAGGCTCCGGTAGGAGGTACCAGTGCGGGCTGTGCTATTTTAGGCGGCTTCTATTATAGCGGGGAAAACGGCAGTGCAACGGCTGCAGAAGCGTTGCAAAACCCTTATACAAATAAAGTTACTTTATATAATAACGATTTCTTAAAAGCGCCAAACCTGCAGATGGTTATTACTGACCAGCACTATTTAGCCCGTAACCGCGAAGGACGTTCCCTTGTTTTTTTGGGGCGTATTTTTAAAGACTGGAACACAGCGGCAAGAGCGATTGCTGTAGATGAACGTACAGCAGTTTGCATTGATAAAAAGGGACAGGCAACCGTTTTTGGTGATGATGTTGCTACAAGACCTTATAGTTATGCGTATTTTATAAAGACAGACCCTGATAAAGCCCCGGAGCAATTAGAAGAAAACAAAACAACGATCTGGAATAAAAATAATAAGGCATTAGCCGTTTATGAAATTCAGGCATCTGCAAATGGTGGAGGCTATTTTAATGTAAGTAGTTTTAATACAGCGGAAGCAAAAGGCGGAAAATTATATTGGTGGTGGACAGATAATGGTATCGTTAACAAAAAAGAGCAATAACCTATACCCGGAGAAGCATCGAAATCTTGTGCCTTAATATAAAGTTGACTTACTGAGTTATTTGTGATAATGAAGATGTTATATGAAAAAGTATTTAACGGCAAAACTGTTCTTGCTATTAAGTGTGCTAACCCTTCAGGGAACCTCCCAAAGCAATGCCAAAGGCAGCTTATTTATTATTGGCGGTGGAGATAAATCAGATGCTTTAATAAAGCAATTGGTAAATACTGCTGATCTGAATACAAAAGATTATATAATTGTGCTGCCTATGGCAAGCGGGCAGCCCGATACAGGCTTTAAATACATTAGCCGGCAGCTTAAATTGCAAACAGATGCTGTTATCAGAAATTTTAATTTCAATAAACATGATGTAAATGATAAAATATGGAATGACTCGCTTGCTAATGCAAAACTTATTTACATATTAGGAGGCGATCAAAGCCGCTTTATGGAAGCTGTTCTTCATACTCCGGTATATGCGGCCATACATAAGGCATATAAAATAGGTGCAACAATAGCAGGCACAAGTGCAGGTGCTGCTGTTATGAGTAAATATATGATTACGGGTAAACAGCTTAAGGATACTGTATATAAAGAGACCTTTGACAAGCTTTGGGATGAGAATATTGAATTTACGGAAGGCTTAGGCCTGGTGGAACATACGATTATTGACCAGCATTTTTTAAAGCGCAGCCGGTACAATCGTTTGATTTCTGCTCTTGGAGATAAACCGGATTATATTTGTATTGGTATTGACGAGGGAACGGCTATTATTGTTCACGGCGATAAAGCTACGGTTGCAGGGGATAGCCAGGTTGTACGATTTGCGTATCCCGTAAAAGCTTCGAAAACATCAGAAGGGCTTTTAAAGTTTAATAATATATCCCTTGGAATTTTTACCAGCGGAGATATTATCGATATAAAACCTTAAGTGAAAAATCATTTTTGTCGAGAGAAAGTAAACAAGTCAGGCTAAACTTTTTGTAGAGGAGCAATCCGTGATATTTGCAGGTGCTGCGCACCGAAATATTTGTAGAAACAATCCCGTTAGTTATTAAGGTGCAGCGCACCGTAATATGATGCTATGGCAAATACCTATACCCAATCTTATTTTCATCTCGTTTTTGCGGTAAAATATCGCGAAGCTTTGATTAATAAAAGCTGGAGAAATGAATTGGAAATGTATATAACCGGCATTGTTCAAAATCATAAACACAAATTATTACCTATAGGATCCATGCCCGACCATATTCATATTTTTAATGGATATAATCTTAATGAGTTAATACCTGATTTAGTAGAGGACATTAAAACGTCCAGCAATTCCTGGGTAAAGGAAAAGAAATTATCAAAATTCAATTTTGACTGGCAAAAAGGTTATGGAGCATTTACTCATTCCCGTTCTCAATTAGATACTGTAGTAAAGTATGTTCTAAATCAGGAAGTGCATCATCAAAAGAAATCATTCCGGGAAGAATATATAGAAATGCTTATTAAAAATGAAATAGACTATAAAGAAGAGTACCTGTTTCATTTTTTCGAAAATGCATACGAATGGGAATAATATTCAGGTGCGCTGCACCTGAAATGAAATCATTAACTTTCTACAAATATTCCTGTGCGCTGCACCTGAATGGAAATCATCAATTTCTTCTACGAATATTTCGGTGCGCTGCACCTGAAATGAAATCATAACTTTCTACAAATATTACGGTGCGCTGCACCTGGATCGAAATCAATGATTTTGCTACAAATATTACTGTGCGCTGCACCTGAATTCCAAATGGAAAAATGTTCTACAAATATTACGGTGCGCTGCACCTGCATGAAAATACATTATTTGCTTTTTACTGCACTATTGCTTTTTATAAGACAAGCTGCGTTTTCGCAAAAAGATTATTATATCCCAAAAGCGTTAATCATCCCCGTTCATGCCCATAAGCAGGAACTGCATTTTTCCCTTGGCAGAGGTGGTGGCTATGATGCCAACCTATTCTATGCATTAACAAAACACTTAGCCATATTTACAACAGGCACCCTAAACACGGGAACATACCGGCGCAGAAGTTTATGGGGCGACCGTTTTGATATAGAAAAAAGTGACTATGCAGTAAAAGGAGGCGTTGGGTACTTTTCAACAACTAACTATAGACTGATAAACATTATTGAATCCTATGCAGGCTATGGAAGATTTAAAGTTGACAACTATTGGTACTTTACCGGTGAAAAGGGGAATAGCGGTTATCAAACAAAAGCAAGATTCTGGAATGTGTTTTGGCAGCTTCACGCGACACATAAAGTTAAAAGACATGAATTTACAGGAGCACTTCGGCTGGCGTACAACAAATACAATTCTTTACAATACAAGGACGTTAGTAACAGGGAGCATGTGAGAACTACACTCGATGGATTATGGGGACTGACCATAGACCCTGTTATAAGCTATAGCTACCTTGTACAGAACTTGAAGTTCAATATTCAGGCAGTCGGCTCAGCTTCTTTGAATGCTCCTGTAACGTTGAAAGAAATGCACTACCGAAAACAGGGCAGCCAGATTATTGCAACACCCCCGCCTGGAATAACGAAAATAGGATAGGCGCACCTGTCGGGAGATTGAGCATCCAGTACAATTTTGACTTAAGGAGAAAATGAAAGAAGGCTGCCTACACCAGCAGTCTTCAAAAATAAAGGCTGAATATCATAGTACAGCGCGCCGTTATGGTGCAGAGCACCATTATATTTGTAGAGGAGCGCACCGAAATATTTACAGGTGCAGAGCACCACTATATTTGTAGAAGAGCGATCCGTAATATTCAAAGGTGCAGCGCACCGTAATATGATGTCATGGCAAATACCTATACCCAATCTTATTATCATCTCGTTTTTGCAGTAAAACATCGCGAAGAAAGAAACGGGCAAAACAGCACAGGAATACATACAGGCAAAATTGATTGATGTGGCTAAGGAGAAAATATTTGATTCAGCCAAATCGGTGAGTGAAGTTGCTTACGAACTTGGATTTAAGTACCCGCAACATTTTACCCGCTTCTTCAAGCAGCAAGTGGGGTACACACCGAACGCGTATCGAGGCTCACTTAATTAACGTCAGTTCGGAGGTTAACTAATTGATAAATATTATGTTAAGTTATAAAGTTCTTTGAAATGAAAAAGTTCAGAGCTAAATTGTATAAGGAAAAAACCAATTTATTAAATGCTCTGAACTCATGAATCATACTGACAAGTTAGTAGAAATTTTCGTTAGATGCGATGATTTTTACCAGGA
>JBGSYC010000011.1:0-11059 GCA_041751095.1 Flavihumibacter sp.
GGGGGTTTGGTTTGATTGCTTCAAACATTTGCCCCATACCTACGCCTATTTGTTCGGGCACTTTCGCGAGGTCACCATAACCAGCATGTACACTATCGTCTGAACCATAGGTTGATTTTCCAAAAATCTCAGTTGGAAAAGCACCAGGCTGTATCAAAATAACATCAACACCGAGCGGTCTTACTTCATAGTGCAGACCTTCTGTTAAACCTTCAACAGCGAATTTTGTACTATTATAAATGGTCATAAAAGGCGCAGAAAACCGACCTAGTCCGCTTGATATGTTTATGATGAGACCATCGCCTTGTTTTCTCATCTGTGGCAGACTCAATTTTATTACTCTCCAGGTGCCTTTGAGATTTACATCAAACATTTTTTCTAAATCCGTTTCGGTGTAAGCTTCTGCAATTCCTCCTCCAAAGTAACCGGCATTGTTTACTACAACATCCAGTCTGCCTTCTTTTTCAATTATGTTATCAATTGCTCTGCTTATACTTTCCACACTGGTGACATCCAAATCCAAAACAGTAATGTTTGCAATTTCAGACAGTTCTTTAGCCTTATCAGCGTTTCTTCCTTTGGTATCCCGCATACTTGCATAAACAGTATAATCTTGTGACGCACATGTTTTAGCAGCTAAATACCCAAAGCCGCTGTTTGTTCCTGTAATAAATACTATCTTCTTACTCATAATGATAATTTTGTTTTTATTTTGTTACATAAAGTTACTTTCGATAGTTATAAAAGGTAACCATTGAAATAAATAATACAAAAAAAGTAGTTACTGGCAAGTAACAATTACAATGTCACTTAAGCATAAAACAGCGGTGAACAAAATACAATGCCCCTTGACAATGTCGTTGGAGGTCATCGGCGGTAAATGGAAACCTCTTATTGTCTTCAATTTAAATAAGTCAAAAAAACGCTTTGGGCAATTAGATGCTATTATACCCGGAATTTCAAGAAAAGTACTAACTGACCAGCTTAATCAACTTGTACAAGACCAGCTTGTGATACGAACTGCCTTTGCCGAAACCCCGCCAAGGGTTGAATATCATTTAAGCCCAAAGGGAAAAGAGCTTGTTCCATTATTGAAAGGGATTGCAAAATGGGGTTGTTACCTGTTAGATAAGTAAGTTGCTATATATAATATCTTCATTGCAAAACGAAAACTCATGTATGTAGGCAAAACATTCAACTTCCCCCTGCTGTGGCACTTTGCCCGCAGAAATTTACTCCGCACTTTTCTGGTATCAGCAATTGCTTGCGTGTTGTATAAAATAGTTGGTTGGCGATGGTTAGGTATCTCATTTGTTCCGGTAGCTACAATTGGTACCGCGGTAGCTTTTTACGTAGGCTTTAAAAATAACCAGGCTTACGACCGTTTGTGGGAAGCCCGGAAGTTGTGGGGCTCCATCACCAATACTTCGCGCAGCTTTGCTGCTATGCTGATTGCTGTTATCCCGGATAAAAGCATTCAAAAGGAGTTTTTGTACCGCCACATTTCGTGGGTGAACATCCTGCGGCTCCAATTGCGCAAAACCATTCCCTGGGCTACGAGCGGAGAACACTTGCACCAGACTTTTTTGAGTGAGAAACACGAGCTTGAAGAATTTGACGCCGGTGTTAGAAAGATATTTACCGACGCCGGCAAGATGGAATATTTCGAGATGCTGAACAAACGAACCAACATTGCCAACCATGTACTGAAAAAACAAATACACGAATTAGGACAGCTCAAAAAGAAAGGTTTGATTGATGATTTTGAACATAGCGATATGGTGAAACAAATTGTTGAGCTGATTAATTTCCAGGGTGGTTGCGAACGCATCAAGAGCACTCCGCTGTACCGGCAGTACAGCATCTTCAGCCGGGTATTTGTGGTGTTGTTTATTGCGCTGCTACCTTTTGGCCTGATGAACGAAATGGATAAATTGGGAGACTATGGCGTATGGCTTACGGTGCCTTTTTCACTGCTCATTTCATGGGTATTTTATACCATGGAACAGATAGGCGAATTCAGTGAAAACCCTTTTGATAATGCCCTTAACGATGTGCCACTAAGCGCCATTTGCACAACTATTGAAACCGATGTGAAAGAATTTTTGGGTGATGATAATTTTCCAAAGAAAGCTTTACCTGTAGACGATGTATTACTATAAAAAACAAAAGCAACATCATGAATTTTCAAACCATCTTTGCCAACAACCAGCAATGGGTAGCCGAAAGATTGTCTACCGACCCCGATTATTTTACCAGCTTATCAAAAGGTCAGCATCCTGAATTTTTATACATTGGTTGCAGCGACAGCCGCGTAACCGCAGAAGACCTGATGGGTGTAAAGCCGGGCGAAGTTTTTATACATCGCAACGTAGCCAACCTGGTTGTAAGTACCGATAACAACCTGAACGCCGTGGTGCAGTATGCGGTGGAATACCTGAAAGTAAAACACATCATTATTTGCGGACATTACGAGTGCGGTGGGGTAAAGGCAGCACTTCATCCCAGCGATATGGGTCAGCTAAACAGTTGGCTGCAAACCTTGAGGGATGTGTATCGTTTGCACAGAGCTGAACTGGATGCTATTGAAGAGGATGGTCAGCGCTTTGACCGGTTGGTGGAGCTTAACGTAATGGAACAATGCATCAACATCATTAAGATAGACCATGTGCAGCGGTGCTGGTATAAAACCGGTTTTCCAACCGTTCATGGATGGGTGTTTAATGTGCGCAACGGAAGCCTGATTGACTTAGATCTCGATATGGAAAAAGTGTTTGGAGAAGTAAGAAGCATTTACGACTTAAAACCATTAGAAGCGGTGAAATAACCATAAAGTAAGAGCATGGATGTCGCGAGCATTGGTACCAGAAATATCGGAAGCATGTTAGCAAAGCGTATAATACCCCCGGCTATAAACATATCAATCGCAATTCCATCTTAGAGAGAATTCGCCAGATTTTAAAAGCCAATGATATCGCGGCGAAGCAGGAAAAACCGGTAGCTGTTCTATGGCAAACGATGTAAGTTTTGGTGCTGTTCACTATTTAGGCGGTATCGACACTGTTTTTTTGGAATAGGCTGCTGTATGCTGGATAAACTAATTAGGCATTTTTCTGAAAATAGGTAAGGGTGTAGCATCTAAATTGGTAGCGAAATAATATTGGCTATCTGAAACAGCTCGACTTATAAAGTCCCTCAATCTTACTGTGCAGGTGCTGAGTAATATTTTGTTTATTTCTTACTGATATTTTTATCCATAAATGATGCAATGCAATGTTGTAGTAGTTGAAGTCTACAGAAGCACCAGTTTCTAAATGTTGTCAATCTGAAAATTGACCTCCATCTAAAAGAACGTGAAAATCTCAGGTCGGTTGCAACCTAGCAGCGCTGGCAATCGAAAAGTAGCCTTTAATTTCTTTTAAGGCAACAGCAGGTTCTCCCTTTAATTTCAAAAAATTATATATGACGCAATTACGGTTTAAAGTATTAGTTCTTTTAATGGTTTTTTAATTCTTTCAATTCTTTCTCCTCTTACGCTCAGTCCTATCCGACAGTAAAGGACATAGAGGTTTGGCAGTAGGAGCCAGCGTTCTGCCCTTTAAATCGAACAGGTTGCCGGTGCCTGTCACGTTTATTATAAATAGAAAAGGCGTTATTGCCTGGAGGCTTTTTAATCCTGATTATAAAATACGAGCTTCGGTAAAGGGAATTCTAGATAACCTACCCAGGAAATAGCCTTTCACCAACGGAATTCATATACTATAAAAAATCAGATAATAGGAAAGGTGGTGCTAAACACAGCTAAGTATGATCAGTGTGATTATTCCGACTTACAACGAAGAAGCCAATATTAAATCCACGATTCAGGCTTTGTGGAAGAATGATGTGGAGCATTTAGTAAAACAGGTTATAGTCGTTGATGGGGGCAGCTCAGATGACACACTTAAAATGGCTACTATTGAAGGCGTGCTGGCGGTTGTAAGCCCCCGAAAAGGTAGGGCCGCACAAATGAACTACGGTGCTTCTTTAGCTAAGCAAACTGTTCTTTACTTTTTACATGCCGATTCGGCACCGCCGCCCGCCTTTTCAACACAGATAGTGAGTGCTATCCTTGCCGGCAATGGTTCTGGCTGTTTTAGATTGCAGTTTGATCATGCACACTGGTTTCTAAAAGTTAATTGCTGGTTTACGCGGTTTAATGTCGCAGCCTTTCATTACGGCGATCAAAGTCTTTTTGTCAAGCAAAGTGTGTTTGAAGACATCCGTGGATTTCCTGAAAGCCATATCGTGTTTGAAGATTATGCTATCATAAAAGAACTAAAAAGGAAGGGTCCATTTTACATTGTCAAAAAGCCCGTGATCACCTCTGCAAGAAAATACCTCCAAAATGGGATCTTTAAAATGCAGGGCATTTTTTACCTCATGTATTTTTTGTACCGTATGGGTTTGCCGCAACCAAAATTAGTGTCTGTTTATAAACGAATGATTCTTCAGGATAAAATTTGAACACGACGCCACACTGGTTAAAAGCGAAGGCAAAAATTGTAATGCAGATAAACAGGCAGGTTAATTGCATCGGTACGAAAAACGGCGGTACATAGTAAAACGAATTTTTGACTACCGGGGTGCTCCGTTGTTGGCTGCAGCGTTCTTAGCATTTTTTAATTGCTGAGGGCAGGCGTCAGCTGCGCAAGCGAAATCAGCCGCGTATTAGGCGAGCAGTAATTAATACAATTGTTTTTATCCCTGCATTAACCTTGCTTCGATTTATTTTTCTTCCGCTGATGGTGAAGCTGGCAATAAGAAACCAACGCCTGCAATGGGGTTTGAATAACCAGTACACTGCCCATCCTGCACTGAAAGCATTGATTGCGTTTCTAATCATGGATTACACCAATTACCTCTGGCATGTGCTCAATCATAAAATACCAGCGCTGTGGCGGTTCCACGTGGTGCACCATTCCGATCCGGATATGGGCATCACCACTGCGTTTCGTTTTCACTTTGGTGAACTGGGTCAGTTCAGTTTTTTACCGGGGAGCTTTTGTTTTCCTGTCAGGAGCTACGGCATTGCAGGTACTCCTGTACGAGGTGCTATTTGAAGGAGCCACACCATTTCATCACAGCAATGTCCGGTTGCCGTTGCAACTGGAAAAAACGTTGAACAAGGTTATTGTTACACCCAGAATGCACGGCATACATCATTCCATGATCCGGCAGGACACTGATAGTAATTATTCAGTTATCTTTTCTTTTTGGGACCGCCTGCAGCAGACCATCCGGGTAAACGTTGCGCAGGATCTTATAACGACCGGGGTACCATCCTACAGCGATCCGGATGAACTAACTATCGGTTACCTGTTGAAGCTTCCTTTTACAAAGATCCGGACGTGGCAGGCTGCAACGGATGCCGGGGATGTGCGTCAATCTATTCCGGGGAAAAGCAATATGGCATTTTAGTATGAGATATAGTAGAATAATCGTTCTTGTGGTTATGTTTTTGTTCAATGACCCTTTATCTGCGCAGGTGCAAAGCAATTCATTCAGGGTGGTACTGAAGACCATTCTCTCCAGCAAAACGCCACAAATTACAGTGCCGGATGCCGCAAAATCATTCAGCAATTATCTTTTTGTTGATACCCGGGAGCCGGAAGAATATCATGTAAGCCATATTCAAAACGCTCTATTTTTTAAATATAATAAAGCAGATTACTCCAGCCTAAATAGTATGGATAGAAAAACACCAATGGTAATTTATTGTTCCATCGGCAAACGAAGCGATGCGGTCACAAAAAAATTGAAAGCGGCCGGTTTTGTGAATGTACATAATCTTTACGGAGGTATTTTCGAGTGGGTAAACCAGGGTCACCCGGTTTACAACAATCATAATAAACGCACCGACAGTGTACATGCTTATGGCAGGTTCTGGGGTCAATGGTTGGATAAAGGGAAAAAAGTATACTGACTATGGCACGAATTGGCATTATCGAATACGAAGAAGCCGGCTGCGAATTGAAGGCTGTCTATGATGAATTGCTTGCGAGACGCGGCAAACTATCCGAAGTGTTGAAGGTACAAAGTCTCCATCCACCATCTATCCGAAGCCATGTTGGTTTTTACATGGATGTGATGTTTCACAAAACTGCTTTAACGAGGGCGGAGAAAGAGTTGCTAGCGGTCGTGGTGTCGGTTGCCAATGGCTGCCTGTATTGCCAAACCCATCATGGTGCTGCGTTGAATGCCTACTGGAAAGATGCGGAAAGAGTTCGGCAGCTAAAAGAGGATTTTACACGCGCATCCCTCTCAAACAAAGAGGTCGCGCTTTGCCAATTTGCCGTGCATCTTACCACACAGCCTGCTGCTCACGAAGCCACCAACTATACCGATAAATTAAAGGAGGAAGGACTGACCGATGAGGCCATCCTGGATGCTGCGCTTGTGACCTCGTATTTTAATTTTGTAAACCGGATGGTTTTATCGCTTGGTGTACAATTGGAAGAGCACGAAGGGGAAGGATACAACTATTAAGTCTGATAAAAATCAAAGAGTAAATATGGTAGTGCCACGATTCATTTTCCTATCCCTGTTTTGTATAACCACTGCTTTACCGGGCAAAGCCCAAAAAGGCGACAGCTTGCAACATCAGTTAAGCAGAAAGTGGACTAACGCGAAAGCCTATGCAATCAGGTTAGCAGAGCAAATGCCCGAAGACGCTTTTTCTTTTAAACCAGTGCCTGAAGTAATGAGTTTTAGAGCACAACTGTTGCACGCAGGAAGTAACATCTAGTGGCTCACTTCTGCATTTCTATTTGCCGAAAAAGGTTCTGAAAATCCCGATACTGGGGCGGCTGACAAGGCTGCGGTGTTGAAGTATTTATCCGAAGCATACGATCGTGGACTAAAAGCCCATTTCAGCTTGAGCCAGGATCAATTGGATGAAATAGTCCCGTTTTTTGCAGGACCCATTACGCGAAGACAAATCCTCCTTTTGATGCACGATCATCAGACCCACCATGTAGGTCAATTGATTCTTTATTTACGCCTGAAAGGAATTATGCCAGTGCCTTACGTAGGCTGGTGATACGAACACCTTACTTTTCCGCCGCCCCTGCTCCGACTGTTTCCCGGTACAGGAGCGGACTTACATCGGTGTGGTTTTTAAAATACCGGCTAAAGTGAAATTCATCGTCAAAGCCCAACTCAGCAGCGATGGCTTTAACCGACTTTGAGATAAGGTAAAGTTCCCGCTTGGCTTCAACCTCAATTCTTTCGGTAATTAGTTCGGTTAGGGTTTTATTGTCGTGCTGCTTTTAATATACCCAACGCTTCTGGTATAATATGCAGGAGCCTAGCATAGAAAGCGGGTTGATGCTTCTTGCTCTTTCAAATGGATGGGTGATGCCAATGCATGGACCACATGCCCCCCACCATTTTTGCAGTGACGGTTATTTGCAAAAGTGTAAGTAATTTCTTACTTGCCTATCTGCAACGTAAGGACCTCTGAAAAGAATTGATCTGTTACGGCTTCAATTTTTTGCTTACGGCTACCTGTAAGGCATCCAATGATTTGTAGGTATTGAGTTCATTGGCACTGAGCAATACCTGCACACCCTTTTCATTGGCAAGAAGGATAACCGGCAGCTCCAAATCCACAGGTAAGTAGCGGCGCTGAAAATCATCTTTATGTAATTCGGTTGTTTTGAATGGAAGACGATTTAAGTACTGGAGCCACTCTTTCTTCATGCTAAAGGTGCCAAAGGTTTGATAGCATAAGTTGCAGGGATAGGTTTTGGGAAATACTTCTTTGTGAACAAAGTCAACCACGCCAGGATAAATGCCGCCCCAGGCATTGTAAACTAAAATAATTTCTTTGGCAGAAGACACAGGGAAACTAATTTGTGGTTGAACATACGGCTTGTTTTCCGCATTGGGTTGTAGGTATCGTATGCCATCTAAAATTCCCCCAACCAACAGAATGGTCGCAACAACTAAACCTATCAGTTTCTTTGTACTCATTATACTTATTGTTGTTGTTTAATTATTCCGCTGGCAATTTCCACCAAGTCTTTGCCTTTGTATTGGGGCTTCGCTGCTAATGGGTATAGTGCTTGTCCTTTTCGCTCTATAAATGCAGCCTGCATACTTGCTTCCAATGCTCCTGCTATATCCCATCCGTGTGCTGCTACCAAAAGCATATCATCTGCATTTACCCCTAATTTTTTTGCTGCGTATTGATAGCTTTCAAGTGCAGGCTTATATTTTTTAACTTCATCTATGCTAAGCGTTTGTTCAAAATATTTTGTAAGCCCGGCATGTTTTAATTGTGCCATATGGGTTTGAGTTGAAGAGTTGGTTAATGTAGCCAATCGGTAACCTGCTGCTTTCAACATGGTCAATCCTTTTTCTACATCAGGGTAAGCCTTTAATTGCTTTATCAATCCCAACGCTTCCTTTTTATCCTGCTCTTTTATTTTTTTACCCAATGTTTTTGCTGCCATATCTAAAGTAGCCTCGGCTATAGCAGTAAAATCATGATAAGTACCGGTGGAATTATCCACTAAAGAGTAATGCAACAACATCGTAAACCAAATACGGAAACCATCTTCATTACCTAAGAGCGTATTGATACGTTTCTTTAATGGAGACATATCCAATAACGTTTCGTTGACATCAAAAAGAATGACCAAGGGCTTTTTAGCATTATGCGTAGAAGAAGGTTGCATATATGTATTAAGGGTTTGCTTAGGTAGAAATGAGGTTGCAATAAAACCAAAAATCAGGATCGGGAATATTTGTTTCATTCAGTGTGAAGTATAATCGATATTTAAATAAGTGCAAACAACTATGTTCAAAAGCTAAAAAAGAAGGGAAAGGCGGTTACAGCCTCTCCCTTTTTAGAACTATCTCTAAACACTCTCTATTGCGTTCGTAGGAGCAAACGAATTATATAGTTTATTTACCTGTACTGCCGACTGTCCCTGCTTATCTGCTACTGTTTCTTTTGTAGGAGGTTTTGTCCAGGGCATTTTACCCGCAACCATTTTAGGCACATTTACAATAACATCAGTACCAGATTTTTTTATTACCGCATCAAGAGGAATATAAGTATCATCTTTAAAGATCATACCCATAGGTACAAGAATGTATCCTTCACAATTATCACAAGCCTGCTTTACTTCTTTTACAGTGCCTATTTCTCCTCCATCAGAACCGCGAACGGTATCACCTTCCTCTATTTGCAGGTTTGACTGCCCGTACTCGATAGCAGCTAAAAAGTCTTCAGTTTTGATCACTGCGTTTGAAATAAGTGGGAAGTTTATATTGATAGCAGCTTCATATTCCGGCACACCGGCGGCACCGATGGCATCAGCAATAAAGGTTACATCATAACCCTTTTCCATAGCATGCCGACCGGTTGATTCGCAGCAAAGATTGGCTGTCATACCGGCTATCACAATGTGTGTTGTGCCCCTTCTTTCGAGCTCTTCTTTTAAATCGGTTTGCAATACATCACAGCTTTTGTGTGGTTGTAAAATTACATCGCCTGATTGTGGTTGTAGGTCGGGGTGAAAATCCGCCCCCCCAGCTTCCTGCCTGGAACATTTTCATTTCATACATCATTCTATTAATACCACTTCTTTTCTGAAGGTGCTCATTTGCATAATCCTCTTCTGTATACGCCATTGGTCCAAACTTCACCGGTATGCCTTTGGCTCGTGCCGCAGCAATGACTTGCTGTATGTTGGATATAACATCATTCATCTCTACTGTCTTTTTTGTGAGTTCCCAAGCGGCACCACCTTCCGACAAAAAATCATTAACCGGATCAATCACTAGTAGTACCGTATGGTTTGGTGGAAATGAATACTCGGTCTCACTTTTAGCCAGGTAGGTAGCTCTTTCTTTTTTTACTTGTTCCATTTTTTACTTTTTAGTTGTTATTAATCATCAAGGTTTTAATATTTGTCACAACAATTATGCCCTTGCAAAAAAGCCTGTAAACGCTGGAAATGCTAAATGATCCTGCATATGTATTCAAAAACAGCAGAAATAAGCCGCAAGTGGGTATTAATGTGTACTGTACAAGTTGGCATAGTATTTAGTACAGGTGTACTATTTTTGAATAGCTTTGCCTTCTTTGTTAACTCAGAAAGGTCTTCCAATTTCTTCCATGGAAGAACTTACAAAGCTGTAGATGGCTCACTACTAACTAACTGTTAAGGTTAGCCGATTTAACCACCTTATGGGCAGAAGCACAGGTTTATACCAGCCAGTTTTCACAATTAAATAAGAGCGGCACTGTAACTGTTCAGTTGCCCGACATTGGAAAAGAGATAAATGGAAAAATTGAATTTGTAAATCCTGAAATAAGCCCCGACCAAAGAATAAACTTAATTAGAGTAACCATACCAAATCAAAACAATCAATTACGACCGGGCATGTCAGCTTATGTAATTGTAAAAGGCAATCAACGGAATGTTTTATCCCTTCCTGTTGATGCAGTCTTACGGGATGCCAAAGGTGCATCCGTATGGGTAAAAACAGGCAAAAATACTTTTAGAAACCAAATGGTAACAACCGGCTTAGAAAGCGGCAACCGTATAGAGATTACCTACGGTTTAACAAATGGGGAAGCAGTGGTTACAAGTGGCGCTTACCTCATCAACAGTGAATATATTTTCAAGAAAGGAGCAGACCCGATGGCAGGGATGAAGATGTAATTTGGAGGGCGAATTGCCTTCAGCCTGCGGTAGCTATGTTACCGCACAATGCAAAGCAATAGCAACCTCCGGCTTCCCACAGCAAGAGCCATTCGTACCTCATGGCACTTGCTTTTTGCCAACGCTTCTTTTCAGCTTCAGAATAAATCCAGGCATCAGTAATTCTCACATCAGCACGACCCACGCTGCAAGGTAACAAGGTGTTCGTCATTTCGTCGTCCGCAAGCAGATGCGCCAAACCATTGCAGCATTGCCAATAAATCCGTTTAAGTACCTTTTATGGTATTGGCAAAGCTGACAATGCCCTTCGGGTGCTTCGCTACGCTTCGCAGTTTGTC
>JBGSYC010000012.1:0-10534 GCA_041751095.1 Flavihumibacter sp.
CAGCACAAGCTAAACTGGATGCCTGATAACCTTAAAAAAGAAATGGGTCATTTTAATGTTTTCAGGCTGGACGATTTTACCGGAGCTTTTGCTAAGCCGATTCCATATAGCCGTAAGGATTATTTTAAGATCAGCCTTATAATTGGTAAAAACCTGGTTCATTATGCCGATAAGACAATTGAAATGAATCAGCCTGCAATGCTGTTTGCTAATCCTCAAATCCCCTATAACTGGGAGCCCTTAGAAGAAGAACAATCCGGCTTCTTTTGCATTTTTACAGAAGCCTTTTTCAACCATTTTGGCAATATAAAAGAGTATCCTGTTTTTAAGCCTGGTGGAAACCCAATCTTTTTTCTAAATGATGAACAGTTGAATGCAGTTAGGAGCATCTACCTTAAAATGTTTGAAGATATTGACTCTAATTACGTTTATAAATATGATGTTTTGAGAACCCTTGTATTTGAATTAATACATGCAGCTTTACGAATGCAGCCTGCAACAACCTTATACGCGAATCAAAATGCTTCCGCCCGCATTTCATCATTATTTATGGAATTGCTGGAAAGACAGTTTCCAATAGAATCCCAGTGGCAAAGAATTAACCTTCGCTCTGCGAATGATTTTGCTAATCAACTGGCCGTGCATGTAAATCATTTAAACAGAGCATTAAAGGAAACCACCGGAAAAACAACATCTCAACTGATAGGTGGGCGTATCACACAGGAAGCAAGGGCACTATTAAAACATACCGACTGGAACATTTCTGAAATCGGGTATACGCTGGGCTTCGAGGAACTGCCGCATTTCATCAACTTCTTTAAAAAGAACACACACGTCTCTCCAAAATCTTACCGCACCGTAATTGTTTGATTTTTGCAGCTAATCGTTTGTTTCTTGTAGCAACTGCCCTGCTATTGCAATCTACCTTTGTATTCATCAATACAAACAACAATGAAAACAAATAAAATTGCATTAATAACGGGCGGCAGCCGCGGACTTGGTAAAGAAACCGCATTAAAATTAGCTGATAAAGGAAACGATGTGATCATCACCTATCAAAATAAAAAAGCCGAAGCAGAACAGGTAGTTGCAGACATTATAACAAAGGGGCAAAAAGCTGTTGCACTTGAATTAGACGTGTCAAAGACAACCGGCTTTAATAATTTTATAAGCAATGTGTCAGAAGTTCTTCAATCAACATGGAACACCAACAGATTTGATTTTCTTGTGAACAACGCCGGTGTTGACAGGTATTCATTATTTGCGGATGCTACCGAAGAAGACTTTGATACCTTATTCAACATTCATTTAAAAGGTGTATATTTTCTCACACAAAAAGCGCTGCCACTTATTGCGGATGGTGGCAGGGTCATCAATATTTCTACCGGTCTTGCAAGGTTTGCTACACCCGGCTATTCCGCGTACGCAGCCATGAAAGGCGCCGTTGAAGTTTTTACAAGGTATCTTGCAAAAGAAGCCGGTGCAAGAGGAATAACGGCAAATGTGGTTGCTCCCGGCATCACTAAAACCGACTTTACAAAAGCAGCCCTGTCGCATGAAGGCCTTGAAGAATTTATGTCATCTCAAACCGCATTAGGACGTGTTGGCGTACCGGAAGACATTGCCGGTGTTATAGCATTCTTATGTTCAGAAGATGCACGCTGGGTAAATGCACAACGCATAGAAGCATCGGGGGGATTGTTTTTGTAAAAAGACGCCCCAAACCATCAATAAAAAAATTCATACAACAAATTATAACAAAGAATAAAAGTTAAATTAAATGAACACAAAAAAAGTATGGTTTGTAACCGGAGCTTCAAAAGGCTTAGGACTTACCCTTGTAAAAAAATTATTGGCAGAAGGCTATAAAGTAGCAGCCACATCAAGAAGCTTAAAAGCTTTAACTGCTGAAGTGGGTGAGCAAACAGAAAGCTTTCTTCCGTTGAAAGTAGATTTAGTGAACGAACAAAGTGTGGCAAAAGCAGTAACTGAAACAATGCAAACCTTTGGCGCCATCAATGTTGTTGTAAATAACGCGGGTTATGGGCAATTTGGTACACTGGAAGAACTTAGCGATACAGAAGTTCGTCAAAACTTTGATGTCAATGTATTTGGTTCGCTAAACATTATTAGAAATGTAATGCCTCATTTACGTGAACAACGTTCAGGTGCTGTTTTCAACATTTCGTCCATTGGTGGCTTCGCCGGCAACTTTCCTGGTTGGGGTATTTATTGTGCTACAAAGTTTGCCGTAGCCGGTTTTACAGAATCGCTTGCAGCCGAGGCGAAAGAATTTGGAATTACTGCAACGGTAGTTTATCCCGGTTATTTCCGTACAGACTTTCTACAGCAGGAATCATTTCGCCCACAAAAGCAAATAGATGCATATACTGATGCACGGGCATCGCAGGCTTTGCATGAAAATGACATTAACGGCAACCAACCGGGTGACCCTGAAAAAGCAGCAGCAGTATTAATTAAAATAGTAGAAAGTGATAATGTGCCATTGCATTTGTTCTTAGGACAGGATGCTTATGATGGGGCAAAAGCAAAGATTGAAGCTGTACAAAAAGACATGAACAGGGTTGAGGAGTTAGCTACCTCAACAGCGTTTGAAGAAGCAATGGTTAACTAAACCTTTAAAGCTCCTTTGCATGAAAGCTATAATATTAAATGCTCTTTTTTTATGGGCAATTGCTGGTATTAATTGCAGCAAAGAAAAACACACTTCAATGCAGGATGATAAATTTTATGTAGGAATGTGGGTTACAAAAGATGGAAATATCCGTCATGAGTTGTTAGCTAATGGACGCTATGATGAAGCACGGGGAAACAGAAAAAGTGCCTACCAGGGAAGCTACAAAATGACCGGTAATCATATTGACTACAAAGATGATACAGGCTTTACGGCAGATGGAGATTTCAAAGAAGGAATATTGTATCATGGAGGGATGGTGCTTTATAAAGAAGAGGCGAAGTAAATCTATTATCAGCAAGTATAAGATGGTAGTCAAACTTGTTATAAAAAGGCCCATGCGAGTGGGCCTTTTTTAACATGGCTGGAGATGCGGGACAAACATCATTAGCATTGGTTCTTACCTAAATTAAAAAACAAAATATGAAATTAAAAAGCATCGCCTTTTGGAGTATATTATTTTTTTTCTGCCAGGAAGAGGCATGGCACAAAAGCAGTCAACTATTGAAAACAACAATAAACAATTAGTGAAGCAAGCGTTCGACAAGTGGACTTCAGGCACCGGTAACTTTCTTGATTTGCTTGCCGATGATGTCCATTGGACGGTTGCCGGCAGCAGTCCTGTTTCGGGAGTCTACAAGAGCCGGCAGCAGTTTCTGGAGGACGCTGTTAACCCCATTACAAATAAATTAAGTGGAAAAATCACACCTGTAAAGCTGCTTGGATTATATACAGATAACGATGTGGTTGTGTTGCTTTGGGAAGGAGCGGCTGAAGCCAAAGATGGTCTACCTTATAAAAATACCTACTGCTGGCAAATGACCCTGAAGGCAGGTAAGATTATTTCCGCTATTGCTTTTTTGGATACTTACGCGTTGCAGGAACTGATGACAAGGGTTAAGGACTAATTGAAAAACGGGATCAAATCTTCTTACATTTGACTGGGGAGTTAACGACTTTAACAGTGTTTGAAGAAGTATGGCTAACTGAAAACGCTTGAGTTGTCTATGCGAACTATTGTATTAAATGCTTTTTGTAATGGGAATTGTAGGCATTAATTTCAGTAAAGGAAAATCAATGCAGCGAGATAAACTTTACGTAGGAATGTGGATTACAAAAAGATGGATATGTACGTAATGATCAATAGCCAATGGACGTTATGTTGAGGCAAGGGAAAGAGGAAAAGTGCAGGCCAGGGAGGTACAAAATGACTGATATTGTTCAATTGACATAAATATGATATGCCTCAACCTAAGTAGTCTGGCGGATAAATTTCCTGTCCATATTTTTCAGCAATTGATTTTAACCTGTCCTTCTCTTCTGCACTTAAAACAGGATGAGGTAAAAACGCATCCGCATCGACGGGCCTTCCAATTTCCTCAAAAAAATCTTCTATGCCTGCAGGAATAACGGTACATAATAAGTGTGAAACTTTTTCACTCGTGTTTTTAAAACAATGAACAGCACCGCCTAAGGGGATATAGACAAAAGAACCCTTTCCTGCAACATAGCTTCCTGATTCTGTTTTAAATTCAATCTCGCCATCAAGTACATAAAACGACTCCTGCATACCGGTATGAGCATGAGGACCGGGACCGCCTCCCGGTGGTATAAGCATATCAACAACAGCATAACTGCCACCTGTTTGTTTACCCGAAAGAATTGTTCGATAGGTATCGCCAACAACAGAAATGCTTTGTTCTTTATTATCATCTACGGTAATGATACCTTTTGTTGTATCTGCCATAATTTAAATGTTGTTACGTTTTTAGTTTTAAACCGGTGATATGCTTTCCATCAAGGTTAGGTAGCTTGATGGTATCGTGAATGTCTTTCCGCTAACAAACACGCTTAGCAAATTTATTCTTTTCTGTTCATTCTACCTTTCTTATTGAGATTGTTCGTGAAAAAGTTTTTTTGCTATACTTTGAACCCTATGATTTAGCAATTCCGTACAAAGAAGCAAAACTAATACTTAAACTAACTGAAGCGATGTCTCCTGCTGTTTTATTTTAGTAAGTCGTAAAGTTGTATCCCATAAATCTTTTTGGTAAGCCCGGTTATATGAGTCATGTGATGACTGAATAACCGTTACCCCTTCAAAATATTTGCCCTTTATATGTCGAAACTGTTTTGCGAATGCAACATTGGCAAGGTTGGTGCCCGATTTTTTAGCAGTGTTTACGTTTCTCATAAACAACGATAATAACGGCATTACATACCTCCATACAAACTTCAATACCGGTGGATAGGTTCTTGCTAAACCGGTTCCGGGAACCATTCCCGGGTCAAAAGCATTTACCCTGATTGGAGTGTTCTCCAGATGTCTTTGCAGCTCATAAACCGTCATTATTTTGCATAGTTTAGATGTTGAATAGCGTCTTTGCCCGACAACGTTTGCTTTTTCATCCGTTGTATTCGGATAAGCCAACTCCTGCGCTGACGTATAAACCGGGGGCTCCACGCCTGTCTTCTGTGCAGGGTCGTGGGTACCACTTGCAGTAAAGATGACGCTTGCTTCTTCGGCCATCAGGGGCAACAGTAAAAGAGTAAGGTAAAACGGACCAAGGTGATTTGTACCAAAGGTTTCTTCAAAACCATCCGCTGTATATTTTGTAGCTCCTATGTTTTGCAACCCGGCATTATTAACAAGCGATAGGATACGGTTGTATTTCTCTTTAGCAAAAACCGTTGCAAAATCTTTGATGGATTTTAATGACGCTAAATCAAGGGGAATACATTTTAAATGTTGGTGTCCTGTTTTATGCTCAATGATTTTTATTGCTTCATTGCCAGAAGTTATATCCCGGCATGCAATTATGATTTGCTCGTGGGGGGCAAGCCTGGCCATTTGCAAAGCACATTCGTAGCCAATTCCTCTGTTCGCACCCGTAATAATTATTGAATTCATGAAAAATGTTTTTTGATGTGAGGAACAAAGCTCGGACATGATTATGTGGAAGGACTTGCCATTTGACAATAAGAAAACATCAGCGGATATTTTTTCTAATTCTGCTTAGTGAAGATTGTGTAATGCCCAGGTAAGAAGCGAGTATTGATAGCGGTATTCTATTAGCAAGTTGAGGAAATTTTTCAAGGAAATTAAGATAACGCACTTTAGCATCTTCTGAAAGCATCGGACTTATCCGAGCCACTTTTTCTATCAATGCCTTTGCAGTAATCTTGCTGATTATGCCGTCCCATGGTATGATTGTAAGGGAAAGTTCTTTCAAATCTTCTGATGAAAAAACAATGAGTTTGCAATCTGTAACTGCCTGAACATATTCGGAAGAAGGAATTTTATTATTAAAGCTATCCAGGTCAACGACAAAGTTATTTTCGTCAATAAAGTATTTTGTTATTTCCTCCCCTTTAATATCGTAATAACAAACTCTTAAAATACCTTCATTAATAAAAGCAACCTGCCTTGCAATTTTGCCGGCTTCAGAAAAGTATTCATCTTTTTTTAGTTGAACTTCTTTTGCCTTGCCTTGTACCAAATCAATTTGCTGTTGGTTTAATTCACCGAAATGAAGTAAATAATGTATTAGCTTTCCCATTTCTGCAAGTTGATTACATTATACATGGCCGCACTTGTCATTTGGCAAAAAAGTTTCTGTTTGTGCTTTCAGCAATAAATTTGCTTAGCTGATTACCGCTTTACACATTGCAGTATTGCAGCAGGTAAGCATGAAAGTCATTGCTTAACGATTTCGGCTTCCTGCATTTTACGAAGTATTTTATAGTCAATATAAAAGGTCCCAAATGGAATCATACAAGCTACTAACACTTTTGCAGTAGTTTGCCTGAACTTCCATTGGTACTCTATGCCAACTCTTAAAGCATTAAATACAAATAGTAAAAACAGTACGCCGTGAACCGGTCCTATAGATTTAACTAAAGCTGGATTACCCCAAAAATATTTTAAAGGGACTGCAACGAATACCAATGCTAATAACGAAATGCCCTCAAGAAAAGCAATTAGCCGGAGCCCTCCAATAGTGGTAATAAAGTATTTCTTCATAATTAATAAAGTTTAAAGTAGGGCCTGTTTGCAAGTGGTGAGAAAGGCCAGGGAATTGCAATAAGCAGTATGATTAATGTAATTGTAAACCATTGTAACATTGTTTTGAATTTCTCTTTATCAGTTTTCTTACGCTTTGCCAATGCCGAACCAATGGTAATAAGAATTACAGAAAACAGCATTAAACTTATATGCACTAAACCAAAATATGCGTAATCTTTATCAGCTATAGCTGCCCTGAAGTTTGCCCAAAAATATTGTGTGGCCGGGCTTTTTATGTATAGCAGAATGCCTATGGTCAGCTGGATGTGGGCAATAGTTGCGGTCCAGTGCCTTAAGGAATTGTCTGCTTTTGAAAAATGCCGGCCTGAAGCCAGACCAGTATAAGCTTTATAAATTGAAATTAGCAACGAAGTTAATACGAGCCATCGGAATAAGGAATGAAAAGCCAAAAGGGTTGAGTACATTTTATTACTGCTGCTTTGACGCAAAGGTCTGCTCCGGAGGTGGTTAAAATTAGGACTGGTAAATCAAAGATTAGGACATTTCAATTATTCTGCAAAACGCTGCAGGTGTAATCCCTTCATACTTTTTAGAAAGACGGCTGAAACAGGATTGGTCATATATTCCAACTTCCTCTTTTGATAGCACTATCCAAAGAGGAAGTGCTATCACTTGGAAAGCAAATTTAATTATTTTTGAGACACAGAACTTTGACAATAACGATAACCATGGCGTCAAGGCGGAATTTTATTCAGGAAGGGAGCTTTGCTCTTGCTGCAGTAGCTTTCCCATTTCCGTTAACTTGCTTCAAAAATATAATCGAATGAGAGATAAAAACAATTTTGATGTAATCATCGTTGGGGGAAGTTATGCCGGACTTTCAGCAGCAATGTCGTTAGGACGTTCCCTGCGCAATGTATTGGTTATTGATAGTGGTGCACCCTGCAACACGCAAACACCTCAATCACATAATTTCATCACCCACGACGGTAGCACACCCAGCCAAATTGCAACCCTTGCAAGGCAGCAGGTAGAAAAATATGATACTGTAAAATTTTACGATGGCCTCGTTGTAAATGGGGCGAAAACCCAGACCGGTTTTGAGATCGAGACGCAGTCCGGGAATGCCTTCAATGCTAAGAAATTGATTTTCGCAACAGGCATAAAAGACATCATGCCCGACATTAAAGGATTTTCGAAATGCTGGGGAATTTCGGTGATTCACTGTCCCTATTGTCACGGTTATGAATTTCGCGATCAAAAGACAGCGATTATGGCTAATGGAGACAGGGCGATTCATCTCGCTTCCCTGGTCAGTAACATTACAAAAGATCTTACCATCCTGACAACAGGAAAGGTCGATTTTAACAGGGAACAAATCGAAAAACTCGCTAACGCTAACATTGAAATTATGCCGGCTGAATTAGCTGAAATTGAACACCAAAACGGACAGGTAAAAGCTGTAATCTTTAAAGACGGGACGAGACAAAGTTTTGATGCCATTTATGCTTCCATTCCCTTTGTGCAACACTCAGACCTTCCCGAAGCGTTAGGCTGTGAACTTACTGAACAAGGCTTTATTAAAGTAAATTCTTTTCAGCAGACAACCGCACCAGGCATTCTTGCCTGTGGCGACAATTCAACATTTATGCGTTCGGTAGCCAATGCAGTAGCAACGGGAAGTTTCGCTGGCGCAATGACTAATAAAGATCTTTGCGATGAGCGGTTTTAGGAGTAACCTACAAAAGCAAATCCTTATAATGGTAGAAGTATTTAAAACAACATTCAACATACAAGTGGGGCAAAAGGAATACTCCGAATTCTTTTCAATGCCTTTCCTGAGCTAAAAATCAACTTTGACCTTGATGATTGCGATAAGATACTCCGTGTTGAAGGTGCAACAATCAATTCAGACAACGTGATCTACTCGTCAATAAGTTAGGGTACCAGTGTAAAATATTGGAGGACATAATTTATGCTTAAAAGAAAATAACTAATTTAATGTAAGTTTGGGAAGACAGTTTTAGCGCTGATTTTATATGAACCCGTATTACACAACCCTGACTACCTCCTATTATGTGCTACAAAATCACATCAGATAGGGCTTACAGCATTGTTGATTGCTTTTCAGTTGTAACAGTAGCAAGAACTGCTATTATGCTTTTTCCTTACCTGCGGAAATTCAATGAAAGCCTGGCTCGGGTATTTTGCTTCAAAATATTGGAAGCCATTTCAATACTGATAAGTATTGCAGGCGTTTTGTCGCTTCTTACACTCACTCAAATCTATGCAAGTGGAATACAACCGACAGAGCTGCTTATCATGCGACAAGATTATCATTAAAAGCTATTCATGGTGGACGTACATTGTGGAACCAAACTTTCTGTAAGGTATAAATACAATCATATACAGTCTTATCTTTCTTCAATCAGCACTCATTCTAAAAAATATGGCGTGGTTTGGAATAGCCTCTTCCTTAATAATCTTTATTGCTGCACTGTAGGAGATGTTTGGTATTATTCAGCAGGTGTCTTTAGAAGGAATGTTGTTTGCCGTTCCTATTTTTGTTTACGAAATGAGTTTAGCCGTTTGGCTTATTGCCAAAGGGTTTAATAAAAAAAGTTCACTACTTACACAGCTTTAATGCTGTTTAGTTATTGTATGCCAGGAAGATGTGTTAGTAGCAATAATAAACTAAATCTAAAGGCTAAAAATGAGCGGGTTAAGTATAGCAACAATGCGCCTTCAGATAAGAAATCTGAAACTCTCTGACCTCCCGGAATTTTATTACTATCGCTCCAACCCGGAAGTGACAAAATACCAGGGATTTGATGTCTTTTCTATTGAGCAGGCAAAAAACTTCATTGCAGAACAGAAAGACAAAGAATTTGGAAAAGCAGGAGAATGGGTACAGTACGGAATAGAAAATAAGGAAGCTGGTAAAATAGTTGGTGACTGTGCTATTAAGCTTGACCAAAATGATACTCGTCTTGCAGAAGTTGGAATTACCATTTCTCCTGCAGAACAAAATAAGGGATATGCAAAAGAATCCCTAACCGCTATTCTAAACTTCTTATTTAACCTTGACGATTTTCATAGAGTGACAGAAATAGTTGATGCGGAAAACATTGCATCTATTCAGTTATTAAAAAGTATGGGGTTTAAACAAGAAGGACATTTTATCGAAAACATCTTTTTTAAAGGAAAGTGGGGAAGCGAATTTCAATATGCAATGCTCAGGCGAGAATGGGCCCACAAAAAGATAGGCTTTTGAAATTCGTCTAAATTTACAACTTGAGCACGCGGACAAATTTATTTATAAAACGTTACCGTTTAAGTGCTACCTTGGCAATGCCTAACTATTAGGAACAAACAACTTTACCCAACGTGGACTAAAAGAAAGGGGTATGTACAACGCGCCGGGATGGGTGGACTGAGTGAGTATTGATGTAAGTAGTAATATAGAATGTCCGTCTTATAAACTTCTACACTCGCATGCTATTTATGTTTGGCATAGACTATAAATATAAATAGGAATATGGAAGAACAAAAAATTAATAAAGACCTTATACTTCGAGAAAGGGTGGCAGTAGAAAGAACAGTTATGGCAAACCAAAGAACCTTTCTATCTTTTTTACGAAGCTCTCTTTACTTTTTATTGCCGGAATAACTACTCAAGTTTCGCAGATAAATAAATACCGATAATGGGGATAATTTTAGATAAAAAAAGCAGCATGGAATGTTCATAAGTTGCTGAAATACATTAACTTATGGTTGCAAAACAAAACGCACCATGCTGCAATCTAAAGATA
>JBGSYC010000013.1:0-22028 GCA_041751095.1 Flavihumibacter sp.
GTCTCATATACACCAAGACAACCAGATATCATTGTAGTGCCTTGGGGAAATAAGGGTAACTGTAATTGCATATCCAAAATAACCGCATAATTACTTTGCGAACAAACCTTTATTTACGTGCCGGGGTAAGGAGTTCTGAAATTAAATAGTATCACAATTGTTTTTTTTTGCATTTTCCTGCTTGATAACTTTTGTTGCTTGTAGTAATGATAAAACTATAATTTATAAGGCAAAAAAATTAAAGTTGGAATGAGTATGGAAGATGTCAAGAATATTTTAGGTGTTCCTCTGGATTCCATTAACGGTTATACAGATAGTAGTAAAATTATGCTTTTATATTCCGCTCCTCAATTCGAGTCAGATAATATACAGATATATTTTGATGCTGGAACAAAGCAAGTCGATCATGTTGTTTTACCTAAAGGGTAAGAGTTGTCATTGGCACAAATGGAAACGTGATAACAGCTTTCCCTTTTTAAAACTGAATTTTATAATGTTTAACATAGGATATGAAACAATTTCGGCATCATTCGATGATATAGATACAAACACGGAAGAAGAAGTTTAGTATAACTTCTTATCAGGAAGTGTTGGGCTATCTACGGAGAATGGAAAAATTGAATTAGATCGGGAATGGATACCTCTGCTGGATTTTTCATTTTGCTTGTCTAAAATAGTAAATGGACTTAGAGAAAAGGATGACTCTACAGAATGTTTTGAGTTTACTGAATCAATGAAACAATTGAGTTTTCTAAAACGATGTCTGATGTAAAAATTTCCGATTTGTTTTCGGATGTTGTTTTAAGTTCTTCTTTCAATGACTTTGAGAATGGTGTTATTGAATTTCATAGAAGCATAAGTAGGCATATCAAAGAGAATGTTTCGGAAATAAATTCAAGTAGTTTAGTCAAGTTTCTTGTAGCTGAGATTTAAAAAGCAAAGCTCCCCATAACTGGCGCAAGGATAAGTATCTTAGTGTTGTGTGTAATGCTCGTTTGTGCCTTCATCTACATCAATATAATGTTTTTATTGCAATAGTTTTTTGCTTTATTTATTGTTGAAAGAGAAAGGCGTCGATGAGTGTAGAGACGACGATCTTATTTTCTTCTGAGAGTGCGGTGATGCGCTTAAACTGATTAATGAGGATTTTATCCTGTTTTTTTGCGGCCGTGCCAAAGCAAACCGGCTGCTTGGCGGAGACTTCAGCGAACATAACGGAACAGTGTACGCTGATAACAGTGCTGTAAGCTTTGATATGGTGATGGGTGATGGACTAAATGCAGGCAGCGCTTATGATGAGAACGGAAATAAAAATCAGCAAACTCATTAGAGAAAAATGTGAAAGAACACAAGCACAAGCTTGATGATTACAGAAATTACCCCGATAAATATGATAATAAAGGTCAATTGCAGAATGTTAGTCCAGAAATGAGGCCGCAGCGTGTTTATGGAAGAATTAAAATCTTTAGAAAAGCAGAGTAAGAAAAATGAAGGTGAATTAGATAAGACAAATAAGCAGCAGGAATAGAGACGCAAGAATTGCAAAAGTAAATCAGAAGCTGAAAAGGCTGTAGTAAAAAGGGTTAAGTAACAATGAGTAGCATTACCATTACAGAAATAGGAATTTTATTTAAGTTGGTGATAGAGAACCTAACAAGTATGGAGTACGACTATTCGGGAAGGCTACTTGAAGTATGGAAAACGGTTATTGATGAAGAAAGTAAAAAAGCACTTATTGTCAGAAATGAGTATGATGAATTGGGGCCGCTAAAAACAACGAAGCTGGGTCAGAAGCGAAACCCCGATGGAAGCTATAGTTCTTCATCATCAATTGAAACGCTCGATTACAATTGTCATCCGTGGATGGCTTAAGCGCATCAATGCAGCATACAGCCATCCGGAACTTCTTACAAGCAGTACGGTTGACAGATGGTTTGGCATGGAGATCAGTTACGACTGGGGCAATGCTGACAATACTAAAAATCAGGACAACGGAAACATATTATCCGCGGCCTGGAAGAGCAAAGGAGACGGAGTAAGACGCGCATACCGCTTTACCAACTTAGACGGCTAAACTCCAAAGTTATTAGTGCCGGTCAGTTCAGAATCAGCGTGATCACACAGGGGTTAAAGCAAAACAATTTACGGCAGGTGCAGTACATGGCTGGCCATAAATATGTAAGGTCAACGCAGCATTACCAGGTCAGTAATCTTGATTAGCTGCAAAACGAAGTGCGGCAGCACCATCCGGTGAAGTAAACCCAGCTTTTGCCAACTTGCATTTAAGCAGTAAATTTGTTTTCTCACAAACAAGTAAATAAAGTTATGGTCGTAACCATTACAAGCCGTTCGAGCCAAGAGGAAATAGCGACAGCGCTGGACAAGCTGCATAAGAGCAAATCAGCCACCAAAACAAAGAAGGTGTTTGATGCTTACAAACATTGCGGGGTGATCAAACTGAAAGAAGATCCCCTGGTCACTCAAAAGCGCCTGCGTGATGAGTGGACGTAGTTATCTGCTGGACACCAATATTGTTCTATACCTGCTGGGCGGCGATAAAGTGCTGGCAAAAATACTGGATGACAAAGTTCCTTACGTGTCTTATATCACCGAAATGGAATTATTGAGCATCCGGAAGCTAACAGCAAAAGAAGAAAAAGAGATCAAATCTTTTTTAGCCGATTGCAGCATCATCGAAATGAGCCGTGAGATCAAGCAGCTGGCCATACAAATCAGAAAAACCACATCACTCAAATTGCCCGACAGCATCATAGCTGCCACAGCATCATACCTCAACATTACTTTACTCACTGCTGATACGGAGTTCAGCAAGCTTAAATCATTAAGCATTCTACAATACAAGCCATAGTCGCTGCACACAGTGCTTCACGCGTCAAAGCCAGCGACAGGGCAGAGCCGGGCATTGGTAGTTCTCCTTAAGGTCAGTGTTGCGTGTATGATCCTGCACAAGCGGCAGCAAGCCAGTCACCAGCAGTAATACACGCATTTATTCCGTTTTCCTTTTAGCTCGGATCAGCGGCGGCTGGTGCAAGTGCTTTCTTTTTCCCCCTTTTTTCTTTTAAAAATGTTTTATATGAAAAAGCAGAACAATGCAAGCACACTTACAATCAATGGTACAGGCAAACGAGCCTGGAGGCTGATTAGGGCTCCTTTACCTGCGATACATGCAGCCGCTTGTTTTATCACTCACCAAGCACAATTCATATAACCACCAGGTAAAGTATGAATGCTGTTGCGGGTACTGTACCAACCGGATCATCTTTAGCGATTGGGCAGCAAGCTTTACCGGTAAGAATCAAGCAGAGGGCTAACGCCCCCTCATGGCTTTTTTCTTTTAATTGAAAAGAGAAAATCTGTTATGTTGACGGCTAACAAAAGTTCTTTGAATTGGTGGCCCGCAGGTTGGGACGTTTTGGAAGGAGCATTAAAAAGAGGGTGGTAATTACTATCCGTTTGGCCTCACTATGGCAGGTATTAGTAGTAAATCAGCTGGAGGTTTAGAAAACAAAAAGAAGTATAACGGGATAGAGCATACGACAGACTTAGACCTCAATCAGTATGATGCTTTTTTCAGAACATTAGACCCTCAAATCGGAAGATTTTGGCAGATTGATCCACAAACAGACTTGTTGGAAAGTTACACACCATATGAAAGTATGGGGAATAACCCAATCAGTAATGTTGATCCTTTAGGAGATTTTAAAACGAGATTTGGTGCATGGTTGCATTCTTTATGCACGGCGGCGATGTTGGGAAGAATGCTTATGGAGAATGGTATGTATCAAAAACCAGTACTTCAGGCTCTGAAGATGGAGGTGTTACAGTTACAGCCACCATGTCGTATGGCACAGGGCGAAATAAATCTATGGAGCTGGCGAAAAACTAAAAGCCGAATTTGGACAACAAGAGTATGCGGATGAATGGTAAGCAAAGGAATTTATTCTCGAACTTCACCAGAAGAAGCAAATGTCAATACTTTGAGATTAGCTGTAGGGTTCCTATTACCTAATGCAATTAAAGCAATAACAGGCGCGGCCAATACAGAAAAGGCTGCAAAGTCAATGACCTTAATTGCAAAAAACTCTGTGATAGAAGGATATAAAGTATCTAACCACGCCTGGAGGAAGAGTGGTTTAGGGCGTTCTCGTGCCAGGCATTGAAGGAAAGTTAAAGCACTGCTATCAGAATCTCTGCTAAAGTAAAAGGCACGAGTACGCATCGGCACATTGGCCAAGCCGCATACTCGCGCCAGGATTTGGGGAGTTTGTGGAAATTGAGGCGAGTAATAAATATGCAGAAGCTACCATTGAAACGCTGCAGCAACAATGTGAGTTCTATATGAGAAATTTTGAAATAGAGCCAAATGACCTTGTCAACGTTTCCTACAGTGATATGCTGATGGCGTTACGTGGTGTCTGCTAAAAAAAGCATTTTAGTTGTCATAGCCGTAAATTACGGCATAATGTCCTGCAAAATGAAAAGGTTTTGAAAAATATTCAAGATGAAACAATCTAATTTCAATCCAACAACTTGTCCCTTGTCAGGGAGTTCTTTTACGTACCCACAGTGTAAGAACATTCTTTTGCAGATAAATATCAAAAGAGTACTTTTGCCCTTTTATGGAACGAAAAGATTGCGTTATTTTCTACACTGACGACGATGAGGACGACCGCGATTTGTTCAAAGAAGCGTTTAGGTCTGTAACCGACAAATGCACCATAGCTATGCAAAGCGATGGAAATGAATTGTTGCAGCTTTTAGAAAAAACCTCTACCCGTCCATCCATCCTGTTTCTTGACCTGAATATGCTGGAGATAAACGGCTATGATGTTTTGAAAGAAATACGCCGAGAAGAAGGCATGAGAACACTACCTGTTGTTATATTTTCTACTTGTGATGATATTCAGGCGATAGACGCTTCAAGACAGCTTGGTGCAAGCCTTTACATTCCCAAGCCTACAAGTTTTTTGGGACTAAAAGAAGTTATCAACCATACTCTTTCTATAGACTGGGAAAATTTTACTCCTTCTTCTGATAATTTCGTTTACAGAGCTAATCAATTGCTGAGATGACTGAGCCATTACCATTTCAACAATTCAATCCAAAAGAGGATTTTTTTTTGCAGCATCTCAAAGCTGCTACTGAATGGCATCACCGGCACTTAGAATCGCAATCGCTGCTACAAAGTCTTATGCTTGCCGAAGTAACGGTTGAGCAATATTACGGCTATCTGTGTCTTATGAAGGAATTAGCAAAGACGTACGAAAGGGTAGTTTTACCATTACTTACTGAATGTCTGCCGGGTTTTTCGCAACAACTTTCATCTCAATTAATTGAACAGGATTTGGAATACCTGAAGCCATTTGTTACAAACAGCAGAGCACTTCAACCTTTTAGAATGGATAGCAACGAGATTTCGATACCTTTTGCATGGGGCTTTTCATATGTGATGGAAGGCTCAAAGCTGGGTGGAAAAGTAATTTATAAACACATCACCAAATCTTTGAATTCTCATGATAATGGAGGCACCCGTTACCTGAGGGGGAGTGGTGATAACACTTCAATTCCATGGAAGAAATTCTTGCAACAGCTTAGTTGTTACGCAGCAGCAAAAGCGCGTGGGGAAGAAATTATCCAGGGCGCAATTTTTTCTTTTGCCTCTATCTACGAATATTTTGAGGTAAACAGCCTGCCCTATGAAGATTAAAGACATCGTAAATCGCGACCTTGTAACACTTACCTGTTGTGAGCATGAGCCAATTCATGTACCCGGAAGCATTCAGCCTCACGGCTTTTTGCTGGGACTTGGTAAAGAAGATTTTACCATTACTTTTTGCAGTGGAAACACCTACGAGTTCATAGGCATAGGGTTTGAACAATTACTTGAAAAAAAATTTGAGCAAATAGCAGGAAAAGAACAGGCAACGGCGCTTGAGAAGTATATTTCCAGGCTTGACCAATCGTTTTCGCCACCTTTGCGATTGCTCTTAACCGGCAAGGCATTTACCTGCGTTGTTCAAAACAATAATGCCCATGTATTCGTTGTTGAATTCGAGCGGGCTTTAGGAGACGAACTGGCTATTGAAGATATGTACAGGCAAACAAAGCAGTTTACCGCCTACATGCAGAAAGCCACTACACTTAAAACGTTGTGTCAGCTTGTTGCAGACGAAACAAGGGCTATAATCGGCTATGACAGGGTAATGATTTACAGGTTTGATGAAGAGTACAACGGCGAAGTGTTTGCAGAAAGCAAGGTTGACAGCGTGGAGCCTTTTTTGGGATTGCATTATCCTCACTCCGACATTCCGGCGCAGGCACGAGACCTTTACATAAAAAACCTGGTGCGCCTTATCGTGGACATTAACTATGTCCCTGTTCCCGTTTACACCACCAACGAGGCAGCTACTAACAGTAATTTAGACCTTAGCCTTTCAACGTTGCGGAGTGTGTCGCCCATTCATGTGGAGTATCTTCAAAACATGGGTGTCGGTGCTACGCTTACCATATCTCTGCTGCACGAAAACAGGTTGTGGGGAATGATTACCTGTCATCACTATTCTGCCAGGTACATCAACCCCGACATCAGGATTGCTGCACAATTGCAGGGACATTTTCTTACATCCCAGCTCGGCGTAAGGCAGCGGGCAGAAGAATATGAGGCAGCACAGGAAGTAAATAAAAAGTTGGAAGGTCTATTGAAAAAAGCTTTTGCTACCGAATCCATTACTCCTGAAGAAATACTGCAGCAAAAGGAGCTGCTGACTTTTGCAAAAGCCGATGGAGTTATTTTTTTAATTGACAACATTGTTTACATGCAGGGTATAGTGCCGCCCGAAAATGAAATAAATAAGCTGGCTCAATGGCTTTATGAAAATTGCCTGGTTACAGGCTTTTTTACCTCACGGCTTTCAAAAGCATATCCTTCCGCAGAAAAATGGTGTGGCAGCGCATCAGGAATTATTTATCACTCCATTGGTTCAGGTGCAGGCAATTGTTTCATCCTATTTCGCAGCGAAGTATTGCGTGAAATAAAATGGGCAGGCAATCCTGAAAAAGCTATTGAAAAGAACGAAAACGGGCTGTCACCCCGCAAATCGTTTGCATTGTGGAAGGAGAATAAAAAATGTGAAAGCACTCCATGGCAACAGGCAGAACTTTTGGCTGCATCCACGTTTGCTCATGCGCTGCAGCGACATGTTCACATGGTGCGCCTGAGCAAGGAAGAATTGCGCCAGCGAAAGCTGAGCGAAAAGCTTAAAGCTGCAAACGAAGAGCTTGAAAATATTAACTGGATTGGCTCTCACGACCTGCAAGAGCCGCTTCGCAAAATACAATTGTTCGCATCGCGAATTCTTAACCCCCAAAGTGATGCTGAGGAGAAAGACAATACGAAAAAATACGTTGAAAAAATGAGTTCTTCAGCGCTTCGTATGCAGAGCCTGATAACTGATATATTGGCTTATTCCCGCCTTAACCATATTAATGAGGTAATGAAGGACGTGAGCCTGCATAAGATCATTTCCCAGGTGGTTAACGACCTGAGTTTTGAAATAAAGGACAAAAACGCACTGATAGACTTCATCAATTTGCCGAATGTTACAGGTATTTCTCTCCTGCTGCAACAGTTGTTTACTAACCTTCTAAACAATGCTTTGAAGTTTTCCCGCCAGGAAATTGTGCCGCATATCGTTATCACCGCGAAAGAAACTTTTTATACTCCACCCGGCAGTACTCCTCAACACTTTCATAAAATTAACGTAGCCGACAACGGCATCGGTTTCGATGAAAAGCATAAAGAGCAGATTTTTCAGGTTTTTCAAAAGCTTCACACCTCTCAACAATACCAGGGCACAGGCGTAGGATTGGCGCTATGCAAAAAAATCATGCAAAATCATAATGGTTACATTGAAGTGGCAAGCACGCCGGGACAGGGATCAACATTTATGTTGTTTTTTCCGATAAAATGAAAAGGGAAATGCAAATCAAAGAATGGCGCACAGCTTTACATTGTTGGCGATGTGACGGCAATAGCATTTCCGCTGCTGTTTTTGATGGCAAATATTGTCTCATGCCACTGACTAAAGACCTTTTGACGCGCACGCTCTTTTTTGTCTGAGGAATCGCAGGTATACAGCAGAACCAACAAAAAATCCCGAACTTCGAGATCATAAACACCTAATAACGGGGAGAGTAGCGGTACTTTTCCGAAGGCGCAGCTATACAGAACTCCGCGACTTGTAGTAAAGGATGAAAAATAAGGATCTTCGGATTGGCGGATATCATACGGGTTAGGCAAAGATTTCTCGCTTAGTCCTGACATACTCTTGTGCCTTTCCTTCCTGTGCAGCTTTCTTGAAAGCTTCTTTCTCAGTCACATAGGTCTTCATAACCTGTGCGACTTCAGAATCTTTCTTTTCTGTTCTTTTCTGATATACAGATTTTATGGCATGTTCACATTGCCAGCTACGCCCTGCCCGGCGTTAAACAATGCACTTGCAAGGTATGCCGCGTATATGCGCAGCCGACGGAAGAAGCAAGCCGCCCCAACTAAGTGTGTTAATTATTAAGTAAGTAGACTCACATTATGAGGCTTATAAATTGCTAGATTGCTAGTCAGCATAATGACATATGTCTTATAGTTAACTAAGTAACAAATCGTCACACATTGGTGGCTTCATGAAAAGGCAAAGAACAGGCAACTTATTTGCCGAGGTAAACAGTGAGCCCTTTTTTGAGCGTCTCTTTCTCCATTTTTTTAAGATGCTGGTGCGTTTGCATCAGGATATTTAATTCATGCTCAGCGCTGGTTTTTTCCATATCTCGCTGGTTTTCCAGCATCATCTTTTTTATCTTCCTTATTTTTAAAAACGATACCGCGTCAAAAACATATTTCATTTCAAACTCATCTTTTTCGTCTTTAAAAGCGGAAGACTTTACTTTACCCTCGTCGGTAAAAATCATTTTCTTAAACGCATAGTAATCATTTTGCAGCTTAACCTCATCTTTAAATATTGCATCGGCGGTTCCTTCATCTTTCCATTTTGCGCTTAATTCATACGGAAAATTTGTAATGGAAATCACAACAGTGCTGACGGACAAATCGGGTGAATGGATAAAGTCTTTAACAGATGGTGTATTTCCTGCGCGGTACATTGACTTATACAAATCGAATATTTTTCTTAATTCAGCGTCTTCGAATAGTTCGATCTCCTCCGCTTCTTCAATAATATAATCACTTAAGTTTTTATTCACTGCCCACTGGTGATTACCGAATTCCAGAAGGGCCCTCACCACGCCTCTTTCCTGTATTTTATCCTGGTGAAGCAATGTAAACGTGCTGTCATCAAAGTTTGATTCTTCTGCGGCTTTTGCATTCTCCTCCGTCGATGTTGATTCATTAAATGCCGGGGTGCTTTCTTTCTTTGCAATGCGCTCACGGATGTATTTATTCACCAATGCATTCAACCCGTTCTCGTCTATCTTCATCAGCTCTGAACACTGGCGTATGTAATCCTGCTGTTTTGTAAAGTCTTCAGCTTTGTTGATCCGGGAAATCGTGTCAGCGATCTGGTTCACTACTGCCGCTTTTTTCGCAGAATCATGGCCTGCATCTTTCATTGACACTTCAACCTGGAAGAGGATAAAATCTTTTTTTTGTTTGTTGATGAATTCACGGAAAGCGGCGGCTCCTGTCTTTTTTACAAAGCTATCAGGGTCTTCGCCGTCAGGAATCAACACGAGTTTAACGTGGAGCCCTTCTTCGATAGCCAAATCAAGGCCTCTGAGAGCAGCTTTAATTCCGGCCGGATCTCCGTCATAAACGATGGTAAGATTTTTTGTATATTTTCTGACGAGGCGTAGCTGGTCAGGCGTTAAAGACGTACCGCCACTGGCAACCACATTTTCGATGCCTGCCTGGTGTAATGAAATAACATCGGTATAACCTTCCACCAACAGGCATTCATTGTTTTTGTCGATTGCCTGCCGCGCAAACCAGGTGCCATATAAAATTTTGCTTTTACTGTAAACCTCGTTCTCGGGGGTATTGATGTACTTTGGTGCTTTATCATTTGTTTTGATGACTCTGGCGCCAAACCCCATTATTTTGCCCGTGTTGTTGTGAACCGGGAAGATTATCCTTCCGCGATAATTATCAACCAGCTCGTCGTTCCGTAACGCAACAAGCCCGGATCTTATCAAATACTCACGGTTAAACTGATTACTTACAGCAGCAAGGGCAAATGCATTTTTGCTTTCAGGTGAAAATCCAAGCTGAAATTTTTTTATCACCTCTTCCCGAAAGCCTCTTTGTTTCAGATAGCTTAAGCCTATGCTTATCCCATGATCAGTTTCTAAAAGTGCCTGAGAGAAAAATTTTTGCGCAAAGGAGTTTATGATAAAAAGGCTGTCGGAAACCTGATGTTGAATCCGGACCTCATCACTAACTTCGGTTTCTTCAAGCGTGATATTGTATTTGGATGCCAGCCATCTAAGCGCTTCAACATAGGAATACTTTTCATGCTCCATTAAGAAACTGATGGCATTGCCACTGCGGCCACAACCGAAGCACTTGTATATCTCTTTCGCCGGACTAACGGTAAAGGACGGTGTTTTTTCACTATGAAAGGGACATAAGCCGAGGTAATTCATACCTCTTTTCTTAAGCCTGACAACCCCGCCAACAATCTCAATGATGTCGATTTTGTCAAGTATCTGTTGTATGGTCGCCTTAGAGATCATGACCGAGCGATATCTGATTATTTCATCAACTGTGATTTAATTTCCCTTATGTCCGCAACGCCCTGCGTGCGCCAAAGTTCCCGGCCATTGTCATAAAGGATCAATGTTGGAAGGGCTTGCACATGAAGGTCTTTCATAATATCTGAATGTACTCCGCCATCAATTTTCACCAGTTCAAATTGCCGGGGAAGGTCTGCCTGTAACTGCCTGAGTATAGGTTCCATCTTCCGGCAGGGCGGGCACCATTCGGCTCCGAAGTCAACAAGCACTTTCTTTTTTCCTTTCAGCAGTAATGCATACTGCTCCATCTTCATTTGATTTTTGCTTAAGCGCTCAACACGCTTGTTTCCGGCATTCCATGCAGTCATTCCACCTTTAAGTTCTTTTACGTTTTTAAATCCATTTTGGCGCATCCATGAGGCAGCGGCGCTGCTTCGGCCACCTGCCGCACAATAGATCATCACCGGCTTGTTTTTATCAAGATGTTGAACCCTGTCTTTAAACTGATCCGGATCGGTCCAATCAGCCTGAAATGAAGATTTGATATGGCTGTTTTGGAATTCGCCCGACGTTCTTACATCGAGTATTTGTACTTCCGGTCTGGATAGCCCCCTTTCAAATTCGTCCGGCGAAAGAACAGAAACATGTTGTGCGTTAACACTGAATAAAGTTGCGCAGAATATCAGCGCGAAGAGGAAATTAATAAGTTTCATATCACAGGTTGTTTGTAAAAATAACGCATTTTGCCATGAGGTTGCTCTTATTTAAGCTCATGGAAACCCAGTTCATCCTTAAGCTGCTCGATAACGTTAAAAACGATGGGGCATCTGCCATAGTGCATAAAGGTTCCGAAGAGACGCCCGGTAAAATGGGGTTTGTGAAGATGAGGAAATTCGCGGCATTCGGTAAAACGGTTTTCGTAAACAGAACACCTGTTTTCAAATAAAAAATGACAGGGGATGGTATTTATAACAAGTGAGCCCTGCTGGCTTTCTTCAAGGTAATTGTTCTTAAATTCCGCCAGCGGCATATCAAGGTGCCGGGATAACTTTTCACTCTCCTCCTGCCGGACGTTGATCATCAGTGAACGGCAGCAATTGCCGCATGATGTACAATCAACGGTGCTGCTTACGCTGTCATTCAAACGGTGTACCGTTTCGTCTACCAGTTGACTATCGAGCGTGGTAAGATAAATTTTAAAACTGTCATTCCCGGCTTCATTCCGCTCGGCTTCATGTTCAAGTAAAGTAAGGTCGTATGCAGGATTGTTTATCACAAGATAAAAAGAGGAATTTTGATTGCTTAATGTGCATTGTTCCACCGATAGCAAAGACGATCAGGTGGAATCCCGTGTATTTTTCCTTTTTAAAAATCCTTTAAAGAGACCTTTGGCTGCTTCTTCGACCCTTTTCCTTGAACTGTCAAGGCTATTTTCGGGGTTGGGTATTGAATCCCGGTTTCCGTACATTCTCCTGCGCAGTTCATCCTGCACATTCTTTTCGAGTTGCCTCCGCACAATAAACAGGGAATCGGTGACCGCTTTTTTTGTGCTGTCTGCCTTTGACTGCAAAACGCCGAACGCCTGTTCTTTCAATTCGTCAACCATGTTGGCAGCAGCCTTTTTGAAGTCAACTTTAAATACAGGGCTTTTTATTGTTCCACCCATGTTGATATGAAAATTCACGGTTTCGCCTAACGCAACCGGAATTCCTTTGTTATTGGCTTCTGCCAGCATGTTGTTTACAAACGCATTGCCTTTATCACCTATTAAAGCCCGTGGCATTTTCAGATTGATCAGGTAATCAAGAGACTGGTTAAAACCATGCATACCGCCTATTTCCATTTCAATGTCTCTAACCTTAACCGTAAACGGCTTTACAAGCACCATCCCGTTATAAAATTCAACATAATTTTTAACGTTTTTCATACTGAAGTCCCTGAGTTCATTTACATTCAGCAAATTCGCAAGCTTCTCCATCGGCTCAAATCTTTTTAGAAATCCTTCAATTAACAGCAGGGTACCGTTGCCGGTGAGTGAATTGACGTCCGGCATCATGTTTTCTCCAAGGTGGCCAGTCATTTTTAGCTGGGAGGACAGTCTTCCGGAAAGGAATTGTCCCACCGGCATAAGTTTCTGAACTGTATTGAATGTATAGAATGTCTTTTGTACATCGAGGCCCTTTACATCGTAATTGATCGAAATAGCAGGTTTGGTTTTACTTTCCTTTGTCGAATACAACCCGTTTATCAGCATACTACCTTCAAGTGCATCTCCCCGGAGATTCCTGAATTCCACCTGCTCATCTTGCATAACCAGGTCACCTGAAACTTCCTGCATCTCAAGCTTATCATACACCAAACGGGCCACCTTTGTTGCTATGCTGAGGTTGAGGTTTGCCGGAACTGCAAAAGGAAGGGTACTGCTTTTTTGCGCCGAAGTATCCGCAGATGTACCGATCCATTCGTTAACATTCATATTATCAGCCTTTAAAAACAGTTTACCGGTGAGGGTTTTACTGCGCAACATATAGGGCAACAGGTTACTGATGGTTCCATTTGCTGAAAAGTTGGTTCTTTTGTATTGACCGTCGAGGTCAGTGATGCTGACATCGGAAGGGTTAAACGTCATAAATAAATTATTGACCTTTACGCCGTCGGGATACTCTGCAGAAGCGTATTGCAAACCGCTGACAGCTATTGTGCCCGCAGCGTTTAATTCATCATACTGTTGTTGTTGCATTGATGAGATTGTACCTTTAGCCGACAGATCGGCCTTTACTAAACCGGTAAGTCTTGTGCCCTGCGGCAATTTTACGAACTGCGTTATATTTACCAGGTCAAGTTTCCCTTTGATTGCTGCATCAATAAACATATCACTAACCGGGTTTTTTAAAAATAACCGGAAGTCAAACGGCTCATTATCCATTTCAAAATGACCTTGTGAAATATTTACAACAGTATGGTCTGCGATCCCATCCGCATTCACGGCTTTTAACGCAAGGTTGATATTCTTTACGGGTTTGGGCAGATCAGTGTACTGGAATAGACCGTTTTTGATATCGAGGTTCACCGTGTAGGAGGGAATGTGATTGTCTGAATATGTGCCCTTAACAAATCCGTTGAAAACTGCTTTGCCGCTTGTCTTAACTTTTTCAAAATCATTTTGGTATACTGCAGGAACCAAAGAAATGATGTCTTTAAGGTCTGTTGAGGGAGCGTTAAAAGAAATATCCATATTATAAACGCTGTCGTTGAGCATTTGTATAAACCCTTTTGTTGCAAGGTGTAAATTATTTATGCTGATCTTATCCGTTTCAAACTGGTACGTTTTTGTTTTATTATTTACCTGAATATCTGCCCCGACATCTAATTTGGAGTTTACGAGATAGGGAATACTGCCAGCGGTAAAACTAACGGCATCGGCAGAAGTCTTTGTTTGCAGGATAAACAGATCAGACGTGAAGTCACCGCTGCCTTCATGGTTGAGGTTCCTGATCTCGCTAACGACATTGCCTTCCCTGTCTTCATACCGGATGTATGCGTCGTTGATCGAATAATGATTTATCTCGAAATTAAGCGTCTTAGATTCGGCGGTATCCGAAGGCATTTCTTCCTCTTTAGTGATATCCCAGTTTGCCTTTCCTTCTTTATTTACGATCGCATGTATTCTTGGGGAATCAAGTACTACCTCATAAATTTTCATATCAGTGCCCCTGATCACACTCATTAAGTTAAGCGCTACATCAAATTTATCGGCGGATATCAGCGTATCTTTTTGAAATTCGTCTATACCTACAACATGAAGATCATTCAGCGCAACGGCAATCCGTGGAAAATGGCGGAATAATGAAACGTCGACATCAGAGAAATCAACTTTGGCATATAAATTCTTGTTAATCTCCGATTTTACCCTCGAAACGATTTTGCCTTTGAACAGAACCGGAATAGCAAATGCAATCCCTACAAGGAGGAGTATGACGATAAAAGCTATCTTGATAATCTTTAGGAGCATTGCATTGGATTTTAAGAAATATAAGCTTTATTAGTGATGAATTATTTATTTGGTATTTTAATGGCGCATCATTATCGTAAATGAAATGCCATAAATCTACAACTATGACGCCAGAAAGGAGAGAACGGTTGTTAAAGGTTTTAAACAAAAGACAGGCAAATCTTACCGTTGTTCTTGAGAATGTGTTTGACCCTCACAACATTTCGGCCGTGATGCGAACCTGTGATGCCGTAGGCATACAAGAGATTTATATATTGAACAGTAAGATACCTCCCCATAAGAAATGGGGAAGCAAAAGCAGCAGCAGCGCTCATAAATGGCTCACCATTCACCAGCATTCAGATGCAGTGGAATGCTTTAGCATCATCAGAAAAAAGTATTCCCGCATTTTAACAACCCATTTAAGCAGCGATGCTGTAAGTTTACACGATGTTAATTTTCTGGTATCGTTAGCTTTGGTTTTTGGTAATGAGCATGACGGCGTAAGCGAAGAAATCAGGGGATTGGCAGATGGTAACCTCGTTATACCACAGGTGGGGGTAATCAAATCACTGAATATTTCTGTTGCCTGTGCTGTTGTATTGTATGAGGCGTTCCGTCAGAGGAACCTTGCAGGCCATTACGACTCCAGAGGCCTGCCCCCTGATGAATTTAAAGAGTTGCTGGCAGCATGGGGTTTTCACGACTGATATTTTGTAAGTAGTTTACGTAAAACATATTTATTTCACAGGAATTTATACAATAATGAAATACCCTTTTATAGCCGTCGTGTTCCTGGTAAGTGTTTATAGCTCCTATTGCCAGTCGGTAAAAAAAATGAAAATAACTGATCTTGAAACATACATAAGCAAAAGCGAAAAACCTTTGGTCATATCTTTCTGGGCTACTTTCTGTAAACCCTGCATTACCGAGATCCCTTATTTTCAACAAACCATCAAAGACAAATATCACGGAGAAGTAGAGCTGGTACTGGTAAGCCTCGACCTTCCGGATTATTATCCTGCAAAGCTTTCATCTTTTGCAGCCAAAAGCAATGTTACCGTTCCGATCGTATGGCTTAACGAGACCAACGCAGATTATTTCTGCCCGAGGGTTGATATGAAATGGTCGGGGGCTATTCCTGCAACATTAATGGTGAATAATAAAAAGAACTACCGGAAATTTTATGGGCGGCAATTAACCCCTTTACAGTTAGAGAGAGAACTAAAGCTTCTTGCTCAATAAGGCGTGTACCAATTGCGGCTCAGGGTGCAATTCTTTTACAGGTTGATCACCAATCACAGCCTGCAAAAGTTTAAGGGATCTTTCATTTCGCCCCGAGAAATCGCTGTGTAACAAAAAACAAAAAAGGGGCTCATGAAAGATGACAAGAGAGTGCCGCCGATGTACGCTCCTGCACCTAAGGCACTTGTTTCCGCTGTATCGTACAACCCACGGACCTGGTTTCCCGGATGGTTACGGCTTTGCCTGAGAGCATCTCATTAATGGCTTCTTTCAGGTGGGAACGGCTGACTCTGGTAATATCGGCAGGGCTGTCGTCAATAGCGCCGTGATAAACAAGTTTGCCATTTTTATCGAAAAGGTAACATTCAGGAGTTCTGTTTGCCCCAAAAGCATTTGCAAGCGCATTGTGACTATCAACGGCATAATACCAGGTGTATTGCTGCTGCCTGCCGTATGTTTGCATATCCTGATAAGATTCACCTTCTCCCCGTGTGCCTTCATTTGAATTCAACAGAATGACGCCGATATTTTTTTCGCTGGCGTACCGGCAGATTTCTTTTGTACGGCTTTGGTTTCTGGCAACGTAAGGACATGTGTTGCTGCTGAACATCACCAGTAGCCCGTTGGCTGTTTTAACATCACTGAGGGCCACCAGGTTACCTGATATGTCTTTAATTTTCAGGTCACCCATCGGTATTGCAGAACCATATGGAAGTGTTTCCTGTGCGGGGCTTACCACTGCAATCAGAGCAGCAAGCACGCCGCATACGATCTCTTTCATAACACTATTTTCTGTAAGTTCGTAATATTAACGCTTCTTTGTGTCAGCCCGCGGCCTTCTTTTCTTCCGCCATCATTTTTACATAATGGACACTTACATTCAGTTCGAAGCCAATCAGCAGAACAAGGGAATTGATATAGGTCAGCACCATAATGATCAGGATCGTTCCTATGGATCCATACACTTTGTTAAAGCTGCCGAATTTATTTACCCAGAAGGAAAACAGGAAGGTAGTGATGATTATGAGCAAGGTAGCAAGGATTGTTCCCGGCGAAGATAATTTCCATCGTTTATGTACAGCTGGCGCATATTTATAAATGAATGCAATGGCATAAAAGATAAAGGTTATAATGATCACATAACGCAGCGAATCGATTATTGCAACTACAAAGGGATTTTCGATGTTCATCCAGATAAGGAGCCGCTGAAACAACCGGCCCTGGGTGATCAATAATGTCATGCATATGATCACAAGGAAAATGACAAGCGTCGTCAGTTTGATGGCAAGCCACCGGGATTCAAAGAAATTTCTTTTTGCGCTTTTGGTCAGTGATTTATTAAATGTCCGCATGATGCCCATCATGGCATTTGAGGAGGAATACACGGCAAACAGGAATCCAAGTGACAACAGGCTGGTGCGCTGCGTGATTAAAAAATCGGAAAGGAATTTTTCAACGATCAGGAAAGTTTTAGCATCCGGGGTAAATTCGATGGCAATCTGTCTTAACAGGTCTCCGGTAATTTTTTTCGTAAAAGGTAAAAAGGGGATAAGGGTACAAAGAAATATTGTTCCGGCGGGTATGGCGAGAAGAAAGTGAAACGCCACAGACGAGGCCCTGTCCGTGAGTCCGACCTTCTGGATCTGGTTAAAGAAAAACAGGGCAACATCATACACCGGCATGCCTTCAAAACCCGGCAAAGTCATTTCTTTGCTTTTCCGGATTACATACTTTACAGGAAAAGTATCGAGCACAATTCGTTGCAGCTTGATCATTCTTGTTTATAATTCCAGATTGTCTTTGGCAGGCTTACTCCTCTGCATGTATTTATTAAGAGCCTCCTGGTACTCGCGGGCATACCGGAGATGTTCATCATAACTTTTCGCAAAAGTATGATAGCCCGAGAAATCGCTTTTAGCTACAAAATACAAAAAGTCGGTCTTTGGTGATTCCAGCACGGCCTGGATAGTAGTGGCCGAAGGAGTGCAGATCGGACCTGGCGGGAGCCCGTACACCCTGTAGGTATTGTACGGCGATTCTACAGAAAGGTGCTTATGATATATCCTTTTCAAACCGAAATCCCTTAGCGCATATTTTACCGTCGGGTCTGCGCCCAGCTTCATTCCTACTTTCATGCGGTTAAGATAAACGCTTGCGATATTTCCCTTTTCGCCGTTTTTATTCGTTTCTTCTTCTATGATCGACGCCAGGATGTAAGCAGTCTGCGGGGTTAACCCCTTTTCACCAGCCATCTTTATTCTTTCAGATGTCCAGAACAACTGGTATTGCCTGATTAATTTATTGAAGATCTTGCCCGGAGTGGTGTTCCAGAAAAAAGTATAGGTGTCAGGAAAAACGGCGGTCATTACGGTGTTCGTGTCCAGTTCGTATTTTTTTAAAGAATCCTGACTGGTGAGAAATCTCATTACCGACAGCGAATCGCACTCCAGCCTTCTTCCGGCAAGAGAGGCAAAATCTTCCCGGGTTCTTAACTTTGTGATGACAAGGTTTACCGGTGATTGTTTTCCGTTCCTTAACAGTCTTACAATATCAAATGCGCTGTTCCCGGATGCTATCTTGTATTTACCCGGCTTCACTTGTTTCCAGTAATGCATATTTTCAGCCAGCCAGGTAAACGTGGAGACACTTTTTACGATGGAGTCGCGCTCAAGCAACCGCAGAACATCACTTTTTCCGGTTTCATTGGATGGAATATAGAAGTATTTTGTTTCAGGTTTGAAATCTGTTCCAGGGCCAAACAGTTTAAATCCGAAAAACAGGCACACCAGCAATATAATTCCAAAAAGCGTAAATATGATTTTCTTCATGAAAAAGTCTGATTAGTGTTGAAATTAAATAAAAAACCCTGTCTTGGGGTAAGACAGGGTTAAAATATAACAAATGCTGTTACTTCGGCGTATTAGGCGTTGGTGCGGGTTGTTGTGGATTAACCGGTTGCTGTTGCGGTATGTTTCCTGCCGGCGGTGTTGCGGACGGCAGGGTATTGGTAGTGGTTGGCCGGGTATTTACCTTATCCAGCAAACTGTCTCTGCTTCCAGTGGTGTTGGTAAGAAATAGCCCGGACACCAAACACAGCAGGGCTACGATAGCGGCAAAAATCCAGGTGCCTTTTTCCAGTACATCCGTTGTTTGCCTTACACCCATAAACTGGTTCCCGATTCCCCCGATATTAGCAGCAAGGCCACCGCCCTTCGGGTTTTGAACCAGGACAACAAATCCCAGTGCTACGCAACACAAAATAATCAGGATTACAAATAAAATAACCATATCAATGCAAATTTAGGTCTTGAATTTTCGACGCAAAATACGCGCTTTTCTGCGGATTCCGCAAACTTAGTTTGCGGTAAACGGTCGACGCCTGTTCATGCATCCCCTGTTTTGCCAGCACTTCAGCCATTGCTTCTGTAACTACCTCGTTTTCTTCAAGTGAATGCGCCGCAAATCTTTCAACATCTCTATTTTCGGGTTTTTCCAACGCTTCTTCGACCGATGCCTGGGGAACCCGCCGCATTGTTTTGAGCCATTCCGTAAAACTTTTGAGTTGTTTTCCCAATTTATCATCCGGTTGAATCGCGGGGTTTAATTTGATTCCCTGGGAAGCAAAATAATCCACGGTATGGTAAGCCTGGAAGGTAAATTCTTCATCAGCAGCCTTTTGTTCCGTTGAAGGCGGCAGGCCTCCCCCGGGTTCACCAGGCACAGGCCTGATGTCATGTGCTGATTGCTCAGTTGTTTTATCCGACTGCCCTGGTGCAGCGTCCGATAATGCCAGTGTATGATCCATTACATCAGGTATCAGGGTGCTATCCTCAGCTTGTTGCTCATCAATAGATTCCGGTGTAGGATAGATCTTTTCCTGGTGCGTAATCACGTCTTCAAACAAATCGCGCAACAGCACCACAGGTTCCTCAACCCGTTTACCCGTGACCTGGTCTTCTAACCGGGTTTGGAGATCAGGCTGATAAAGATCCTCCTCACCGGTGGATAGCTGATGGTTGAGCCATAAAGGATTATTAAAATAGAGAAGCGTTTTCTGAAACTGGGCGGATGCTTCAGTGTCGCCGGTTTGCTTTAGTTTTTTTGCCAGGAGGAACTGTCCAACATTACATGAAGGGTGCCGTTGCGTAAACTCCCTTAATTTTTCCAAGGGCAGCTCCTGAAGCGTGTCCAGTTTAAAAAGATGTTGAAGGAGTTGACGCATAAGGTAGATGATTGCTGAAAGCTGACTGCAATTACCAGTTTGAAAAAATGCGGTTAAAAATCTCGTCGGTAAGGTTTTGAATGATGGTGCCGGTTAACTGGGACTGGGCCTGGTCGAGGCTTAGCGACGCAGAAAAATCGAAATTACGGGATATATCTTCTTCGCGGCTTTTTGTATCATCCACCCGGTTTTTGTACACGATATGAACCGATACATTCAAACGGTTGCTGGCCGCCTGCTGGTTGCTGATACCCGAGGTAGTAACGCTGTAATCGCTTACCCATCCGCTGATCTCGATATGGGCATCGTCACCCTGAACCTGGGTAAGGCTTGTCTGGTTATTGATTTTCTGACGCAGCCTGTCACTCAACTGTGGGCTTAACACGGGATTAACATAACGCGCTTTATTGTCGATATAATTCACTTTAACGGTTTTGATCGCGGGGTCGATATTCACATCCCTGAAGCGGTATATTTTACAAGAGCTGAATGAAGCAATGACACATCCGGCAAATAATATTATAGCTGACAATTTTTTTAAAGGCATAAATAAGGTTTGAGTAGGTTGGGCAATTATTTTGTTATCCACTCCCCGGATAATAAACCAACTGCCATATACAGCAATCATTCATCAATATCATATTCCTTCAGTTTCCGGTACAAGGTACGCTCGCTGATCCCCAGATCCATGGACGCATCCTTTCGTTTACCTTTATGCTTTTTCAGCGCTTTGATGATAAGTTCCTTTTCTTTATCCATGATGTTCAGCGATTCTTCAACTTCTTCATGAGCGTAAATATCATCATGATTGATAAAGACCGGCTGCGACCCGTGCATCACAGAAGCGGGAGGATGTGCGCTGTTTTGCAATTCATTCATCTGCGGAAAGTCATGTACCATCGAGTCTTTTGCGTAGGCCGCCGCAGCAGAGACACTGGAAGGATTTTTGATGATGTCTACGAACATTTTCTTTAATTCGGTTACGTCCTTTTTCATATCAAAAAATAACTTGTAAAGGATATCTCTTTCACTTGAAAATTCCCCGTGGGGGGAGCCGTTATGTGAGGCAAGGACGGGCAACCGGTTAGCGGAATGTTCGGGAATAAAAGACCTGAATTCGGCACCGGTAATGAACTTGTCATTGGAAAGAACTGAAACCTGCTCGGCAATATTTTTTAATTCCCGGACGTTTCCGGGCCACAGATAATTGATCAAAAGGCTTCTTGCTTCTTCATCCAGCTGAACAGGAGAGGTTTTATACCTTTCAGCAAAGTCAACGCAAAACTTCCTGAAAAGAAGGGGGATATCTTCCTTTCGGTCTCTTAAGGAAGGCACACGTATAGGCACGGTGCTTAGCCGGTAGTAAAGGTCCTCCCGGAATTTACCATTAAGCGTGTATTCAAGCAGGTCTTTGTTGGTTGCAGCAATCACTCTTACATCGGTCTTCTGTACCTTGCTTGAGCCAACTCTTATAAATTCCCCCGTTTCCAGCATCCGGAGTAATCGTGCCTGTGTACCAAGCGGCATTTCACCAATCTCATCCAGGAAGATGGTGCCGCCGTTTACCGTTTCAAAATAGCCTTTACGGGCATCGAGGGCTCCGGTAAAAGAACCTTTCTCATGGCCAAATAATTCCGAATCAATAGTGCCTTCCGGAATTGCCCCGCAATTCACCGCAATAAACGAATTGTGTTTCCTTGCACTGAGGGAGTGAATGATCTGCGAGAATACCTCTTTTCCCACTCCGCTTTCTCCGGCAATCAGTACCGACAGATCAGTGCCAGCCACCTGCACGGCTACATTAAG
>JBGSYC010000014.1:0-15747 GCA_041751095.1 Flavihumibacter sp.
GCGCATGTATTAAAAATGAACAACACCTACGTGCATGTATATGGCAAAAGACAGACAAAGCCGGGCAGAAAAATGGGGCATGTTACCTTAACCGGCACCAGCACGGCAGATCTTGTTCGTATGGCGCTGGAGGTAAAATCCATTTTAAAGGTAAAGGCATAAGCAGGTGCCGTTTTCACGCTTTAACCTCCGCTATGCCTGGTCTTTGCCGGGCAGGGAGATGTTCAATTCATCCAGCCGGGGCCGCAACCGCTTCTGCGATTTATTAAATACCATAATACCGTTTTGCAGTCCCTGTCTCATTCTTTTTTGTTCTTCACCGGGTAGATTGTAAACATCCTGGCAGCCGGCGCTACAACATCCGGCAAACTTGGCCGCACATTCGTCACACTGAATGAATAACAGGTGGCAGGCGTCGTTTTTACAATTGGTATGAGCATCCGCCGGCTTGCCGCATTGGTGACATTTGGCAATGATCTCGTCGGTGATACGCTCTCCTAACCTGTCGTCGAAAACAAAGTTTTTGCCGATAAACTTATTTGGCAGGCGCGCCTCCCTTGCCTGGTTAGCGTAATTAATGATGCCACCTTCAAGGTGAAAGACGTTGGAAAAGCCGTTGTGCAACATATACGCGCCTGCCTTTTCGCAACGGATACCCCCTGTGCAGTACATAATGATGTTGCGCTGTTTTTTTTCCTTTAGCATGTCCACGGCCATAGGCAATTGCTCACGGAACGTATCACTTGGCACCGCCACCGCGTTTTCGAAATGGCCGACCTCAAATTCGTAATGATTGCGCATGTCCATTATGATGGTGTCCGGATTTTCAGCAAGCCTGTTAAACTCTTCAGCGTTTACATATCGTCCCTTGTTTTCCATATCAAAGGTGGGATCGGTGATACCATCAGCAACGATCTTTTCCCTCACTTTTACTTTGAGCACCCAGAACGATTTGCCGTCGTCATCAACAGCGAGGTTTAATCTAACGCCACTTAAACCATCTATTGAATTGATGTAATCCCGGAACGCTGAATAATTATAAGATGGTACGCTGATCTGCGCATTAATACCCTCCGTAGCGACGTATATGCGGCCAAAAACCTTTAGCTGGTTCAATGCCTGATAAAGCTCGTCGCGAAACTGCTTCGGTTCAGGAATATAAAAGTACCGGTAAAATGAAATTGTCGTACGGGGTTCTGTCTCCCTGTGCAGGAGTTCTTTTAATTCTATCTGGGAAACGCGATTATGTAATACTGCCATGGTGAAACTTTAAGGACGTATGCGGGACGAACAAAATTTCGCACGTAAAGATAACATTCATTCGCTGTCAAATCAACGTTCTAAAACACGGCCGCTAAAGATTCTCTGTCATCTTCCGAACAGGGCGCCCTGCACGCCAAATACAATGCCGCTGTAAGGCTTTCGCCCGGAAGAAAAAGATTGTACAAAATCTACCCTGAATATCCTGAAAATGTTTTCGATCCCGGCAAATACTTCAACGTAGTTATTGCTCGTATTAACATAAAAGGCGTTGCTGCCCGTAACCAAATGCCAGTTAAGCCTTTTAAACAACGGAAGCTTGTTGGTGAGCAACCCGTTGAAATGATGTTCCACGTTAAGGGTTGTATAAAAGCGCGCAATTGTACTGTTCTGATAATAAGGCGCCACTTGAAAGCTGTTAAGATAGGCGCCCGCGAAAATCGACTGGTTACCATTGAAATGCTGGTAATCCGGAAGCGCTGCTTTTTTATTATTCAGAAAGCCACCGATCGACACCCTGTAGTTAATGCTTCCTGCCAGTTTAAAATTTATGTCATCTCTCGCCACAAGCCGCCACTTATCGTAATTGACATCACTTCCAAAATCGTCCGTGAATCCTTTTGTATACATAAAGTCGAAAGTGGGATACTTTGAACCGATGTTTATCTTGCTGTCGGGGAATTCTATGTAGCGGGCTCCGGGTTGCCAGCTCAAACCGGCCGAACCGGAAAAAGCCTGGTGCCGCCTGATGTTTTCTGCTACCAGTTCAACAGGGTAATTTGGAGTGAAACGCCGTTTGTTCTCATCTTTGAAGCTGAATAAGTCAGTATTGTTCAACGGCATCCGGTCTTCGAATTCTACACCCACCCGCAGGGTTAGACCTTCCCCCACTCCTTTATCAAATTTTATTCTTGTGAACCAGGCCTCATAGGTTTTCATGAAATTCCTTCCAAATAGCAGGGTGTTGATCGTATTGTTTTTTGGTGTGATAGGGCTACCAGGATTAAACTGCAGCACGTCCTTCCCGCCGCTGATGGTAAATGATGAACGATACTTCCTCCCATACACATAACCGGCTGTCAGCGCTGAATTGAAATGACGGTTCGAGAAGCCGTATCTGAAGTTTGGCGTAACGAATATATTGCTACGCCTGGTGCGCGTACTATCGAGGCGTTTTGTATACGTAAACTGCCAGTTTACAACTACGCCTTCAAATGTGTTGTAATTTACAGCGTCGAGCAGGGACATAACAGAATAGGTGGCGCGCTTTCGTTCCCTGCTGAACGCCTGACCGGTAAACATCAAACCGGTAACACTCGGTTTATTGCGCCGCCGGTCGATGGAATCAAGGTAATGTGGGCTTCTCCGGACGAGTTCAAGACTGTCTTTCTTTTTATAGTCAGCTTTTTCTTCTACTTCAAGGGGTACTGGCCGTACCGTATCCCAGTGTGATAAAGTACGTTTGTTACTGCTGTCCGTAAACTTCAGGAAAGTATTGTCGAAAAACCCTTTGTCGAATACCGGGTTCAGGTTAAAGCGCCTGTAAACATTTACAAAGCTCCCGAAGGCATCAAACCCAAAAAATTTGACTGCAGGATAGATCACCTGGCTCTTAATGACCCAAACGTTATTTTCGAGGGGCACATACAGTTGTTCAATCTGCAGTGTATCTACAATATCCATCTGCGACTCTTTCGTAAGTTTTAGCCGGATACTATGTATGCGCCAATCATTTTCTGTAATAAATATATGCCCCGAAAACACGGGTTCAAATTTTGCCTTTGGAACAACACGTATCTTATTGATCTCTTTTCCATCTTCAATAAAAACCCCTTCAAATACATACTTATAATACTCCAGGGCGTTAGCAGCGATTGGTGACACAAACCCCCTGGGATTAAGATTGTTTCCGATCTGGATGTTGTTCTCATAAAACGAAATGATTTGTGGCTGGCTAAGCCCAAAACCATCGCTTTGCCCGCTTACCCGCGTTGACGTTACTTCAATTTTCACTTTACCGGGGTTTTGCACGGAATACGTTGAAATGCTTTCGGCCAGGTATAACATCTTTAATTTACTCGTATCGGTATCCTCAAATTCAACCTTTTGGCCAAAGAATTTTTTTGGGTAGTCGCGGAGCTTCAACTGTCCTTTTATGTACACTTCACACTGGAAGTTTTTAACCTGGTTGAGATAGTAACTCCTTTTTTTAATTGCATTCCGGATAATCTCATATGCCGGATCTTCACCACCGGGAGTGATGATCACTTCCTTCATGTTTGTTTGCTGGAGAGAAAGCCTGAAACTGACCACCTGGTTGCCATCCCGGACAGTAACGGGTATCTCCTGCCGTACATAACCGACATACTGGCAAACAAGGATGTACTGTCCCTGATCGAGCTCAAGGCTATATCTCCCTGCGTCATTTGCGGTAGTGCCGATGCCTGTTCCTTTTACAAGCACAGACGCATAAGACAACGCCGCACCATTTTGATCGGTAACAATTCCGGATATGTTAGCAGCCGTAAGCATGCCGTTCATTAAACACATAGCGGCAAGTAGCAAAGTGAGCCTCATGTAGATATCAGCATATTGTGACACAAAAGATGCGCAATATTACCGGAAAGGAAATGTTAAAGCGCTTATAACCTCAAAGCATTATCTGTTCTTTCTTAAAAAGCTGCCCGCCAGCGCAGCAAACCCTGCAACAAGTGCCCCGATCAGCCCTGTCAACAAAACAAGAAACACCGGGCTATCGGTTTTTAAGATCAAGAACGACATCCTGTGGGCCAGAATATGGTCGTTTTTACTGCTGATCCAGAAGCTTATAAATCCCCATAAAAAAAATAACGCGGTAAAACCTGCAAGAAAAGCTTTTACCGGACTTAGCGGAATAAGGATAATAACCGTTGCGGCAACCACTGCTATACTCCACCAGGGCAGGTACAAACAGGCAACAAAGCTTAGCAATGCGATAAGGAAGATAGAAATTATCAATTTCATTTAACGGTACATTTATATTGTTGTCCGGAGAAAGTAAACCAATCATGCCGAAAGCTGCTGGTGGCTACAGGTGAACATTTATTTGATGTTCATCTTCTACCCTTTTACAAAGGTCTGCTTCCATTTGAGTTTCGCATTCTTTGTATCCTCCTTATCCATAACGAAAACAGTATAGTACTTACCAGCGGCCCAGGAATCTACAAAGGTGTCGTAATATTTACTTCCAGGGTTGCCGCTCTGTCCTCCGGGGTAAACCGCATACGCTTCGGTTTTGGGGGTTAAATGAACCACCATACGCCAGCTCGGGCCATGAAACTGTTTAGCCGCATTTATGCAGTGCAGACCGCCGCCGATGGGAAGGTCATACCGGCTTAAAGCGGGTAAACGCAACAGGTGACGGGCTCCTGTATTTTTATACCTTGCCCATTCAAGCCTGCCAGCGTGTTCCACTTTCGTAAGCGAATCAACTGCCAGCCGGAATGCGACCGTTACGATATCCTGAAGACTTTCCCGTTCAGATGTATTTATATTATCTACGAAAGGAAACACCGAGTCTTTCAGTAACCCCTCAAGCAAAGTGCTTTCATAAGGTACTAAAACCGGTAATGTGGTTTTTGAAAACTCATCAGCCCACACCCCGTTTTCAAGCTTTGCCCAGAAGATCTTGAATACTGTAGGCCCGGCTTCCCGGGGATCATTTCTATGATTCCACTTTTCAAGGATGTTTAAATATTTTCTTTCATCATTGTCAAGTCGCGATCTTTTGACATTCGCCAGAAGGAGTGGTTTGGCCATGGCTGCGAAAACATTATAATTGTCTGTTTGCATCTCCATCATATCATCAGGAGATATATTTTGCATGCGCGACAAATAGCGGTTAATGATCAAACCCCGGTAGATAGGGTATTTGCTGCCCAGGAAATATGGATATGATGTGTCGGCGGAAGCCTGGTTGCCGCTGCTGACATAATTTCTTTCGGGGTTGATAGCATGAGGATTTTCTTCCGGGGGGATATTGCCCTGCCACATAAATGAGCTATCTGTGCCGGGCATCACAAATTCACCCTGCCCTTTCCATTTTGCAGGAAACCGGCCCTGTTGCCAGAGGGCAATATCTCCGGCTTTGCTGGCGAAAATAAAATTCTGGCCGGGCGTGTGCAGGTATTGGATGGCGTTATAATATTCTCCATAATTTTTTACACCTGCAAGCCTGGCAAAAGCGCCTACTTCATTGGAAGGATCGTTGGCTTTCCAGTGAACAGCATAATATTTTTCAGAAATGAGCTTTGAAGATCCTGCGTAGGTATCATCATACATTGCAGGGCCAAAAATGGTATAGGCAACCGTATCATACACCGTGGGCCGATCCCTGACGATCAATTTTTCAACCCGCATGTCGGCTTTCTTCCAGGCATTCCCGAACCGGTATTCCCGCTTTGAGCGGTCTTTGAATTGGATCTCGTAGTAATCCCTTACGTCTCTTCCGGCGTTGGTAACACCCCAGGCGCAGCTGTCGTTAAAGCCAATGATGATATAGGGCGATCCTGGAAATGATACACCATAGGTATTGTATTGTGGGGTATTGATCTGCATTTCGTACCAGATTGCCGGAAGATTGGTTCCCAGGTGAGGATCATTACATAATATCGGATACCCGCTCTTTGTCTTATTTCCGTTTACAGCCCAATTATTGCTTCCGTTACTTCTTTCAGGTTTTACTTCCCGAACGGTTACACTGTCTTTGCTATCGGCGTACAATGAATCGGCGCCTGCAGGAAAGTGCAAATTGATCGCAGGCGGAGAAAAAGCTGTCCCCCTGGGAACAACCGGGTCAAGGCTGTCCTGCATAGCGGGGTACATCTTATCAAAAACTTCTTTGTTAAAAAGGTGTTTCGCGTTTGTCAGCTCAAAATCGTCATCCGATCCTGCAAGATCGTAACTCATATATTTCAGAAAAATGGCAATCTTCAAATTGGTCCATGGTTCCGGCTGGTAACCGAGCAGCTTGTACTCAAGGGGCAGTTCGCTTGTTTTTAAATTACTGATATAACTGTTTACCCCTGCGGTATAAGCATCGCAGCTTTCCTTCGAAAGAGGGTCTTTTTCGATTTCCCGGAGTGATTTTTCTGCAGCATAAACCATTCCGAGCCTGCGCATCTCCCTGTCGTGAGTAAGGATACTATTGTTTGCACCCGCACCCAATATCTCCGTTAATCTTCCTGCCGCGGCATGTGTTTGAAACTCCATTTGCCAAAGGCGGAATTTCGCATGCAGGTAACCCTGAATGAACAACGCGTCTTCATTATAGCTGGCAAAAACGTGCGGCACCAGCCGTTCATCAAAGTAAACTTCAGCATTTCCTTTCAGCGACGAAAATCTCAGTTGAGCGTTGAAGTCCATATCTGCAGGTTCGGCATTTTGCCAGATACCATGCTGCGGGCTTAACAGTTTTCCAAGGGGGGAAGGCAGAAAAAGTTTTGTATCGAAAGCTATGATTAATAGAATGACAATCAATGTAGAAAAAATAAAAGCCGCTATTCTCATATGAAGGTTTAAAAATTTAAATGTAGAACAATTTATGAAAATTGTAATCACACCGAAGAACTCCCATGATTTCAGCATGTAAGTCTGAGGTGCGCTGATGTTAACAAAACCACAGCTTTTGCGACCCCTGATCAGCCGGTACCACAAAGCGGTATTACCGCATTATTGTATTGACGCGCCATAAAATGTTTAAGAATTTTACAGGGTCATATCTGTAAACCTGATCACGACAGGTCAGTCACAATATCGATAACCGCTAATATGAAAGAGGTAATCATACATATTGAAAACAGAAAAAAACTTGTGCTTGGCATTTTGTTCCTGGTGTTGTTTGCACTCGGACTGATATGAACACCCGGTTTTAATGAGATATTATTTATCCGTTGGGGAGAGTCCCTTTACGTACCGGGTTTTGCAAAGAGCACCGATTTTTTATTTCAGTAAGCTTACAAGTCCGCTGACTTCTTCTGTTGTGTTATAAGCATGTAAAACAATACGCAGGCGTTCTGCTCCTTTTGGAACTGATGGATATAGGATAGGCCTCACGTCAAAATTGTTATCCTGTAAACGTTGAGCGGCCCTTTTTACTTCATCATTCCCCGGGATGATGACCGCCTGTATTGGTGTACTGCTCTTTACAACATCAAATTTTATGTTTGCCGTTTGAAATGACAAAACAAGCGCCTGCAGACGTGCCCGTTCTGCAGTAAGGCCGGGAAAGATGGAATAGGACATCCTGATACCTGCCACACTCACTTCAGGCAGAGCGGTGGTATACATAAAGGGCCGGCAGAAATTCACCAGGTAATTTCTTAATACTTCACTTCCCAAAACTATAGCGCCATGTGCTCCGCAGGCCTTTCCAAACGTGTGAATGCGGGCAAAGCACCTGTTTTGTACGCCCAGATATTGTACCAGGCCTTCCCCCTTATGACCCAAAACTCCTGTGGCGTGTGCCTCGTCAACGATAACATTGGCATTATACTGTTCGCAAAGGTCTATGATCGCAGAGAGCGGTGCCATATCGCCATCCATAGAGAAAACAGATTCGGTGATCACATAAATTGTACCTGTAGCGGCCTCGAGTTTTGATGCCAGGTGCTGCAGATCATTATGGTTGAAAGAGAAGGATTGGGCGAGGCTTAACCGGATCCCATCACGCAGAGAGGCATGCGACAAATAATCGTAAATAATGGTATCTCCCCGCTGGGGCACACAGCTTAGCAGTCCGAGGTTGGCATCATAGCCAGAGTTGAATATCAGCCCGGCAGGTGCATCATGAAACAGCGCCACCTCTTTTTCAACTTCTTCAATCAACGGGTAATTGCCTGATAACAATCTTGAACCTGTGCTCCCGCTCCTGTAGGCCTGCTTAAGATGCTGGTTACTGTTGTCGTTGCCCATTGCCGCTTCACCTGTGCGTTGATCTCTGGCAATTCCCAGGTAATCGTTTGAGCAAAAATCAATCATATTGCCAGTATGCCTTAACTCCCGCAGTGCATTTTGCTGTTTTCTTTCCTCCAGCCTTTTCAATAGAAACTCTTCCGGCATAGATAAATGTTATTCGCAAATAACGTAAAGTAAATTGCATTTCAATCAGAGATTTACATCGGGAGCCCTGCTGCATAAACTTTCATAAAGATGACATAGGATCTGCGGAGCTCCTGTTTAATAAAATCCGGCGGTTCGGTCGGGGTTAATACCATGGGATGTAAATTGCACTTCATGGAACCATTACCTGACCATAAAAACATTCTGGGTCTGCAGTTGCCTACTGATCCGCGATGGGTTAACCTGGCTGAAATGTCTCTGGAAGCTATATTAACAGATCATGCATGGTGCGAGCAGAAAGCCGCCTCCAGCTGTATTTCACTGATCCAGCGATACCCTGATAAAGAAAAATTAGTAAGTGATCTTTCCCCCATCGTTACGGAAGAATGGGGGCATTTCCGGATGGTAATGGCTGAACTGCACAAACGTAAACTTCCGCTTGGCCGGCAACGCAAGGATCAATACGTAAATGAGCTGCTGCCTTTTCAAATCAGGGATGGTTCACCGGAAATCCGCCTGCTCGACAAGTTACTGATCTTTGCCCTGATTGAGGCGAGAAGCTGCGAGCGTTTTAAGCGTTTGAGTGAAGGGCTCAACGATGATTACCTGCAGAGGTTCTACCGGCGTTTTATGGAAAGCGAAGCCGGACACTATCACCTTTTTATAGAACTTGCGGAAACTTATGTAAATAAAGAAACTGTTCGAACCCGGTGGAAGGAGTGGCTGGCCTTTGAAGCTGAAGTGATGAAACGTATGGAGGTACGCGGAGACAGGATCCACTGACGGTTGTAAAATGATCCCACCTGAATTTATTTTCTTCTTTTCTTAATAAACATGAGCTTTGCCGCCCACCAGGGAAACACATTCTTGCTTTTATTTGAACTACTTTCGGATACGGGTGCCAGTGTATGTATAAAACAAATAGTTTCGCATCGCCGGATGAATGCTGACCAGGCAAACCAACTATGAAACAAAGCAATTTACAAAAAGCGGCTACCCAGTTCGGTACCGGAATTCCTGAAATAGAAGACCTGGGACAAGGGTTGATACACAGGACTTTCAAAGTAACTTATTCGGTGAGCCGCGCTCCCGTAGTTCTGCAATGCATCAACTCCAGGGCGTTCAGCCAGCCCGAGAATATCATCCACAACTACCTGTGTATTTATAATTACCTGGAAAAACAGCCGGGAGACATAAAAATCCCGCCACTCGTGCCTACCCATCATCAAAGATATTTCTGGATTGACGAAGATGGAAAATTCTGGCGCGCTACAACTTTCGTAAACAATTCAATTTCCTATCCTGTTCCGGAAAATGAATTGCATGCATATAACGCCGCCAGATGCTTTGGTGAATTAACGTATTCCCTGCAAGGCATCGATATATCAAACCTGAACATCATTATTCCTCAGTTTCACGACCTCGGGCTGCGATACCGGCAGTTTGAAGAAGCTATTGCAAAGGGCGCCATTATGCGTTTGTTGCGTTCCACCCATGTCATTTCCGAACTGAGGCAACGCAAAAGGCTGGTAGATATCTTCCGGGAGGCGGAAGACGAGGCGCAATATCCTACACGTGTAATGCACCATGACTGCAAGATCAGCAATATCCTGTTTGATTCACATTCGCACAACGTGATTTGCCCCGTGGACCTCGATACAATGATGCCCGGTAAATATTTTTCTGATTTTGGCGATATGATCAGGTCAATGACGTGTGAAGTGGATGAAAACAGTTCAGAATGGGAGCGCATCTCGGTCAGGGATGATTTTTACCAGGCCATCGTAAACGGCTACCTGGCTGGAATGGGAACAATTCTTACGGAAAAAGAAAAAGAAAATATCCACTACGGCGGCCTGATCATGGTTTACATGCAATCGCTCCGCTTTGTAGCTGATTTCCTGAATAATGATGTTTATTATAAAACCGAGTACCCGGAGCAGAATCTTAACCGCGCACTGAACCAGTTGATATTGCTCGAAAAACTGGAGGAATTTGTCAATCAGAAATATCACCTTAACGCTTATGCATAAAAATTAGCAATCATTAAACCTTGTTGTAAAATATGAGTTTTGATTGACGATGGTCTGCCTTTAGAGAAGGCTGGTATGATTATACGTTAAGCGGGAGTGGGCGATGTATCGAATAAACACAAAATTTATCATTTAATATAGAATAAATGAGTAAACACCAATTTATGTTTGCGACCGGTATTGAGAACAGTTATCCCACGATAACTCTACCCAATGGCCGTATAAAACGGATTGATGAAATGGAAAAAACGGGGCACTACAAGTATTGGAAAGATGATTTCCGGCTGGTTAAAGAAACAGGTTTAGAATACCTGCGGTATGGCCCTCCATATTATTCTGTACACGTTAGCCCAGGTAAATACGACTGGTCTTTCACCGATGATGTGTTCAACGAACTGAAGAGATTAAATATAACACCAATAGTTGACCTTTGCCATTTTGGAGTACCAGATTGGATCGGCAATTTTCAGAATACCGACTGGCCCGATCACTTTGCTGAATTTGCAGAAGCCTTCGCAAAGCGGTTTCCCTACCTGCATTTATATACCCCGGTGAATGAAATTTTTATTGCTGCTATGTTCTCGGCGCAGTATGGATGGTGGAATGAATGCCTTCAGGATGACAAATCCTTTGTTACAGCATTAAAAAATCTGTGTAAAGCCAACATGCTGGCGATGCAGGCCATCATGAAAGTTCAGCCGGAGGCTTATTTCATCCAGAGTGAATCATCTGAATATTTCCATGCCGAAAACCCTGGTGTAAGGCCACTCTGCGATTTTCTTAATCATAAAAGATTTCTCTCTCTTGACCTTACTTTCGGGCACCCGGTTGACGTAAAAGTGTACAAATACCTGCTGGAAAACGGAATGACGGACGACGAATACAGCTGGTTTGGAGAAAACCATATTAATTCAAAGGGAAGATGCATAATGGGCAATGATTATTACATTACCAATGAACACATGGTTCATACAAATGGAAGTACAAGCCCCGCAGGAGAGATATTTGGGTATAACATTATCACCCATCAGTATTTCAGAAGGTACAGGCTGCCGGTTATGCATACGGAAACCAATATTTCTGAACCATTTTCCGTGCATTGGCTCAAAAAACAGTGGGCAAATGTATACCGGTTGAAGCAGGATGGCGTTCCTATTATAGGATTTACGTGGTATAGCCTCATAGACCAGATGGATTGGGACAGCGCTTTGCGAAACGATGCCGGCATCGTGAACTCTTTGGGTTTGTACAACCTGAAACGTAAAATACAACCCGTAGGGCAGGAATATAAAAACCTGATTGCCCAGTGGAAAGAAGTTATCGCCCACGAAAGTTATGGAGTACATATTTTTTGATCTGCCGCCCGCAGCGTGTCACCTAAGCTCTGGGTTATTGGCGGTTTGTTTAAAAAGATAAGTGTTATTTGGGGAATACAATGCCTGTATTCCCCATACTGTTGACCATCTCAGATTAAACTTCCGGTAAAAGGCTTTATAACAGTACGCGAACAATGATAATTCTTTGGCACGTTATTCATATAAATGATGATGTGATTCAAACCTTTAAAATAGAGGTTAAGCAGAAATGAAGAGGATCGGATTGTGAACACAGACCTTTTAAGATGGAGTTATTGAAATCGGAAATTGAGATCTGGGGCGGAATTGAGTGTTCATTTAACCGGGTCGCTGACCGTTATACAGACCAGTTGGAACTCGCAGGTCACTATAAGCGAAAAGATGATATTGGACGCCTGGCAGATTTGGGTATAAAAGCGTTAAGATATCCCGTACTTTGGGAAAAGCATTGCCCCGTTAGCAACTCCCCAATTGATTGGACACATACAGAAGAGGTCCTGATCAAATTAAGGGAATTAAACATTACTCCTATAGCAGGCCTGGTTCACCATGGCAGCGGCCCGTCATATACAAATATGTATGACGATTCCTTCGCAGAAGGACTTGCATCATATGCTGCAAAAGTGGCAGCCGAATTTCCCTGGCTTGAATATTACACCCCTATAAATGAACCGCTCACAACAGCGAGGTTCTGCGGATTATATGGCCATTGGTATCCTCACGGCACGAGTGACAGCCAATTTTTGCGTATACTGTATACCGAATGTAAAGCAACGGTTCTTGCCATGAAAGCTATCCGTTTGGTTAACCCTGATGCTAAACTGGTACAAACGGAAGATCTCGGCAAAACGCATAGTACAGAAACGCTGAAATACCAGGCAGAATTTGAAAATACCCGCCGGTGGCTTTCCTTAGATTTTCTTTGCGGCAGGGTAACTCCAGGTCATCCTTTATATACATACCTCGTACACTTAGGTATCACTGAAGAAGAGCTATCGTTTTTTTCTGACGATCCCTGCCCTCCTTCCATTATAGGAATCAACCATTATATTACGTCAGAACGGTTTATCGATGAAAACCGGGATAATTATCCTTCTCATACCTGGGGCGGCAACGGCCGCGATAATTATGCAGATGTGGAGGCCGTAAGAGTAAGCGGAGATTGCATGGCCGGCCCTTACAACCTGTTTAAAGAGGCATGGGAAAGGTATAACCTGCCCATGGCTATTACGGAAGTGCACCTCCATTGTACCAGGGAAGAACAAATGAGATGGTTTCACTATATCTGGAGGGCTGCAAATGAACTTAAAAAAGATGGTGCAGATATCAGAGCGGTTACTGCGTGGGCAATGTTGGGGTCTTTTGAATGGTGCAGTCTTTTAACGCGGGTAAACGGCGACTATGAATCCGGCCTCTTTGATATTACGGGCCTAACGCCACGGCCTACGGCCCTTGCGACAATGGCGAAGGCACTCGCCTCAGAACACTCGTACACTCATCCGGTGCTTGAAGACAAGGGCTGGTGGGAAAGACCATGCAGGGTTTCCTACATAACCAATAATACTCCGGTAGCTGAAACGTATGTAACCCAGGCTTCACGACCTGTAATGATCACGGGTAAAACCGGAGCCTTAGGACAGGCGTTTGGCCGTATTTGCCAAAGAAGGGGTATGCATTACATCATTTTGGGCAGCGATGATCTTGACATAGCCAATCCGGGTGACATAGAAAAGATTATCCGTGAGTATAACCCATGGTCTATTATCAACACAGCAGGCTTTGAACGCATAGATGCAGCCGAGAGTGATCCGGAAAATTGTTTCCGCGTCAATAGTATCGGCCCCCGGGAAATGGCTTACCAGTGTAACAAATATGACGTCAAATTTGTCACCTTTTCTTCAGACCTTGTATTCGACGGCAAAAAAAGAGACCCGTACCTGGAAAGCGATGTCGTTTCTCCGATAAATGTTTACGGTGAAAGTAAGGTCAGGGCAGAACATGGCGTGATGGCAAGTAATCCCGGAGCCCTGATCATCCGGACGAGCGCCTTTTTCGGCCCTTGGGATTCTTATAACTTTGTAGCCAATGCCTTATATTCCTTTAAACATAAGCTGCCTTTTAAAGCCCTGTCGGATGTTACTGTTTCGCCAACATATTTACCTGACCTGGTCAATATTACGCTCGACCTGTTGTTGGATGATGAATCCGGGATCTGGAACATAACCAATAAAGGAGAAATTTCGTGGGCACGGCTTGCCGGTGAGGTTGCTGAAAGGGCCGGCTATAGCTCCCGAAACATGGATCTTGTTTCTTTGTCAGAAATGAAGCTCCCTGCGCCCCGGCCACGCTACAGCGTTCTTAAAAGTGAAAAAGGCTTTGAGTTGCCTTCCATGAACAATGCCCTGGAACGATTTTTTAATGAGCAACAATTGATGACGATATAAGAGTCTGTAGTTATGACTAAAAGCAACGCCGTTAAAGAAAATCTGGTCACGGGTTATTCACAGATATATCCCTCAATACTGATTACTGATTCGCAAATTGAAGGGAAAGGTATCTTCACCGAAGTTGACCTCCCCAGGGGAACTGTTATTTTCGATATTGTAGCTGAAAAAATCAGTTACAAAAACAGTCCTGAAATGTCAGAAATAAATCCAAACTGGATTGGTTGCGGCTTTGAAGAGTGGCTGAAGGTGGGCCCGGGAGATATTGCCAGCTATCTGAACCACTCCTGTAATCCTAACGCGATCATAAATGAAAACCCGCAGCTGATTACAATGGCTCCCATAAGAAAGGGACAGGAACTCCTGATAGATTACAGTACCACTGAGTTGGATCCCTACTGGAAAATGGATTGCAGCTGCGGCGCTAAAAATTGCAGGAAAATTCTTCGCAGCTTCCAATTCCTTCCGCCCGACCTCCAAACGAAATACGGCGTACATCTTGCACCTTCATTCACGTATTCATCAAAAGAGCGTTCCGTCGGGCAGGGAAAGATGGTTTAGATGTAAGTTTAACGATCATTCTCCTTGCGAGAAATATTGAATTTCTTTTGAGAAATCAACGTGGGGATACTTTTCCTGAAAGCGTTTTATTCTGGTACGATAGGCTTTTAAAAACTGGTGGTGAGCATTAGTTGCTGCCTGAAAAGGTTTGTGATGGTATGCAGTAACGATATTCTTAATTTCCTTCATCATCTCAAGAGATCCCTGTTCAATATAGTTTGCGCAGAACTTTTCAAAAACAAATTCTGTTGCTGCATAATTCGGGTGAACCATATCACTATCATAAAACCGGTAATCCCTCAGTACATCGATTACGAGTTCGTAAGCCGGAAAATAAAATATCCTGTCATATCTGCTTACGAGGTTATGAACTGATTCTATTAATCTTGCCTTGCTGAGGTTATTGGTAATCACGCCATCACGGATATGCCTAACCGGACTTACGGTAAATATTATTTTAAGGTCTTTGTTGAAATCAAATAAACGATCGATGCATTTCTCAAATAAGCTGTATATCTCATCTATGCCCAGTAAATGCTTGTTAAACCATTGCGCAGGCGCACGGTGGCAATTGGCCACGCCTTCACCCGTTTCTTTGAGTTGATAAGAAAACGATGTTCCCGGGGTAATGATGAGCCATTTAGACCGTTGCAGGGAAGTACGGGCTGCATTTCGGGAATCATTAATTTTATGTACGATCTGCTGTTTGTCCAGACCCGAAAATATCGAGTGATGTTCCCAGCTTTGCCACAACTCGTTCAGGTAAACCAGCTTCTCTTCGGGGAAGGGCGCATCGTCCATGTAAGCCTCCAGGTTTCTGCAAATGCTTACTGGGTCAAACAGAATCCCGCTGGGATTTTGCATCACCGGAAATTTTAATTGCGATAACCTGCTTCCCATGTGTTCGGTGAAGCATGAGCCGATAATAAACAAGTTATCATTATAACCAATTTTTGGGTCGGGAGACTTAATGTCGATCCCTAACATAAAATCCAT
>JBGSYC010000015.1:0-7734 GCA_041751095.1 Flavihumibacter sp.
AAATACTACAAATATTAAGTATCTCACTGTTATGTAAAATCCCGTTGCTTGAATTATTTTCTAAAACCTATCCGCAATATGTCAAAGAACAAGATGGTAATCAATTGAACCTATTCGAGTTATAACAAGACGCTAGTGATATATATATTAAATTACATTAGTATTGAATGTATAGAGTATGATTAACATTCTTGACAAACAAATTAAAAGACTTACAAAGGTTTTTCTTTCAAAATTGAAAGAAAAATGAAGCAGGAGCTTATATTAATTGCTATTTTTACATTAATGAATTATCCTGCAATTATGCAAACTGTAACTGTTGAAATTACTAATGAGAGTGCATTCAAGGCCCTGCAAGACCTTGAGGAAAAGCATTTTATTAAAATCCTGACAAAGCCGGATTTAAACTCTCCTGCCCTACCCGGCGAACCATTAACTGCTGAAGAATTTAAGAACATGATAGCAGAGGCGGAAAACTCTGGTAGTATCAGCTTAAAAGAAGCAAAAACAGAATGGGCAAAGCAAAGAAAGGAACTTCTCAAACTCGTCAAGTAAGAGTTTCAAATTTCGCACGTCAAAAGATCGAGGAGACAATTAAATATATTGCTTTCGTTAATCAACAGCCTTTGAATGCGGTGCGGGTTAACGAAGCAATTGAAAATACAATAACCAGGATTGCAGAAAATCCTTATACTTATAAGGAATGTGAACAATTACCTACCAAAGCAAAAATGTACCGCCAGGCGGTTTGTTTATCCTGGCTTATCATCTATAAGATTTCGGCGGCTGAGATACTCATCCTTAGCGTGATTCACGGCGCCAGGAATCCTTCAAAAATTAAGGCATTGAGGAAAGTGAAATAATACTTGAATCTGCGATAACCTTTTATTAATCTTTTACTGGTAGAGTGTTGATGTTCGTCGATAAATGCCGTGAATAGGGCATACTATAGCCGGACTGGAAAAACATTTAACAGAGGGGAACCGATGAAAGAATATCTGAAAACTATGAGACAACAAGGGATGCAGCAGCAAATGCAGACTCATGAACAAGCCAAAATTAGTGGCACTATACATTACAAGGCGCCAGATGATAAATTAAAACCTGGCGATACAGGTTTTGCAGATCAGTATTATGAAAAAAGAGTAAGATTACTTGATGAATCAATATTAAGCAAAATAAAAGTAGCGGAGAGTTTATCTGCCCCTCTATGGTTAGTAGGCCAGCAAGAGCGTTACCTGAAGATGAAAAGGTTTGATCTTAATCAGGATGTAACAAAGGAATTGGAAGATATTATTGCAAACACTATTAAATATAAAGAGATAGAGACTAAAAACGAAACCAGCAAAGATTCGGTACAACATGGAAGCCCTGAGGCTAAAGTTTTAGCTAAGGCATATACTGAATTTGCAAAAGATGGTTTAACTAATAAAGAAAGGGCTACAATTGAAAAAATTGATGATGTGGTTCAAGGGGCAGATATAGTTATCAGCAAAGATGGAAATGCTGCTGTTATAGCTCAGGACGATGGTAAATCTTTTAATGTTCAGGCACCTTATAATAAACCCGCACCTACTAAGGTGAGATAGTTTTTTATACCTGATTTTTTTTATTATTTAAGCCGAGTGAAATAATAGTAAAGGGTTGAGTTTTTCCTGAAATCCTGTCCGTTGATTAGGATAGTATCTTGGCTGAACGCTTTTATTTCGGACTTCCAGCCAGTTTCAATTGCCGTTCCGAATATCCTTTTATCTAAGTATTCGCAGCCTTCAAATTCGATATTGCCGTTGTTCACCTCGATCTCGCACTCATCGGATAAGAGCTGAAAGGCGCTGTCGGATATAAATTCCCACGTTCCGGTCATTCCACCCCCCGCTTTCATCCTTGCTTCACTTTCAAAGGCCGTGGGTCTTAGGCTATCAGGGTCATTGTTATACTGATCGGTATTGATCTCATTTTCATAATTCCAGGCTCTAACAAATAATTTAAAGTTCTTATTCTCTTTAAAATCAATGTCCGCCTTAAGAACTAAAAAGTAATTTTCAAATGACTCAATGCTTAACAGGTTCCATTTACCCGGTAGGATACTGCGCCATTCGCCTGGGGGTCGGATAACTCCCTTTTCTATAAGCGGTCTGCCATAGATGTTTTTAACCCTTTCTGTCTGCCAGTCATTTTTATTTTTTGTAAGCTTTGACCAGTTACATGTTCTTAGAACTATCCCAACCCCGGCAATTACAATAATCAGCACTGTAATCAGGCAGCCTTTTTTCATGCCTCAACTTCGTTAAATTCAGCTTGCTTGTTTAGTTCCATGTTTTTTCGGATGATTTTTTTCTCCATGTGATTACCAAAGAAAATTGCTTTCATTATCATATAAACCCATACTGATATGCCGCAAAGAATGATCGGGATGCCACCTAAGATATTAATCACCGTACTATAGCAGATACCGATTAATATGGTCAGGATCGGCTCTGCAACTGCCTGTATCTTCCGGTCACTCCACAGTTCAATGCATATTTGACTTCCCTGCAAAAGCATCTAACCAGGTCAATAGGCAACCTCCTTTGATGTAAATACCTTAATAAAGCGAACGAAGAAAGTATCTTCTCATGAACGATTTTAATTTTGCTTTCCGGATCACTTTCAACCTGTTCATGCAGGTGCTTGACCGGTGGCTTTTGACAAGAAAGATCGCCACTTAATTGATGCAGGAATTCGCCAATCGTACAATTATTATGTAAGATGGCAAAGTCGATAATGTTACCACCTTTGCCAAGTCCGTGATCGTACCACCGGTTCAACTTCCGGTTTATCTTAAAGGAGGGTGTTCTTTCCTCACGCAAGGGAGATAAATACCAGTAATCATGGCTTCTGACCTTTGCAGGTTCATATCCTAATTTGGACAGGTAATTTACCATATCTGTCTGCCTGGCTTCTTCGATAGAAGGCCTTTGTTTGCTGAAATTCATAATCACACATTTATATTTTCACTATTCAGTTACAACGGGTACGAAGTTAAACAAGCAGTATGGGTTCTACATATCCTCACCATATTTTGATGAGGATACTTTAGATATCAGAAGATACATTTGTGCAGTGAAGATTGAATAATTAAAACGTGTAGTTATGCTTACAACAAATGATGTAGCCAAAGTATATGATACTATTTTGAGTATCCCTGGCATGAATCAGACTGTGAAGATTGATATGAGGATTTCACGCAAAAACTTACTGCTGCTAAATAGCGTTATCAAACGATGGAGTTGTAGCAACCGAATGATTATAAATCATCAAATATGTTAACGAACACACCAGCATAAAGCCCTCGGCGATTGGGTGTTTTTGCAGATGATTGATTAAAAAAAATGGACTGGGGAACTAAGTGAAAAGCATTATTATTCGTTATCCGGTCGTAATGACTTTTGTAAACTGATAAATTGTGGGCTATGGAAAAAGTGCAGCGTGAAAAAAAGCCATTTGTTGAAAAACCACGTCTTTACCGGGAGCAATTATTAACGGTTGGGGACTTGGCAGATTTTAAACAGCAAATAATATTTGAGATCAAAACACTCCTCAAAGAACATGGTGGCCAACCTGCAAAGAAATGGCTAAAATCGAGAGAGGTTCGCAAGCTTTTAAATATTTCACCCGGTACATTGCAAAATCTTCGTGTAAAAGGTATACTGCCCTTTAGTCGCATCGGCGGCGTTATTTACCACGACTCGGATGATATAGTTCGTATGTTAGCATCAAAAAACGGACGATAAATTGGTTGTTGTAAAGGCATTTGTACGGTCGTGTTAAACCCTATAATTCAACACTTAAAATTTTTGCGTGGCGGTGCTGGCCATGCCGCCTGAGCACATAAGTGCAAAAGGTACTTAGTCCGTTTCGATGCCTCTCTTTTAAACATTATACTTTTCTCATCGCAACCACCTTTGCAGGTGATGAAAGTTGGCCCGAACTATTTTTTAATTCGCCTTGTTCTGTAAACAGTTTCTCTTCTACCATGTCCATATTGGCGCTAATATTTTGACGGTTTGCCCTTACATAAATTTCCGTGGTTTTCACACTTTTCTGTCCGAGCATCCTGCTGATTGTTTTCAGCGGCACGCCATTGTTATAAGTCACTTCGTTGGCAAAAAAGAAACGCGCCTTGTGAGTGCGCAAAACGATCCTGATACCAGTAATACTGGCAATCACTTTCAAGCACCGGTTATATTCCTGGTTAGTGGGTACGGGCAGTAATTTATTCCGATTTATGCAAAGGGGATTGTCTTTATATTTTTCCAGTATTTTGAGGGGCAAGGGCAGGAGTGGAAGCGTTTCATCTCCGCCCGTTTTCTGACGGTTTTTGCTAATCCATTTCTTTCCGTCTATTCCCGCAATAATGTCCGATGATTGAAGGGTGCTTACTTCTTGGAATGAAAGACCGGTAAAACTTGAGAATATGAATATATCCCGAATCCTATTTAATTTTTCATTTGAAAAGCTTCGGTTTTGTAACCTTTCAAGTTCCTCCATAGTTAACCAATCATGATGTGGATCGGTGTAACGGCATTTAAAGATTGTGAAGACGTTGGAGGCAACCCAGCCTTTAGAAACAGCCCGGTCAATGGTCTCTTTTATGCATTGAACATATTTCATAGCGGTATTTTCTGTCACTTTCTTTTGCACCAGTAGGTAGCTATAAAAATGTTCAATAAAAGAATATTCCAGGCCCTGAAGGGGTAGGTCTATGACTTTATAGCGGTGATCCAGAAATTCAAGGAACCGCCTTTTCCTGCCGGTCATTTTTTCCAGCGTATTTGGGGAGCGATGCCCCACTGAGGCCAGTTGCAAAAAGCTGAGCAGGTGTTCATCGACTGCCATGATAAGTGTTTTGTTGCGTTCTTTTTGGTCAAATATTTCAGCGGTCTTCCTGCTTAAGGCCTCTATATCCCTATCCAACAGCTCTTTTTCCTGCTCCAGCAGGTGTTGCTTAACGGGTACAGGCGTGCGGCCATCTTTATGTGCGCTGCGGTATTTATCGCAGTATAGCAGATACCTGTTTATGCAGTCGTCTATTTGTTCGCTTAAAGAAAGATTCTCGATTTTTTCCTGGCGGATTCTCTCTCCATTCAGGGGTGTTTTATAGGAGTTCAACACCAGCCGGGGAGTGGCCACCTGGTATTTTGCCTGCATGAGATCAAAATGGCGTTCCATATCCGTTTTAGCCTGAGCGATCTTTCTGTTAAAGCTCTTGTACTTTGGATCTGCTGATTTTACTGTTTTTGTTTCGCTATCCCAGTGATCACTCAAAACCTTAAAACCCAGCGATAGGTCTACTTTAAGTCCATCAATGGTAAGGCGAACATAGACAGGCATTTTTTGAGCCTTATCTATTTTGCTCCTTTTGAGATAAAAAAGAATAGCCAGGTTTTGCTTTACGTTCATGCGTCAGTTTTTTAAAAGTTTTAAAAATTTCCTTTCAATTCACTTGCAAAACATGCTGTTCGGGTCTGAAGTGCCCCATAAACATAGGACACTTTTTAGGGCACCGAATAGGGCACCTTTTTGATTGATTTGATTTGATCTACTTTGGAACGCTTATTATTCTGAAACCCAATGCAGGAGCGGGATTTGAACAAAAATGGCGCTTTTTGAAAGCGCCAATCGTGATCCGGATTGGATTCGAACCAATGACCTACTGCTTAGAAGGCAGTTGCTCTATCCAACTGAGCTACCGAACCATTTGCTAAAACCGCAAAACTAATAAAACTTTGGCGCGTACCCAAAAGCCCTTAATGCCTTCGGAGTTTATCTACTATCCCCCAACACAAATATGATAAAGCACTCACTTCGTATCTTCGGCAGGCAGCTTTATTTGATATGTCTTCCCGGGCTTCACCATAAGCGCTCTCGAACGTAACCAGGGATTCAATAATTTTAAGCGCTTATAGGTAATTCCGTTCTTTATCGCAAAGTCAGCAAGGTTTGGGATACTAGCGGTAATGTCAACGGTACGGGTAAGCAAGGGCTGATAAAGATCTCCCGGCTCCGTTACATAACCCAGCCTGTTTGCATTACTTATCAGGTATTTAAAGGTAAGAATGCGGAATATATACCGGTTGGTTTCTTCCGGCAGCATAAGGTCGTAGTAATTCATCGTTTTCTGAAACGTAGCATGCGATTGATATCCGCCCTGCCCGCAGTTGTAAGAAGCGGCAGCGCCTGTCCAGGTGCCAAATTTAGCATAAGCAGTCTTTAAGTAAGCACAGGCCGCATCCGTCGCCCTGATGACATCGTACCTGAAATCCACATCTTTGTTGATTTCAAGGTTGTAACCGGGAGCAGTATACGACATGAACTGCCAGAACCCTACAGCCCCCGCTTTTGATATCGCATTCTGCAGGTTGCTTTCTGCGATACACAGATATTTAAAATCATCAGGAACGCCATTTGCTTTAAGCCGTTCTTGAATCAGGGGAAAATACCGGTTCGCTAATTTTAGGATATACAGAATGTTTGAATGGGCATAATAATTATACAACAGTTGCCGGTCCATTTCTTCCCGCACCTCCCACCTGTCTAATGGTACAGCTTCACCTGCAAAATCCATCTGATCCGGAAGCCTGGGAGGTTGCCACGTATCAGGCAATGCATTTACGGCAGTCTTTCTATCCTCTTTTTTATCAGTGTCCCTAAATGCAAACTGGAACAGGATCATTATTGCTGTTACCAGGCCGCCAAGGAAATATACCAGCGGTTTGTAAATTCGTGTTTTCATATAGATAAATTTCGGTATTTATAATCAGGTTCTCATAGCATTAAGAAATAAAAGGAGATATCAATTAAAAGCACGCTACAGCTTTCATTCCATAATGTTCTCACAACGCTACACTGCAACTTTCATTGTGAGGGCTGCCCATTCTGTTTACCGGGCGACCCTCAGCAGAATCGCAAAACCTTACTGTCTTATTGATTGGAGTAAAAAATAAGGTCCGGAGTTGTATCCGGACCTTGAATAATAATTGGATTATTTAAAACGATTTCACCAACTTAATTCTTTTTGACAATATTCCATTGACCTTAACGCTCAAAAAGTACATGCCGTGCGCCAGCCGTTTTGAGCTTACATTGATCTTAAGTGTTGTTCTGCCTGCTGCCACATTTCCGAAATCCTGGTTGTTTATCAACCTGCCGGTGATGTCATACATTTCCACGCTTACCTGATTACCCGCGGAACTATTATAAAAGTCCACATTAAAGCTTTCTGTAAAAGGATTCGGATAAGCGCTCAGGATTTCAGATTTTTGTTGTGAAGAGGATAGCTGGACATCAGTGTAGTTTCTCCTGAATACTGATGTGATAAAGCCCTGCGGCGGGGTATTTTGCGTAAACGCTGAATTGGGAATCAACTGTCTTGAGATACCGGGCCCCGTCCAGTAAACCTCCATAACCTCTCCAAAGCCAGCTTCAAAGAAAGTGATGGAAATCGGGTAAACGCCTGCAGCAGGAATATTTACTGTTCCGGCAATAGGGCGGGGCGCGTGTATGCCGTCGTTATCCACCAGTGCGGTAGCCGATGGTGAGTAGAGGGTGTTAAAGTAGAGCTTGCTTCCGTCATCCGATGATGTTTCGAAGGTGTAGGTACCGGGTGTGGCGATATTGATGTATCCTTCCCACACAAAAGCGAAGTTGTCGAATACCCCTGCCGGCCTTACATTGATATCCACGTTTGGACTG
>JBGSYC010000016.1:0-1611 GCA_041751095.1 Flavihumibacter sp.
AAATAAGTATGGCAAGCATTCAAAACAAGTTGCAGAGTGTTATTTTGGTGTCAATGCTGAACCAAAAGTTACTTTACAGATTTTCAGTCAAATGCTTTCAGAATTACCCACCATTCAGACCTTGACCAAACACCGGATTACAAAGACTAAAGTTGAAAAGAATACACAAGGCGCTTTAAAAATACAATCAGCTACTTTCCTAAATATCACCAACAGTAAACAACTGCCGCTTGTAGCAAAAGTTTTTATTGATGCAACCTATGAGGGCGATTTGGCTGCAATGGCAGGTGCGGAATATAGAATTGGAAGAGAATCAAGGAGCGACTATTGTGAACGCTTTGCAGGACATATTTTTTCAAAAGGCGGTCAGATATTGACAGGAGGAACCGGTGAAGGGGATAACAAAGTACAGGCTTATAATTTCCGCATCATAATGACAGACTCGTCAGCTAATCGCCGGATGATTGAAAAACCGGAGAACTATAACCGGGAAAAATATTTGCCAATAGCCTCTGTATTTAAAAGTGGTAAGGTGAAACAAATTTTTACCCAAAGCGCTGAGGGTATTTTACGGGTTCAACCTATAGCCAATCGAAAAGCAGACATCAACGACATCAAAAATGCTCCGGTGAGAATGTCATCTCTCGGAAAAAATTACGACTATCCCGATGGCAGTCCCGAAGTTAGAAGGCGTATCATCCGTGAACATCGGGCGCATATTTTAGGCATGATTTATTTTTTGCAAAACGATGAAAGCATTCCCTCATCCATTCGCACCGAAGCCAGCGTTTGGGGGCTTGCAAAAGACGAATTTATTGACAACGATAATTTTCCGTATCGCTTATACATTAGGGAAGCTCGCCGTATTATGGGTGATACAGTGTTTACTGAGCATAATACCTACCAGGCCGCAAATTCTATTCGCAGTGTACTAAAGCCAAATTCAGTAGCTATCTGCGATTACGCACTCAACTGTCACGGAGTATCGCCCCCCGGCCCTGTTTATCCTGAAATGACGGAGGGTGATTTCAACCATCTCCCGCAGCCTTTTCAGATACCGTACCAAGTGATGTTGCCCCGCAAGTTTGAAAATTTACTGGTGCCTGTAGCTATTTCTTCAAGCCATGTTGGCTTTTGTGGTATCCGGCTCGAGCCGACATGGTCGGCATTGGGACAGGCAGCCGGTCTCGCTGCTCATTTGAGTATCAATAAGAACATTTCACTATCAAAAATCAATGTCCGGGAATTACAATCGCTTCTTGTAAAAAACAAAGCAAAAATCATTTACGTAAGCGATGTTGAAGCGAGTTTACCCTACTTTGAAGCCGTACAATATTTTGGGGCAAAAGGTTTTTTTCATGATTTGTATCCGTTACAGCAAGTAAACCTGGTACCGGTTCCTGTTATTAAACTTCAATACCGTAATGCGGCTTTGTACCACAATATTGAGCCGGAGAAAACGCTGGACCGCACATTAGGAGAGCAATGGATCAACAAACTTCCCTCTAATCAGCAAGCCAAGGCAAAACAACTTCTTTCGTCAAAAACCTGGACGAGGGGGAATTTTTTAAAATCGTTATTTGAAGAAATCATAAAATAATTTACTTATGC
>JBGSYC010000017.1:0-3683 GCA_041751095.1 Flavihumibacter sp.
ACAAATAAGCAGTTCGACTATATCGATCATATCATTTTTATAGAAGGGTTACGCATACAAGCAATAGATATCCATCCCGAACTTGATCTAATGACTATATACCTTAATACCAAAGCGGTGTTTAGCCAAAATATTTCTTCTTACCAACTTTTGAAAGGTGCTGACAAATCTAAGTTAATACAGTATGAATTAATTGGCGGTGGCACTGGTATTCATTGGCCACTATTGGATGAGGACCTGAGTCTTAGAGGATTTTCACAAGATGAGTTACGTAAGGTCGTTAAAATTAAGAAAAACCCAATAGCAGCTTAAGTTGTCAACATCAAAAACGTTTTTAAATAAATTCTACGATTCTTTGACTATTCTAAATACTCGTATCATTTGGCTTCGATTAGCCGACATTATTTTTTGTTCGTTATTAGCGCTCGATCATTGCTACCGCTTAAATTGATGAAGGATATAATCCTATTTTTACACAAAAGCATGAGAGCTAAACCCGAGTTTTTCAACATCCACCCTTGCTGGGTATGGCATAAATCACGTTGCCTGAAACAAATAAATTGAAGCCCTTATCTTCTACAGAAGGAAGTAATAATTTCCATGTTTTTCCCTTGTCTGATGATCTGAAAATGCCGTCAGGATGAGTACAAAAGAAGTTTTCACCAACCTGGATAATTGAAGTCATGAAGGCTTGCACACGAGGGCGATCATCCCAGGTCCGCCATATTGAATCAATAAAAACTTTGTCCTGAAGGCCGGCATCAATGGGCTGCCAGGTTTTACCGCCGTCGTAAGATGTCCTTAACGTCCTGATATCCGACACTGAACTAGCAGTGATAGCAGCGAATCCACCTTTGATCTGTTTCACATCGAAAGCCACACCGCCCTCACCGGTCACCAGCGCCCAGTTTTCGCCATTATCGGTCGATCTTATTATCTTTCTCATACCGATCGCCACCAGTACGCCATTCAACTCTGCCAAATGCCCTACAAAGGCTCCGACATAGACATGTTTCCAGGTTTTTCCACTGTTAGCAGTTTTAAAAAGGCCCCTGTCGGTGCCGAGGAAAATTGTACCACCGGCAGTCTCAAAAACGCTGCGTATTCGTGGCTCATGAGAATTGTCGAATATCGGCGACCATACACTCGTTCCGTTTGCTGTTCTCAAATTTACACCCCAGTAAAATATCCCGGACTTACCGGGGGCAATGCTGCTTTGTTCGTCAGGGAAAATCTCTTTTTTCCAAAAAGGAGCTTTAGAATTTGGTTCACTGTGATATATCCCATTTCCAGCAGTTAAATAGAGCCCATTATCATTTGCAAAAAAAACATCTCTGTAGACACCATATTCATCCTTCCCAGGTTCGGGCAGTCCTTCGCTAATATCCTGCCATGTTTGTCCGCCATCAGTAGACTTAAAAACGATGTTTGCAGTTCCTGCCTTATCTCTTTTTTGTTTTTCCGGACTATCCGGTAAAGGAGATGACTGTGGAAATTCTAACGCCTGATTAAAGGCAAATGTGAATTGAAAAAGGAGCAAAAAAGCAAGGTTATAAATAATATTCATGACTATAATTGATTTGGAGAAGCTCTGTTTTTAAAGATACGCCGTCAAGCGTTATATTAATTGCTGCGGTGGAAACTGGCACGGGCACAAGAGGGCTGGGCATCGCACCCATTCAGCTATGGTTTTGCCATTAACTAACAACCTTCCTGCCACTTCAAATTCTTTGCTTTCCCCTGTTCCTTAATCGCTTTCATCATGGATGCATCTAACATTTTATCTTTGCTGCTTTGCGGAGTATTTCTATAGATATACTCTTGCCGTTTTTTATTCAGTGATTGCATCCCGGCCTGAATCCTTGTACGCTGTTCTGATTTTTGCTTGACGTATACCTTGCGCTGCTCCATGCTCATGGAACGCATTTCTGTGGGAAGGTTGTCTGCCTTGGTTTCCGTAATTACTTTTTCATTGTCTTTTGCTGCATCCACCAGATCCCAACTGGAGTTCTTATAGGCATGTGAACTTTTACAAAAGCTGCGCTCCGCTACATTGGCCAATCCATAACTGGCTGCATTATTATCCTGCACAATTTGTTGTTCCTTCCTATACTCACCTGACGCTCCGTAGTAAACATAGGTGGCGTTAAGTTTATCGTTCAACGCAGCAATCTGAACATCATATGGTGTTGGCACATAGACGGTCCTGGTGTTTTGTTCGATACTCATAAATGTTCCGCCTGTTAATTCCGCGCCGCGCTTCCAGGTCAAGGCAATACCGTCATTAGAATCACCGCAGTAAATAGTATTCACCACAACTCCCTTTTCCTTTGCCGCACCACAGGCTAGCTCGTACGATACACTTCCCAGCGTAAACGGTTCGTTGCCTGCGATAAAAATCATTTTCAAGTCAGCATTGGAGGCAGACCAAGCCAATTGATTCAAGGCAGTTTTAATCACCTGTCCGCAAAATTCATTTCCACCATTGGTGCTTAATGAAAACAGCTTCTCCGACATAACATCAAGGTCTTCAGTTAAAGTACTCACCTGTCGGATATAGCCTTCATCAGACGAAAGCCTGTCGTTGCCATATTCATATAGCGCAATCTTAATATTGGGCCGCTTGCCATTTGCACTTTTGGCCGCGGCCACTTCATTTACAATTTTCCACAACTGCGATTTTGCCTGATCGATCAGACCATCTATACTATTGCTCGTATCAAGCAAAAGCGCCATCATGATCGTTTGACCTTTGCAGGAGCAACAACATCGGGTTTGCCTGTTGTGAAGCTCATGAACAGGAATGCCGCGAGGAATACAAGGGGTTTCGAAGAGATTGGATAATGATGAAGTAGTTTCATAATACTATGTGTTTGTTTGGTAAAGTTTATGCAAAAAATCAGGATACGACACCTAAACTCCGTGAAGGCTTGAACCCACTGAGGGAAGATGGTCAGGGACTGAGTGAACGGGTAGAATACAACCTGTCAAGGCTAAATCGTTAAATATTATAGTATTAACTTTCCAGCGAAATAGAACTCAGACTATGATAAAACGACTATTTTTTCTCGCTTTCCTTACTATGCTTATGGCAAGACCGTGCATTGGGCAGAAAGAGAAAGAGTCGTATAAGAAGAGCTTATCCAGTCGGACAAGCGCTGAACAATTGTTGAATAAAGCCCAGGCGCTGAAAGTTGCCAATCCGGATGCCGCCCTGGACAAAGTTCGGCAGGCATTAGCGGTAAGCGTAGAACAAGGAGATGAGTTCAATGAAGCCCGCGCCTATATCCTGTTGGCCGAAGTAAACGAAGGTATCTTAGAATGGAAGCTGGCATACGAAAATTATCGGCGTGCAAAAGCTAAGCTAGTGTAGTGATTATTTAGTTTAGCAACATTGCTATATTTGCTCAACTAAATGTTGTTCCGATGGACTCCGGATTAAAACTAAATACAAAGGAAAGAGAATATTTGCGACATTCAAGAAGTCAGGTGGACATAGCCTGCGAGAATTTAATCGAGCTACAATTCTTTTGTTTTTGGACAAAGGGTTATCAGTTTTGCAAATAGGGCATTTATTAGAAGTAGACAGAACAACGATATGGAGGATCAAGAAAAGATATCTCACCCATGGTTTAGAAGTTTCATTGACAGAGAATAGTAGGTCCGGTCAACCTGCAAAGTAT
>JBGSYC010000018.1:0-13361 GCA_041751095.1 Flavihumibacter sp.
GTTGTTGACTCACTGCCGCCACTGAGCTTGACGCTGTGATCCTGCAGAGAAGCATTCTTGTTTAACAGTTCCTTCTGCCAGTCGTACGTTGGGTTATTACCCGCATACAAAGGATTGGTTGGATTATAACGTGGGCCAAACTTTTGCTCAAAAGTGGTATTGGCATCAGGATTGACACCGTAAGCCTCACGTACAAGATCGAAATACTGCTGGGTATTTAAAACATCATAGGTCTTCACGATATTTTGTACTCCGTATGATGATGACACTTCCACTTTGGGCGGCCTGTTTTTCCTTTTTTAGTAGTGATCAGAATCACCCCATTAGAGGCGCGTACACCATAGATGGCTGCGGCCGACGCATCTTTCAACACCGAAATAGATTCTATGTCGTTAGGGTTAATCATCGAGAATATATTTATGGGAGACCTGATGTCTCCGATAGCGCCGGTCGTAACGCCTGCTCCCCCTTCAAAGATGGGCACTCCGTCGATAACATACAATGGCTCAGCAAAGCCAAATGTATTCACGCCGCGGATCCGGATGGTAGGCCTTGCCTGCGGGTCGCCTCCTCCGGAATTTACAAACACCCCGGCTGCCCTGCCCTGCAACGCTAACTCAGGTGTCATCGAAGTACTCTTTTCGATGTCTTTACTGCTCACCGTAGATACCGCACCCGTCACGTCTTTACGCTGACGCGTTCCATACCCGATAACGACAACATCGGTTAACTGGATTTCCTGTGCAGCTAAACTGACGTTAATGGCGCCGCCCCGTACGGGTATCCTCCCGGAGCGATAACCCAAAGAACTTACTACTAAAACTTCGCCCGTCGATGCATTGATGCTAAAGTTGCCGTTTGCATCTGTGACGGTTCCTCTTCTTGTCCCTTCAACTACAACGGAAACCTGAGAGATACCCCGGCCTCCGGCACTGTCTGTAACCCGTCCGGTTACTGCATTTTGCGCGAATACATTACTGTTGGTGAAAAAAAGAATTATGATGAACAGGTACCTGCCTAAAAAAGAAAAAGGTAAACGTTGGCTCATGGCAATGTTTTGAGATGAGGGAAAATCGTTAGATAATTGTTGTTGATAGGTAAATATAAAAGAATGTACCTGATTACCTTAAGTTTCCGCTTCTATCCTGTAAGAATTATTACCTGCGGCGATTGTTGAGGAAAACCAGGCTGTGGCTTCACGCTCTTTTCATCATCCTGGCACCTTTAGCGCTTGTTAGAAATCGAATGTTATTACCATTATTCAAGATCACTCAACTCTTAGGACAGCAGGCAAGTGTTATGAGCTGCCTGGCAACATATTCCTGATGGCGCTGATTTTCCAGATTCCTTTGTTAGACACCACGATAAAAGTGCTCCACATTTTCCGGATAGTCCCATCAGGATTTTGAATGTCGTATTTACAATCAACAATGGCGCTATTTGGTTTGAACATTCTTATTTTATCAATAGTGAGGGTCCTTGTTCCAGGCTTTTCCGCCGAACTATTCAACATGCCCCGGACAGCCGCGCTAATGCCATTTCTCCACTCGCCGGTAGAAACCAACTGGTCTACATCTGGAGTTAAAATAGTTTTTAGCAACGCCGTATCTTTTCTTTCCCTTGCTTCAGCATATCGATCAATTAAGGCGGAAATAGCTTGCCGTTGAGGTTCGGCGGGGGTTTTGGCCTGACTGTATAAAAACGATACAGCTGTTAAGTTCAATAAAAGAAATAAAACGATATTTTTCATGATAGTAATTTAAGGTGTTGTTTCTGTTATGCCATAATTTTTTATGGCGAAGGCATAAGTTGTGGCATTGCCGGTGTTTGTTCTTACGCCCGCCTTTGATGATAGTATGATAAATCTTATACTCTGGTGATGATGGTCACCCTCCACCATTTCCGGATTTGGTAATCAGGGAATTGAAAGAATAAGTAAGTGAAAGTGAAGGTGTAAAAAGAAATACTCTTTATCTTTGGACGTTCTTTACGTATAAATATTGCTTGGCACTTAAAGACTTAAAGAATATCTGTTTTCCGTTTTTGTTCAAGGATACTAATACAGAAAAATCTTAAACAGCTTGCCTGATTCTCCTGTTGAAGAAAGCACATTTTCTGTTTTTAACTTTTTTCTGGTGACGCTAGGCTTTGAAGCACTAAGAGTCTTATATACCACGCTTGTTGCTTTGTCCAAAAATAAAATGGACAAGTTGGTACCGATAGTGGCAAATATATTGCTGGGGATACTCACTAGAAGATACCCCGAAGCATTCATACGGAAAATAGACTAACGATGATTGCATTTGCAACTGAGCCCGGGATTGATTAACTTTTCTAACACCAGGCGTTATCAATTCAACGGATTATTTCAGAGAAGTTTGCTTAATCCTGAGAAATAACGAACCGTGAAATATAAGATGGTTTTTAGCGCTTTTCACCTTACCCCTTTACTGCTAAAAAGTTTAGCCTACGTATCTCATTCCACCTCGGTGACCTCACCGGCCAATAAATTGCAGAGACACAAAAGTATTTATTGTTCATTCTTCATTGTGCTTTAGACTGTATTTCAAGTTTATAAGGTCTGTTGAATGCTTCCTGTGACACCTTAAAGTATTCTGAAAGAGAGCGGATTATTTCTTTGGAAAGACCTTTTTTGTAATGGAGAATATCAGAGACTAATCCTTTACTTACTTTAAGCAAGTCAGCCAAATCTTTAGCCTTTAAATTATTTTCTATCATTAAGTAATGTAGAAGTTCAATAGGCTCAGATTCTCTAAATGTATTGTGTTCTTCATCCCATTTTTCAATTAGCAATGTAAGCAGGTCAATTTCATCCTCAATTGAATTACTTTCCTCTTTATCAACTAATTCTTCTAATATTCTGCAATAATCGTAGTATTGTGACTTGCTTTTAATAACAGTATACTTTAATGCTCCCTGTGGATTAGTAAACCTTGATTGTATTTTGTTTTCCATCTTTACAAAGTTTGTCATATTCAGCATGAGTTCCAATCCAGTAAACAAATAAATGAACACGAGTTTTACCAAACGCGTATTTGCAAATCATTCTATAATTATTACCTCCGATATCAAATACAACCCTCATTGTTCCGTGCCCCAATAAATCCGCAGAACCAAACGTGTTCTTAATGTCTAAAGGTTGTCTCCAATAAGCATTTTTTAGAGTATTCAGCCATCCTTTCAACGGAATTTGGCTTCTTGCATTTCTATCGGCGTACTCTGTCACCGTTTGTTTATTTACTAGACGTACTTTCATCAAATATAAATTACTAAATGGAAAAGTTTACATAAAGTGAACTGAAATCGGCACATCATTTTCAATTATAGCAAATTTATTACAAAAAAAATTTAACAGTATACAAGTAATACTTTTATATTCGTGCTGTTAAAGCTTTTGTTCAACTAAGTCGAATTGAAATACAGTATCAAACTAATAGTCTGGACTTAAAGTACTTTCCATTAGAATAAGGATTGAAGAGATATAAACTTTAATAGCGATAAGTCAGGCTTAGAGAAGTAAAGAAATTTGTAATGCAAATTGAAAAAATGCTACAGTAACTATGTAACTATGATAACAATTGAATTCAATCGTACTTCCAATGTCTTCCTTAATACCGGAATAATAGCACTGTATAATTACTTGGAAAAGTGCGCAGAAGATAACAGTCTTTTAGATTACCCAATAGTCCAATCAAATTTTCGATTGGAGAAAGACAAGCTTACAATATCATGTAATAACCTTTTTCAGTTGTTGGAAGATGTATACTATTTAATGGGAAAGGAGGTGTACGATACCGCAACAAACAAGCAAATGGAAGAATTGGGCAATGCTTTTTATGACGAGAAATCTGAAAAGTTTACGAGATTTCCTAGAATTTCTACTTTAGGTTTAACAAACCTAATTACCAATAACGCTCAAGGAGGTACAAGAGATGAAATAAATACTATCAAACTTGAAGAACTAAAAAAGAAAAAACCTGAAATAGCTGCAAAAATTGAAAGTTATTTTGCTAATAATAAACTTCCTATTCTTAGTAAAATATATTTTAATGAACCTTACACTAAGATTACTCGGTTAGATAAACCACACAAACTATATTTTGAACCAGGTAAGGAGTTTTGCTATTTGACTGGAGAGTCATACAAAAAGTTAGTTGACAATCAAAATACATCTCCGTTCTTTTCAGGCCTTTTAAATTTTAATTCTCATCTGAAGGCAAACGATAAAAAGATTTGTTGGAAAGCAATGTATTTAAGTCGTTTTGCTCCCAGGTATTGTTTATATATATATGTAAGTGGTTTGGAAAGTATTGTCTGCTATCTTTTTGAATCCGGTAATTTGGAACAACTAAAAGAGATACTATGTAATGAGAATAGAAGTTTATTTAAACTGAAACCCGAACTTTTGGATGCTAACTATATGTCCAACTTCAAGTTCCATAATTTTAATTATAGAAAGGACAATGAAAACAGACTAACTGCTAAAAGTGATTATACAGAACAGGGGGAAATTTCCTTCATGTTAATTTATACAATTTACAGGCAAATACTTTTTAATCAGGGCATTAATGAAATCAATGATACAGAAGAGGATTTTGACCCTATGTCTGAATCATCTTTTAAAAAATTTCCTGTTTCTTTGGTATCATTCAAAGCGGATAAGTTTTCAAATACGCTTCGACCAAATGCCTTTGAATATTTAAACAACTTTAAGTTCGCGATTAGACTTATAAGTTATCTCGAAAGGAAAGGCGTTAATTTTCAACAGGCTTTAGGCAGTTTAAAGTTTCTTAAACCATCAGAAAAAAGTTCAAAAAACAGTTATCGTCTTGAAAGGCAAACCAGAAATAGGGTCTTGAAGAAGGTACTTAATCAAAAGCCTATCCTGGAAGATATTGAAACTTTATTCTTCCAATGTTTTACTTTAATGGTATCCGGTGAAAATATTGGTTTCAAAAACTTTAATGTACTTCTTAAAATAGTTGAAATATATCAACCCATTATTTATTCAAAAGATAACAATCCCATGAAAGAAGAGACTGAAAAAATACAAGAAAAAGCTATCAAGTTAGGTTCAAGTATTGGAATTAGTGTAATTGGATATGATGATGCAAAAACAACAACGGAAAAACAAAGCAATGCTAAAAATGGAAGGTCATATATAATTGGTCTGCACAAAGCAAGAACCTTATCCCAATTCACAGAAGCAATAATAAGATTGCAAAAGAAATATAATCTTGTTTTCAGCGGTGAATTATTGAATGGCATTAATGAAGATAACTTTGAAATGGTAAGACAATTTGCTATTATAAGCGCCTTAAATCAAATTAATTCAGTTTTAAAAAACACGCATGCATAATGAAAACAAACAGTATTACTATCACTTATCTATCCAAAGTTTCTTTTGCCAGTTTAAATGGAGCAGATAAAGAAGTTGATAATATTAATCCCATTAAGAAGATTACTCTTTCAAATGGACAAGAATTGCCTTATGTTTCTTCTCAGGCTTTGAGGAGAGCATTACGTGATGGCTTAGCATTAATGGGTTTTACACTTTCGCCAATACAGGAAGCAAGTGCAAAAAAAGGAGCTCCTAAAACGAGTATTAAACCTATTGAATATATTGATGATGACTTGTTTGGTTATATGGATGCTGCCCCTTCGAAAGAGGAAAAAGGCAGAGGAACGTCAACAACCCGTACTTCACCTATAAGAGTTGAGGCGCTCTTAGCTTTAACTGAATATAAAGGAGATTTAGATTATGCAACCAATTTCATGGGCAAGGGAGTAAAAACGGAAAAAGGAGAAGATATACAACCTAATATTTTTGAAACGGAAGTTCATTCCGGTATCTACAGAGGCACAGTTTTAATCGAACTAGACAGAGTCGGATCAGGGCAAGGTTTTGAAACAGGAGAATTGGCAAATGAAGATAAGAGTAAACGTGTACTTGCTTTTTTAGACACATTCCGAAACTTATGGAGTAGTGGAAGGCAAAGCCGTTTCTTATCAGACATTTCACCAAAGTTTATTGCTGCTGCTTACATGAAAGCAAAAAATCCCATTTTTTTAGAGGCAATAAACGTTGGCAAGGATGGGAAAATAAATTATGCGCAATTGCAAACCGTAGTATCAGATTATGATAAATTTCTTAAAGACTACGTGTTTGCAGCTCAGGAAGCTGTATTTGAATTATCTGATGGCGTAGTTGGACTTAAAGAAGGCTTCGAAAAAATTGAAACTTGGGTGAAGGAATATTATAAATCATAATCATGCCATATTGTATCGTTGAATTAATAACACAAACTGCTACTTTCAGAAATCCAGAATTTCAAAACTTCCATAAATCCTTTTTGCTGCCACCACCAACAACACTTATTGGATTAGCAGGTGCTGCAATGGGTTTAAGTCCTAAAAGCGCACAGAAATTTTTTAATGAAGGTTTTTATTTAGGAATTCATGGAACTTCTAAAGGATATTGCAAAGACCTCTGGAAGTACAATACATTTGATAAACAGGGTAGCATTATTCTAAAAGAAATGCTTTATGATAATCATTTTGTTTTAATTTTTGGACACGACAATTATGATTTAATCGAGACTATAAGGCAGGCATTTCTGGCACCTGAATATACACTAACATTAGGCAACAATGATGCATTAGCGAAAATTATCCAGATTACCGTAAATGATGAATTTACTGAGTCGTTCGAATTATCTAATTGTTTAGTAGAAGGTAACGTTGTTGAAGAAGTTATTGAAAAAGCAAAAAACGGACTTTCATTTTCTATCTATTCAACTTCAGAACCAATCGCCTACGATCTACCAATACGATTTCAGTATGAATCTGACTATGGTTTTAGACGGGTGATTGAGCGAAAGACTCTTTCATTCATAGGCGAGAATATGCAACTCAACTTTGCTAAGAAAGGGATAAAATATAAGAATAAGTTTATTCCCGTTTTTAATCTCAACTAAATGCGCAACGAACTTTTAGCGAAATCTAAACCTTATAGAGAGTCTTTAATTGCACATACCGAGAATGTTCTTTCTATATGGCAGGAATTGAAAAAAAGATATGACGGTATCTTAAATAAAGATGCTGACTTTTGGCGGAGATCCTTCTTATCTGCTTTATTTCATGACTTTGGTAAGGTTGCCCAAAACTTTCAATTGGTTATTCATGGGAAAAAGAAATATGTTAGAGAAGAGTATATCAGGCATGAATTATTATCTGGAATATTACTCTTATTTTCAGATGTTAAAGGTTATGAGCAGAAACCATTTAGTTTGTTTGCTGTTTTTAGTCATCATAAGGCATTAACAGATTCGCTTTTTCAAGATCAGGATGGGACTTGTTTTGCAGATATATTAATGCAAAAAGAAGATGCCGAGTTTATCTATGAAAACTTTTTGCAAAAAATGAAAGAGAATGGTTTTCAAGAATTTAAAACATCTTTTAACTTATTAAGTGTTTTCTTGAACAGAGCAAAAAAGGATAGTGATGGTAAAAACCTTTACTACAACAATTTTTATCAGTTTCTGTCAACATACAAACGAACAGTAGAATTAAATAAAGAGCATCGGAAAGAATATATTCTTTATAAAGCACTTTTAAACATTTCAGATTGGACAGCTTCTGGACATAGTAAACTACAAAGCTCGTATTCCTATACAATAGACTATCTAAAAATAAAAATTGTAGATAAGCTGCATGATGAGGGAAAAACAGATATCGCGGAAAAATTTGAGTTCAGACAATTTCAATTAGAAAGTCTAAGGAAAGATAATGTATTGGCCATAGCTCCAACAGGTAGTGGAAAAACAGAAGCCGCATTGATTTGGGCAACCCACAAGCCGGAACATAGCAAAATACTTTACCTGTTGCCTACAAGAGTTACATCAAATGCTATATATAAACGACTTGCTGCATATTTTGGTCAATCAGAAACTGCAATTGTACATTCCTCGGCATTCTTATACAGAAAAGAAATTGAAGACAATTATGAAAAAACGGAATACTTAAAAGATAAAACGTTCTTCAAAAACATTACTGTGTGCACAATTGATCAGGTATTAACTCAAGGATTCAATCTTGGGTACTGGGAAATAAAAACATTTCATTTAATTAATGCCCGTATTATTATCGATGAAATCCATTTATTTGAACCTTACACTTTGGGACTTATCATTGCAACAATAAAATATTTAAAAAGTGATTTTGGAGCTATGTTTTATATAATGACGGCAACGATGCCAACAAAACTGAAAAATTTGTTATCAGAAACACTTCAAATTAAAAAGGGTAAGGTAATCGAAGACGAAGAGCTCTTGCTTAAATCAAGAAACACGTTTGAAACTCGTATAAAGACAATTGAAGAATCAGAAGAAGAAGTGTTGCAATTAATAGCTTCCTATAATAAAGTACTTATAGTCGTAAATACTGTAGATGCAGCTATAAACCTTTATAATAAACTTAAAGAAAAAAAAGAAAAGGTTATTTGCTTTCATTCTCGCTTTATTCAAAAACATCGCCAGGAAAAGGAAACTGATATTTTGGAATGGGAAAAAACTAATGATCCAATATTATTAATAGCTACTCAGATTGTGGAGGTTTCATTAGATATTGATTATGACATTTTGATTACAGAAAATGCTCCTATTGACTCCATCATTCAAAGGGCTGGTCGTGTAAATCGAAAAAGGAAAGATGAAAAGGATTCAAAAATAATTATATTTCGCCATCATCAAGTTTCAGAAGAAAATATTTATAAAACCGTACCGGAAGTTTTGTCAAGAACTTTTGATGAGTTAAATAAAAGAATAAAGCAAGGAAATGGAGAAAAGTTTACAGAAAAAAAATTAATTGAACTGGTAGATATAGTGTACGCAGATTTTGACGTAACTGCACACCCTGATTATATAAGAGCAATAAATATCTATAAAGAAGTTCATTTTGCAAACCATTACATTAAGGACGTAATTGCTAACGAAAATACTTTTACTCGTTTAGGGCTTGATACCGTTAATGTTATTCCTAACTATTACTATGAATATCTACAAGATAAAGATGTTATAGAAAAAAGTACACACGAGGTTCCAGTGAGAAAATATCGTGCATCTGGACATAAAATAAAGGAGGGCTTTACCTATGTAAATTACTGGTATGATAATGATACTGGTCTGCAATTCATCCCAGAAACTAAAATAAAACATACTATGAGTTGTTAACTATGCTAAATCCTCTTCATCAAACCATCATCCGTTTCCCCGAATACAACTTACTGCCAGTGCCGATATTAGAGGAAATGAAAAATTTGAGATAATATTATCCGACTAACCGACAACCTTAAAATGTAAATGTGTAAAATAAAAAAGCAAGTAATTTATGGATACTATATCTATACGAAACCAACTTCATCAGTATCTTGAAGTGGCGGATGATAGAAAATTAAACGCTATTTATGTAATGCTGGAAGATGCTATAAAAGAATTAAAGGTAGATTATACTGAAGAATATAAAGCAGAGTTAGACAGGCGTGTGGAATATTATTTGCATGGAGGGGAAATGGTAACTCCGGCTGAAATGAATAACAGGCTTCTTAAAATAAGAGAGAAAAGAAATGAAGCATGAGTTATGCAAGAGTCTGATAGAAAAATATTATGGAAACAATAGCTATAAACGAAGTCAAAAGCCTGTTGCCCTGGTTTATGAAATCTAAAAATATGGAGCGCTATTGATGAAGAAGCTGACATTTTATTGCTGCATCTGAATAACCTGATTACCGACCATGCAGAAATGACCGATGATGAATAATTATCAGGTATGAACAAGGAGAAAGACCGGCTTTACCATCCATAATGCAAGTACAAGTAAGTTATTTTCCACCTAAAAAGTTCTGTTTGTTTGTAACTTCATGTCACACACCGTTCACCAAACCATCATCCGCTTCCCTGAAATACAACTTGCTACCCGTGATGCACATAAGTTGAGGGGTTATTTCGGAACATTGTTTCAGGAGCATTCGCCGCTGCTGCACAATCATCTGGAAAGTGGTGAGGCCGCCTACCGGTATCCTTTGGTACAATATAAAGTGCTTGATGCAGTTCCGACCCTGGTAGGTTTGAATGAAGGCGCGGATTTGCTGATTGGTTTGTTCTTAGACATGAAGGAACTGGAAATAGGACACGAAACTTATCCTGTATTTCAAAAAAACATAGAAAGCAGAAGGGTCAGTATCGGCTTGTCAGATGATCTGCATTCGTACCGTTTTCAGACGCTTTGGATGGCTTTAAATCAACAGAATTATACAACCTGGCTGGCGGAAGATGATGTACAGAAAGCAAAACATCTTAAAGCTATTTTGGTAGGGAACCTGCTAAGTTTTTTTAAAGGAATGCTATACCGTGCTGAAGGAACCATAATGGCAAATCTTAAAATCACCAACCAGCGCGAAACACAATTTAAAAATAACGCGATGCTGGCTTTTGAAGGCAAATTTGTAACCAATACACTTTTACCAGATACAATCGGATTGGGCAAGTCTGTAGCAAGGGGATTTGGAACAATCATTAAAGATAAATAGGCAATTAAACATCGGGATTGCTGCAATAAAAACAATAGTTTTCATGCTAATAATGAATAAGCAATATATTTTACAAAAGCTTGGCGATATAAAACCACTGTTGTATCAGAAATATGGTGTAAGCGAACTGGCCTTGTTCGGATCGTACAGCAGGGACGAGCAAACCAGTGAAAGTGATATTGATATCATGGTTGATTTTGAAAAACCCGTGGGCATTGAATTTTTTGATGTAGTATATCTTTTAAGGGATTTGTTTGAGTCTGCGGAAGTACAGATCGTTTCTAAAAAAGCTATTAAAGAGAAATATTATAACCGGCTAAAAGAGGATTTATTGTATGCATAAGCGGGATACTAATTTATTGATCACCCATATGATTGAATGTTGCAATAATATTTTTGAGAATTTCAGAAACATACTTATTCATGATTATTTTGAAATTAAACACGAAATTGTCTGGACGATAATAAGAGAGCTTTTTGCCGGAGCAATTTGAGTCTTTACATCAGCTATCAATCGATTTTAAATAGACTTTCCAAAATAAATTTTATAGCAATAATTACCTGATGTTATTATGCAGATTTATCTTAACACCTACGGCACATACCTCCATGTAAAAGACGACATGTTTGAAATAAGAGTGCCGGTAAAAGATGCCGATCCTGAAAAAAGACATATAGCGGCACATAAAATTTCTTCTATTATAATGTCTACCTCTGCAGCATTAAGTACCGATGCCGTCAGGCTTGCACTGATAAATAATATCGATATTATCTTCACTCAGTCAGATGGTCATCCTATGGGCAGGATATGGCATAGCAAGTTGGGCAGCACTACAAGAATAAGAAAACGGCAACTTGAAGCCAGTCTTGGCAGTGAGGCTGTAACATTAACCAAAGCGTGGATTATCGAAAAGATGAATAATCAACTCGAGTTTATAAAGGATTTGAAAAAACATCGTTCGCAGATGTCGGAATATCTGGATGATAAAATCCGTAAGATATCCAGTCTGATTATTTCCTTAACTAATCTTAAAGCCGACAAAATAGAAGACATTGCCGATACCGCCAGGGGACTGGAAGGTACTTCCGGACGTTTATATTTTGAAACGATAAGTTATGTTCTTCCCGGGCAATACCAGTTCAATGGAAGAAGTATGAGACCCGCGAAAGATGCCTTCAATGCCTTTATAAATTATGGATTTGGAATATTATACACGAGAGTAGAGAAATGTCTTATGATTGCCGGACTCGACCCGTATGTAGGTTTCTTACATAGGGATGATTATAATCAAAAAAGCATGGTTTTCGACTTTATTGAGCCTTACCGGATTTTTGTTGAAACATCTGTTTTTAGGCTGTTCGCCGCGAAAAAAGTAAATAACGCTCACACAGATGAAATTACAAACGGTGTCACCTTAAACAAAGAAGGAAAGGAGTTACTGGTTACGGCCTTAAACAATTATATGGAAGATACGATCCGATATAAAGGCAGAAATCAGACAAGGTCAAATGCAATGCAACAGGACGCCCATACTTTTGCCAATGGATTAATTATTTCATAACCTATCCTATATAAAACTCACGATGATTGTCTGGGTGATGTATGATATTGAGGATGACACAGTAAGATCAAGAGTAGCTAAGTATTGTAAACAGGCTGGCTTGTACAGAGTGCAATACTCAGTATTTCTTGGCACCATTGAAGACAACCAGAAAGATACCTTAAAATTGCAGATAGAAGAATTGATTGACGTTGACAAAGATTCTGTTTATATTTTTCCCATGTCAAAAAGTGAATTAAAGGCTACGGTATTGCTGGGGAAAGCGTTCGACAAGAAAATGATAACGGATGAAGTAAAAGCGTTGTTTTTATAACATTAATTACGAGATGCCGGTGTACATTGTACTGGAATGAGTTAGTCACACAACCAGCTATAGCACCTTATAATGTGAAACCGGAACCTTGTAACCTGAAACGGAAACAATTAATGACTTTAACGCCTTCTCATATTATTGAATATTTGTATTGTCCAAGGTTTACCTATTTTGAGTATGTCCTGGCAATACCTCAATACGAAGATCGGCATTATAAAGTAAAGCGGGGGCGGGAAGTGCATGATATGAAGCTGGAACAAAATAAAGAATATTTAAGACGGCGGATAGGCGCAGTAGAAAGATATAATGACCAGTACCTTACCAATGATTTGCTGCGTGGAAAAATAGATGAAGTCCTTAAGCTTGAAGATGGAACAATGGCGCCGTTAGACTATAAGTTTGCGGCTTATGACGATAAAGTTTATGAAACATACAAGACACAAATGTTTTGTTATGCGTGGCTGATAGAAGAAAATTTTCATTGCGAGGTGAATAAAGGGTTTTTAGTATATACACGCAGCAGCAACAAATTGGTTGAAGTGGTAATTACTGCCTCAGACAAACAATTGGTAAGGGAATGTGCAAGGGAAATAGGCTTAATTATAGATAACAATGTATTTCCGAAAGCAACAAAATACAAACAGAGATGTGTAGATTGCACCTACCGTAATATATGTATAAAATAAGTAGGGTTCCCGGTACTATTTTATGATAATTATACTGAAAACCAGATGCAATCGATTGAAAAGAAACAGTTTAAATATCCGGAAATTTGTAAAAAAGTGGGCATAAACAGTTCTTTGACATATTGGAAATCACTAAATAAGGAGATTGAAAGTTTGTATAAGACATTAAAATGGCGATCTTTAGGTCATAAAAC
>JBGSYC010000019.1:0-39246 GCA_041751095.1 Flavihumibacter sp.
AAAGGATCAAGAGAAAAGCAATATAAGTCCTTATTCAAAAATATCTTATTTTCGCAGCTGTTCAAAACTGGTCCTGTGGCCGAGTGGCTAGGCTGAGCTCTGCAAAAGCTCCTACAGCGGTTCGAATCCGCTCGGGACCTCCAAAAAGAGAGGCTTTATAATCCAAGACGTTATAAAGCCTTTTTTTATGTGCGGGAACAGCTGCGGGAATTAAGTGTAGATTTATACCCAGTACCGAAAGTCTTTAAACATTGCCATGGTTAGCTCAAAACCTACAATTGAATTTCAAACTAAACATTTCGATGGCTATGTAAGAACTATTTTAATTGTTAACGGTATTGTAGATGATGATTCACAGGTAAGTGATGATGAAACTGACGGCCAGCAACTACATGCCTTTTTGAAGAACGATCAGGCAATAAAAAACATTATTCGATCTTCTCTTCATGACATGCCTGATTACCTCAGCGAAATATCATTTCCTTATTCGACGGCTCTTGGGAAGCAGGGCTTTACTTAACAATTCACCTTTTATCTTCAAAAATAGCCCCGTCAATTGTCTTGGATCCTAATATTTCGCCTCAGCATTGGACTAGACCTTGGAGCATCTCAAATTTTGCTGCCGAAGTCTCAAAGACAGTCGACGAGATGCAGCCTACGGGAATCATGTTTTATCAGGACGACGCATTTCCCGACTTATTTAGCTTCGGGTTGCGTTACATAATAGACGATACCAATTGCGCGCTAAATGAACATGTAAGCAAAGGCGTTTCAGTAATGGAATCAGTTTTAAAAAAAGCAATCGCAAGCTTATTCGCAAACCTGAATGACGAGTTTTTATCCACACTTTTTGAATTTCCAGAACATTTGAGGACGTCATGTAAGCAATACCTGATTTATTTTGTGCAATTCCTTGCTGATTTGGGATATGAAGCTGAAACTGAGTTAAAAGAGGACGCAAACAAGACTTTATTTAAAATTACACCTAAAGATGGGAAGGAAGCATTAACAAACATCCGTGAGGCTTTAGCAATTTATTTAAATGCTCCCGGAAGTCCGGACTTCGACGGCTCATCCTTTAAGGTGATGTAGCCGTCATGCAATGGCAGGCAAATATTATGCATCTTAAGACACAATTGGTATTAAATAACGCAATTCTTCAAACGAAAGATGCAACAATTGAAGCATTGCAAATATCAAATTATCAGCTTAAACAGATAATCGGGAATAAAGAGATTAAACCAGAAAAGGAAGAGAGCGTTGCCGGGGGATTGATGAGTATCAAAAATTATGAAGGAAAGGGATTCTCAATAAATCTTCCTGAATTGTACCGACGACTTAGGAGAAGGATGAAGAAATGAAATATCTACGGAGAGAATAAAAAACCGGGTAAGTAAAAACAAACCGTGGGATTGCAAAAGAAAATTAGTAAAGGAGAAGTAAGCAAGTAGACACTTGCCCGACTTCCTTTTGTTTCAGCACTCAACTTGGTTTAATTATGAAAATGGAATCTCTGAACCGAATATCGACACGCTCGTCAATATTGCAAAGCTTTTTGGAATTTTAGTCGATGATCTCCTTTCAAAAGACTTAGGCAGGGAAGCAGCATCTGAATCAGCGGATTCAGATTTAGGGAAGAACTGAACAAGTTGCGCCAGGAGATGGAAATCCTTCGCATAGATCTGCAAAAGTGCAAAATGGACATCGAATATTTTAAAAGAAGAAGAATATAAATTTATCATTATTGTCCGACTAAACTACACATGATATTGAAATTCAAAAGTTTACCCACCTCTACGCCTCCCAGAAGGGGATAAGCCAAGAGGAGCCTCCAGTAAGGATTTGGCAAGATTTTATTAATTTATTCCGGACAACAATATAAATTTATAAACCTTTGAAGTTCTCTTACGATGTTATACTAAACAACAATTATAAATACGTTTGCCATGATCATGGCTTTTCGATTTTTCATAATAACAAGCCCTTAGACCTTAGGCCTAAAAGACTGTATAAATTTTATCAGCCATCTCTAATAAGTATTGCGGCTTTGTATCGGAGTGAATTCTGGCTTGCTAACCCGGCAGAGTTTAATGATCCTTTTGATTGTAGCACAAACCTATTTTTGCACAACAGAGACCTGTATAAGACAATGGATCCCTATGCTCGAAAAAACGATATTGCAAATATTGGTGTCACCTGTTTTACTGAGACGGTCTACGATCCATTGCTATGGGCACATTACACAAACAATTACAGAGGGTTTGCAATTGAATTTGACTCTCAGCTTAAATTGGTGCCGATCTATAAACGCAAATTGTGAAATTATGGCCAGTGATATATTTAGAAAAGTTCGTAAAGGTAAAAAATACTGATCCTTACTGTTTGAACTACTGGCTTACAGCCAAACTTAAATCTTGGAGCTATGAGAAAGAGTGGCGCCTAATATCGACCATTCCCCGCAAAAACAAACGAATTGTTGGTTATCCGCCTGAGTTAGTTAAAAGAATTTTCATAGGACACAAATTAGCTGATGAACAAAGATCGGTTTATGACATGGTGATTGAAATGTTCAGAGATAAGCATCCGAATAAGCCCATATACGTAGTGTACCCTAATTCTGACAAATTGAAGTTAAATTTGAGAAAATTTAGGCTCAAGGTTGAAAGTAGTTAGTTGAAATGCTTTTCCCGTAATTGTTACGACAGAAAGATAATGATGGTAGCCGCTCTGAAAGAGCAATTGCCAGAGCAAATGGATAGATCATTTATCAATCATCTCTATAAACACAAGTGGGTAGTATATGCCAAACGTCCTTTTAAGGGGCCGCAAAGTGTAGTGGAATATATGGGTCGTTACACCCATAAGATCGCCATCAGCAATCATCGGATAAAAAAATATGAAGCCGGCAGGGTAACCTTTAGCTATAAGGACTACAAGCAGGCACGTATAAAGAAAGAAATATCTTTAGAGGCTTTAGAATTTATCCGCAGGTTCACTTTACATGTGTTGCCAAAAGGCTTTGTGCGCATACGGCATTACGGTATTTGCAGCAGCACTGCCAAAGAAAAAAGTGCATTGATTATCAAAGCGCAGGTGCCTGCCTGGGTGAAACTGCAAGCTGTCGGCAACGCAAGGCCGGCGCGTGTGCTTTATAATCCAAAGCAATGCCCCACTTGTAAAAAAGAAACGATGGCAACCGTGATGCACTTCAGGCGACGTGGACCTCCTGCTGAATGGAAACAAATGGTTAAAGATTTACTGGATTGTATTACTCCAGGTGAAATGCAGCAGGCGAAAAGTTAACTGCAACTGCACTGTGGAATCCTATGCCCAGCTAATAAAAAAACAAAGAAATAACACTCCAAATAATTGCTATGAAAAGGTATGCTGGTAAAAAAGGCATTAATAATGAACTTTAGCAATCAAACTCATACAAGGTTGAATTGCAAATCTGCCACGGTTCCATGCTTCTCTAAAAAGCAATACAGCAATCCCCATAACTAATCATCAACCATCTTTATAATTCCCGGTTCCGTACAACATTAACTTCATCGTTGGTGCTGCGCACCCGACGAAGTCTTATTTGTTAGCGGTTGTTGTCCTCCCTTTAGTTTGAAGGAGGTTCAATGTTTATTTAGTTTTCAAGTTATATTCCTGTTGTAAAAAAGAAATAAGACGTTCTGCCCGATTGCGTTGATCCGCCATATACCTACGGCTTATCTGTGTAAATAGTAATGTTCGTGCAAGCTCACCAAAAAATACTTGGACTTGTTGTGGATCAAGCGAAAGTGGAGGTAGTATTTTATTGGAAACCTTTCTGTTGAAAAAATCTACATATGTCGTATCGCTCAAGACCCAGCCCTGTAGAATGGAATAAGAAGCGTCCCAGACCTTGTTACCTTGCTCGATAAAATTTTCGTTATGAGTAAGGATTCTTTTGTTCCAAGTATCATAGTTTAAAATACTGTCAGAAGCAGCTATATTTCTTATCAACCTTAAGTTTCCGCCACTTTTTAGTTGTACCATGCTTGCATCATTCGCAATAAATAGAGGCATGAAACTGCCTCCAATAAAATACGAATAGAATTTTTTAGCGTTTTCAGGAAGAGACAAATCCGTGTGCACCAGTAATATTAATGAATCCCAAACTTGATTTTTCTCGATGTTCCTTCCAATATGTATAGTCAAATTTGTAGTATCGCTTTTTATATCTCTAATAACTTCCTCAACATATTCTCTTTCTCTTTGACGCTCTCCGAAATTTTCTCGAATGTTTTCGGCAATAAAGCCAAGGAAAACAGCCAAGAATAACATAAAAAACTCTAAAATGTATTCAGCCCATTGCTTCTTAGGTGCGAGACGGTTACGATGAGTTACTTCTGTTAGTTGAGCATCGGGTATGATCTTATTTGAGCTGTTTTCAACTGAAATATCTTTTGGCTCATGTTGCCCTTTTTCTTTCTGAGCCGAAGCTTTACTTTCAACTACAGATGGACGGTTGAGGAATGCTTGTTGTTCCCTTTCCCCGTGCTTGCCGGCTGTCGTATTTACGTCTTCGTTTTCGTCCATATTAAGAATTATTAGTAGTTTGAAAAACTATGCTCTTTTAACAAAAGTGAAAACAAGTAACTTTCCAATAACCGCTAACGGTAACGGCTGGGCGATGTGGCGGTGTTTGAAAATCGTCAGTCCGTAACCGCTGCTAAATGTATAAATAAAGTTCATTGTTTGTTTTATTGCTTGGCGTTATTCGTCTGCCGAAATCGCAACCAATAGCAAAGAAAAAGCTGACAATATATTCGTCGCCCCGCCATATTGCCAAACCGAATGTTACCCGCTGGCCTTACTGTCTGCCTTTTTAATAGTAGGTAAATCATTTCTTTTTTTCAGATATCGCTTCCATTAATAAAGTATATGCTTTATCCAATGCCTTGCCACCTGCTTGTTGTCCTTTGTAATGCCCAAGGCGAACAATTACTAAATCATGTGAAGGTATTATTGTTACTGATTGTCCGCCCGCCCCAAGCATCATATAGGCGTCTTTCGGAATGGGAAGACGACCGTCCCCGTTTATCCAAAATAAGCCGCCATAGATGGGTCGTCCGTCGGCTACCCAAGGTTCTGCAAGCGTACTTACAAATTTTGTAAAACCTTCGGGCAAAATTCGTTCACCATTCCAAACCCCTTCTTGTAAATATAGATTGCCTAATCTTGCCCAGTCACGGGCTGAAGCAAACTCATAGCCTTGGGTTAGGAAATTACCATAAGGGTCGGTCTCCATCACCATAGTACGAATACCGATTTTATCAAACAACTCCTTTTGTGGAAAGTTATGGTAGTTTTCACCCTTGCCTTCTATTCCTAAGCGATTAAGATAATTTGTAAGTACAGGGTCACAATTTCGATAACGACCAACAGTATTAGGTAGCCATTGTTGAGGTAAATTAGCAGCGTACTCAAATGAATTTATGCCGCCAGTGTACAAGTATAAATGGTCTGGATAGCCCAACGATGCGTTGTAGTCTGGGTCCTGTGGTGCTCTGCAATACAAACCACTTGACATGTGCATGATGTCCATAATTCTAATTTTGGCTCGTCCATCTCCTTTACCTTGCCACTGAGGAATTGGTGCTGGCTGCTCCAACCTATATATTCTCTGCCGAATTAGTATGCCTAACAATGTTGCAGAAAGGCTTTTACCCATTGACCAACTTTCCAAAGCTGAATTCTTACTGATTCCATCAGCATATCTTTCGCCAATGATTCTGCCTTTGTAGGTTACCACAAAAGCTGCTGTTAGTGCTTCTGCTGGTTCAAATGCAGAATCTATTGCCTGCCTTACTTTGTTAATGTTAATATTAGAAGGCATATCGGCGATTGGTAACACATCTCCCATCGGCCATGGGGTTGTTGAAGCATCTGGCAGGTTACGAGAAACTTTTACGGGTTTGAAGTAGAGAGAATTACTGCCTTCTGGTAAACAAACACAGCCTTGGTCGCCAGTATAAATTGCACTTCGTGTAACTCCATTGGGAAGCGTAATAGAAACAGATTTCTTTTCATAATCTATAATTGGCTTACCAACCTTTGCTCTTTCTGAATATGGTGCAGTAAAATATCCAACATTTTCAGCAGCAAACTCAGGTGTTAGTCCAGTAATGAAAACAGCAGAACACATTATTTTGGCATAGCCAGCAGTATTGTGTGATAACGCATCACCTGGTGGTGCTTTGTATGTTGTCTTTAGGTCAAGTTCAGCAGCACGAGCCAACATTTTATTTCGGGCTTCTGAAGTTATAACCTGAGCAGTGCTAATTGCTCCATTGAAAACAAGAGAAGCCAGTAAGGAAAATCTAATTATTTTTTTCATTTTAAATTTTTATCTGTTGAGAAAAAGTCTGACTGAAATTTGAACAGTGTCGACATAAGCTTGCAGGTAACGAGAAAGTGTTTATGAAGTTGTAGCATTTGGCAAACGTTGGTTTCAATTAACCACAAAAGAAAAATAGCGATTCAAAGTTGAATGCGTAACGTCCAGCCACAATTTTATAAACACACTGTTGTACTAAACCTACCGGTAGTTAATAAGCCTCTTCAAGAATAAAGAAGCTTTGTTTTGCATGAACTAAAAAACAATTTTTATGCAAACAACAAAACGAGCTACCGGGTTGCGTACTGCTGCCGCTGATTATGAGACATTAGTACAACAAGCCAGTAACAAAGTAACAGGTTTTGAACAACTGTACAAAGAACTTCAACGTGCGCGATTCCATACAGTTATAGATAGAGTTAATGTAATAAAGTGGATCTGTCTTGTTCAATCACAGTACTAATTTAACATGAAGCATTAATAGGTAAATAGGTAAGCAGGATTTAACGGTATTTACTCGTGGTTAACGAAAAGGAAGAATATTAATATGGAACCTTTAATTTTGCACAATGAAACATACACTTATATGATTTATAGGGAACCTGCGAGAACATGAATATTCTATTTGCCAAAAAATCACCTACAACACTTTCAGTTGTATACGACTAAGGAGCGGTTGATTTAAGTCTCCATCGGTTTAATATTCTGATTAAGGCGAAACAGGTTGTTTGGGTCATATTTCTTTTTCAACGCCGCTAATCGTGGATAGCTCTTGCCGTACGCTTCTTTTACCCTTTCTTCCCCTTCAACACCTAACACATTTACATATACCCTGTGGCTTGAATAAGGTTGTATGGCTTCCCAGAAATTTCGGGTCCAGCTTATATTTCTTTCATCTTCTTGCTTGTCAACCCAGTTGGAACCAATCACCAGATCGAATTGAGAGAGGCGATGAGGAAAGGCCGTTCCACCCTCTGGTTCACGGCTTGAAGCGCCGCCATAATACTCCAGTAAAACTAAAGAGAGTGGAGAGGGCATAGCAGCCGCATTAGAAATGATAACATCAATTGACTGGTCAGATAAATCTTCCATGAAATTGGATTTCCAGTAATATCGGTTACCATGAGGAGCAGCAGCGTCAAGCAGGGTCTGCATCTGAATATAAGGTATGGGCCCAATCAAATCTGCTACAGGGGATCCGAACTCGCGAAGTGGTTTTAGCGCCGCTTCCCCTTTCTCCAGGTCCCCGGCATAGCACCCAATCATGGCTACTACAGGTATCCCGTCAGGAGATGTCATCAATCCGGTGTATAAAGTCAATTCGTCCGGAGCCGTTTTCATAAACTCACGGTAAAACTTAATTACTTCCTTAGCCTTGTCTCTGGGATGAATGATCATCCCTCCAAAGACGGTATTTACTTCGTGTAACCGGAACTTCATTGACGTTACGATGCCAAAATTTCCACCACCGCCGCGAATTCCCCAGAACAACTCCGAATTCTCATAGGCACTGGTTTTCAAAAGACTTCCTTCCGCAGTTACAACGTCTGCCCCTAACAGGTTATCACAGCTTAATCCATGCTTGCGAACCAGCCATCCTACACCTCCACCCAGTGTGAGTCCAGCCACACCTGTGGCTGAAATTACTCCACCCGTAGTAGCCAGACCGTGTTTTTGAGATGCCGCATCGAAATCGCTCCAGGTAGCTCCTGTTTCTACATCCGCAATCTGCTGGTCAGGATCAACCCTTACCGACTTCATGAGTGACAAGTCAATCATGATGCCGCCGTCACAAACTGCATTACCCGCAATATTATGGCCTCCCGCTCTTACCGATAGCAATAGGTTATGATCCCGGGCTAAATTCACAGCATAAATGACATCATCCGAATTTTTACAACGAACAATAAATGCCGGACGCCTGTCAATTATGCCGTTCCATATTTTCCGCGCCTCATTATACCCCTGGTCTCCAGGCAGAAGCAAGTGTCCGGTAAGTTTTTCTTTGAAATCATTTACTATTTGTTGGTCAAGTTTACCAGCTGATGTTATAGTGTTGGATTCCATTTTTCAATATTTAAATTTTTAGATAATGCGTATTCATTGCTTAAAGTCTTTTATTTCATTATTAAGAAAAGACAACTTATTTCGGCTAACGGCAAAGCATTGGCGATGGCAGGGCATGAGATGATGTCCCGCCCACACTGCTGCTGAATGAAAATATAATGCTCAAGATTTGAATTAAAAGCTCAATTAATCAAGTTCCGCTGGTACATATGCCGAAGCCAATCTATAGCTCGTTGTTGCAACCTAGCTCCCTGCTATTGCCAATGTTGGCGGTTTGTGCTTCTCTATCAAGCCAATGTTATTTTCTTAAGCGATGAGACTCTCGTGTTTTTGTCACCTGTTTTTCAGGAACAATATTGAACCCTTATTTTGCTCTAACTCTTTTTAATTCAAATTTTTTGCTAAACTCGTTTGTCCTGTCGCTTCCATCTGCATATATTACTTTGGTAAAGCCTCTGAAGTAAAGCGTATCGCCCTTTAATTCGTATTCCTGCCAGTTAGTTGCGCCCGCATACTCAGGAATGCTGCAGTAGCGGAATGTTTCTTTATAAGTTTTTCCATCAAGGGAATAACTACCTGCTCCCGACACAGACCATTTACCTGAAGCATCCTGTCTAATTAAAGAAAAAAAGCCTTCATGAAAAATTTTAAATTCTGTAATTTTTCCATTAGCCGATACCGTCTCCCATGCACCTTCCATGGGTGAAGGGGAAGATGCAGTTATTGGTTGACTTTCAGCTTTTTTTTCGTCTTGATTAAAGCTTGCAATTGCTGTTGCACCAATAAAAGAAAATGTAACAAGTAATGATTGAAACTGATTCATGTGCTTTAGTTTTTGGTTTTAAAATCTCGAAAATATTTTTGCTAATTATTTAAGGAGTATTTCAGAGTTTTAAAATACGTGCTGTCGCTACAGCATGACCGCCAGCGTCCATCAGCTTTGCGATACGCTGGACTTCTGTGTTCCGTCACCCCGGAACTACAGCCGATTAGAATTATTAAAGATGAAGATAACGTCTGATGCCAAATAGTGAATGTCCAGCAGAAACTGATGCCGAATAGAGATTTGCAGCGGATTGTTCTTCCATCGCAAGTCTATGGCAAAACTGTTGTGCGGTCGTGCTTCTTTTTTAGAGAAATAATTTCAATATTGAAAATTCAAATGGTTCCACTCTTTAACTGTTGAACAATATCTAACCCTGCTTCGGAAACACCGATAAGTTCAGTTACAACCCCTATCTCATTATAAGTGTCGAAATAGGCCACTTTAGCTATGGGTAGATTTAAAGTTGTTATTACAGGATACCCCTTATCAGTTAATTTAAAAATTGCTTTGTCTAAATCTGCCACAGGTACCATAAAGGCTATATGCTGTATGCCCCCAGCAGGATTTTTTTCAAGATAATCCCGATAAATGCTTTGCCCCGATACAGGTTGAATGAGCTCGATCATTGATTCACCTGAATACGCCATGTAAAGATGAATTCAAAATTTGCAGGCTTTCCATAATAGGTACCTTCCAGTTCCTGGGCACGAAGGTTTTCAAGCTTAACAAAGCTGGTAATATCCAGCACGTCTCTGAATAACTTTTCTGCAGTTTGAATGTCATTTACTACCCAAGCCACCTGCCTGAAATGGGAGCCAAAAGACGTTTTTACTGAAAGTGGTTCCATAAAATTGTTTTTATGATGAATCGGTTCAGAGCAAACCTACATTAACGGGAAAGCGAAAGCAATTGCACTTTTGTGGGATTTTGAATTGTTAGCTACTCACGCCGAAACCCAAAATATGTATTGATGGCTTCCGTTTTGTTCTTTACGTGCAGCTTGGAATAGATGTTAAAGCAATGCCGGCGCACAGTATCCATACTGATAAAAAGCTCGGCTGCTATTTCCTTGTAGAGGTGCCCTTGTGACAGCAGTTGCAGTACTTCTTTTTCCCTGGGAGAGAGATCCCATTCCGGTTTGTTGACCGGTTGGCGCCGGAACGTCATTACGACCTTGCGGGCTATTTCGTTGCTCATCGGTGAGCCGCCGTTCTTCAGGTCCTGGATCGCTTCTAATATTTTTGCAGGCGAAGTGGATTTGAGAATATAACCGTGGGCACCGGCTTCCAGGGCATTAAACACGTCTTCGTCTTCGTCGTAAGCGGTACATATCATGCACAGGGTGTCTGGCAAATTAGCCCTTATAAATTTCACGAGCTCAATCCCGTTCATTCCTGGCAGATGAATATCTACCACTGCTATATCAGGTTTGAGCGATGGAAGCTCCTCTTTAGCAGCCTCCGCGTTGGCATAAGCTCCCACACAGGTATATCCTTCCGATCCATTGAGCAATATCTGCAATAATTTCCGGTAACTTTCCAGGTCTTCTATGACGGCAACATTGATCACAACACCTAAAATACGACAAAAGCTGACAAACTGCCCTCACACCTTTGTGTGATTTTTGAGCAGCAGAACAAGAACGCTCAGGAGGGTTCCCGAGGCATTCGTTATACTCATCTGCCCACCCAGATCCTTTACCCGTTGACGCATATTGCGGAGCCCATTCCCAGCGCTGCGCTCTAGTTGCGAAGCGCCGATGCCCTTGCCATCGTCGTGGATAGTGAGGGCTAATTGCTTTCCAAGAGCCACCCTTATGGATACGTTTTGGGCTCCAGCATGCTTCACCACGTTGTGCAGCGCTTCCTTAACCAGCAGGAAAATATTGCGGCGGGTGGCGCCGTCAATTGGGAAATTGGGCAAATCAACAGGGTGCTCAAAGCGACAGCGTATACCGGAGTCATCCAGGTATTTCACCGCATAGCGGCGCATGTAAGCGACGAGGCTTTGCAACGAATCATTGTTCGCATTCAACGCCCAGACAATCTCGTTCATCTTTTGCACCAGTTCACCGGAAGATGCGGAAATTTTCGACAAGCGTTGCTGCGGGCTTATATTGGGAATACTGATTTCGCTCAGCAAGCGAATGGCGGATAATTCCCCGCCAACGTCATCATGCAATTCGGCCGATATGCGCAGGCGCTCCCGCTCAATGGCTTGCTTGTTTTCCTGCTGTACGAGTTGGGCTTGCATGGCTTTGATTTCCTCTAAAGATCGTTTCAACTCTTTGGTGCGCTGCGTTACTTGCTGCTCTAAAGTTTCGTTTTGCGAAATCAATATTTGTTGCTTTTCCGCGGAAAGCCGTTGTATTTCAATCAATTTATTCTCCAGTTCTTTGCTGGTGAAGGCAAAGTCTCTGGCTAAATAAAACGAAAGAGCAATAGGCACACTCAAGGCTGTTACCTGGTACACCGCATCCATTAACAAGAAATCGCTTCCAAATCCAATAACCGCATTCGGCACTAACTTATAGTAAATGAGGAAGAAAAGTGAGTAGAGGATCAAATAAGCGGCTAATCCCGTTACGATGATACGAGCATCCCGGTGTCCTTTACGGTAAGCGCGCCAGGCTATGCTTAATGCGGCAGATATGCTTATTATAAAGGGGAGAACGAATGCCAGGATCTCACCCGCATTATGGAACATTGGCCAAAACGCAACGCTCCCAAGTGAGTAGCCAACAATTAGCCAGAAGGAAGCGTTCCGTTTCCGTATAAAAAGCTGATGAACGGCTATAAATAAAAAAAGGTTGAAGAAGGTTAATAGAAATAGCCAATCAAATAATATGGTATAAAGTCTCAAAGAAACGCTATGGGCAAATACCGCTTTGATCCACAATGCATGGGAGATGGCTCCGGATAAGGTTGCGAAGGAAAAAAACAGGTTGGCTTTCTGCTTTCGGAATACATGAAAAAAACCAAAGTGTATAATTGTTAAAACAATAAAAATCCCTATATAAATAGAATTGAAAACGGGATATCTATTGCCGATCCTGTTAAATTGACCGGCCCCTTCAACATCGTTTATTCGTAAGTTGAAAGTGTTATGGTAAAGTGCACTTTTCAAGTAAGGCAAATTTCGCTGAACGGAAAAACGAACCGCCAGAACCTGCTCGGATGCTATAAGCTTCAATCCCACGGGCTCATATATCGGGTTATAAGCTTTTACCTCTTTTTCGTTCCTGCTCACCGTTCCGTACCGCTTCAAAAGTTCTCCGTTCAAATAAATTTCAGAAGCAATGGATTGATAAACCTGAAAAGCCAATGGCGTTTTTAATAAACTGCTATCAATATGGAGCTTAATGCGGAACCACCCTATAGGTTCTTTTCTTACCTGCGGTAGATAGTAAAGGGCACGTGTTGGATTATTAATGTTCTCCCACCTGCTGTCGTCATATTCCGAGTTAGCCCACTCCGGATTATCCCCTGCCTGGAACTTCCAACCTTTATTCAGTAGGATTCCTTGGGCAGGTAAAGTATCTAAGCGCAATATTGACGATGTGTCTTGTGCAGCTGCGAAAAAGCCGTTCAGTAACAGAGTAAAGAGCAGGTATTCTCTCATAGCATCCTTGATTGAATAGGTGGACAATAGCAATATATCGATAATCCGGTACGTAAGCATAGGAGTTGCCCAACAATCAAAGCGCCGCTACTGCAATCGCTGTGTCCGTCCGTTTGTCGAAGCGTTATGACATTTATGTGCCTGGATGCCGGATGACAGCAACTTTGATCATGACGGTTGATAATACAGTAAAAGGTGGCCGGCTGTTATCCCCTTTTGTGTGATCTTCAGCACAAATACGGGATCTAAAGGAATTACACCTTGACCACATCGCTCAAATACACTTCATTTACTTTACTAAGCTTATTATTGTTTTATAGATGGAAAATAGTACATCAGCCGCTATTTTACGAATCGTATGTATTTGTTGCCTCCGCCTTTACGATTTACACCGATTGCCGGGTAAGAGGCTGGCGTTTTTTTAATCAAATTAAAATTAAGAAACAATAAAAAGATTTCACGTTCACGTAAGAGTTAAAAACCTTCAGGAAAGTATAAAGTGCAAAATGAGCAAAGCAACAGTTATTGAAATAGTTCTTTTCAAAACGACCGAGGGTGCCAGGCACGAAGAGGCCAAAATCCAGCTAAATAAGCTGAATGAATTCATTTCAAAGCAAGAGGGGTTTCTCTCGCGCAAAACCGCCATAGCAGATAACGGACAATTCCTGGACATTGTCTATTGGACAGATTTGACCAATGCCAGGGCAGCATCTGAAAAAGCAATGCAAGACCCCGAACTGGCAAAGGTCTTTAGCATCATTGATCAAGAGACAATGCTTTTTAAGCACTTTAAAATATTCAACAATATTCATGAATAAATTACCGGTATGGAAAAGCTACTGGTAAACAAAACATATTTGCTCCAAAAATTTCCCGGAAAGGGCGGTTGGACGTATGCCGCCGTTCCCGAAATTTTACCAGCTAAAAATGCTCCTTTCGGTTGGGTAAAGGTAAATGGCAGTATTGACGGATTTGAAATCAAGAAGTATCATTTGATGCCATTCCGCAACGGGAGACTGTTTCTTCCCGTAAGGGCTGAAATCAGAAAGAAGATAAAGAAACAAGCAAGCGATTATGTTCATGTTATTTTGTATCGCGACAATGAACCCTTAGAAGTTCCCGAAGAACTTTTGCTATGCTTGCAAGACGAGCCCCGGGCATCGGAGTTTTTCAATTCGCTTATAGAAAACGAACAACACCACTACATCAAGTGGATATATTCTGCAAAGACAGACCAAAAAAAAGTCGACAGAATTGCGAAAGCAATTATCAAACTATCTAACCATGAATTACTAAAAGCTTTCACTTCCTAAAATGAAGCGCTTTGCTTTGGATGGATAGACAGCAAGCCTAATAAAAGAGACAATGAAAGCTATTAACAGTTCTTAGCAAAGAGAAACCCTAAGAGCAATTGGAGTAAAATAAATAACGTGAAGGTTGAAAAACTTTTGCCGCAGGGTTTGATGACAGAAGCCGGTTTGGCCGCCATTGAAACAGCTAAAAAAAATGGCAAATGGAATGCTTTAGATGAGGTTGAAGACATTACAATTGCCCACGAACTTCAGGAAGCTTTCGATAAGAATAAAACAGCATTGGAGAATTGGGACAAATTTCCCCGTTCTTTAAAACGCGGAATTTTAGAGTGGATTTCAAATGCAAACAGACACGGGACGCGCCAAAAGTGAATTGATGAGACTGTACAACTTGCAGCGAAGAATATTAAAGCAAATCACTGCCGGCAATAATATTTTAGCTTCTAATATCTCACTATTTACAGGCGGCTTTACTTTGGTGTAGCAGAGAACTCAAAAGATATGGTCACATCAGCGATGAAGGAATGAAAAGTAAAATGATTTTTATTATTTGATAATCCTTTCACTTGATCTCAAACCAATAGCTCCAGCATCAACGATCAACACAAATATCGAACCTTCAACTATGATTTCATAAAGTAAAATGGATATTCAGCCAGGGATAAACCAAAAGACTCATTTCCAGAAGCCTCAATAAAAAGAGCCATCATCAGAAAATACATCGGGATGGATTTTCTTCCTGAAAAAGGGGAAATCAAAACAAATGTACCTTTTTGTAGGAATTCATAGCAAACGTATAAAAAAATAGTAGAAAATCAATTTGTTTACTATTCCTTCATTATTTGATAATACAGTTTGTTAGGTTATCGCTTCTTCGTACAAGTAGTTTTACCGCATAATCAAAACTTTACGTTATGAAGCAGAAATTTCCTCATCTTTTAAAGACGGTTATTTTTTCCTGCTTATTCCTGCTCTTTCATCGCCATTTAGAGGCGCAGGGTTTTGCAATAAGAGGAAGAGTAATTGACTCTATAAGCAACCGCCCGATTGCCGGCGCTACCATTGCGGTACAAAATACTTCCACGGCAACATCATCCGATGCAAATGGAGAATTTTCAATTCCCGCAGCAAAAGGCAACCAGCTGCAAATAACGTTTATTGGTTTTTCCAATAAAATAATTGAAGTAACAGGTAACGAATTTTTATCCATACAAATTGCGCCTGCTTCTATACAACTAAATGAAGTTGTAGTAACCGCATTGGGTATAAAGAAAGAAACCAAGAGACTTGGCTATTCTGTTCAGGAGGTAAAAGGAGCAGACCTGATAAAAGCCCGTGAGCCAAATGCTATTAACGGCCTCGTTGGAAAGGTAGCTGGTTTATCAGTGGGGGCTTCTGCTGAAATTTTAGGAAGGCCGCAGGTTTTGTTGCGTGGAGGTGCTTTAAACTTTTTTGTAGTAGACGGAATTCCCATCAATTCTGATACTTGGAATATAAGCCCTGATGATATTGAAAGTTATACGGTATTAAAAGGGCCGACAGCAGCAGCTTTATACGGCAACCGTGCGATCAATGGAGCCATTATCATCAGCACTAAAAAAGGAACGAAAGACAGAAGAGGCTATTCTATAGAATTCAATTCAAGCGCTATGTTTGAAAGAGGATTTAACGCTATTCCTAAAGTGCAGGATGAATACGGCCCTGGTGATCATGGCCGGTATGCATTTGTTGATGGACGCGGTGGTGGATTAAATGATGGAGACTATGACGTATGGGGACCGAAGTTTGAAGGCCAGTTAATTCCTCAATATGACAGTCCGGTAGACCCGGTAACAGGGGCTCGTAAAGGTACTCCCTGGCTAGCCCGCGGTAAGGATAATCTAAAACGTTTTTTACAAACCGGCCTGCTTACAACTAACAATATTGCTGTTTCTGCAAGTTCCGCAAAATCTGATTTGCGTTTTTCTTTTACACATACATACCAGAAAGGCATTGTACCGAATACCAGACTGGGCAGCTTCAATTTTAATACTTCGCTGGCACATAACTTTTCAGATAAGCTCCGTTTCGAAGCGAACGTAAATTATAACAGGCAATCTACACCAAACATCCCCGATGTGGTTTATGGGCCGAACAGTATTATTTATAACATTATTCTATGGGGCGGCGCGGATTGGGATATCGATGACATGCGAAATTACTGGCAGCCAGGCAAAGAAGGTGTACAACAGATATATGCAGAATATCAGCGGTATAACAATCCCTGGTTCATGTCTAAAGAATGGTTACGTGGCCATTACAAAAATGATTTCTACGGCTACACAACCTTAAGCTATAAATTCAACAAAAATCTTGAGGTGATAGGCAGGGTGTCGGCAACTACGTATGATTTATTGCGAACAGAAAAATTGCCTTACTCAGCAACTTCTTACGGACGTGAAGAAGCTCGTGGCGACTATCGGGAAGACATCAGAAAATTGTTTGAGAGCAATAATGAACTGTTATTGAAATACAACAAGACTTTTTTTAAAGATTTGAATGTTTCCGGTTTGATTGGAGGCAATATCCGCAACATGCGTTTTAATTCCACATTCGCATCTACCAATTATTTAAATGTACCCGGCATTTACACGTTTGCCAATACGCGTAACCCTATTATTGCCTCGAACTTTTTTTCCGAAATGTTGGTAACGAGCGTTTATGCCTCGCTTGACCTGTCGTACAAAAACTATATAAACATAAGCAGCACTTTACGTACTGATAAATCTTCTGCTATTCCCGGAGCAAAACCCGGTACTTATCCTTCTGTTGCTGTAAGTACGGTATTGTCCGACTACGTTATGTTGCCAAATGCTATCTCTTTTCTTAAGTTAAAAGGCTCCTATGCAAATGTAAGAGAAGGTGGAACTTCTTCTTATATCGGGCCTGCTTCTTATCCGGTCGGCTATGGCAGCGCTTACACTACTTCGTATGATGGGCCAACTTACACACTTGTAAATAAAGTATATAACACCCGGTTGGATTACAATAATACAAGCGCCGCTTATTATACTGATAATTTGTATGACGATATTCAAACGGCGGCACGTACTAATTACGAAGGAGGGTTTGATATTCGCTTTCTCAAAAACAGGATTAGTTTAGATGCTATTTACTTTTCTTACATAGATGGTCCGCAAATTTTCCGTAATCCCATTTCTCAAACTACCGGTTACACCGCTCTGTTTATTAACGCTGCAAAGTATGCTACCCGGGGCTACGAAGTTGCCCTGAATGGCAATCCGGTTAAGTCCAAAAACTTTTCGTGGGATGTATTACTGAATTGGTCAACTTATAAACAAACCTACCTCGAGTTACCTGCTGACTCTATACTTGTGGGTGACCTTTATGTAAAGAAAGGAGATCGTTTAGATATATATCAGGGACAGAGCTTTGCGCGAACACCCGATGGACAAATCATAAATGATGCTGGCGGCCGCCCCTTACGCTATCCTAAAAACCAGCTCTTAGGATACTCTAACCCCGATTGGATCTGGGGATTGACAAATAAATTCCGGTATAAAAACTTCAATCTTATTGTGCAGGTAGATGGCCGCGTTGGTGGCACTATGGAAAATTATATTCGCAGGCAGTCATTCCGGGGTGGACGACATATAGAAACAACCCAGGGTGAATTAGGCGTAGCCCGCTACCAGGATTATTTAGGTAATAAAACCTATGTAGGTGAAGGCGTAAAAATTACAAGCGGCACGCCTGTTTATCATCCGGTTACCGGTGTAATTACTAACTTTAAAGACCTCACATTTACACCTAATGATATAAAAACTTTTGCACAGGATTATATAAGTCGTTATAACTCTACTGCAGAGGGAAACCTGATGAGTAAAACTTTTTCAAAAGTAAGAGAGATAACATTCGGTTACAATCTTCCCGCTGATATTCTTGGTAACTCATTCATTCGTTCCGCTTCCATATCATTTGTTGGCAGAAACTTGTTCTACATCACCGACAGGAAACATAAAGATGTAGATATTGATCAGTATGCCGGAAGCCAGAATTCGAGTAACCTGCAAACACCTACAGTAAAGCGATATGGTGTTAACCTTAATATAACTTTCTAAAATCATTTAAATAATCAGATATGAAAATCAGATTAATAATATTCGCCGTTTCTATAATGTTTTTGGCTGGTTGCAGTAAAAAGTTCGAAGAATTGACTGTCAATCCAAATAGTCCTGAAAACGTACCTCCCGCCCTGGCCTTGAATGGCGTTGAGATGAGCATTTATCAACGCCCATGGGGCCCAGAACAGAGATGGAACCAATTTGCTTTGGTAAATTATAATTATTATGGCAACCAGGAGTACAATTGGTCAGGTGCTACATTGTATTATACTACATTGAAAAATGTAATCAAGATGGAAGAAGAGGCGCTTAAAGCAGGAGGAAAAGAAGTTAATCCATACTCTGCCCTGGGTAAGTTCTTCAGAGCTTTTCTGTTTTATGAAATGACGATGAGGGTGGGCGACCTGCCTATGAAGGAAGCTTTAAAAGGGATTGAAGTGCTTAAACCAAAATACGATACGCAAAAGGAAATATTTATACAGATAAATAAATGGTTGGAAGAAGCCAATAGTGATATTGCACAATTAATTGGTTCAGCAAACAATACTTTATCGGGCGATTTTTATTTTAATAATGATTTAAAAAAATGGCAAAAAGTTGTCAATACATTCAGATTACGGGTTTTAATCGCGCTAAGTAAGAAAGAGGCGGATGCCGCTTTAAACATTAAAGCAGACTTTACCAAAATTTATACGGGAAAGGCGTCTTATCCTGTATTAGCAGATATGACCGATAATCTTCAGTTTGTGTATGTAAATCCGTTTAATAAATACCCCACCAATCCGGATAATTTCGGCTTTGATGCTACCCGTTATAATACATCTTCTACTTACCTTGGATTGCTTACCTCTCTCAAAGATCCGAGAACATTCGTTACCGCAGATCCTGCCGGGGCGAAGCTAAAATCAGGTCTTCAGCCTTCTGATCATGCTGCATATGTTGGAGCAAGCCCTGCAGAAGACCTTGCTGATATGTCGTCTAAAGCAGGAATTGATAATGGACCGGGGTTTGCACCAGGTGCTTATTCTTTTTATGGCAGGTATCGTTATTACAGAACTTATACAGCCGAGCCGAATATAATTATTGGCTACCCGGAGATGTGCTTCAACATTGCAGAAGCAATTAACAGGGGTTGGATCACCGGAGATGCAGAAGAATGGTATAAAAAAGGAATACAGGCCTCTATAGGATTTTATGGTATAAAAGAAGGTACTAATACTTTTTACTATCTGAAAGCGGGAGGTAGGGTAACAGAAAGCGCAGATTACATACCATACACTGTAAATTTTGATTTCAATGCCTACTATAATCAGCCTTTAGTAAAATATGCTGGTGGTACAGCAGGTTTAGTGCTAATTTTAAGGCAGAAATACCTGGCTTTCTTTCAGAACTCGGGTTTGGAAGCCTACTACAATTACAGACGTACGGGGATTCCGGATTTTGCAAAAGGGGGCCCGGGTACTGGTAATAGTGGTTTAATTCCAAAGCGCTTTCAATACCCTGGTACAGAACGGACCACGAATGCGGAAAATTTGGAAGAAGCATTAAAACGCCAGTTTGGTGGTAAAGATGATATTAATGCAGAAATGTGGGTCATTAAATAATGCTTGGCAATTTTTTACTAATAGGTAGGACAAAGGCTTTTCTTTGTCCTATTCTTTTCACTGCATCATGAAATTAATTACCCTCATCTTATTTTCCCCTTTTGTTTATCTCACAAAAGAGCATACAATGCTTACTGTTAGGCGGATAAGCAGTATTGCTTCATGACAATGAAGCAATATAATAAGACTATCGACTGGCGAAAAATTCAGCAAGGCCCTGCAATGGATGATGAAAAGGAACAAGGTCTTCACATTATAATCCTTCCAAATAATACAGTATGAGATCAACACAATTTATTATACTAGCTTCAATTATTTCTACTTCTCTTAATGCACAAACCGGCGTTTCAAACAATGTACATACGAATGAGCTGAAGAAGCAGTTAACACTACCAAATGGCTGGAAGCTTTCTCCCGCGGGCCGTTCACTTCCATTAGGCGATCTTCCTTTAAACATGGCTTTGTCGTTCGATAGAAAGTTGATGGCAGTTACTAACAACGGGCAAAGTACGCAGTCTGTTCAATTGATAGATGTTGCAGCAGAAAAGGTGCTGGATAATGTAACAATACCTAAATCTTTTTACGGCCTTAAATTTAGCAAGGATGGCCGCAGCTTATATGCTTCAGGAGGCAACGATAATGCTATATGGAAGTACAATGTAAGCCCCAGGAAATTGCAATTGAAGGATAGCATTTTTCTTGGAAAAAAATGGCCTGAGAAAATTTCACCTGCCGGCTTTGACATTGATGATGAAAAGAAGCTGATGTACATAGTTACCAAAGAAAACAACAGTTTGTACGTGATCAATCTTGCAACAAAAAAAATTGTTGATCTGCGCCAGTTAAGCGCCCAGGCGTTCACCTGCCTGTTGTCACCCGATAAAAGTGAGCTATACATTTCGTTGTGGGGCGGGGATAAATTGCTGGTATTTAACACTGCCAAAAATCAACTTACAGATTCATTCCCGGTAGGAGATAATCCCAACGAATTACTCATAACTAAAAATGGAAAGCTTCTGTATGTAGCCAACGCGAACGACAACAGTGTAGCGGTAGTGGATATAAAAAGCAGAAAGATAATTGAAGTGCTTAATGCTGCGCTATATCCTGATTCTCCGGCAGGATCTACCACTAACGGACTTGCACTAAGTGAAGATGAGAAAACATTATTCATCGCGAATGCCGATAATAATTGCCTTGCTGTTTTTGATGTATCTGCTTCGGGCGAAAGCCGCTCAAAAGGCTTCATCCCGGTGGGCTGGTATCCCACAAATATTAAGATTACGGGTAAGAAAATATTTGTATCAAACGGAAAAGGATTTACCTCCACGCCCAATGTAAAAGGCCCCGATCCAACCAAAAAAGAAGATCAGGTAATTTACCAGCAGGGAGATTATAAAAAGCAGCAAAGTAAAATTCAGTATATCGGTGGATTGATGAAAGGAACGATGAGCATTATTGATATGCCCGATGCAAAAGCATTGGCTGCATATTCAAAGCAGGTTTACAACAACACACCTTACACCAAAGTAAAGGAAATGAATGCTCAGGGTGAAAAAGGCAATCCCATACCCATGAAGGTAGGAGATAAGTCACCTATCAAATACGTGTTCTATATTGTGAAGGAAAACCGTACGTACGACCAGGTATTGGGCGATATACCTGAAGGGAATGGCGATACAAGCATTGTTTTATTTGGTGAGAAAATTACTCCTAATCAGCATAAGCTTGCCAAAGAGTTTGTGTTGCTCGATAATTTTTATGTAGATGCAGAAGTGAGTGCAGATGGGCATAACTGGAGCATGGCCGCTTACGCAAACGATTATACTGAAAAGACGTGGCCTACCAGCTATGGAGGCAGGGGCGGAACGTACGATTATGAAGGGCAAAAAGCAATTGCCTGGCCTCCAAAAGGTTTTATGTGGGATCATTGCAAAAGAGCTGGAATAACTTACCGCACTTATGGCCAATTTGCTGACGATTATAAAGCAAACATTCCTTCACTGGAAGGTCATTTTTGTCCATACTTCACCAGTTGGGATGAAACCGTGAGAGATACAACAAGGTTTTACCAATGGCGCAGGGAATTTGATTCGTTGGTTCAAAAAAATGCATTGCCACAGTTCAACAGCCTTCGTTTTATTAACGACCATACAGAAGGATCAAGTCCCGGAAGACCAACACCTTTTGCGCATGTGGCCGATAATGATTATGCAGTGGGTTTGTTTGTTGAGCATTTATCAAACAGCCCGGTATGGAAAGAAAGCGCCGTTTTTATTTTAGAAGATGATGCACAGAATGGTCCTGACCATGTGGACGCGCATCGATCAACTGCATACCTGGCGGGAGGATTTGTAAAACGAAAATATGTCGATCATACTATTTATTCCACTTCCTCTATGGTTCGTACAATGGGGTTAATTTTAGGGATGCCACCAATGAGCCAATACGATGCTGCAGCCACACCTATGTACCGTTGTTTTACATCCACTCCCGATATGACCCATTTCAAATCTGTCCCTCCAAACGTTGATCTGAATGAGAAGAATGTGAAGATGACTGCATCGGCACGCAAGAGTATGGAGTTTGATTTTTCAAAAGAAGACCGGGCACCCGACATAGCTTTCAGTGAAGTGATATGGAAAGCGGTAAAAGGAGAAGACTCTGTTATGCCGGTACCACGCCGCAGCGCCTTTATAAAAATTGTTGATGTTGAGGAATAAAAACCTTCAATTATTAAAAAATAGCAACACAGGGATAAATGTTGAAAAATTTGTAAATGATATTATAAGTCTTTATGAAACTTACGCGCAGGACGATTATGATGTTGAGCCTATAGTGCTTGTTACTCCACAATAACAATTGAACTTACGAGGCTCAGTAGATTTGGTAAAGTTTTCTGTGCTAATTAGCACACGTGCTGCAGTAGCAAAGCCTATCCTGCAACACTTTTTATAAGTTCATAATTGGCTGCAAGCTCTTCATCTTCGTGAACAGGGTTTTTAATCTCTGCTTCTGTTTCTCTTAGTTCAACAGTTAATACTTCTATTACATATTTTGCTGATGCTTCCATCTTTTCGTTTAAATGTGCTCCCATTTGTCCGCTTAGCTCTTTAGGCCTTTATGTGATAAGAAGCCTTGTTTGCAACAACTTGTCTCTGTAAGTCATTAGTTGTAAACTGAACTTCCGATTACTTTAATTATTAAAAGGCTTATCTTTTTGTTGCCATCAGACAGGAATATTAACGAAAAGGACACAAAATGCTATAATGAATCCTCTAAATAACCAACACCATATGGATAATTCAGACAACAGCAGAAGAAATTTTTTGAAAAACGCAGTCGTAGGAACATCAATTCTTGCCACTGCAAATCCTTTCACACTTGATGCGAACGACTTATCCTTCGTTGAAAAGCGTGATAACAATTTGCCATGGTTTCAAAGAGTGACCCGGTGGGGGCAAATAAATATTACTGAAAAAGATCCTGCCCAATATGATATTCCCTGGTGGCGGAGTTTTTGGAAGCAGACCAACACAGAAGGTATTGTGGTAAACGCAGGAGGAATTGTAGCATATTATCCTACTAAAATACCACTGCATCGTAAAGCAGAATTTTTAGGCGGACGTGATCTTTTTGGTGAACTAAGTAAGGCTGCAAAAGAAGATGGAGTTGTTGTTTTTGCACGAATGGATTCAAACAGGGCGCATGAGGAATTTTACAAGGCTCATCCCGATTGGTTTTCCATCGACGCCGCGGGAAAACCGTATAAAGCTGCTGATCTGTATATATCATGCGTCAATAGTCCTTATTACCAGGAACACATTCCCGCTATTCTTACCGAGATAGCGCAACTGTATAAACCTGAAGGTTTTACCGACAATAGCTGGAGTGGTTTAGGACGCGAGTCCATTTGCTATTGTGAGAACTGTAAAAGGAGTTTCCGCGATAAAACCGGGCAGAACATACCTGCAAAGAAGAATTGGGATGACAAAATTTATAAACAATGGATAAGGTGGAACTATGACCGCCGGCTTGAGATATGGGATTTAAACAACAAGACAACGAAGGCTGCAGGTGGTGCAAACTGCACCTGGTCGGGTATGAATAGTGGCTCGATCAGCGGGCAAAGCAGGAGTTTTCGTGATTATAAAGAAATTGCCAAACGGGCAGATATCATTATGCTCGATGACCAGTCCCGCTCAGATGCAGGGGGATTTCAACATAATGCAGACATTGGTAAGTTTGTTCATGGGTTATTGGGATGGAATAAACTGGCACCGGAAAGTATGGCTATGTACGATCACCAGAGACCATGGTTCAGGCTTGGAAGCAAGCCGGTGCCGGAAGCAAGGATGTGGATGATAAATGGTATTGCAGGAGGGATACAACCATGGTGGCATATGGTGGCTGCTTATCACGAAGACCGCAGGATGTATCGTACTCCTCAGCCAATCATGCGCTGGCATAAAGACAATGAACAATACCTGCTGAACCGGACCCCCGTTGCAAATATTGGAGTAGTTTGGTCCCAGCAGAATACAGATTTTTATGGAAGAGATAATGCTGATGAACTGGTAGAACTTCCCTACCGCGGAATGACCCAGGCAATGGTACGGGCACGCATACCTTATCTGCCCGTACATGCAGATCACATCGACCGCGATGCGCCACAGTTCTCCGTACTGGCGCTGCCAAACCTGGCGTTAATGACCAGCGAGCAGGTAGCTGCAATAAAACGCTTTGTTGATGGCGGCGGCAGCCTTATTGCTACCGGAGAGAGCAGTTTGTACGACGAAATAGGCGACCCTCGCCCTGATTATGCTTTGGCAGATATTTATGGTGCTCACGTTGTTACACGCTCAAATCCAAAGCAGGATGCGCAAATGGAAAAGCTGGCAACATATGCCTACCATACTTACATGCGATTAACCCCCGAGCTTCGTTCACAAATGGTAGGCCCGCATACCAACAGTGAGCCTGTTGTTGTTGGTAAGCGCCATGCTATCTTAAAAGGTTTTGAGGAAACGGATATTTTACCTTACGGTGGCTTGCTTCAGCCTCTGCAGGTAAATTCAGGTGGGGAAGTACTGATGACTTATATTCCCCAGTTCCCTACTTATCCGCCTGAAAAAGCCTATATGAGGGAGCCTAAAACTGATATACCAGGTGTTATTATTCGATCAAATAGCAAAGGAGGCAGGATCGTATTCATACCGGCTGATTTCGACAGACAGTTTGCGAAGTTCAATCACCCCGATCATGGAAATTTATTAGCAAACATCATTCGATGGAGCGCCAAAGATGATTTACCCTTGTCGGTTGAAGGAGCCGGATTAGTGGACTGCCATTTATACCAACAACCGGGGCGGGTGGTACTGCATATTGTTAACCTCACAAGTGCTGCTACCTGGCGGCAACCGCTAGATGAATTAATTACAATAGGCCCGCTAAAGGTAAAGGTCAGGCTACCGAAATCGTTAAGCGGCAGGAATGTGAAACCACTGGTATCAAAAGGTAATATAACAGCAACAGTTGCTAATGGCTTTAGTACTTTCGAAATCAAATCGATTCTTGATCATGAAGTAATAGTAATATCGTGAGAGTTATAATGATTTGGCAGTCCAGCAGTAGTCGGTCATTCTTTTTAATTCAACTCCCGGTTGAAACCGGGATACAGCCTTATACCAATGGTAAGGTAGAATTATGACTGACCCCTGGAACAGAGGATTTAGATAAAATTGGTCACCAAAGCTGCGAGCGGTGTTGATTGGTTCGATTTGGTAAGGACCGGACGTACACTCACTACGCTTCAATCTTTGGGCATGAAACCGCAGATGACTTGTTTTTCCAATTTCTTTGACCAAAATCCAAAATATAAATAATCAGAAAAATATTTCCTCAAACCTTGGTATTAGAGACTTACCAATATCTTATTTTCAGAATTACAAGAATAACAAGAATAACATCTCAAAAATGAAAAGCAATAAACATTCAATAATAAAAGTATTAGCTGACCAACAAAAATCAAGACGTGCCTTTATTAAAAATGGCGCTACACTCACAGCCCTTGCCGCTGCCGGTCCGTTGGTTGGTCTTTCTCCTCTTGAGGCTCTTGCTGCTAAACAACCTGCTGATAATATGATGCACGGTATTCAGATTGGTGCTGTGTCCTTTGTAGATGAAGGAGTGGAGACGGTATTAGACATAATGCAGAAACGTGGCGCCATTAACACCCTTTTTCTTACCGTGTTTACTCATGGGCGGGGACTTGGTGGAAGGCAGATACCGGGAGAAAAGTTTCCTGATCACGGCTCGCAGGAGTCCGATGAAAAGACTTATCATGGAGGCAATTTTGCTACCCCTCACCCCGAGTTTTATAAGAATACGATTCTCAGGGAAACCCGTGCTCCTGAGCTTGGCAAATTCGATATTCTTGCTTCTGTTCTTCCAGCTGCTAAAAAGCGTGGCATGAATGTTTTTGCCTCAGTAGAAGACCAGTGGCGTGCAGATGTTCCAGGTGTAAAAGAATGCAGTGAAGTTGACCTGTTAGGCAGAAGAACAAACACCCTATGTCTCTTCCATCCCGATGTACAGGCTTTTTGGACTGCATTAGTTACTGACATCTGCAAATCGTACCCGGTCGATGGGATACTATTTTTCAATGAGCGTAACGGGCCTCTTTTAAATGCGTTGGGAGCAAGTCACTTCCAGACAATTGACTCATCAAGAGCTACCTGCTTTTGCGAACACCACCAACGTGCCGCGAAAGAACGGGGAATAAACTTTGAGCGGGCGAAGGAGGGTTATCAAAAAGTAGACAGGTTTGTGCAGGCTTCCCTTAAAGGTCAGCGACCAAGTGACGGCTACTATGTTGAGTTTAACAGATTGCTTCTCGAATATCCCGAGATCATCGCGTGGGACAAACTGTTTGATATTGGCAAGCACCACGTGCTGGAACAGGTGTACAATACAGTAAAAGGTATCAACAAAAGTTTGCAGGTAGGATTTCACATTGAGCATGTTAACTCGTTTAATCCGTTTTTCAGGGCTACCCGCAGTTACGAAGACCTTGCGGCTAAAGCTGACTTCTTAAAGGTGGTGGCTTATAATATTTGTGGTGGGGAGCGTTATGCGAATTTTATTAACAATATCGGATCTACGATTTTTCGGGACGTTCCCAGGGAAGAATTAATGAGATTTAATAATCACTTGCTTAATTATGGTAATGAACCCTCTCTTGAACAACTTCCCACTGCCGGTCTTTCTCCGGACTATGTCTTCCGTGAAACGCAACGTGCTTTGGAAGGAGTAAAAGGAAAGTGTAAAATATTGCCAGGCATTGATATTGGAATTCCAACTAAAGCAACCAGCCGGAAAGGATCGCCACAGGATGCATACCTCTCTACAGCAGCGGCTTACAAAGCCGGGGCACATGGAGTTATTTTGTCCAGAAAATATTCTGAAATGAATCTTGCAGATATTGATGCTGCCGGACGTGCGATCAGGGAAGCAACAAAAAACAAAGCATAATGTGCTTTAAAGAATTTCAGACAACGGCAACAAAAATTTATGGATCGTTTAACCGAACCACGAGATATGAAAAAAACGATTGGTATTCAAATAGGGCCAGACTCTTTTGTGGATGAAGGAACAGACAAGATACTGGACATACTTCAGCAACGTGGAGCAGTAAATACCATTTATCTTAGTACGTTCACATACGACAGGGGAATCACTGGCAGGCAAATGCCGGACAAGCCTTTGCCTGGTCACGGCATGCACGAATCAGCCGAAAGGTTTTTTCATGGCGGAAACTTCGCCACTCCTCATCTCCAGTACTATAAAAACACGAGCATTAATGGGGAAAAATTGCGGGCTCCCGACTTTGGTAAACTTGATATTCTTTCGGAAGTTTTACCAAGAGCAAAAAAGCGCGGAATGAAAGTAGTTTGTTCTGTTCAGGATGGTTTCTATTATCCTGATGATGTCCCTTTCTTTAAAGATTTCGCCGAAGTGGATTTACAGGGAAGAAAAAGCGGTGCTATGTGTTTCTATCAACCTGATGTAAAGGAATTCTGGAAAGCTGTTGCAACTGATCTCTGTTCATCATACGATATTGATGGCATCCTGTTGTTTAATGAAAGAAATGGCCCTTTATTAAATGCCATCGGCGTCAGTCATCATCAGGGCATTGACTCAGCAAAAGTTACCTGTTTTTGCGAGCATCACCAGAAGGCAGCTGAACAACATGGAATTGATTTTAAACGAGCTAAAGAGGGATATCTTAAACTAAACCAGTATGTCCAAAATTCATTAAAGGGCAAGAGACCCAGTGACGGATACTATGTAGAATTCAGCCGCCTTCTCCTTGAGTACCCGGAGATAATGGCATATAATCAATTGTTTGATGATGGCAAACACGACGTGCTAAAGGAAGTGTATAAGGCAGTTAAGAGTATTCGCAAAAACCTTGAAGTAGGCTTTCATATAGAACACACAAATTCTTTCAACCCCTTGTATCGTGCATCGCGTAGTTATGAGGAACTGGCAACCATGGCTGATTTTTTGAAAGTTGTGGTTTATAATAATTGTGGGGGTGAACGATACAGGAGTTTCATTAATAATATCTGTGCTACTGTAATGCGGGATGTACCACCTGCAGAAGTAATGTCGTTGAACAATCACTTGTTGAATTATGCTAATGAAGCGCCAATTGATGAATTGCCCATGGCAGGTTTATCACCTGACTATGTGATGCGTGAAACCCAAAGAGCAAAGGCGGGAGTTAAAGGTAAAAGTCAAATTCTGCCGGGCATTGATATTAATATCCCTACTGGTAAGGACAGCCGTCAGCAATCTGCCGAAGATGCTTATGCCGCTACGGCTGCGGCTTTTAAAGGCGGGGCAGATGGAGTTATTCTTTCCCGTAAATATGCTGAAATGCAACTTACAAATCTGGATGCAGCAGGCAGGGCTATACGTGATGCTGCAAAGCTTTAAAACCATATTATGAAAACTTCCGTTTCCAATCTCCAATTATTTACCCTTTTATTATTGCTTTCTTCTTTTAGCTCAGTAGCACAACAGGAAGAGAGAAAATTGGTATAGGTCCTCTTTCTTCAGCTACTATCGTAGTGCCTTATAACAGTACAAGAGATCTTTCGTTTTATAAGGGCAGAGGCAAGTACTATATAGCTGAACCTGGTACTTTTTTTATCGCGTTTCCTACCGATATTCATCGCCCCGGCTTAGAAGTGAACGGAAAAGAAACGGAAAAAAAATTGGTGATAAAACCTGGTAAGACAAAAAAGATCTTACCCAGAAAACGAATCTGAACGTGATTATTATTACATAGAATCGAATAGCTACGAAAAATCGGGTGAATTACAAGATTTTAGGATTGATTTGTATAGGAAACAATTTATATTGACTTATGGCAATGAATTATTCGAATTTGGCATTCACGCAAAGGATCAAGAGCTTAATAATTTGAAAGAGGCATTAAAAAAATTAACCAATACTAAGGGGCAACTCCGAATCTGCGAATAATTAAAATTTAATTGTAACAAACTTACATCGTCTTATATTTAATATTTAGACCCCCAAAATATTGATGGTCTTCCTTAGATAAAGGGGGATTATGAGGTCACACCAAGAACACCTGCTGCCAACCTCGGTTTGCGGCAAGTGTAGTTTGATGAAATAACAATCAGCTATAATCGCTATTGTACATTGATTTGGGCGAGACATTATAATTCTGCAATAGAATAAACAATGAACTATTATTTATAGATTGGCTTTGGGCCCGGGCGGGACTTATAATTCCCCACCTGCTGTATGCCGTACAACGTTAGCGGTAAGCGTATCAGACGAGGCTATGGACAACACAAATTCAGACAAAAGGAAGAAAACGGCATTAATAGTTTTCGTGATTACGACGTCATTCTGTTTCGGTTTCGCATTTAAGACAATTTACAACAAAGCAATCTAACAAACATATACAAATGAAAAAGTAACAGGTATTGGTGGCATTTTCTTCAAATGCAAAGACCCAAACAAAATGAGAGATTGGTATCAAAAAAACCTTGGTTTGAATACTAACCAATATGGGACAGTTTTTGAATGGTATCAAGGAGCAGACAGCACCAAAAAGGGCTTTACAACCTGGAGTCCGTTTGACGAACAAACGAAATACTTTGAGCCTTCGACAAAGGACTTCATGATAAATTGCCGAGTAGAAAACATAGAAGAACTTGTTGAAGAATTACACAAAAACGGAGTAACGGTTGCGGACGCTATTGAAACTGTAGAATACGGAAAATTTGTTCACATTGTTGATGTTGAAGGAAACAAAATAGAATTATGGGAACCAAACGACATCGAATACGAAAAATTAGGCGAACAAATGGGGAGCAAAACAACAAAATAGCCGACCGATAAAACGTCCACCTCAAACAGTGGCTTTGTGTAATAGCGGCAGACGAAATGCAGCATCAACTGTTTACATGGCATCCGGGGTAAAGCCAGCAGGAAGGCAATATAGGGTTTTGTACGGAACAAGAGAAGTCGCCGGTGCGCTGTTAACCGAAAGGGAATCAGCCATACAAGAATTGTATGAATCAGCAGCGGCAAACTAAGCAAAGCAAAAGTTTCCCACACTGCCAATTGGTACATCGATAATGGAGCAATACATTTGTGAATAAAACAGGAAGAGCCGTGTGAAGGAGACTTTCACGCACGGTTGTGCGTCCAGCTAAGGTGGACATATCCAATGGGTGCAAGTCCCATCAGAGTAAAAGTCAAAGCTCTGAAGCTAAATGACATGGGTGAAAGAAATAAAACTAATGAAGCTCATTGACAAGTAATCTGTTAAGCAGGTTATGCAAGTTATCAGACCTAACGAAAGTAAATGCACAGGTAGCCTCGAAAGTGATTAAAGCCGGTGGGCCGAGCTAATAACCGTGTAGCGAAGGCAAAATGTCTCTCCGAAAGTTGACTGAAACGGGAAATGAGACAGCTGGCGGGGTGGTAGCAACATCATGATAACAAGGATATGTTGCGCAACTGGAGATACCCTCCTCATTGCGGAAGAAACATTCGCAGCAAGGCAGGCTCTATAACTGTGTATGCAGGAAATGAGCCGAAAATCAGAGGGAGTCGGATAGGAGAATAGTAGCTGCGAAGTTCCCTAACAGGAATGGAGCGAAGTCTCCTTACTAATAATAATCTTCTAACAAAAACGGGAGGCAAAGACGACATTAATAAAAACGTCTATCACATTGCACGAACTGAGAAGGAAGATATACATTAAAGCGAAGGCTGATAAGGCACGATACGGCGGCATGTAATGAAAGCCAAAGGCAAACAGGGCTTCGGTTGGAAGTTGTGGAGTACGAAGGGACTGTACGCCATGTACAACATATGTAGTGACTTCACAGTAACCCCGCGGAAAGTAACTCCAACATTATAGGCGATAAGCTTTGATAAGAAATTATTAGGAAAGCGCAGTGCGCTAAATGCGCATGCTGCGTTTGACGAGGCGGGTGGTGGAAACATGAGGTAAAACTTAATGCGCCACTGCTCGACCCTACCTGTGAAAACATAAGGGGGAAATTCCTTTGTGTTACTCGACTATCGGTCATGCATAAGACAAGCTAAATAATACACAGTTATAATGAGAAAGATTGTTTATTACGTGGCAAGCTCCATAGACGGATACATTTCCGGATTAAATGAGGACATCAGCGGATTTGTCGGAACGGGAAACGGCGTTGAAAAATATCTATCTGACCTGAAAAACTTTGACACAGTAATTATGGGTAGGCATACGTATGAGTTTGGTTATAAGTTCGGGCTGCAACCCGGGCAACCAGCTTACCCGCATATGTTACATTACATCTTCTCCGACACCCTTAAACTTGAAAATGCTGCCCCCAATGTTCAGGTCAAAAAAATATATCTGCAGGAAATCGAAACAATACAAAATCACCCGGGTGCAGACATTTATTTATGTGGTGGCGGACAGTTTGCCGGTTGGCTGTTGGATAACAAAAAAATCGACATGCTTAAATTAAAATTAAATCCCCTCATTTTAGGGCAAGGCATAAAAATTTTTGGCAACTCAAAACAAACTTGCAGGACTGAATTGGTCAAGTCTGAAGTATATGACAATGGACTCCAAAGTTTGACTTTTAATATAAGATACTGAGAGAAGCACGAACGGCCAACTTATATCGCGTAGTGGGCTGAAGGAATAAATTACATGCTGTAAGTCATTATTTGGCTTTTAAAAACCTATTCAGCATAAGCTCTTATTTTCAACATAACTAATTCTATTCGGCTTCAGTTATCGGCTGGTCGTCATAAAATACCGACCCCAAACCCGGCCGTGTTCGTTAGCGGCCTGGCTAAAAAGCGTGATTACAAACTGACGAAACCAAATGAGACAAGACAGTGTAATCAGACTATGAATAAGATGATATCAAAGTCCACAAATCTGTTCTTAATTGACGGTTTAGGAGCATTACTGTCAGCGTTTCTATTATGTGTGATTTTAGTAAGATTTGAGAGTACTTTTGGAATGCCTCGTAATGCGTTATATATGCTGTTAATAATAGCTTGCATTTTTGCTATCTACTCTTTCATGAACTACTTGCTACCTAAAAAAAACCGAAAACCTTATTTGAAGATTATTGGTTATGCCAATTTATTGTATAGTTGTCTTACAGCAGGTCTGACACTTTACTTCATTAGCGAGTTAACCAATTTGGGTCTGATATTTTTTTATCCGAAGCTGCCATAATAATAACCCTTGCAATTATTGAACTAAAATCAGCTTCTAAACTCATTGACAGTAAAGCCTGAACATAATTCTATCTAAAATAGAAACGCAAATGATTGACTATTACACCAAAACATTGGTAGCGGTGCATGTTGGTGGTCGCATATGGTTATAGAAACTGGAACGCCGCTAAGAATGATTGACAAGTATTTTAAAAACGAAGAATAATGAAACAGCATAAAAACGAACTTAATGTTGATTTCGAACTTCTGCGACACAGGGACATTATTTTAGCTACCATAGATTATTTGCTTACCACTCAGAGAGGCAGCATTGTTTTTGACCATGAAGACATTGTCGCAGATTATTATGAGCAGCAAAAGTTTCAAATAGAAAAATATTACAAACAGCGCAGGTTAGACAGGCTTCAAGGGCGACTTTTAAGCTTAACCAAGGGACTGCAAAACAGAGCAAACCTGGCCTTTACAGGCTACATAAAAGAAAAGACCGGTTACGACATCGACATCTTTAAAGAAATGCCAAATCGTGTTGACGCCATTATTGTACAAAAAGAAGTTCGCAATCAGAAAGAGCTAAATGACATCAGTACGATGCTTCACTTCTATCAGCAGACGTCGGCTGGCGGAGAGATTATTGACAAGCTTAAAGCTCTGCTAATCGACTATTCTAAACGGACGGCTGAACCTACTATGTCTGCAGCTTCACGAAAAAGGAAAGCTGTACATGCTGAAATCATCAATAGTTTTGAGAAAGACGGTGTAGAGGTGAAGACTGTTAAAGCCTCAATAGGTCCGAAACCCAAACACCTGAAGGAGCAGGACGCGATTTCACCCGACGGAAAACGTAGGTTGGTGACACAGTGGAGTGATGGCAAACATGCTTCAACATGCGTAGTCATCGTATTTCCCACAGCAAGTGGCGCCGTTTACTGGGCACACGGCGTTCGTCAGGATGTAAAGGCATTTTGGAAAGATAACTCCACCATTGTCATAGAATTCAAAAAAGGCTACCCCGCAAACGCGCAACATAGAGAAGTGCGAAGCTTTGACGATGTTATCACAATTGAATACATTGAGCACTGAGAAACGAAGGGCAGCAGGCAAACGTGGTTTGCCTCTTTGCGTCAGCGGGGGCGACGAACAGACCTCCAGCAACTGGATGAGAAACAGAATATATTTTGTACATTAGTTCAATGATCGGCTTTAGTTCGGGTCGGGAGTGTCATAGGCTGCCCGGAGAACGTAAAGCCGATGGACGTTGTGCGTGAGTATAAATCCATCTTCTAAAATGAATAAAATAAAATAAGTATGGAACTCTTACAACCTGAAATTGGATTAATATTTTGGACGGCTTTTTCAATCTTAATTATACTTTTGCCTGTAGTTGCTCTTTTTAGTCTTCTTAATTCAACATTCAAAGACAGTATAACTAAATTAATTTGGGTGTTAGTTATTCTTTTAGTTCCAGTTTTTGGACCAATATTTTATTTTATAATTGGAAGAAGAGAAAGAGTAAAACCTGCTTGAGAAGAGGAGCACCTTTCGACTTTTAAGATAGTCAAAAGCTGAGATAATGTTTAAAAACAATCGAGAATAGTAGAAACCCTATGACGGACGGTTCACTTAACTACTATGCACTAAGAGCTGTTAAATCTTCAACAAGGAGCTTAACAGGGACTGCATTTATGTGCGAAAAGTCGCACGGTTAACTAATAAGCGAACGCACAGGAGCTTGGCAAAAGCAGGGCTTCAATTATAGATTAGGTAATCACCCTTAATCTACAGCCCGAAGCAGTCGAAGCTACAGAATATCAATATCCTGCCATCGCCATACCTTTAACGTGTGTGTAATTCAGGGTGCAGTGTTTCAATGCAGAATTAATGAAGAGTTTTTTCATACTTATATTACTATTACCAGGCACCCTGCTAGCGCAGCAACGCGTTGATTCACTCGATTACTTTATCCAAAAACAAGTGATTGATTACAACATACCAGGGCTTGCCATTGGTGTCGTGAAAGACAATATAGTGGTATTTAAAAAAGGGTATGGGTTAGTCAATGCTTTGGACACCATCCCCGTTACAACTCAAACTATTTTTCCAATTCTGTCTTGTACAAAGGCATTCACTGCGGCAGCTTTCGGTATCTTAGTGGACAGAGGCAAACTGCGTTGGAGTGATAAAGTGATTACTTATTTACCTCATTTTAAGTTGAGCAACCAAAAAGTAGCTAACGAACTGACGATTAGTGATATCTTAAGTCATAAGTCAGGCTTAGAAACTTTTGAGGGTGACTTACTTTGGTATGGCACGGATTACTCCCGAAAAGAAATAGTTAGAAGAATTCAATATAGCCCATTAAGAGCTAAATTTCGTTCGCAGTTTGGTTACCAGAACGTAATGTACCCGGTTGCCGGGTTGATTATAGAAAAGGTATCTGGAGATACATGGGACGACTTTATACATAAGGAAATATTCCTTCCCTTATCCATGGAAAACAGCTCCACCAGCATCCGTACGTTACGGAATGGAAGGAACTATGCGCATCCTCATTTGAAGGATAAACCGATTCCCCTCATTAATATGGACAATATTGGCCCGGCAGGTTCGGTAAATTCCAATATGGAGGATATGCTTTCATGGTTGCAATTATGGATAAATGAAGGAGGTTATAGGGGAAAGCAATTGCTTTCACATACCAGTTTTCACACGATAACAAGTCCAAAGATTAAGGTTTCAGGCAGGTCTGATGAAAGTTATGGCTTTGGCTGGTATTTAGAGGATGAGAACGAAAGTAAGTTGTTAAGTCATAGTGGGGGGATGCCTGGTTATAAATCTCATGTAATTGTTAATCCACAAAGCAGAGCCGGAATTGTTATTCTGACAAATAAAATATCTTATATCCATGAACAATTAGCTGGTGTAATACTAAAGTATTTAGAATCTGATTCGATAAATTGGACAGAAGCAGATAATCAATTATATGGTAAGAACTTTCGGTTTTCATGGGATGAAGAAGGTGATTCATATTATCAGCGTTTAATTCCTAACCTGTCGCAGTACAAAGGAATGTATGAAGATGCTGCTTATGGCAAGGCAATGATTGAAGAAAGGAACGGTAAAGCCATTCTTACTCTATTGCCGAGCAAAGAACGGTTTACCGGGCTATTGAGTTATCTGGATGCAAACAAGTTAGAAATTGTATTTAATGATGGGTTTGTTCCGCCAGGTCAAGTCCTTTTTTATAGAAGTGTCGATAAAAGGGTAAAAGGGTTTAAACTGAATATAGAGAGCGGTGATTTCCATTTTAAATATCTAAACTTCGTAAAGAAATAAGAATACAAAAATATCAGGAAATGAAACCACGACCACACAACATCAGTTTCCCTTCACAAAGCTGTTAACCATTAGGCAACCCAATGATATTTTTGATATGAAAAATTTCGGACGGCTTAGCACTCAGATTAATATAAATCGTACATCAATGAGCAATTCTCAGATAATGAATTGCCCCGGCTTTATCATTCAAATGCCTTCAAGCTGGCGCAGAAGCCTGGATACAAGCGACGCGGACACAATTCAGATAACAATTGACGACACAGACAGTTTTACAATTAACATGAGAAAGAAAAGCAAAGACATAAAGAGCTATCAAACTTTGCTCGTGGAGAACGTATGCATTGTGGAAACTGTCGACGAAGAAAATGGTGGACAAATATTAGACGAGACAACCTTCAAAGATTCTCAGGTCTGGGAAAGCGACATTTTCCCTGACATTATCGAAGGTCTGAACGTACAGTGTTTGATTCCGAAAGAATCTGGTCGTGGCGCAATTGGTGTTTTCTTTGAAAGTTCAGATTCAATGAATGATCAACAGTTTCCATTCAGCTTTTTGGGTCTTAATCTTAAGCCAGAAAACGAAAAAATCTTTATGGAGGTTGTTCGGACCTTGAAGTTTAATTCTAAGTGACGGCAGTCGTTAAGTATCGAACCGGGAAATAACGCTTCGTGGACCTGACATGAGTGTTTGCAATATAGGACGGACGTAACGAGGCTCAATAATTTTTTCAATTAAGCTTTATATCTTTAACCAGGATGAACGGTAATTCTATTGCCGTTAGAATGCAAACACTTTAACGTTAGCGGCAAGGCTATGGCGACACACAACAAGAAAAGCCATGACAAAACACATCGCCACGATAATATCAATAACTGCTTTGGTAATTCTTTTCATGTTTCTTCCATTCCTTCCCGGCAGGTACGACAGTTTAGCCGTGACATTATCCTTTATGGCGCAACTTTTCAGTCTGGCAGGTTTGCTGCTCGTTCCGTTGGGTTTTTTTTGGTTGTGGTTTGAAATTACAAAACGCAAAATAACCATGGGGCCTGACAGGAAAACAAAACGCTTTGCAATGGCAACTGTGCTATTGCTGGGATTTATTACAGTTGTAGTATCTCTTGGAGCATTAACTAATGATAACTTATCCTTCGGGATATTGTCTTTGGTATTTTGCTTTTACTTGCTGACAAGGACACATTTAAAACTCAAAAGCGAAGGCATTTCAGACAATTTAAAATTTAATCCGACACCCATATATCTTATAGCTATTCCGATAGTAGTTGCCTTAGTCAGATTTATGCTTATTCCGACCGGAGTACAGTATAGCAGGGAGTACGCTGTCAGGAAAAGCGGGCCGCTTATAACTGCCATTGAATCGCATTATGAAAAAAATGGAAACTATCCGACATCCCTGCAGGCAGTTCATACCGACATTTTACCTGAAATTATTGGTATTAAACAGTATCACTATGAGCCAAATGGTAGTGCCTATAACTTATATTTTAAACAATTTTCAGACGAATTAGATGTTGAAGAAATAGTCATGTACAACAAATTAGACGAACATGCCTTTGCCGCTCATGTGTTGGACATATTGGAGTATTCAGGACAAGAACTGGCTATCAGGCGGGGTGACCGGCATAGATATAAACTTTCAACACCTCATTGGATTTATATTAAGTTTGAATAGGAACATGAATAACAGAAGTATTGCTGCCACTGGGCGGGACATTGTTAGCCTCAACTGGAGACGGTAATTTATTGCCGCCTCATCGCAAACACTTAAACATTGGTGGCAAGTGTAACAGACAACGAAACAATTAACAGACACAATACAGAAAGACATGATCAGTTCCACTATGAAAGCGGTTATCTGCACAAGATATGGACCGCCGGAAGTTTTGCGGATCGAGACGGTTCAAAAACCTGCTCACAACGACAGTCAGATGCTCGTAAAGATTATGGCTTCGTCAGTTAACTCAGGTGATGTGAGGGTTAGAAGTCTCGCTGTTGAGGGATTTCTTAAAATTGTGATGCGTTTCGTTCTGGGTTTTTCCAAACCCCGCAAACCTGTTTTAGGAACGGTGTTTTCCGGTATTATAGAGCAAGTTGGGAAAAATGTAAAAGATTTTAAAGTTGGCGATGAAGTCTTTGGAATCACAGGTTTTAAGTTTGGCACTTATGCAGAGTATGTTGTTTTATCGGATAAAAGTATTGTAACAAAGAAACCATCCAATGCTACATTTGAAGAAGCCGCAGCAATTCCCTTTGGCGGTCAAACCGCTATTTATTTTTTGGGAAAAGCAAAGATCGCAGAAAGAACAAGTCCGAAGATATTAATTTATGGGGCAACAGGGTCGGTAGGCACTGCAGCGATACAAATAGCCAAATACTACTATGCCGAAGTAACTGCAGTTTGTAGCGATAGCGGTCAACACCTTGTAAAAGAATTAGGTGCTGATAATATTATCCTATACAACAAAGAAGATTTTACCAAAAGCGATAAGAAGTTTGATATCGTTTTTGATGCCGTTGGTAAAACCTCGAAAAAGGAATGTGTTCATTTAATAAACAAAGGAGGGTGTTATATAACCGTTGGAGGGTTAGATATAGCAGCAGAGCGAAAAGAACAACTGGAGCTTTTATGTGAGCTATTTGAAAAGGGAAAGTATAAAGCAACCATTGAAAGAACATATTCATTAGATGAAATTATTGAAGCCCACAGATACGTTGATACAGGAAGAAAGAAAGGAAATGTTGTGTTAAAGGTTGCTGAATGACGAGAGTATCAGTCACCGACAATCGGCTTACTGTGCAAATTATGCTATCATGCAATCATGTTGATAGTGGAGAGTAATTTACAGAACAGGGTAGCGTATTTTATGGTGCGCTCTTTTAGTTTGGCAAGGGCCTGTGCTATCTCATCATTTTGAGACAACAGGTAACAAGGTGTTGCTGCAATAAAGGCCGAAGCATATGTTTAAATTCTAAAACCTTACGAAAAAGGTAAAATTGAAACGCTTTATTAAATCACCTCCGCCTTATTATATTTACCTCTGTATTCTAATGGCGACAATCCCGTAATTTTTCTAAAGACTTCACGAAACGCTTTCACATCCGAATAACCAACTTCATACATGACTTCATTGATGGTTTTGCGGCTGGTTTCAAAGGCTT
>JBGSYC010000020.1:0-4885 GCA_041751095.1 Flavihumibacter sp.
CCGTTTTCAATCTTAATTCATATTTCATGTTCGTGAAGAAAGTTTTTAGTGTGGTATTTGCTGCTTTTGCGTTCCTCTTTTTTTTTCAATCCTGCCAGAAAATTGATACCACTGATTTAGGTATCGGCCTTATCCCCACTGTTGATAATGTAAACACTTTTGATACTACACTTTCGGTTCGAACTTACAATTCATTTTTACCGGATACTTCTAATGTAGGGCGAAATCAGGAACATGCCCTTGGAGTTATGGAAGACCCTGAATTCGGTAGAACATCGGCCAATATTTTTTTTGAAATTCTCCCTGCAACCGCAGGCACATCTCCTTTTGGCATTGCTGACTCAATCAGAGGAATAGACTCCGTAGTATTAACGCTGGACTATTCGGGATTTTATGGCGACTCCAATGCTGTTGAACGCTTTACTGTACATGAGATTGCGCAATCGGCTAAATTTGAGGATGCCACCTACAACGTGGGCGGGCCGGAAATCATAGTTGAACCCCGCGCATTGGGGAATGTAACGGTTGATTTTAAAACCCTGAATGATCCGAAATATTATAAACAGCAGGGTAAAGACACCGCTGTCAGCGTTGATCAAAACGTGCTTAGAATCAGGCTTGACCAGTCATTAGGCGTCCGTTTATCGCGTCTTGACACTACTGCCTTCAAAACCGACTCCGCTTTCAGGAAAGTCTTCAAAGGCCTTGCCATTAAAGCAGATACAATAGCTTCTCAGCGTAAAAAAGCGTTAGCATATTTTAAAATATCAGATAATTCCAAAACGAGGCTTGCTGTTTATTATCGTACGGTAAGAAATGGCCTTACAGATACCATTGTTTCAAATTTTGCCTACCGGGCCACGGCAAGTGTAAAGAACGTGGGCTTCGCTGCGACTCATAATGCCAATATCATCCGTCGCAACATTATTGGCACCAACTACGCCGCTAACCTGGCAACCGGTAACGGTAACCAGGAGAATTTATATATTCAGTCCAGTCCTGGTTCTTACGCTACTATGGAAGTTCAGGGTTTGAGTGGTTTAAGCAACCGCGTTATCCATAAGGCTGACCTAATCATTGAAAAACTCTCCTCGGCAGAAGAAAATTTTTTTCCGCCACCCATATTGTTTCTTGACGTTCTGGATACTGTAAAGAAAAGAGTGATATCTGTTACAAACGACTTCAGTACAGATTTCCAGGGTCAATATAATATAAGGGAATTTGGAGGGATCATTGATAATAACCGGTATACTTTTAATCTCACAAGGCATATCCAGGGGCTGGTCACACGCAAAGAACCTGTTTTTAAATATCGTTTATATGCTCCATTTGAAACCTGGCCTACATATTTCCCTGAAGCACAGGGCAGGGGAATTCCACTTACGGTAAATCCTAAAGTAGCTGCGGGAAGGGTTGTTATTGCAGGTGGAAACCATTCCGCTAAGAAACTTCGCCTACGAATTATTTACTCCTTAATTTGATTTGAACATTATCTTTGCGGCGAATTGAAAAACACCTGGTCAGATTTTTCCGGTCTGTTTGATATTTCATAAGCAATTTTGATATTTTTCATTCTTAACCTTGTTTCTCTTATGCCTTATTTATTTACGTCTGAAAGCGTTTCAGAAGGTCATCCCGACAAAATAGCTGATCAGATATCCGACGCCCTCATCGATAATTTTTTAGCGTTTGATCCTGAGTCTAAAGTAGCCTGCGAAACCCTTGTAACAACAGGCCAGGTTATTCTGGCAGGTGAGGTTAAAAGCAAAGCTTATCTGGATGTACAGGAGATCGCCCGCGGAGTTATCCGTAAGATCGGATACACAAAGAGCGAGTACATGTTTGAAGCAAATTCCTGCGGAGTATTATCGGCTATTCACGAACAATCGGCAGATATTAACCAGGGGGTGGATAAATCCAATAAGGAAGAACAAGGTGCTGGTGACCAGGGAATGATGTTTGGATATGCGACCAACGAGACGGAAGATTTTATGCCATTAGCTTTAGACCTTGCTCATAAGATACTGATCGAGCTGGCCGCACTGAGAAGGGAAAATGACGAGATTACATATTTAAGGCCCGACGCCAAAAGCCAGGTGACACTTGAGTATGATGACAACAATAAGCCCGTAAGAATTGATGCCATCGTAGTATCTACGCAGCACGACGATTTCGACAGTGAGGACAGTATGCTAGACAGGATCAAAAATGAGATCATCAATATCCTCGTACCGAGAGTGAAGGCTAAGTACGGCAAGTATGCGCACTTGTTCGACAGTAATATAAAATACCACATCAACCCAACCGGCAAATTTGTGATTGGAGGACCTCATGGTGATACCGGGTTAACAGGTCGCAAGATCATTGTTGATACTTATGGGGGCAAAGGCGCTCACGGAGGAGGAGCTTTTAGTGGTAAAGATCCGTCGAAGGTGGACCGTTCTGCAGCATATGCAACGCGGCATATCGCTAAAAATCTGGTAGCTGCCGGTGTATGTGAAGAGGTGCTGGTGCAGGTATCTTACGCGATAGGAGTTGCACAGCCAACAAGCATATATGTGAACACTTTCGGAACCTCGTCGCTTGGTTTAAAAGATGGGGAGATTGCAGAAAAGGTTGAAAGGGTTTTTGACATGCGTCCATACTTTATCGAGCAACGCCTTAAGCTGAGGAATCCGATGTACAGCGAAACTGCAGCCTATGGTCATATGGGCCGTAAACCGGAAACAATTACAAAATCCTTTTTTTCTCCCGACGGGCAGGAAAAGAAGATTGAAGTTGAATTGTTTACCTGGGAAAAGCTCGACTATGTTGATAAGGTAAAAAGCGAATTCGGGATATGACAATTCTTAAAACCCTTTCAATTGAAAGGGTTTTTTGCAGACAGGAAAAAATGTGGAACCGTGAAAAATTTCAGGCATCAGCAACACCGGCCGAAAAAAAACTCATTGATCATCGGGAGGAAGGCGGTTATCGAAGCGATCGCTTCAGGGAAGCAGTTAGAAAGAATTTACCTCCAGGTAAATGCCGAAGGGGGAGCTATTGACCTCATAAAGGCAAAAGCTGCGGAACATTTAATCCCCGTCAATAAGGTTCCTGTTGAAAAGCTTAACAGCTTCAACATCAGTAACCATGAAGGTTGTGTTGCCTTAATTTCGAAAATACAATACCAGGATCTTCAGCAGGTAATCTCATTTGTTGTTGAAAAAGGAGATGTGCCGTTCTTTCTGATGCTTGACGGAATTACCGATATCAGGAACATCGGGGGAATAGCCAGAACCGCATTTTGTTGCGGCATTCATGCGATTATTATCCCGGATAAAGGAGTCGGAGCTTTAAATGAAGATGCGATTCTTACCTCTGCCGGGGCACTTGAAAAAATTTCTGTTTGCAGGGTAACGAATTTGATAAAGGCTGTGGACGACCTTCACCTCAATGGCATCAGGGTTTTTGCGAGCGAAGCGGGTTCAAAAAAAAATCTGCAGGAAATGAATTTCTCAGAACCCTGCGCTATTGTTATGGGCAGTGAAGAAAAGGGAATTGATGCCGCTTTAATGAACGCTGGCGATGAACGTTTTAAAATACCTATGGCACGGCAATTCGATTCATTGAATGTTTCTGTTTCGGCAGGTATCATATTATATGAAGCGATGAAGCAAAGAAATTTTTCTTCCGGAAATTAGGCGCTGATTGCTAAACCGTTGGAAGTGTTTCACCGCGTCGCTCAAATGTTTCGTGTTTTAAAAAACTTATGCTGTGGATGAGAAAAGCCAGTTGCATTTAGTAGAATGCCCGCGTGATGCCATGCAGGGTTGGACAAGGTTCATCCCTACACCTCAAAAGGTCCAATACATCAACGCGTTGCTCGGGGTAGGTTTTGATACGATCGACTTTGGAAGCTTTGTATCGCCAAAGGCTATACCCCAGATGGCTGACACCAGGAACGTGATAGAACAAATAAATTACCCCGAATCTTCATCCAGGTTACTGGCCATTGTTGCCAATGCAAGAGGGGCAGCAGAGGCTGGCGCATATGACGCGATCCGTTGCCTTGGATACCCTTTTTCTATTTCTGAAACCTTTCAGCAACGTAATGCCAACAGTTCGATAGAAGAGTCTTTTAAAAGGGTGGAAGAGATCAGGAATCTATGCATAAAAATAGGAAAGCAGTTGGTGATCTATATCTCGATGGGTTTTGGAAACCCTTATGGTGACCTGTTCAACGAAGATGTTCTTTTTTACTGGATCGACAGATTAGTTGCGACTGATATTCAAACGATATCGCTTGCCGATACAGTTGGGCTTGCCTCCCCGGAGCAAATCAACAGGATCACAAGTTTGATCATTACCGCGTTCCCAAAAACCGAAATCGGCGTTCACCTTCACTCCAGGCCTGACAGTTTAACCGAGAAGCTTGATGCTGCCTTACACGCGGGCTGTAGAAGATTCGACGGTGCGCTGAAAGGCATCGGAGGTTGCCCGATGGCTGGCGACATACTTGTCGGCAATCTCGAAACCGAGCGGATGGTAGATTATTTTAACGATCTTCAGTTGATAAAGCCGCTGAATACGCGCGCGCTTGAAAACAGCCTTCGTTTGGCAGCTGAGATTTTTGAGGCTTAATCACCACGCATTTTTTTTCCGGATAACATGCGTGTGAAATAAATTGATAAGGTTTTATTTCGAATGTAGGCGAAGAGGGAGCCCGTGTAAATTACATTACTTTCTATCAACATTCGCGCTCATGGATTTTATGTTAGGGATCGACATTAAGTCTCCCGACCCAAAAATTGGTTATAATGATAACTTGTTTATTATCGGCTCATGCTTCACCGAACACATGGGAAGCAGGTTATCGCAATTAAAATTTCCGGTGATGCAAAAT
>JBGSYC010000021.1:0-29226 GCA_041751095.1 Flavihumibacter sp.
TTTTACCTTTGACCTGGGTTTCGGACGTAGCTGAAGTTTGCTTTTTCATTTTATATAAATTTGATTTTAAATAGCAAAGTTCTTCATTGCAGCCTTTCGGACTGCCGCTACTCCGAAACCTTTTTACATATAGACTCTACGAACGTATTCTCATCATTGAAGGTAACAATGTTTGTAGAATTTGCGATTCCTTTTGCTACTAAGATTGAAATTGATTAGAGAGATCATCTCAAACCTTAGTAGAAATGATTGTCATCATAAAAGTCTACCTTATGGAAATCATGATGGCGGAGTTAAAAACATCCCTTTTAGCTAAAGCTCTATCAAATTAATGATGCTTACCAAATAATGCCAGGGCCAAATCAGTGTTTGGAACGGCCCCATAGCGGCCCCGTTTTTATAGCAACCATACCCCCACGGTTCAACTCCATAGGAGCCACGTGAAGATTACGCGACTCCTATGGATGACGGCGGAAGCCAATGATATCTCATGGAGAAAGATTTTCAAACCGGATTTATTTCAACCCCATGAAACAATGTAACTTTATTCGAAATAGATGAAAAAGCATTCAGTTATGCCCCCGGCGCCGCCAAAGTATTCCGACAAGCAGGAGGTCATCCATAGTATAATTCACGGATTTGGAGTGATTTTTGGCATAAGTTTTCTTCCTGTCCTGGTAAGCCTTGCCGTAAGGAATAACAATATTCCCGGTATTATAGGAACTTCCATATACAGCTTTTGTTTTCTAATGCAATTCTCCTTTTCAACACTCTACCATTCTTTCAGGGAACATTCCATCAAGCAGACATTAAAGGTATATGACCATATAAGTATTTATTTCCTCATCGCTGGCACCTACACACCTTTTCTGCTCATTTATATGAACAACCAGTTCGGGGTTACCCTTCTTGCGGTGTTATGGGGACTAAGTTTTCTTGGCATCATCTTCAAAGCATATTATACGGGGAGGTTTGAGACTATTTCAACTGTTGTTTATATCATGATGGGTTCGATAATGCTGGTAGGAGGTAAAACATTCTTTGAAGGACTACCCTTTGCGGTAGTTGCTTTCATCCTTGCGGGGGCTGTTTTATATATTGCCGGTGCAATCATTTACTTATGGGATAAATACACCTACACGCATGCGGTGTGGCATTCCATGGTGCTTACAGCCGCGATCTGCCATTACGTAGCAGTGCTTTTATCGGTTTAGCCTTGTGTAAAATGGCGGACACTATATTGGCGATACTTGCATTTCATGTAATTTGGCGGCAAATTGGCTGAATGCATCTTCCTTATAAAAAAATGGTGATCAAAATCGGTTCAAACGTGCTGACCCGCGAGAACGGGCTGCCCGATCTTGATCGCATGGCTGATTTGTCAGGAGAGATTGCTTCTCTCAAAAAGGAAGGAAGGCAGATTATTGTTGTTTCTTCGGGAGCGGTTGCAGCGGGAAAGGGTCTGGTCAGGGTAAGTGGAAAACATGATGAAGTTTCTAAGCGCCAGTTGCTGGCCTCTGTCGGCCAGGTTCAGCTGATCAATATTTATTCGAACCTGTTCCAGTCCCACGGATTGGTATGTTCCCAGGTTTTGGTTACGAAAGATGATTTCCGCGACAGGCTTCATTACCGGAATATGCTGAATTGCTTTGAGATCCTGCTCCACCACGACATCATCCCCGTAGTAAATGAAAACGATGTGATTTCCATCACCGAACTTATGTTTACAGACAACGATGAGCTGGCAGGGCTGATCGCTTCTATGGTGAACGCGGATGCGCTGATCATTTTGACGAACGTAGACGGTTTGTTTACCGGTGACCCCGGGGATCTGAATTCGAGCATTATCGAAGAAGTTGATCCGTCAGTCAGGGATTTTTCTTCGTTTGTTACCACGAGAAAATCTAATTTCGGCCGCGGAGGGATGCTCACCAAGTGTCATATGGCAAGTAAGATAGCCCAGCTTGGCATTGCGGTGCATATTGCAAACGGAACCAGGGAGGGTATACTAAAAGATATCATCGGCCGCAGTACCCCGCACACGAGGTTTTTGCCCCTGAAAAACCTTTCTGGTAAAAAAAGATGGATCGCGCATACAGACACATACTCAAAAGGAATTGTGCAGGTTAACAACGGGGCTAAAACGGCACTTACCGGCCCGAAAGCATCAAGCCTTCTTCCGGTGGGTATCGTAAGCATAACAGGGGAATTCAAAAAAAAGGATGTCATCAGAATAGTCGATGAAAACACCAGGCCCATTGGCCTGGGGATCGCTGAATATGGTTCTGAAAAGGCCCGTGAACTCTTAGGCCTTAAGAACCAGAAGCCGCTTGTGCATTATAATTATTTGTATCTAAGCCAGGAAAATCACTGATATGAACTACGAGTATCTGTTTAAAAAAACAAAGGAAGCAGGAAGGAAGATCAGCTTGCTTCCTGTCGAAAAGATCAACCAGGTTTTGCTCAGCCTTGCCGGAGAGCTGACAGCGCGGCAATCGCATTTACTGAACGAAAATAAAAAAGACCTGGTACGGATGGGTGCAGATGATCCGAAATATGACAGGCTGAAGCTTACCCCCGAAAGGATATCATCTATGGCGAATGAAATGATAAACGTTGCCGGGTTGCCCTCACCGGTAGGGACGATCTTATCGCAAAAAACGCTCGACAATAATCTACAGCTCTCTAAAATATCCGTACCTATTGGAGTGATCGGGATCATCTTTGAAGCCCGGCCCAACGTAACTTCAGATGCCTTTGTTTTATGTTTTAAAACAAACAACGCCTGTGTTTTGAAGGGGGGCAGCGATGCGGCATTTTCCAATATGGCGATAGTGGAAATCATTAAGGATGTGCTGGAGAAAAATGGGTTACCAACCGACGTGGTAAACCTGCTTCCTGCAGAAAGAAAGTCTGCTGAAATGCTGCTCAACGCCACAGAATGGGTTGATGTGGTGATCCCAAGGGGAAGCCAGCAACTGATCAGTTACGTAAGGGAGCACGCTAAAGTTCCGGTAATTGAAACAGGAGCAGGCATCGTACACACTTATTTTGACGAAACGGCTGATATTGAAAAGGGCGCATCGATAATTGCAAATGCCAAAACACGCCGGGTCAGCGTCTGCAATGCGCTTGACTGCCTGATCATTCATGAGGACAGGCTTGATGAATTACCACGCCTGGTAAAGCCCCTGGCAGACAAGAACGTGGAGATATTTTCAGATACGCCTTCCTTTGAAGCGCTGGACGGAAAATATCCGTCTCAGTTACTTTCCCATGCCCGGGACGAACATTATGGCACTGAATTTTTATCGCTGAAACTTGCTATAAAAACGGTGCATGATCTGGACGAAGCTCTGGAGCACATCAACACCTACGGCTCACACCACAGTGAAGCCATTCTGTCGGAGAGTGCGGCAAACATCGAAGCATTTTTAAGCGCTGTAGATGCCGCAGCGGTCTATGTAAATACGTCTACCGCTTTTACGGATGGCGCACAATTCGGACTTGGCGCGGAGATCGGGATCAGTACCCAAAAGTTACACGCCCGCGGCCCTATGGGACTTGATGCATTAACAAGTTATAAATGGATTGTAAGAGGGGATGGGCAGGTGAGGGGATAGAGAGTGAGAAGTAGTGGGTAGTGGGTAGTGGGTAGTGGGTAGTATAGCAGTCAGCAGTTGGAAGGCAGAAGTTGTAGTACAAGTAAATCTTTACCGGTCAGGTGTGCATGCAAATAGTAGCGAACTGAAAATGGGATGCATAATGGTCTCGCGTATAAGGAACCGGCGCAGGTTCAGACAAATGTCACCTCCGCAAAAGTTCCCTTTTTTGGGTAGTTTTTTATTCCCTTCCACACTACCCACTACTTACTACCCACTACTTACTACCTACTACCCACTACTTACTACCCACTACCTAACCCCGAAACATCAACCCGGTTGTTTGTCGTTCTTTTCTATCAGCCGGATTATTTCTTTGAGGTCTTTTGCGCTTAGCTTGTTTTCACTGGCAAAAAAAGCTACCAGGTCTTTATATGAATTGTCAAAATAGCTTTTTACAAAGCCACTCATAAACTTTTGTTTATAGTCATTCTCATTGATAACCGGTTTATACAGATACACATTTCCAATAAGCCTGCTATTCACATAGCCTTTTTTTTCGAGATTTTTTACAGTAGATGCCAGTGTGGTATAGGGCGGCTTCGGTGAGGGCATTCCATCCAGGAACTGCTTCACTGTGCCCTCGGAAAACTTCCAGATGACAAGCATCGCTTCTTCCTCCTGTCGTGTTAGTTTGTCCATTTACGATGTTTCAGCAATGTTACGGGCCTTTCGTAATATATTCAAATTTGCCTTGCCGCTGCTTTTACTTCCCATTCCGTATCTAAGCAGCGCTTTATCCGGTACGGGTGCCTTATATCAAAACCCATTATACCTTTTGGATTTAATTATTAAATTCGCCGTCCGTTGGGTTTTATATCAACTTCACCGTATTGTTTTGGGTATATGTCTACTTTAACTGAGCCTCAAACAAAATGAATGGCAAATTGCGGGTCATAGAGTATGTAACGAACTTCAGCATAAATAATAAAAAATTGTCAGCTATGAGAAAGCGGTTTAATGGATGCTTGTGTTTTATTTTTTCTTTTTGTATGATTGGCAATACCATATGCGCGCAGGATGCTGCAGATGTGGGTTCTTCAAACGGAGGGAACGCAAACTCGTATGCAGGTGATCCCCGTTCAGGCAATACAGCATTGCCATCCGCTCACCTGTTTGTAAACAGCGCATCTACTGGTATTCAAATGGTCGTTACCGGAAACGTCACCGATGAAAAGGGGAACAGGGTTGCCGGCGTAAGTGTGCAGATCCCGGGCACTGCCATCGGAACGGTAACCAATGCCAGAGGGGCATATTCGCTGACGGTACCTGACGAACGTCTTAACGACAGTCTGCTTTTTTCCTCGATCGGATACCTTGACCAGGTGGTAGGGATAAATGGCAGGTCAGTAATTAATGTGGTTCTTGTTCAAAATGCCAACGACTTAAGCCAGGTTGTTGTGGTTGGGTACGGGATACAACGACGCACAGCCGTTACGGCAGCTATAGCATCCGTATCCATGAAAGAGATCAGGGACATGCCGGTGTCGAACGTTGCCACGGCATTGCAGGGAAAAGTGCCCGGTATCATTGTACAGCAAAATAATGGTGCGCCCGGCAGTACTCCTGCAATCAAGGTAAGAGGCCTTGGATCAATCAGTGCCGGAAATTCACCGTTGATCGTTGTGGATGGGAATATCGTCAGCCCCAATGTATTCAGCCTGCTGAACAGCAGTGAGATTCAGAGCATCGACGTGCTGAAAGACGCTTCCTCTACCGCGATATATGGCTCAAGGGGTTCCAACGGAGTGGTTATTGTAACTACAAGACGCGGAAGAACGGGCAGAACAAATCTTAACCTGGATGTGTTTACGGGCTTCCAGGAAGTTTCAAAAAAAATAGAATTGCTCAACTCGCAGCAATTTGCTGAACTATCCAAAGAAGCTGCAAACAACGCATACCTTGATGCATTCCCGGGAAGAAATCCCGCAGATCCCAACAATGTAAGACCTGTATTGCGCCAGAAATATCCGCGGGGTGATTTGTTTGAATGGTTTAATTTCGATGATCCGCAAAAAGTGGCCAATCTTCCGTACTATGATTTCCAGGATCTGATCTTCAGAATGGCCCCCATCAGCAATTACCAGCTTTCGGCTTCGGGGGGCAATGAAAAAGTTCAATTTTTTGTGAGTGGCGGATATCTTAAACAGGACGGCATTATCAGAAAGTCTACCCTTGACCGTTACACGTTGCGGGCCGGAGTGGACGTTCAGGTAGATGACAGGTTAAAATTGGGCGTTAACATAAACCCATCTTATAAAATAACCCAGGAAGTAACTTCAAATGGCCATTGGGCAGACAATGGCATCATCAATGCCGCTTTGGCAGCCGCGCCGATGTCTCCTATCTATGCAGCGGATGGAGTTACCTATTCGTCTTCAACAGCACTTGCTGCGCCATACAACTGGCCCGGCATCACCAACCCTGTTGCGAATATTACAGAATACAATAGTGAATTGCTCACCACTAATGTGCTGGGTAACATTTACGGGGAATACCACTTTTTAAAAAACCTGAAATACCGCGCATCCGCAAATGTGAACCTGAGTGGAAACAGGCGGAATGCCTACCGAACATCCGGAATTGTTTTGAACCAGTTGTTGCCGCCAAATCTTGCCTTAGGCACTGCATTCTCCGACCAGGGCCTTAGCTGGCTAATCAATCAAACCCTTAATTATACAAAGTCGCTTAATGACGTTCATCATTTTGATGTTCTCATCGGTATGGAATCGTATAAGCTGAACTACCAGTCCAGTACGGCTATAGGTTCAACGTTTGCTAACGATATCGTTCAGACGCTGAACGCGGCAGGGCTGCCAACCAATACCACTTCTCTAAAAACACAGAACGCCACCAGGTCGTATTTCGCAAGGGTTGGATATAATTACCAGGACAAGTACCTGTTGAATGCTTCCATCCGACAGGATGGATCTTCAGTCTTCGGTCCCGACAATCGCTGGGGAACATTTCCGGCGGCATCGATAGGCTGGAGATTATCAGAAGAAACATTCATGAAAACCATCCCTTTATTGTCGGAGGCTAAATTACGGGTCAGCTACGGGCTTGCGGGAAATAATGCTTTTAGTAACGACTACCCTTATGTGGCAGCAGTAAACGCCGATAACTATAGTTTCAATAATAATCTGGTTACAGGTCTGGCGCCGAGTTCCCTGGGCAATTCAAAGCTCGGATGGGAAAAAAGCGCCCAGTTTGATGTTGGGTTGGATATCGGCCTCCTGAATGATCGTATATTCCTGGTTGTTGATTATTACAAACGCAATACAAAAGACCTTCTTCTTCTGGTCAATGTTCCAACCGTTACGGGGTTCAGTACCGCCTTTAAGAATATCGGGGAAATGGAAAACAAGGGTTGGGAGTTCGGTCTTAACACCAGGAATTTTACCGGTCCGTTTTCCTGGAGTACCAGCATGAATATTTCTTTCAACAGGAACAAGGTTCTGGCTCTTGGTCCCACTGGTGACGCCATAAAAAGTGGTAGCGGCGTGGGCGAAACAAATATCACCATGATAGGACAACCCATCGGAAGCTTTTACGGGTATAAACAAATTGGGATTTTTAGAGACGCCGCAGACCTCAACAGTTATCCGCGGGACCCCACCGCCCGTGTCGGCGACGTGAAATACCAAGACGTCAATAATGATAAGAGAATCAATGCGGATGACCGTACCATTATCGGCAATAACCAGCCTGATTTCGTTTATGGAATGACAAATACATTTAATGTCAGCAATTTCGACCTGGGTATCTCCATCCAGGGAGTGCAGGGAGGAGAAATACTTAATCTCAGCCGCCGTTTCTTTGAGAATGTAGAAGGATCTCAGAACCAGCTTATTGGTGTTCTTGACCGCTGGCGTTCTGCGGACAACCCCGGCAAGGGGAAAGTGCCAAGGGCAAACGGCAGCACTACCGGCAACAATAATGCAGTTTCTTCCCGGTGGGTCGAAGATGCTTCTTACCTGCGGATCAATAATATCAGCCTTGGTTACCAGCTTCCGACAAGCTTGTTGCAACGTGCAAGGATCCAGCAGGCCCGGTTGTACCTGTCCGCGCAAAATGTATATACCTGGACAAACTACCTGAATTATAACCCGGAGGTGAGCAATTATGAATCCGGCACACCGGTTCAGAATGCCACGGGCGCAACAGTAACAGGCTCTCCCCTTACCGGCGGGGTAGATTATGGCGCCTATCCGCTTGCAAGAACGTTTACCATAGGAATTAATCTGGGCTTTTAAGCCAAATGGTTGCGATGAAAGAACTTATGCTTATAGTGTTTAATAATTATTACCAAAATAAAATTTCATGAAAGCTTTAATAATAATCAGTTTAATCATCTCAGGCTTATTGATAGGTTCCTGTAAAAAAAATTTCCTCGACCTCAGTCCGATATCTTCTATAACTACGGATAATTTTTACAGGAATGCCAATGATATAAAAAATGCGGTGAGCGGCATGTACGCGTCGCTCCAGCTTCCCGGCATTTTTGTGAGCAGCTTTATTTTTGGTGATATCCGTTCGGATGATACCAGGCCTGTAGCATCAGGCTCGGTAACCGACCAGGACGAATTCGACCGGTTCTATATCAGAACCACCAATCCTTTTATTCTTGCCAGGTGGAATGATTCATACCGGGGCATATCGCGTTGCAATGCCATCCTGGATCGTATCGGAGACATCAGTATGGATGAAACCCTCAGGACGAGGACGGTCAGCGAAGTTAAATTTGTAAGGGCTCTTATCTACTTCAACCTGGTACGCACTTTTGGTGATGTACCACTTGTGCTGAAAGAAATAAAGGATCCTGACGCCGGGTACGAATATGGCCGTAATCCTGTTGCAGAAGTATATGCGCAAATAGAAAAGGATCTTAATGAGGCTGCATCAGGTTTGCCGTTGTCCTATACCGGATCCGATATCGGGCGGGCTACCCAGGGCGCGGCTAAATCTCTTTTAGGCAAGGTTTATCTTACGCAAAGAAAATTCACCGAAGCTGCTGCAAGGTTCAGAGAAGTTATTAACTCAGGAGTATATGCGCTTCTTCCCAATTATGCAGATGTTTTCAGGGCAGGTAATAAAAACAACAGAGAGTCTGTGTTTGAAGTGCAGTTTAGATCAGGTGGAGTAGGAGAAGGTAATCCCTGGCCAAATTCCTTTTCGCCTGAAAACTCAGGAAATGCGGTAATACCCTTCGGGGGCGACGGCAACAATCAGCCGACGAACGATATGGCACAGGCGTATGAGCCTAACGATGTGCGGAGGCCCCTTTCGTTGGCTACCTCTTATGTTAACGCAAGCGGGCAGACCATCTCGTACAATTTTGTGAAGAAATACTATGACGTTCCGGCAGTAAAGTACGACAACGGGAACAATATCCCGGTGATCCGGTATGCTGACGTGCTTCTTATGTATGCAGAAAGCCTGAATGAAGCGGGGTACCAACCGGCAGGGGAAGCGATGATGTACCTTAACCAGATTCGCAACAGGGCCGGTCTGCCAGCCAAAACTGCTGCGAACGTTCCTAATCAGCAGGCTTTCCGCCTCGCTATGGAGCAGGAACGCCGTGTTGAGTTGGCGTTTGAGGGGCACCGTTGGTTCGACCTTGTCCGCACAGGAAGAGCCATACCAGTAATGAACAGCAAAAAAGATTTGTTCAACCTTGTAAAGGTTTTATCAAACGATGACTTGTTATTCCCCATTCCTCAAAGCCAGGTAGATATTAACAGAAGTAAGATCCCGCAGAATCCTGGTTATTGAGCGGGTATGGGGTTTGGGGTATGAGGTATGAGGTATGAGCGATGACATATCAGCTATCTGCTATGAGCTATCAGCTATTAGCAATCAGCTATGAGATATGAGCTATGAGCAGTTCGCATTTGGCAGTGCTTTCCACGTGCATCTTCACCCCCATACCCCATACCTCATACCCACATCTGAATTCATAACATACCGATAATAATTACGTCATGATGTGTTCATGTTCAATACCCAACTTTGGAGGTTAAAGTTCTTTGATCATGCGAGGAGGGTGACGGCGCAAATATTACATTGCCCCGAGGGGTACTGAACAGATTTCAACCATATGAAAAAATAAATCCAGTAACATGAAAGCTCATAAAAGAAAAGTTGACATTGTTGTGATATCCGATGTTCACCTCGGTACATATGGCTGCCATGCGAAAGAGTTACTTCACTATTTAAAAAGCATCAAACCCAAAATTCTTGTTTTAAACGGTGACATCATCGATATCTGGCAATTCAGCAAAAGGTACTGGCCTAAAAGTCATATGAAAATCGTAAAGTACCTTTTAGGCACGATGGGGAAAGGCATGAAGACGTATTATATTACCGGCAACCATGATGAGATGCTCAGGAAATTTGCCGGCCTAAAGATGGGGTCATTTTCCATTGTAAACAAACTGGTTCTCGAACTTGAAGATTCGAAAAAGGCATGGTTCTTTCACGGAGATGTATTTGATGTAACCATGCAGCATTCCAAATGGCTTACCAGGCTGGGTGCTATCGGGTACGACAGCCTGATATTGATCAACGGAGCCGCTAATTTTATTTCCGAAAAAGTTTTTCGCCGGGGCAAGCTCTCGCTCTCGAAAAAAATAAAGAACAGCGTTAAATCTGCTGTGTCGTTCGTCAACAATTTTGAGCAGACAAGCGCTGATATCGGTATCATGAACAATTACGACTATGTATTGTGTGGTCACATTCATCAGCCGGAGATCAGGCGGATATCTAACGCTCACGGCTCCATACTATACCTCAATTCGGGGGACTGGGTTGAGAATCTTACTTCGCTTGAATATGTTAACGGGGAATGGTCAATCTACCGGTTCAACCACGATTCAATGACGTCAAAGGCCGACGAGGAAATCGAGTTAAGCAGTGATGAGATCTTTGATAACCTGGTAAAGGAGTTTAACCTCATGAAAGGATGAAAATACTCTACGCCATACAGGGCACGGGTAACGGGCATTTAAGCCGGGCGATGGACATCATTCCCATCCTACAGCATAAGGGCGACCTCGACATCCTGGTAAGCGGCTCACAGGCAGATATACAGCTTCCGTATAATGTTGCGTACACCTTTAGTGGCCTTAGCTTTATTTTCGGCAAAAACGGTGGGGTTGACTTACTGCAAACGTATAAAAAAAGTAACCTGCGGAAATTGCTTGCCGAAATCAGAAGCCTGCCGATTCACCAATACGACCTGGTGCTGAATGATTTTGAACCCGTATCGGCATGGGCCTGTTACCTGAAAGATAAGGAGTGTATCTCTTTAAGCCATCAGGCGGCAGTGCTAAATAAAAAAGCGCCCCAGCCCGCTGCTGTTGATCTTGTGGGCCGGACTGTGCTTAAACATTATGCGCCTACTACAACGCAGTACGGTTTTCATTTTCAAAGGTACGATGCAAATATTTTTACGCCGGTTATCCGCAGGCAGGTTCGGGAATGTGAAGTCAGCAATAAAGGCCATTATTCAGTTTATCTTCCGGCTTACAGCGACAGGCGGATCATCAGCATATTAAGTGAATGCAGGGGAGTAAACTGGCAGGTATTTTCAAAACATAACAGAAAGGCCTTTACGCTTAAGAATGTTGCTGTTTTACCGATAAGTAACGGAGGCTTTATTCAAAGTATGGCTGCAAGTGAAGGGGTGTTGTGCGGCGCCGGGTTTGAAACGCCGGCAGAAGCGATGTTCCTGCAGAAAAAGCTCCTTGTTATCCCCATGAAAAATCAGTTTGAACAACACTGTAATGCGGCTGCATTGCGGCAGATGGGCATACCAGTGTTAAAGAGCCTGCGCAAAAAACATATTGATAAGATCAGATCGTGGCTCGATACCGAAAGAACAATTTCTGTTGAGTACCCGGATATAACGTCGCAGGTTGTTGACGACATTTTCCGGGCGCATGCTTTGCCCACCCGGCACATTGTGCATCAACCCTCCGGCATACCATTAACATTTAAAAAATTCAGGCAGTTAACAATCAAAAAGCTTCTTGTTCAATTAGCCGGCTAACTTATGAAAATTGACAAACGGGAATTTGGAGATGATTTTGAATGGGGGATTTCTACTTCAGCATACCAGGTGGAAGGCGCCCATAATCTTGATGGAAAGGGCCCTTCGATCTGGGATGATTTTACTACCCGCAAAGGGAAGATCTGTAATAATGAGAACGCGAATGTAAGCTGTAACTTTTATCAGAAATACCCGCATGATCTCACGCTGATGAGCACGATGAATATTCCGAATTACCGGTTTTCCATATCCTGGAGCCGGATATTTCCGGAAGGAACGGGCACACCCAATAAATCCGGCGTTGATTTCTACAACCGTGTAATTGACCTTTGCCTTGAGCTGCATATCAAGCCGTGGATTACACTATATCATTGGGATTTGCCGTTAGCCCTGGAAATTAAAGGTGGCTGGGCTAACAGGGAAATTGTAGACTGGTTCAGCAGGTATGTATATTTCTGCATCAACACCTTCGGCGACCGTGTCAAACACTGGATTATCCTTAATGAACCCATGGTTTTTACGGGTGCAGGTTACTTTTTGGGAATACACGCACCCGGGAAAAAGAGCCTGTCAAAGTTTTTAGCGGCCGCGCATCATGCTGCTTTATGCCAGGCTGAAGGCGCGCGCATCGTAAAGTCGGAAAAGCCTGATGTTCGCGTAGGTACTACTTTCTCCTGTACCTATATCGAACCACACAGCCTGAAAGCAAATGATGTGAGGGCATCCGTTAAAGTTGACGCTCTGATCAACCGAATGTTTATAGAACCCTTGCTTGGGATGGGTTACCCCTTTAAAGACCTAAGGATATTAAATCGTATAGAAAAATTTGTAAAAGACGGCGACGAGCAAAGGTTGCCGTTCGATATGGATTTTATAGGTATTCAAAATTATACACGGGAGATAATAGCCCATTCATGGTTGTTCCCTTACCTGCGGGCAAGAGTGATACACGCTAACACAAGAAATGTGGAGAAAACCCTGATGAACTGGGAAGTATATCCCCAGTCTATCTACCTTGTGTTAAAGCGGTTCGCACAATATAAAAACATAAAGGAAATGATCGTAACTGAAAACGGCGCCGCCTTCGAGGATAACATGCATTTGGGTAAGATCAATGATGACTCGAGACAGCAGTATATCGCCAGCTATTTAAAGCAGGTGCTTAAAGCAAAAAAAGAAGGGGTAAACGTAAACGGTTATTTTGTCTGGAGCTTTACTGACAACTTCGAGTGGGCGGAAGGATACAAAGCCAGGTTCGGTCTTGTTCATGTAGATTTCGCTACACAGCAAAGGATCATTAAATCGTCAGGTTCCTGGTACAGCCAGTTCCTGATGCAAACACAGGAAAATAAGATGTCCCGGACTTTATAGCTGCCATGCCAGGTTCCCCGGGGCACTTTACATAACATTATCATAACCCGGAAAACATATCACCTTAACAACTACCAGCTAATTTTAATTATTCATATGGCAAGCAATCAATATGGCTCCTGTTTCTACAGGGGCCTTTTGTTTTCCTTAAACCTTTATGCCGTCTGCTGATGACTTGCCTCACTGCTTTATACTCCAGCCGGGTCACTGATCTTTTTCACCCCTTCTTATTTTTTACTTCCACATTACCTGTTCGACTTTATCTCCCCGTCTTCAAGCCAGAATAAATAGGTGATTTTGGATTTGTCATTGTCATCCTTCTTCTGAAACGATACCTTGCCACCGTCAATAACCTGGAGAAACTGCTTAAAAAAGTTCTCCACTTCTTTGAGCTCTGTTTCCACTTCCGCCCTTCTGTCTTCAAGTTTTTTTATCTGAGTGAAAATTTTATATGCATCCTCTGCATCCCCCGCTTTAAGAACCGCGTTATTTTTATCCAGGTTCAGGGAATCCATCTTCTCCTTATTTTTTTCAATCAGCAAAGGAATTTCGATTTGCTCGTCTGTTAGCTGAAGATATTCTTCGATAACATCTTCATAATATTTAAACTTTTTATCCTTCATAATGATGTTGATTTTCAATTACAAAAATCTAAAATGTTTTTGAGATTCCGTATTAATTTTTGAGGGTAAAATCGAATGTCCCCGCGCTTGTCAATCATGGTGCAGTTGCTGGATGCCCCTTCACCATGACGAGAGAGCGTTGAAATCTGTCCTTTCAAAGCCGCCGGTGTAGCTTCCCCCCCACTTGTCCTTTTCAAAGCCGCCGATGTACGCTCTTGCACCTAAGGCAACTCATTGCGGCGGTCTTTGAAATCTCCGGTATCCCCCCGTTTGTCATTGAAAAGCCGCCGATGTACGCTCTTGCACCTAAGGCAACTCATTGCGGCGGACTTTGAAATCTCCGGAATTTCAGCGAGTAGTTGTTTAGTCAGGTTGATCACCAATCACAGCCTGCAAAATTTTCAGCGATCTTTCATTTCGCCCGGAGGATCGCTATGTAACAAAAACCAAAATGGGGCTCATGAAAGATGACAAAAGAGTGTGGTATTCAGTGATCTTTCATTTCGCACGGAAGACCGCTACATAACAAAACACCAAAAGGGGCTCATGAAAGATGACAAGAGGGTGTGGCCAGTTGTTTCATTAAAGCAGAATTAATACAGGTGCCTGCGGTGTCAGGCGTATTTTGCCTATTTTTAGAAAAAGTTACCGTGAATGCGCGCCATCATGCAGAAAGAATAACAAGCGAAATCATCAGCCTTTATCAAATGTATGGCGATGAGGATTACGACGGAGAACCGGTTTCGCAGACTTCGCACATGATCCAGTGCGCGATGAAGGCCATCGCGAAAGATGAGGGAACGGAATTAATATTGGGGGCGTTCCTTCACGACATCGGTCATTTGCTAAAACATACTTCTCCGGCAGAGGCGATGGGGACATTTGGGGTAGTGAACCATGAAGGTATGGGGGCAGGCTTCCTCCGCAGCCGTCATTTTCGTGATCGCATCTGTTCTGTCGTTGAAATGCATGTGCAGGCAAAACGTTACCTGGTGGCAACACAGGAAACCTACATGGCAAAATTATCTGCCGCCAGTCTGGAAACACTGAAATGGCAGGGTGGCCCTATGTCGATGGAAGAGGCTTCTGAGTTTAAGCATCACCGTTATTTTGACGATATCATTAAAGTGAGATTATGGGACGAGGCTGCCAAGGAGCCCGATGCAAAAATCCCTCCTTTGGATTACTTCAGGAATCTTTTATTTGAGTACCAGCTACATAAAATTTAACGCTATGGCAAAAGGAGTTCAAATGGTTGTTTTTGATATTGCAGGTACCACTTTAAAAGACAATGGTGAAATAGCGCTTGCTTTTCAATCGGCATTCCTTGAATCCGGTTACGAGGTATCACTGGAAAGGATCAATCTTCTCATGGGTTACCAAAAGCCTGAAGCAATAGCGAAAATACTCGGGGAAACGAATGGTGATCAGTCCGTCGTTGCTGATCTTGTCCCTGGTATTCATAAACGCTTTACCGGGTTGCTTACAGACTACTACGGAAACGCGCCAGGCATAGAACCGTTGCCTTACGTTACTGACGTATTTACGTGGTTACATCAGAACGGCATACGGATAGGTTTAAACACCGGCTTTTCAAAAGACATTACCGGTGTGATTTTGCAAAGACTTGGCTGGGCAACGTCCGGCATTGTTGACCATGTGGTTTCGAGCGATGAAGTAAAAGCGGGAAGGCCCCATCCTTATATGATCCGCAAACTAATGAATGATGCCGGTATCCTTAGTGCGTCTGAGGTTATAAAAGTAGGAGACACCGAAGTGGACGTGAAGGAGGGAAGGAACGCAGGATGTTTATGTACGGTTGCCGTTACCACAGGCGCTTTTGCCCGTGAACAACTCCAGTACTACTCGCCTGATTTTATCATTGACGACCTCATGTCGCTGATCCCGATCGTAAAGAGTATAAACCAGCACACTACGGCATGATCACGTCACCGATACTCAGCAAGAAGCTGTCTGACACGCCGCCCTGGTTCATTGCATGCTTTGGAGCTGCCTGCTCTTTCGGCGTGTATTTTTGTATGTATGCTTTCAGGAAGCCATTTACCGCCGCAGGTTTCGAGGGCATAAAATTCATGAATATCGATTACAAGGTATGGCTTGTTACCGCCCAGGTGCTGGGATACATGCTGAGCAAATTCTACGGGATAAAATTCATCTCCTCGATGCAGGGCCACAAACGGGCAGGCACAATCGTAAAGCTGATTGTCTTTTCCTGGATCGCGTTGTTGCTATTCGCGATAACACCCGCGCCGGTAAACATTCTTTTCCTTTTTTTAAACGGGTTTCCCCTGGGAATGGTCTGGGGACTTGTTTTCAGCTTTGTGGAAGGAAGGAGATTCACCGAATTTATGGGAGCGGTATTATCGATAAGCTTTATTTTTTCTTCAGGCGTGGTAAAGTCGGTGGGTAAATTTGTGATCATTGACTGGCACATCAGCGAGATGTGGATGCCTTTTGTAACAGGAAGTTTTTTCATCCTGCCGCTGTTGTTGTTTACATGGTTGCTTAACCACCTTCCGCCGCCTTCCGGGGCTGACGTGGATCTGAGAAATGAACGAAAGCCTATGGACAAAGCCGCCCGCGCCGCATTTATCAGCATGTTCCTTCCGGGCATAATCATGATCGTGAGCACATATATTCTCCTGACCGTACTTCGCGATTTCCGCGATAATTTTGCCAACGAGTTATGGACGGAAATGGGTTACGGTGGCAGTGCTTCAGTTTTTTCAAGAACGGAAATCCCGGTTTCCGTCATCGTGCTGATCTGCATGAGCCTGCTGATCCTGGTCAGAAAAAACATCAGGGCTTTCATGATCAATCATTACATCATCATTTTCGGCTATGCGCTTACGTTATTTTCAACCTTGCTTTTCGTTTATCACCATATCAGCCCGGTAGTGTGGATGACCCTGATCGGCACAGGATTATACCTGAGCTATGTGCCCTTTAACGCGTTGTTTTTCGAACGCATGATCGCTACCTACCGGATCAACGGCAACGTAGGCTTTATCATGTACGTAGCGGATTCTTTCGGGTACCTGGGGAGCATACTTGTGCTGTTCTTTAAACAATTCTTTGCCGTAAAACTGACCTGGACGAATTTTTTCACCAATGCCATTTTTATGATTTGCGTTTTCGGCATTGCCGGAACCGTCTTGTCGGCAATATATTTCCACAGAAAGTTTTTTAAGGTCACTCCATCCATACCGTCATTATATGGGCGATAAAACCGCGATCGTAGTAGGAGCAGGAATTGTCGGTCTTGCAATGGCAAGAAGCCTTGCGGAAAGAGGATATTCCGTTTCCGTTTTTGAAAGGGATGCAAGAGCCGTAGGCGCCTCTATCAGAAACTTTGGGATGATATGGCCGATTGGTCAAACCAGTGGTCAGATGTATGAAAGGGCTCTGTTAAGCAAGTCCATATGGAAATCGGTATGCCATGAAACGGGATTGTGGTACGGGGAAAAGGGAAGTCTGCACCTGGCCTGCAACAGTCTCGAATTAGATGTGATCAGTGAGTTCTGCGAAATGAACAGGAACACGAGGCCGGTGAAAATGTTGACTCCCGGGATGGCCACGGCTTGTAGCGAAGCCGTGAACAACAATGAACTGAAAGGCGCGCTGTGGAGCGGTGATGAGATGATCATAGACCCGAGGGAAGCCATCAACAAATTGCCCGGATATTTACACGAACAGTATGGTGTAACATTTTCGTTTAACACTGCTATAAGTCATGTAGAGTACCCCGTCGTAAGCTCCGGTAAAAATAAATGGAGGGCCGACCGGATATTTATTTGCAGCGGAGCCGATTTCGAAACGTTGTATCCTGATGTTTATGCTGCAGCTGATTTTACCAAATGCAAGTTGCAGATGATGAAGCTGGAGGCTCAGCCGCAAGACTGGCGGACAGGTCCTTCCTTATGCGGCGGTTTATCCCTCATACATTACAAGAGCTTCAGCGCTGCTCCCTCGTTGCAAAAATTGCATGACTATTACCGGCAGACCCTTCCGGAATATCTTAGCTTAGGCATACACGTTATGGTATCGCAGAACCAGGCGGGAGAGCTGATTATTGGCGACAGCCATGAGTATGGCCTGGTGCATGACCCTTTTAACCGGGATCATATCAGCCAGCTTATTTTGGATTACCTCAGACGCTTTGCAGCTTTTAAAAGCTGGAAGGTGATAGAAAGCTGGAACGGCACTTATCCAAAGCGGCTGGATGGCAAAACGGATTTTATATTTAGTCCGGCTGATGGCGTTACCATCGTTAACGGTCTTGGTGGTGCGGGCATGACGCTGAGCTTTGGCCTGGCGGAAGAGGTGGTGGCAGGGAGGTGATGAAGGGCGGGTGATGTTAGAACAGCAATAAAAATGTTGAGAAGCATCATTATTTCAGCACGCGGCTCCTTTTGTTCCGTAGGAACAATTCGTGTTATGTCCTTATGATATGTTGTTCTTTGTATTTCAAAAGCACCCGCCATTGGGATAGGACGGCTTTATTTCCCATGTCGTACCCACGAAATGTACCTGGGGAATATTAGATTTAAACGGACGCAGACAACGAAGTTATAATTCCTTTTGGTGACAACACAACTTTGCCTCAGTGCCGTCCGGCTGCTGGCGGGAACCATCATCCATCACAACAAGGATTAAGACCTGTAGAGACGCCATGCATGGCGTCTCTACAAACGCGGCGGGAACCATCCCTCATCCCTTACAACAAAAATAAGATGATCGCTAACCTGAACCGTCGTCAGCCAACAATCACCAGCCGGTTCTAAACCCCACCGGATCTTTGAGTAACAGGCAGAAAAGCGTTTTTCCCCGGCACAAAACAAAGATTTTGCATATGTCTGATTAAAAAAACGCTAAAAACGGGTTACTTTGCAGAACGTTCTGTCCTTTCGTAAACCGGAACATTCACGATCCCTGGTGTTTAAAGTCATGTGAACGCAATGTCATCAACACAGCTCAAATTAAACGACGACCAAACTGCTGCTCTTGGTGCCATCAAATCTTTTCTGAAGACCGGAAACCAGGTCTTTATTCTTAAAGGACCCGCCGGTACCGGCAAAACCACGCTTGTACACGCAGTATGCAAATATCTTAAAGACACCAACAAAACCTTCAAGCTTACCGCAACCACAGGAAGGGCAGCAAAGGTGCTTTCTTCCAAAACCAAACAGAACGCATTTACCCTGCACAGTACCCTCTATATGTTCGACGAAGTGACAGGCAGTGATACCTCAGGGGCAGACCCGTGGGAAAGTAAAACAGGACAGCTCTTCCTCAATTTCGGCCTTCGTACCAGCAGCGAACCCGACCAACATCCGAAAGTAATTATCGTCGACGAAGCTTCTATGATCAGTCACCTTACCCAGGCCACTTTCGACACTGCTGTTTTCGGTAGTGGTAACCTGCTGGACGACCTGCTTAAGTTCGCCGGCCAGAGTAAAATAATTTTTGTAGGAGACTCATGCCAGTTACCTCCTGTGGCAGAAGAGTCCATGTCGGCGGCTCTTTCGCAAACGTACTGGACGCAGAGGGGCATAACTGCTCAAACATTTGAGCTTACCCAAATTATAAGGCAGGAGGCCGGTAACGAGATCCTAGAAGTAGCAGGGGTCTATCGCAACAACATTTTACACCCCGCCGGTTCGCAACTGCTTTCGTTTCCACTGCCCGAAGGCCGTCATGTGTTTGCTACCCTGGGCAGGGAGGAGTTCCTCAATGAATACATCACGCTTTGTAAGGAACACGGCATCACTGCCGCCGTGGCCATCTGCCACAGCAACAACCAGGCGTATGACCTTAACCGTTATATCCGCAGCCAGCTCCACGGCCGCCCCGAATTACAGCCGGGAGAAATGCTGATGGTAATCCAGAACAGCTATAGTGTAGCCCTCGTCAACGGTGACCAGGTGCAGGTGGAAAAGGTTTCTTATGATTGCAACAGGGCGGGTTTTACATTTATGAACGTACAGGTGAAGTCTCTTTTTAATGACATGGTGTATGATACAAAGATCATCGGTAACCTGCTGTATAATTCAAGTCCGGCCCTTTCAGCGGATGAAACCAAAGCGCTGCTGATCGATTTTGACGGCCGCATGCGCAACCGTGGCATCCACCGCAATTCACCTAAATACAAGGAAGAAATGCGCAGAGATCCTTATCTCAATGCGCTTCGGGCCAAATTTGGTTATGCCATCACCGTGCATAAGGCGCAGGGTGGGGAATGGAAGACCGTATTTCTTTACCTGAACAGCAGTATCTACGCAATGGTTTACGACAATGCCGATGGCGCAGACAAATTTCACCGGTGGTTTTATACAGCAGTTACCCGTGCACGTGAGAGACTCGTGGTAAATGACTGCCCGTTTGTAGAACGGTTCGCCCACCGGTTTCCGGAGGAGAATCACCAGTACTGGAATGAGATACGCAAGCGAAAAAACGTTTCCCGCAGTATATGAACTGCCATTCCATAAAGATTATGAACTGGTGACGGATTGTTTTACACGTCAACTCAACGCGTAAATGCGGCCATGGTATCGTCGTATAAACAACAGCAGCATTATTCAAGATATGGAACTGTCAAAAGCTATCCGGCTGATCAGGCCTGCAGCCGAACGGTTTTCCCGCACAGGCTCATGGGTTGACCTGGGAAGTGGTACGGGATTATTTACCAGGGCCTTGTCGTTCCTTTTACCACCCGGGAGCACTGTTCACGCTGTAGATACGAGTGGCGATGCGCTTGGCCAACTGAAGCCTGTTGATCATATCATCCTCAGCAGGATACAGGCAGATTTCCTGGTCGATGTATTGCCGCTCTCTGAGCTTGATGGTATTCTTATGGCCAATGCCCTTCATTTTGTGCCGGATAAGACCGGCTTTATCACTAAGTCCCGTGAATGGTTAGTCGAAGATGGCTGTTATATCATCATCGAATATGATACAGACACTCCCAACAAATGGGTGCCGTATCCTGTAAGCTTTGCTTCCCTGGCTAATGTATTTGCACCTGCCGGCTACAAAAACATTATAAAAATAGGGACAGCGTCGTCGCTTTATCAGCAGGCAGGAATGTATGCCGCATTGGTTGAACGGTGATCACCGCATTGCATAACCTATATGTAGAGAGGCCATAAGGATCTGCGCAAAAAATTACGCGGCACTTACGGAGCCGAAGAACTAAGTAATAACATGGCTATAAACACGGGGCTCCTACCGGAGCCGTTCCTTTCGTAAATCGCTACTGAATAAATTGAATTCTTATTGGCGTGATATTAAATATGGAATCAGATGAGAATAGCTCCGATAGGAGCCGTTCCGGTTGAAAATCCCTACCAAAATAATTGAATTCTTACCCCGTGTGATTTAACTATGAAATCAGATTAAAATGGCTCCGGTAGGAGCCCCGTGTTTATAGCACAATACCTCTCAACAAACGGCTCCATAGGAGCCACGTGTAAGTTTCCGCGGCTACAAAGAATCAATTCAAATGCTGCTCCTATCGGAGCTGTTCCGGTTGAAAATCTCTACCGAATTAATTGAATTCTTACCCGTGTGATTTAGCTATGAAATCAGATTAAAATGGCTCCGGCAGGAGCCCCTTGAAAGTTTACGACGCGCTATAAAAAACGGGTTCATTACTCATGAGGAGGAACGATCTTGTAAACTTTACCATCCGCCTTTGTTAAGATATATAATTCGCCTTTCGAATCCCTGCCGAAGTGCAGGTCTACGCGTTTGCTTCCACTAAGTTCAATAAGATTTGTCGGTTTGCCGTGTAAAACGACCTTCCATTCTTTTATAACAGCCTGCCTGCCCTGTTTTATATCGGATGTATTTATATAGAACAACCTGCCGGAAGGTATATCACCGAAAATAAACTTACCTGCTAACTGAGGGACAGCAGTACCTGTATATTCATATCCACCGGAAATTGCATTTCCTTCATCGTGGTCATACTGCGCAACCGGGTATGTGATATGATAACTGCTGTCATTGGCGGGGAGAGGATACACTTTATTCATTTGCTCAGAAGCGTGTATAACGAAGCTTCCTTCCCGGATAGGCCAGCCATAATTATGGCCTTTCACAATAAGGTTCAATGATTCAATATTTCCATGGCCGATGTTAGAGGTCAGCATCTGTTTGTTCCGGGTCCAGGTGATGCGGTGAGGATTCCGGAAACCATATGCATAAACTTCCGCCCGCCTTATTTTATTTTTTACATTAGCAAACGGATTCGTCGGTGGAATTCCATATTGTCCGTTGGCGCTGTTCCTACCGGCAGGGGCTATGCGAAGAATGGTTCCCCAGATACTTTCAGGATTTTGCACGACAACCGGGAATCCCCGTTCAACGCTGCCTCCGTCCCCGATACCAATGTATAACAATCCGTAATCTTCATCGCCTTTCCGGGCAAGTGGATTAAAGGTGATCTCCTGTACGCCGTGATTTCCTCCAACCATGTCTGCCCGCAATAGTTCCCTGCTCTTTCCGGCAAACGCGGGAGCGCCAGGATCATCTGCTTTCCATTCGGTGAGCACCCATTGAAGCGCTACTTTGATAGAATCGGCATAAGAAAAATCGGCTTTAGCTGTACCGGAAGGTTCGGTATGCGTAGTATAGAGAAGGCCATTTGAGGCGAACTCCGGGTGAAAGGCAAAGCTGCCAAACCCTGTTCCCAGTCCCGGACGCTCGATAAATGCAGGCTTTAACTTAGCCATCTCCATGTAAAGCACAGGCTTGTTGTCCTGTAATTTGTAAAGTAAGCCCCGAAGGTCAAGGATAAATGAAGTGCCTGTATTTGGCTGGAAATCTAATTTGGTTATTCTTGCTGCCGGCCCGGCGCCGCTATCAATTGAAGGGGGCATCTTCGTGACCGGCTCCAGGCCGGCGACGACTTGCGACAACCTGACCGGTTCGGGAACAGGGTTCGAAATGACATTCGCAAATACCCTTCTCACCCTTTTTGCCGGAAGCTTCTGAGTCTCCAGAAATGCCACGATAGCGGTTAAGTCTTTATCGCTTAAAGCGGTAAATGATGGCATCACAACTTTGTATTTCTGACGCACCTGCACCGCGCGTTCATCTCCCGCACTGATCATTTTTTGCGGATCCCTTATGAATTGCTTTATCCATTCACCCGATACTTTGGTTGTTAATCCACTTAACTGCGGGCCGATACCGTCCTGAGTAAAATTATGACAACCGCTGCAGTACTGGTTAAACAGCCCTTCACCGGCAGCAACGATAACGCTGTCTGCGGGGAAAGGCTCATGGCCTGCCCGCAAGCTTTTGCCTGATGTCATGAAATCTAAGAAGGCCAACCCGGCACAAAGAGAAACAAGGATTAATCTGATCATGGTGGGAAAAGTAGAAATTTACCAAATTTAAACTTAAATGCTTACACTTTATAACCGGGTTTGCTAACGCTTCGCCTTAGACATGGCGAGGTTCCCCACCACCATCCCCGCCGATGTCTCCGCGGTACGCACTGGCACTATTTTGCTGCCTGCGCGGGACTCGGCGGAGCGGAGGATGCAAGCCAAAACCTATCATTCCATAGCGAGATCGCTGTGCAAATACGCGCTGGCAACCTGTAGCGCCACGGCGAGTCCCGGCTTAGCCGCCGTTGATCGAAGCCGCTGAGCCGGAGACTCGCCTGGGATGGAAGGGAGAGTAACGCGGTACAATTTCCCTTTTTCACGGGGTCTGATAAATTACGTATTAGTGGTGCTAACATTTGATTTTTTTGTCAGATCCACGTCCTCGATTTCCATATAACTCGTAACGGGGTAAATTCCTTGTTCATTAGTTATATAGAATTTTGCTGAGCTATGGGGATAATCAGCCTGACATTCAACAAGCTGCCATTTGCCTGTAGATGCATTATTATGGATATAATCTAATTTTTGTAAAATCATTTTTAAGCTATCACAGGCCTTCCAGTCAAAGGAGTCTTCCCAAACCTCGTATTGTTTGCCTCTCTTCCGGTCACTGATGTTCACTCCTTGGTGAAGCTTTTTTAATATATCCAGGTGGTTGCTGTTTATTAATCGTTTAATGATTTCGTAGGCCATAAATCGTTTGCCGTTTCCGATAATTTTATTGATCTCTTTTCCGGAATTATAAAATCCAATAATTATATGGATGTGATTGGGCATTATCTGGTAACCAATAATATAATGGCCTTGTGCTTTTAAATAATCAAACCATTTATAAACTAAGTCATAACCGTTTGTAATTTCAAGAAGCGAAAGCCATTGAAAACAGGTAAAGGTGATAAAAAAGGTTCCCTCGGGGTAAGGTATCGTTCTTTTAACCGGCATAACGCAAATTTAAAGAATCTGGCACTCGCGAAGTGGCGTGTATTAACCCTAAAGCAGTCATTAAAGGGATGCTTTTTTCACACGGGCAACCTGTAGCGCTACGGCGAGTCCCGGATTAGCCGCCGTTGATCGAAGCCGCTGAGCCGGCGACTCGCCTGGGTAGATGATTTTCTCAGTATCATGAACCTGATCTGTACAGGTTATGTACGGGAGCATCCAAATACATAAAGCATATTTAGAGCACCGTTTGCACCGGGTTCAGGTATTTCCAGGGGATGATGCGGTCATTGACTTCATTTAACCAATTTGCCTGCAAGCGCCGTGTTCATTAAAATTGACTTATGATATACCTGAAATATGTAGTTTTTTTTGCGGGTTTTCTGTTGTGTTTTGCCGTTGCTTTTCCGGGAGCAGCACAGCAAAGAAAGGATAAGGCACCTGTTAGAAAGCCATACAATGTTCTGTTCATTGCCGTAGACGATTTACGCACGGAACTGGGCTGTTATGGTCAATCCCATATCCTTTCACCAAATATAGACAAGCTGGCTTCGAGGGGATTGCTCTTTAACCGGGCATATTGCCAGCAGGCGCTTTGTTCACCTTCCCGGACAAGCCTGCTTACGGGCCTCAGGCCTGATTCTACCAAAGTAACTAACCTCACCACCCATTTTAGAAAAACAGTGCCAGACGTAGTGACGCTCCCCCAATATTTCAGGCAAAACGGCTACAATACCCTGGCTATGGGCAAAATTTTTCATAATGGATTAGATGATAGCCTGTCCTGGAGCCAGCCTTCCTGGCGGCCGAAATCCGCGAGTGATAAATATGTTAAGCAGGAAAGCCTTGCGTTTGTGAAAAACAAAGAAAGAACGCCAGTTTATGAATCTGCTGACGTGCCGGACAGTGCCTATCTCGACGGAAAGGTGGCCGATCATGCTGTAGCGGTTTTAAAAACACTGCAAAATAACCAACAACCTTTTTTTATGGCGGTAGGCTTTAGCAAGCCCCATCTTCCTTTTTCAGCTCCAAAGAAATACTGGGACTTATATAATCCTGAGGAAATAAAGCTTGCTCCAAATCCTTTCTACCCGAAGAACATGCCGCCTATTGCCGCCAACAATTTCGGAGAGATGAAGGCGTCTTACTCAGTACCCCGCGATGTCATACCGGACACCCTGGCCCGTAAACTTCGGCATGGCTATTACGCCTGCGTTAGTTATATGGATGCCCAGGTTGGAAAATTGCTCGCCGAATTAGAGCGTCTTAATCTTAGCGAAAACACCATTATCGTTTTCTGGGGCGATCATGGCTTTAAGTTAGGTGAGCATAACGACTGGGGGAAACATACCAATTTTGAACTTGATACCCGCGTACCGCTGCTCGTAAGTTATCCGGATATGACTCAGAAGGGTAAAACAACCAAGGGCCTCGTGGAATTAATTGATATTTACCCAAGCCTTTGCGAATTGGCAGGTTTAGCGGTTCCCAAAACCCTGCAGGGCGTCAGCTTTGTGCCTTTGCTGGAAAACCCCGGCAGAACCTGGAAAGACGCCGCTTTCAGCCAGCATACACGTGAATTTTACAAAAGGGACGTATATCCTCAACGTGACGTGATGGGTTATTCGGTACGTACCGATCAGTACCGGTTTACCCGGTGGCAAACAGGCCCTGTAGGAAATCCCAGGGAAGTTATAGCCATTGAATTATACGACCACCAAAATGATCCTGACGAAAACGAAAACCTCGCCGGCAAGGCTGCATTTTCAGCTATCGTAAAACAATTGACAACAATGCTTAACCAGGGCGGCAGCAAGATGTCGGTTAAGAAGATATAGATGTATTAAAACAATCCGCCTACACGCAGTTCACCAAATTCTACTGCCGGGCTTTAATCAACCAAAATGAATACAAAAGAAATGGCCCGGGTACTATGCGCAATACTGCTCGTCCTTTATGGGTTCACCGTAAAAGCTCAGAAAGTAGATTTAAAACTAACCAGCTATCCTATCCCTTCAACGGGAATGGTAATTTATGCAGCTCCCGAGGATGCTGCGATAAATCCCGGTAAAATAACTAACACCGGCACAAGCCCGTCTTCTCCCTGGACACTAACAAGGGCTATGTTGGACGCTCCGGTAAATGCCACGATAATTGTAAGGGGTGGTGAATACCGCTCTGTGAGTCAAAACAGGATTACAAACAAAATCACTATTCAGGCTTACCCGGGTGAAGAACCGTGGATCAAGGGAAGTATCGTAATAACAGACTGGGAAAAAGTAGCAGGAACAAATGTATGGGTACATGCCAACTGGCCGTATGAATTCCCTGAAAATACCGTTGAAGAGGATATAGGAATTAATCCGCTTTGCGATAACAGGGATATGATCTTTATAAACGACAGGTCTCTCAGGCAGGTTGATTCGCTTAAAAAGGTTAGTGCGGGAACGTTTTATATAGACTACGCGGGCGATAAATTATACATAGGAGCCGATCCCGCTACCGGAAGGATAGAATCTACCAGGTTTGCCTCTCCTCTGGTAAGGAAATCCCCTTCAGGCGCTGAAATAAGGGTGCCTAATGGAACTACCATCAAAGGGTTAGGTTTTACCCATTATGCAGACCAGGGCCTCGAAGCGGTATGCTTTGGAGGGTTACGCCTTGAAGACAATACTTTTTCATGGAATGGCACTGCGGGGGCCACCCTCGTGGCGCCTACCGCAGTTATCAGAGGCAATATCTTTGCTTTTAACGGAGGCGTTGGCATGTCAGGAAATAATTTGAGAGAAACGCTGGTAGAAGGTAACCATGCTTATCAGAATAATATAGAAAGTTACAGCCTCAGTTGGTCCGCGGCCGGTATCAAGGTAATTGCGACAAAGAATATGAGACTGCGGAGTAACCTGATTGAAAACAATCATGCCGTAGGTATCTGGTTAGACATAAGCGCCATCGACAATGAGTTAATTTATAACACGGTAAGGGACAATGGCGGATTTGGCATTTTTTCAGAAACAAGCAATGGAACATTCATTGCCGGGAATATCCTCGTTAATAACAAAAATTATGGTGTGGCATTATCCGATGCCGATTCATCGGAAGTATGGAACAATACGATCGTAAGTAACACCGGCAGGGGCTTCTTTATAAAAGATACCCCGCGGGAATCTAAGAACACAATGCCCGGTGGCACTTTTTACAGTTACGTTTTTGCCAACAGCAAAGAATGTTCATGGATCACCCGGGCCAATGTGATAAAAAACAACCTTGTGGTGACCAATACCGGCTTATGGATGGAGAATACCGCGCCGTCAGTTCTGCAGGTAAAGGAAAGTGATTTTAACGGATATTATCGCACTGCCGCTGCTGAGGGAAATGTTTATAGATGGAGCAATGTAAATTATACCACACTTGAAGCGTTTAAGACAGCATTTCCCGCTTACGAGAAAAATTCTATCGCCTCTTACAGGCAAAGCTCAAATCCGTTTTTTAATGACACTACATACAGGTTAAAGGCTAATTCCCCGGCCATTAAAGCCGGTACTGCCCTTCCTGAAAAAATAGCCGTCTTACTGGGTTTGCCATTCAATAATAAAGCTTTGGATATGGGCGCTGTACAAACTGCACCGCCTGCACCGCCTTCAGGTTTGGTGGCAACCGGACGATCACAGACTGAAATAAACTTATCCTGGACCGATCAGGCCGATAACGAAACCGGTTTTATGATCGAAATAAGACCAGCGTCTGATTCAGCCTTTACAGTCATCGATACCACCGCCGCCAATGCTACTGCTTATAGCTCAACCGGATTAAAGGCCAACACCAGGTACACGTTTAAAGTTGTGGCGTATAATGCAGCAGGCAATTCCGCGTATACTAATGAAGCAAGTGCAGTTACTTTACCTGATGTTCTCCTCGCCGCTACAGATCTGGCGGCAACAGTACTTTCGCAAAGAACGATTTCTCTGACTTGGACAGATAATGCCAATAACGAAGACGGCTACAAAGTAGAAAGAAGCACAGCAGGGGGCGTCTTTGAAACAATAGTTACCCTGCCGGCAAATGTCACTTCGTATAAAGAAACAAACCTCGTAGCTTCCACATCTTATACGTACAAAGCAACAGCTTTTACCAGTACACGGGAAACATCTTCCGTAGAAGAAACAGTAACCACTGCGGCGGCGGGGACAGGTTTACTGGCTACCTACTACAGGAGTAAATATTTCGTGGGAGGAAGCTTCCTCAGAACAGATGCTACGGTTGATTTTAACTGGGGAGCAGGTTCACCGGATGCTTCGATCAGCCATAATACATTCTCTGTAAAATGGGAAGGGCAGATAGAAGCCAGATACAGTGAGACCTACACTTTTAAAACAGTGACAGATGATGGTGTGAAAGTTTGGATAAACGGCCAGTTGCTGATTAATGATTTCAACGGGAATGGCCAAAGAACGAACACGGCAACAATAGCCATGGAAGCAGACAGGAAGTACTCCATTAAAATTGAATACTTCGAAAACAGCGGTACTGCGATGGCCCACCTGTACTGGAGCAGCCCTGGTCAGGCAGAAGAGATCGTTCCCCAGTCCCAGCTATATCCTGCCACGCCGGCTCCGTCCTATGGAAGTTTCAAGGAGATTATGGAAGTGAAGCTGAGTCCAAATCCTGCAAGGGGGCAGACAACGTTGCTCTTCGACGCCAGGGAAGGAGAGCTTTTGAAAGTAACCGTAATCAACATGGTCAATGTAGTCGTGCTTACCTACAATGCAACCACGCAACCGGGAGCAAATAAGGTAATACTGGATATATCTTCATTACGTCCGGGTGTGTATGCGGTAATGCTGCAAAGAGGCAATACTATACTACCGAAATTATTGATCGTGAAATAACAGCTATCCGTACAAGGGTTAATTTAAAAACAATGTTACATTAGCGTGTGCGGAAGCCAACACCAGTAATCAGGGTCTTCTGCCATAAAAATGATGAATAAAGAGAGCTTCATCTATACCCAAAAAAAAACAGGATATTTAACCCTATTGGTTTCAGGTTTGCTACTGTTAATGGCTGTCTTCGTCGAAAGTAAACCTGCTAAAGAGGAACAGTTAAACACAGATGGACGGCTAAACATCGTATTCATTTTCACAGACGACCAGCGCGCC
>JBGSYC010000022.1:0-7648 GCA_041751095.1 Flavihumibacter sp.
TCATAACTATTTGATTTATAAGTAATTATAAATCAAATAAACGAAATCATTTCAAATCATTTGAAATTTTGAATCTCTGAAACCCTTATCCAGCAATATTTTCAAAGAACTGATGTACTTTATAACAAGACGCTAGTGATATAAGTATTAGAATCTGTGGGAAAGTCTTTGGAAAAATCACGTCCATCCTTGATTTTCAGTTTCATGGTTTGGGTAAAATCATATCCTACAATTGGATGTTCGAAAGAGATGAGGGTATTTGCATCCCTTCCTTCCCAATTTACATCATTCGTTTGCTGATCAAGGTTGGCAGGGTTATCAGATATACGGCTTATGCTTTGGATGCCTGGCATTTTTAAAGCTTCATTTTTCCATGTTGCATATTTCTTTAGAAGCTCACCTTCAATAGGAACATAAATCAAGTTTTCGCGGTCGTATCCTAAGTTTCTTGTTTGTATAAAGTTCACCTGTTTTGAAACCACGATTGTGCCAATGATAAGCATCATTGAAAGAACAAACTGAAACACTACTAAGCCTTTGCGAAACCATACCGCTCCGGTGGTAAGCTTAACTGTTCCTTTTAAAACTTTCACCGGGTTGAAAGAGGATAAAAACAAGGCGGGGTAACTTCCTGAAATCAATCCTGTAACCAATGTGATTGCAACAAGCTTTAACCAGAAAATTGCATTATTAAAAGGCAGTTCCATTTCCTTTTGCGTAACCTGGTTAAAGACTGGCAAAAGCAAGGTCATTAGCATTAATGCAACGGTCACAGCGAACGCGGTAAGCATCAGTGATTCGCCAATAAACTGTTTGATTAATACAGAACGCAGCGCACCCACCGCTTTACGCACTCCAACCTCTCTTGCTCTTTTGACCGAATGTGCAGTAGTAAGGTTCATGAAATTTATACAGGCAATCAGCAAAATAAAAAGCGCTACGAGGCTAAAGAGATGAATGTATTCAATACGTCCGCCTGCAATTTTTCCGTCTTTAAAAATGTCATGCAGGTACACCTCTTCAAATTTTTGCAGCCCAAGTTCAATCCGGTAAGCTCGACCTTGATTTTTTTTATACGTATCCAGAAGATGGGTAAGCTTCTTATCAACCAATGCCGGGTTAGCACCCGCACGTAACAATATATAAGTTAACGGGCCGCTGTTATTCCATTCTTTAGCCCAAGGGTGATCTTGCTGCCGTGCCTCCCAACTAATGGCATAATCAAATTTACGGGATGCGTTTGCAGGCAAATTTTCAAACACTGCAGTTACAGTGAAATCTCTTTTGTTATCAAAGCGAATGGTTTTACCCATAGCATTCTGCGGGCTGCCGAAAAACCGGTCAGCCGTTTTTTTAGAGATCGCCATGCTCGTCGTTGAACCAAGTGCTGTTTTGGGTGTACCCTGTAAAAGCGGGTAGCTGAACATGCTAAACAAAGCAGCGCCTGCACCTGTGCCTTCCACCTTTAGAATTTTGTTACCCACCTGGAAAGTACCCCGGTGGTTATTTTCCTGAAGCATGATAGCATCTTCTACTTCCGGTATTACTTTCTTTAGCTCATCTGCTAAAGGCCCTGGCGTATCGTAATTACCGTCTATACTTTGATTATAGTATTCCCGTGCATACACCTTGTATAGCCGTTCACCGTTTTTGTGAAAGGCATCAACGCTTAACTCATTCTGTACCCAAAGCAAAATAAGCGGGCTGCACGCCATACCTACAGACAAACCTGCAATATTGATAAATGAATGAACCTTGTTTTTAACAACGTTGCGCCATGCAGTTTTGAAATAATTTTTAAACATCCGGAAGTTGTTAGATTATGTTTAAGGTCTGGTCAGACAACGGTTATTTCAAACGTGAAACCAATATTAGAAGGCTTTGGTAATCAACAGTCCCGAAGAAGGACGCTTGTATAATTGTTCTAGTTTGATACAAAGCGCTGTACGGTTTTGATACAGTTTTTAACCTGAAACTTCTTGTTGACAACAATATCTGCAAATGGTCAAAGAACTTAACTTTGATTAATTGTGTTGGAGGATTATCAGCCAGGTGCCATATTCTGTTTAGCTGATAATATTCGACCGTCTTTTGTTTCTTCGCGGATAAATTAAAATTTATCCCTTTCAGGAATTTCGCAGGTGTCGCAGGTGATGGTATCGGGGATTTCGTCAAATGAACCTACAGACATGATTATTCTTCCATCTTCGGGAGTAGGGCAGACCAAGCCGATCCGTTTAGAAAAATCCCTTCCCTGACATCCATGTTGCAGAACACCTTTGCCATGCCGTAGCGGATCTTATAAAAATGGCAGATGTTCTCCGTCAGATTGGAATCATAAGCATACTCCTGGAATGTGCCCGCAGGGGAGATTACCACTAACGGCGGAATCCTGCATCACAAGTCGGGTGGCAAAAAGGCGGGCTATGGTGAAATGGCTTCGAACGCAGCCAGGCTTCCGGTGCCAAAAGATGTTCCATTGAAAAAAGTAGGTGATTTCAAAGTTATAGGCAACTCTAAGAAGAATGTAGACGGATTGAATATTGTAACGGGGAAACCCTTGTTCACACTCGATTACAAACAGGAAGGAATGTTGATCGCCATGATTGCCCATCCTCCAGCATTCGGCGTGAAAGTAAAATCGGTCGATGATAGTGGAGGTAGATCGATGCCGGGCATAACCGATGTATTCACCATTAAGACTTTAACTGACGATTACGAGAGAAACGGTTTTGACACGACCAGTTTTACCGACATAGTGGTAGTTGTTGGAAAAACAACCTGGGAAGTGATAAACGCCAAAAAGGCTCTGAAGATAGAATGGGAAAAAGCGGCTGAGATGAATATAGTAGTCCAAGGGCGCGGAGGTAAACAAGCGGTCACGATTCCCAGCGGGTTGGAGAGCACGGAGCTGCATAAAGCCAGCATCGCAGAAATGGCGAAAAAACCGGGAAAAGTACTTCGGAAAGACGGTGATCCGGAAGGTGCTTTTAAGAAATCGGCGAAAGTAATTGAGCGTACCTATTCCGCTCCATTCCTTGCGCATAACGCTATGGAACCGCGCACCTGTTTTGCCCACGTTACAGCTGAGAAAGCTGACATATATGGACCCATACAGGCACCCGAATTTATTATGCAGGCGCTCAGCGCGCGCCTGGGAATGCCAAGGGAAAGATCCATATCCGATTGGCCCGAATGGGCGGGGGATTTGGCCAAAGGGCCTACGGTCATCATTTGGTAGAGGCGGCGGTCATTTCTCAAAAACTGAATGCACCGGTTAAGCTGGTTTATTCGCGCGAAGACGATATGACCTATGGAATTTACCGGCCGATGTACACCGCTACTTATAAGGCCGCACTGGATGAAAATAATAACCTGATTGCCTACCAGGTGAAGGCGGGCGGTATTCCGGAAAGTCCGCTTGGCTACTCTCAAAACCGCTTTCCGGCAGGTGCTGTGGACAATTACCTGGCCGAGGAATGGATGCAGAACTCCAATATCACCATTGGGGCTTTCCGTGCGCCCCGTTCAAATTTCCTGGGCGGAGCGGAGCAGTCATTCCTGGATGAAGTGGCAGAACTGGCGGGTAAGGATCCTATAGCGTTTCGCCTGGAACTTTTGGAGCGTGCCAAAAACCAGCCTGTTGGAAAAGATAACGATTACGACCCTGAACGCTATGCGGGCGTACTGAAACTGGTTAGAGAGAAGTCCAACTGGGGTAATGCAAACAACGGTGTTCACCGTGGTGTTTCAGCCCATTTTTGTCACAATACGTACGTTGCCGAGGTGATCGACTTGTCGATCAGGGAAAACAAACCTGTTGTTGAAAAAGTATATGCTGCTGTTGACTGCGGCGTTGTGGTAAATCCCGACGCAGCCATCAACATGAGTGAAGGGGCTATCGTCGATGGTATCGGAAATGCTTTATACGGGGAAATGACGTTTCAGGATGGAGTGCCACAAAAGAATAATTTTAATACTTATCGGATGATCAGGAATAGTGAGGCGCCCAAATCTATTGAAGTGCATTTTGTGAAAAATGAAAAAGATCCTACCGGTCTTGGCGAACCGTTGTTCCCTCCCATTTTTGCTGCGCTTGCAAACGCACTGTACAAGGCGAGGGGTAAGCGTGAATATAACCAGCCATTCCTTTCGGAGAAGCAAATGGGATAGGAGCATCAGGTTTCCTGAAAGAAAACAAACGCAATATGAAAAGGATATTATTGACTATAGTCATCGCCGGAATTTTTATGGCTTGCGGGAACGGTAGTGAAAGTTCTGCCGATTCAGACACAACTTCCAATATAAATAGCACCACGCCTCCTCCAAAGCGGGACACAAATCCAATAGGAATAATGATGGGTGATACCTCAATAGCATTAAACGACAGTCTAAAAAAGGACAGTCTGAAAAAGTAGGTATGCTTTTCTTAAACATTTGAGCCTCCGGGTTTACCATTTTTATGTATAAAGCATTTACCTGGTGAAGTATTAACCTTATTCTTTTTCGCGAAATTGGCATCAAAGGCAAACACTTTCCAATGTGAGTCAGCAAGCAGTGGTATTGGAGAGGCCAGGGCAGTACATCTTCCGTCATGTTAAAATGAAATGAAAAATCTACGAAAGTGAAACAACTATCTGCCTTCGTTGAAGATTCTTACCAGGGGTGTTGATCTTTGTGTTTTCTTTCTTTCTTATTATTCCAAATAATGTTTGTAAAAGACATTACGCACAATCACCTATCGTACGCCGTCCCAGATGCTTATTTCCTTTGCATGTGGATTTTTTTGCAATTGCCAGGTGTTATCAATAAGCATCGTCTTTCGTTCGCCAGGCCGATAGGCTTCCCACCCCGGATCGCCATTTTTTGCAAACTCAACAAACGAGGTTTGCATTTTTCTTGTCAGTTCTGCAGGGCCACCTTCAGGGCCCAGCATGCCCCGATCCCCTTTTACAATATCCATATTATTGAAAACGAACGGCAGTTCCACACCATGATAAGCTCCGTATATGCCGTTGGCTACTGAAGATTTCCACGCAAACTCATACATATAAGTTTTACCCTGGAGCTTTGCATGTGAATCGGCATATCGGATTGTGGGGATTTGAAACTGGTAGGCTGTCAGGATAGCAGAGAATAGCTCACCCAAATTCTTTTTCGCATAAGCACTTTTGTATACGGAAATCAAAGCAGAGGGAGCCGGATGAACGGTTTTGACGGCTTTGTTTAAAACAAGGTTGAACTTAATTTTTTTCATCAATCCGGTAGGTATCAAGAAATAATTTACTTCATCGGAGTTGTACCCAAGTAGCAGGTCATGTTTACCACCGGAACCACTTTGTAAAGTTTTTAGTGGAACATCAGGAACAACTTCTCCATCGATTACAGGAAAGAATAAAGCCAATCCTCCGGTAGGGTCAGCGTGTTCTTCGGTTTCCAATTTTACCATTTTAGGCGTCACTTTGGTCTGTGCCTCCATTAGCTCTTCCGGCGAGAATTTAAGATAAGCATCCCTGGTGTTTTTAATTTTAAGCACTTTTGCATACTCGTTAGCAATACGGTCCGCCTGCTTGCCACTTAATACTGCCTGGCCGGAACCGCTTAGCATGATGGCGCGCCCAAACAAATGTTGTGCAGGTGGGCTCACCAGCAATACGCCCACGCTCATAGCGCCAGCTGATTCCCCAAAAATGGTTACGTTCGCCGGGTCTCCCCCAAAGGAAGCAACGTTATCATGCACCCACTGCAAGGCGGCTATTTGATCGCGTATCCCGAGGTTTGTAGGAACACCATTTATCTTTAAGAATCCTTCAATGCCTAACCGGTAGTTGAAGGAAACCAGTACTACTCCTTTTTTTGCAAAGGCTGTTCCATCGAATAGTGGTACATCACTGGCTCCTACGACAAAAGCACCGCCGTGTATATAAACCATAACCGGCAATCCCTTTCTCTCCAGAGTTGGCGTCCAAACATTCGTTGTGAGGTAATCATCACCTTTTACCCAACCCTTACCAAATACCGGTTTGTTGTCTATATCCGCTTCTTTGGGTAGATTGAAAGGCGCTGTAGGGCCAGATTGCGTAGCATCACGAATAGTGTCCCAGGGTTTTGGCTTTACCGGCGCTGCAAATTTCAAATCACCCACAGGAGGAGCGGCGTAAGGCATACTTTTAAACACAAAAATGCCTTCCCGTATTTGCCCTCGTATCCTGCCGAATGCTGTTTTCACTATAGGATTTGCTGTATCAGCGTGCACCTGCGCGTTTGTTACGTGGAAGAAGCACCAGGCAAGAATAGAAGCAATGATGTTTGAAAATACCTGTCTCATGAAATGATTTTTTTATCTTTTATTTACTTGATTGCCATTGCTGTTAGGACTTACTCAAATTTAAAAAATCACTGCCGTACACCAAACAGCACTTCCCTGTTTCGCATCCAGATCTCCTGGTCTAAAAGCTCGTTTGACTTTTTTCGGAAGTGCAGGTTACCTAAGTTCATGGCAATACCGGCGATAGATAATTCCCAGGCAGCACTTTATTATCCTTCCTTATCACTGCGCTCGTAACAAGAGCCGCAATAGAAGTAACGGTAAGAAACCGGCTTAGAAAACGGTTCCCCTGAGATTTTTTGTACAGGTCTCTTGTAACGCCGGTTTGAAATTCAGGCTTTAAATCCCAAATGACAGCTGTTTACTTCCCTTTACATACAGTTTTCCAAAAGTGTGAATGGTTTGATTATTATAAACCTGAAGTAAGGAATCGCGGGACTGCGCAATGTTTTTTGTCGAGATGCTTACAAGCACCAGAACTAAGCCAAGGGAAGCAAGGAGTTTGAAATTAGATTGATTCATCATGATTTTTTAAAATTAGAAAAATAGAAAGACTGTCTGGTATGAAGAGAGCTGAATAATATGGTACAATATCTGAAAAGTGTTCATCTCTGTTTTGCCTCGCAAAATTGAATATAACACTTGTGAGATCCTGAATTTGAACCATCTGTCTCCTGGCTGAATAAAATTCAGCCTTATAGTATAAGCTTTTATCTAATTATTGCCTTGCAGCTATGCAAGCTTCATTTTTAAATAAATGTTCCGGTTAAGAGGGGCGATCAGATTATTCAAATATGTAAATCTACTGAGAAATCTACCAATCAATGTCCCGCTTTGTTTCTCCTTCAGGACTCTCCATACTTTTTCGGCGAAATAGAATAATGGGATGTGAGCAAAAAATCAGTTGCAAATTGATATCCGGTCTTTTCTGATCAAGCGTGGCCATCATGCTGTTAAGCTTTGATAAATAAGGAAGACCACCTTCAAGTTTTTCTCTTCGCCAGTTTTTTGGCCGGCACATGCACTCACAAACATAAAATCACAAGAAAAATCCGTCCGGTTCTGCAAGTACAATAGGCTTCCAAATCAGCGGCCGTATTATAAAAGTTTTTGAACGAAAGATTCTGAAACTCACCGAGTGCTCCTTTAATTGATAAGCCATAATCGGGATCAAATGTTGCCGATCCTACCTGTTGTGCATGGAGCGTGTCAAACTGTATCCCTATAGCAAATTATTGTTTAGCAGTCCTGGAAACGTCTTTCTGATGCAATGCTTCCTGATTGAGCTCGGTCCGAATAGCGGAAAGTTCGTTATAAATC
>JBGSYC010000023.1:0-62583 GCA_041751095.1 Flavihumibacter sp.
TGAAATACTACAAATATTAAGTATCTCACTGTTATGTAAAATCCCGTTGCTTGAATTATTTTCTAAAACCTATCCGCAATATGTCAAAGAACAAGATGGTAATCAATTGAACCTATTCGAGTTATAACAAGACGCTAGTGAAGTAATGTATAGGATGATAACGGCATTGTACCGTCAATTATACTATTTTCAATTGACCGTAGTTTGCTCATTTGTCTTCGTAGTGAGTAAGATCCAAATTCACTAAAATTTAAGTCGGCTTTCCCATCCCTGATATGCTTCGCTAAAAGCCATCCTATAGGCTGTATGTTAGTGTACCAGCGATACCGGGTATTATTGCTATGACAATCGTAACAGGCTGATTCAAAAACAGCCTGTACATGATCAGGAGGGCTGAAAGTATGTACTATATCTGCCGGTAATACCTGCCCGCTTTTGTTGCGGGCAGGTTGTATAAATTGAATCCCGGTTAATACAATCAGGAGAAGGAGCCCTGATTTTCTAAGGCGGCTCATGCTTACTCTTTAATTTCCTCTTTTACTTCACCACAGGTGAGCATCTTTTTACCGAGGTATGGATTTCTTATTTCCTTCGTTTCACTTAACCAGGCAGCTCCCTTGTTATTGTTGTACATGGGGCAATACTCCTGATACAATGTCTGCCCGCCACCTGCTGCTTTTACCAGATCGTACACATCTTTGCTAAGCATATCAAAGTGCTCCCGCTGATGCTTAATGTTGCTGCCATTCACGCTAATATGCTCGGCGTGTTCTTTGGTGTCATCTATTACATCCTCATACACTTTCTTTTGGTCGGCAGTTAAAGAGGCCTTGTCTATTTTTGCTATTGCATCAACCATTGCCTTACCACCATCGGCAGCGTCTTTTCCATTATCATTGGTCAGCGCATTTTTTACATGTAAATAATGAACTACGACTTCTTCAATTGAAGCTTTACCATTTGAATCTTTATCTGGTGGTGTTGCGTCATTATCAACCTGAGCATTTGTCTGAGATGTATCGCTGTCTATCACCTGCTTTTCAGGAGAATTATCAGCGCTATTGCCGCATGATGTAATGAACAATGCAACAACAGCAATACCTATAATTATCGTTTTCATTTAAGTATTTTTAAAAGAATTAGGAAAGTTTGAATAACACTCAAACTTTAAAGAGGCATTTCTTTGTTTAACAGAGTATTTCTTTATAACGTTTCTGTTACATTACCGCAGGTAAGCATGGCGCTGCCATAATAAGGATTTTTGACAGCTTTCTCACTGCTGAGCCAATATGCTTTTTTCATCGGGCAGTACTGTTGATAAATCGGCTGGGGGGTCAGGTTACCGGCTTTGGCCATCGCATACATATTGGTCGAAAAACTGGCGAAGTATTCGCGCTGTTTTTTTATGTCCTTGGTTTCGGAAATCTTTCCCGCATCTTTTAGCAAGGCGGTGATATTGCCTTCAGCCACTGTGTTATCGTCAATACCTTTTGCCGCCTTTACAAAATCCGCCGCCTTGGATGAAGCAGTTTTGGCATTGCCAGCTATCAAAGCATCTTTTACGTTGTAATAAAGCGTAAGTAGTTGTGACAGGTTAGCTTTGCCGGTATTAGCAGCAATTGTATCAGTAGCCTGGTTTTTATGGCTGCTGTGGTCATTTTGAGCAAAAACTGAAACGGATGTGAAGCAAATAAAAATTGCTATAAAGCATGATGTTTTCATTTTATTAGTTTAATATTTGAGAAAAGGAGGTACATGCATGGCAAATAACACCATGCAAAAGCGAAACATTAAATCAATCAAATCTGAAAACTCTGAATAGCAATGCGGATGTCCGAAATCGGGGGATGGTGACTTTGGACAAAATATTTAATACTCTTAGTTACCTGAGAAGCAGCTAAAATATCTATATTATAAAATAAAGAAACAAATGTAGTGATGAATATAGTATTGGATTGAAAATCAAAAGACGGAGATAAAGACTTGTCAACCTGAGCGAATTTTACTACTTTATCTGCACAGCAATTGTCTTTACCCTCTTTTGAGGTATGATCATGACCAGTTGCTTCTCCATGATGTTTACTGGCGTTATTTTGGTGCTCATGCCTTTTACCATCAGCATGTACATGCTCCGGAATTTTTGTAACCGCTTCATCCTGATGGTGAGAGACATTCAAACCCAAATCCATTCCCATGGAACAGGCAAAGCCAATAACCGTATTCAGGGAGAATACGATTGATAAAAAAGCCGCTTCTAATTGTATAAATGTAACTAATTTCATTTAAGGATGGACACAGTATGCTACATTAATAATCTGAAAACAAAGATAGCTTATAAGAAACTTACAATAGTTACATAATTTTGATAAAGTTTTACAAGATTTTGGCTTTAAGTTATTAAACTATGTTTTACCCCATCCATTTTTGCGAGTGGTGAGGTTAGTTCTTTCTTGCATCTTTTTATTTTTCACAGCATGGAAATAGTAAATAAAACTACAAAAGCTGTTTTCGTAAAAATTATATAACATATTTATGTAATAACTTACAAAGAGGAAAAGCCTTCTATGGAATTAAAAGCTTTCTCTGACTCATTTTTCATTACTTCATAAATCAACGTTTACTTGCTTGTGATCAATCAGCCAACTCATCAATTTCTTTGAAAATTAAATTGCAAAGTTAGTTTTGCTTTACTTGCCTATTGTTACATAATTTTGATTTCATTTTACGTAATATTTTTATTAAAAGGGTTAAACCTCATCAAGGGGCCTTCGTTTGCTTTTACCGTTATTTTTAAAATGACTTGGCGTTTCCCCAGTTACCTTTTTGAATTGTGCAGACAAATGCCCAATGCTGCTGTAGCCTAAATTGTCTGCAATTTCACTGAGACTTAGTTGGTCATAAACAAGCAGTTCTTTTACCTTCTCAATCTTTTGATTGATAATATATTTTCCAATGGTTATTCCTTCCACTTCTGAAAAAAGATTGCTTAAGTAGCAATAGTCCTTTTTTAGCTCGTCCGATAAGATTTGTGAGAAGTTATACTTGCTCACTTTATCACTATAGTGCACTTCGGACACTATGATGTTCTTAATTCTTTCGGTGATTAGTTTTTTAGTGTCATCGAGCAATTCAAATCCAAGTCTGGATATGTTTTTCCTGAATTTCTCGAGTTGCTTTTGAGTTGGCTCCTTAACCAATTCTACCTCACCAAGTGAAATATTAGTAGCTTTCAATCTAACCTTCTTTAATTCCTGGCCTACTACTAATATGCAGCGGTTACAGACCATGTTCTTTATAGCTAATTTCATAAAACCATGTTGAATTATTTTACACACATTAACAATGAAGCTACCAGATATAGCATTAAGGAAAACATAATAGGAGAGATTGCCAAACCCTGAAAGTTATAATGAGAGCAGGGAAGGTCTTGTGTAGCGGAGGAATATGCAAAATCAAATCAGAAAAACGCAGTTGCTAATGTGTATTGCGGTTTTATTTCGGCCGGGCGGGGAGTTAGTAAGCGGATAATTAATAATTATTGGCGAAACATGTTTTATTGCTGTAAGGGCTGTCAAACTGTGTGGAGGCAGATCATCTATTGCTTTAAAATGATAAAAAGTCAACGACTGGATGTTGTGTTTACTTTCAATCTTTACACTCTGTTTTTTATCCTCGCAGCAACCTTTCTTTTTATCCATATTGCAGGTAACGCAGGCATCCTTGTCTTGGGTACGCCATAATCCCGAGGCAACCATTTTTCCCATACAATAGTGTATGTGAATAGTGGCTCCTGTAGAGACTGTCAGATATAGAACTGCTATTATGGTTACTAAACACTTTTTCACCTCTGGTATTCCTACTTATAGGAACATATGAAAACAAAGTTAACATTTTAGAACCTTAAAAAAGTTGAGCCGGCGGAGGTTGTTCTGATCCGGCTTAAAGAATTACAACATCTAAGCGACCTCTTCCGCCTTAAAACCAGCCTTTTGGACAGCTTTAATCACTTCATTCTTATTGACTTCCGTACATGAAACGGTCAATATTTTATTTGGATTTTGAGTATCTACCTGCCAGTTATGTTCACCTATAGTTTCGTTTAGCGAAGGAGTAACTTTAGCAACACATCCGCTGCAATTGATGTTTGTTTTTAATTTCAGAGTTTCCATTTTTGTTCTATTTTTGATTGATTAAAGAATTGATTTGAATTTCAAACGCAAGCTGTTAGTTACCACACTTACTGAGCTTAGTGCCATAGCCGCACCCGCTATCATTGGATTAAGCAAGAAGCCATTGATAGGAAATAAGATACCGGCAGCGATAGGGATACCAATAATGTTGTAAATAAATGCCCAGAACAGATTTTGCCTGATTGCGGAAACCGTATATTTCGATAGGTTGATAGCTTGGGGTATTTTAGAAAGGTCAGATGAAATGATGGTCATTTTAGCGACATCCATCGCAATATCACTGCCCTTACCCATTGCTATACTAACATCTGCCTGGGCTAAAGCATTGCTGTCATTGATACCGTCACCAACCATAGCTACAATTTTCCCTTGTTGCTGCAACTCTTTTACAAATGCTGCTTTATTTGCAGGCAACACTTCAGCTTTAAAGTTTTTGATGCCCACCTGTTCCGCAATTGCTTTTGCTGTGCTTTGATTGTCGCCGGTAAGCATGTGTACCTCTATGCCTAAGCGTTGTAACTGCTTTATCGCTTCAACAGAAGTAGCTTTTACTTTATCAGCAATGGAGATGACAGCCAATGCCTGCTTTTCATCGGCAAAGAAGATAACCGTTTTTGCCTCAGCTAACCATTTTTTGGCAGCTTCATGTAATTTATTGCCAATGGATATATTGTTTGTTTGCAACAATGGAGCATTGCCGGTATAGAAGGTATGATTGTTTACTTGTGCTTTGGCACCAAAACCTGTAATGCTCTCAAAGTTGTTTACCGGCAAGTACTCAACCTTACCCAAATGCTTTACCACCGCTTCGGCTAAAGGATGCTCTGATTGCTTTTCAATAGAAGCTAAAACGGGCAATTTGCTGGTATCATTGTTCAGCCAAAATATATCTGTAACAACCGGCTTACCTTCTGTGATTGTACCTGTTTTGTCGAGAACAACAGCATTTATTTTTTTAGCAAGTTCAAGACTTTCGGCATCTTTAATTAGAATACCGTTTTCAGCACCTTTACCTACACCTACCATTATAGCAGTTGGAGTAGCCAGGCCCAATGCACAAGGGCAGGCAATAACTAACACTGTAACCATTGCTAACAAACCCTGCGTAAGCCCGTTTTCTCCACCCAGGGCTATCCACGCAATAAGGCTAAAAATGGCTATCACGATAACTATAGGAACAAATATACCCGCCACTTTATCTACTAGTTTTTGAACAGGAGCTTTGCTGCCTTGTGCCTCCTGTACCATCTTAATGATATGTGCTAAAACAGTGTCACCACCTACCTTATTGGCTACAAACTGAAAGCTAGCTTTCTGGTTAATAGTACCTGCAAATACCTTCTCACCATTTACTTTTTCAACCGGAATTGGTTCGCCACTTATCATGCTTTCATCAACAAAAGAATTACCGGCACTTACAGTGCCGTCAACCGCAATTTTCTCACCAGGCTTTACGAGTAATGTATGGCCTACCTGTACACTGGAAATTGGCATTTCCATTTGATGACCGCCTTCATGCACAACAGTAACTGCTTTTGGCTGCAAACCCATCAGTTTCTTTATAGCAGATGATGTATTCCCTTTAGCTTTTTCTTCTAATAACTTACCTAATAAAATAAAAGCTATTACGACTGCTGCCGCTTCAAAATATACATGGGCATGTAACCCTTTGCTGTGCCAATAAGAAGGAAACAGCGTATTGAACATACTAAACAAGTAGGCAAAACCAGTGCTTAATGCTACCAGCGTATCCATATTAGCAGAACGATGGTTAGCTTGCTTCCATGCATTAACGAAAAACTGCTGACCAAAGATAATTACCACCGGAGTAGCCAATGCCCACATGATATAGTTGGCATAAGGCATATTCATAAAGAACATACCTAAAACTACTGTGGGAATAGATAAAAGAACAGCACCAAATGTTTTATGCTTTAAAGTTTGAAACCTCTTTTTGTGCAGATCCTCTAAGGCGTCTTTCGCATCTTCAGTTTCATCAATCATTAAATCATAACCAACAGATTGTAATGCGGTTTTTAATTTAGATGGATCGGTTATGGTAGGAATATATTCTACCTGTGCTGTGGCATTGGCGTAGTTTACTGCAACGCTGACAACGCCCGGTTGGTTTTCTAAAATGCTTTGAGAACTGCTTGCGCAGGACGCACAGGTCATGTTTAGAACAGGAAAAAACTTCTTTACTGTATCCACATCATAGCCTAATTCCCGGATGGCTTTAACAGCTTCAGGTACTACCTCCACCTCATCGATTGTGCTAATAACCGCCCGGTTATTATTCAGCTCAATTCTATGCGATGTAATGCCATTTACTTTGCCTAATTCTTTATCAACTATTAAGGCACAATGTTCACTTTCTACTCCTTGTAACGGTAAGTAAACAGAGCGGTTATTTTCAGTTGCCATATTCAATTCATTTTTGATATAGTAAAGCTACTATAGCTCCAATCCTTAATTGTTATATAATTAGGGAAATAAATTACAAGATTTTGGGGTTAAACGTTATCTAATGCTTTACGATGAATACTCCCATTTTTTTGATGTGAGCAGGTGTAAGTCCAGTAACTTTTTTAAACTGCGCTGAAAAGATGGGCCACGCTGCTGTATCCTAATTGGAAAGCGATACCGTTAAGACTTAACTCCGCATAAACCAGTAACTCTTTTATCTTTTCAACCTTTTTGGTTGATTTGAAGAAAAGTGCTAAAGAAGACAAATCATGTCACAAGGCAGGGGTACATCATGCTGCGATAAACACCAATAAAGAAAGGACAATCACACAACAATAATAATCACTTGCCCAACTTTGCCTTTTCGAAAGAAGTAACCATGCCCACAAATGCTTGTCAGTATCTCTACAAGGTTTCCAATTGCGAAGCAATATTAAAACCAAAGCAGGGAGATTGTTGTGTATTTCGCAGCTACGGCACTATAGCTTGCCCACCAATACAAACAAATAAATATTGTTGTGCTTAGGATCAAAATAGTATCTTAAATCATTATTCTTTCGGGAGTAGTGTATATAAGTTTTGCTTTCCCCTATAGATGTTTTACATGGACATGCTTCTATTATACTATCACGGTAAATACAATCTGGATCTGAATAGTTTTTTAAAGCCGGTTCCACCCTGAAAAGGATGTCCAGTGATGATTATTTGTTTGACATCTGGGCAAAGGCTGAAGCGTTCGAATTGGCCATGAAAAAAAGAAGCAAATGTTGCAATTAAATCCGTTATTTACATTGTAAATAATTGTAGATGACTTTAAGACAGTCTTCGTAATACAAGTAATTTAGAACTTTGATACAGGCGTACGAGGAAGTAAAGAGTGTTATTATGAACAAAAAGGCTGCGGACGGAACGGAGTTTTGAAAGCATGTAAAAACGTTAATCCAGGTAGAGGTAATTTTATTCGAGTTAATGGAGAATATTTGGCCTGTCAAACTACCTTGTCTAAATAAAATTCTTGACATTGGTATAGCATTATTCGTGTTTTAAGTTGGGCGTAAAGACGTCAGTATCGAACCAGATGATCCATGAAAACTAAAATACGATTAGCAATTACTGAGGTCCGCTTTACTCAATCTTCTTTGAAAAGGGTTATAGGTAATCTCTTTGTTATGGAGATTGGTTAGTTTTGTTTAATGGAAAAGGCTGTTCACCGTATTATGGTAAATAAGTTAAGCTGTGTAGCAAGTTCGGCGCCGGAACTATCTTCAACCTTTTTAAAAAGGGAATATGAAATCAAATAGTATAATTCTGATCATTTCTGCTATTCTTTTAACAGCATGCGATAAAAATAATTTTGAGACACGCCCGCAACTTAAAATAAAGAGTATTAACGGGAATGTTGTGCCAATAGGTGGTACGTTAATTGTCAGACTTGAGTATACTGATAAACAGGGCGATCTCGGACGGGATACGCTGGTATCCATACGGAACCGGCTAAACAGGCGTCCGCTTCCTGGAGGAAGAATAAGTGTGGACACGATATTCAACATTATACCCGATTTTCCTGATAAAAACCGGGGAGAGCTGGAAGTAAAGTTCGAGTCGGCTACTTATCTAAGACAAAGTGACATAGAAAACGATACCATATTATTTAAATTTATAGCCAAGGACAGAGGTGGAAATACCAGCGATACTGTTAGTACTGAAAGGATCGTGATTCTGCGACAGTAAGGTTTATCGCTATTCGGTTTCGAACAATGAGGCCTGAATTTCGGGTAGTTTGAAAAGTGAATGTTTGTTATCAGATATTCGGTACCAATGCCGGCAAGTGAAAGCTGCTGCTACGCTTGATTTTATTCAAAATAATTTCCGTACTGTTTGGAGTAAATGCATTACGGCCTGAAACCGATCCTTCCAACCATTCATAACGTAAGCCGGGATGATTAAGAATTCGTCCGCAATACGAAATATATTTTCTACGAAAGCAGCAAGATTTTTTGAGTTAAACGCTATATCACGAGGATAGCTTCCTACAACTGCCATATCATAATTTGCTCCTGTTGTTCCTTTTCCATCTGCTTTCCTATGTGTTTTGCAGTGCACAACCGGATACCTCCTGAAATAGTATTGTTAAGACTAAGGTGGAGTAATAAAGGAGCACAGAATATGCTAAACCTAAGGGTGCTTACAATGAATGAGCAATGGTATAAAGTCGTGCAGTTAATTAAAATGGCCGCTTAAATGGTATGCGACATTTTTAAATGCACCCTGCAAAAGAATGGAAAGCAGCCCAGGCACTATTAAATCAAACGTTTGAAACATACAAAGGGGGTAGCAATTGTTGCTAACCTTTTTTGCTTTTAATCATCGTAATATTTCGATAACTTACAAATATAAATACAATGGAAACTCAAGAACAAGTAAAAGAATTGGCAAGGGAGAAGTATTCAGAGATTGCTTTACAGGATAAAAAACTAACGTTTCCTCATGTTTTGGTGCTGGTGGTTGCAGTACAGAAGTATATAACATCATGGCTGATGATTATACAGAGTTGGAAGGTTATAATCCTGATGCTGACTTAGGCTTAGGCTGTGGTCTTCCTACACAGTTTGCCAAAATTAAAAAAGGTGACGTTGTCTTAGGCAGTGGTGCAGAAAATGATGCATTCATAGCAAGAAATGAAACAGGAGAAACAGGAAAAGTTATAGGTATATACTTTACCCCAGCTATGATTGAGAGAGCAAGGCAGAACAATGAAGTAAGCGGTTTTAATAACGTTGAGTTCAGGCAGGGAGATAAAGAAAAAATGCCGGTAACAGCTAATACAGCAGATGTTATTGTAAGCAACTGTGTATTAAACTTAGTACCAAACAAAGCCGGAGTTATCAAAGAAATGTACAGAGTGCTAAAGCCCGGGGGTCACTCCTCAATATCCGATATTGTTTTAGAAGGTCAGTTACCAAAGCAAATTAGGGAAGCTGCTGAAATGTATGCAGGCTGTGTTGCAGGAGCTATTCAAAAGCAAGTGTACTTAGAGCTGATTGGAGCGAATGGCTTTAAGAACATCACCGTTCAAAAAGACAAAGCCATTATTATCCCTAACGCAAACTTCAAAGGAATGGTTCATCAATGCATTAATTTACCCTGTCCTTTCTTTATCTTGTTTTATTATGTAGTTAACACTTTGATTGGTGTCAAATGATTTGCAGAGAATATCCACTATTAAACCCTTGTCGTTGTAATTTGCCTTCTTCATGTTGTTTTAATTTAATAATTAGCCATCTATAATGTACAGTCAAAAACTCCATTTAAGTCTTGTGAATACATAGCTACCTACATTACTAAACGTGCCATGCTTGGATCCCCCAAATGTTTGTGCAGCTATGAGTAATTCTATGTTTTCGGTTAGATTGAGATTAAGAGTTGGGTTAACAAAGAATGATTTATCATCTATATAGACAATGCCGTTGATACCGGCTTTAATAAGTGGGGTGATTTCATGACCGCCTGCAAGAAAAAGGGAAAAATTACTGAATGTGAGCCGATTTGCTGTAACGGGCTGCAGAAAGAGAAGGGTGCTTTGTGCTTTTAATGGATTGCTGTTATAGATTGTTTCCAGTCTAAAGTTTAAAGTATTAGGAAATGTATAATCAAAAGATACATCAGCCACCAACGTTGACTTAGTGGTGTCACTTTTATATGGTTGAAAATACTTTGCTTCTCCTTTGAAGCCTGCCCTTTTAATTTGACCAGCCCAGCCTGCACCAAAGACAATATTGGTTTGGTATTTACCTCCTATAAATTGAAAATCATATTCCTTCAGGTTGAAATTGTATTTTGCTGCCGTCGTGGTACGGTCGAAATTTTGTTCTAAATTGCTGGCCGCTTCAATTGAGGAGATATTATTAATACTGTATTTTACAAGTGCTGCGTCTGTGCCTCTTCTTTCTTCATAGTCAAAATCAAAAAAAGAATAAGCATTGAAAATATCGTTAGGGTTCCACACATAGCTTTTACTCCAGTTAATGCGTTGCTTGCCGATTATTACCTGCCATTTATTTTTATCCCAAGTGATATTTGCCCGGTCAAAAAATGTATTGAGTAGGTAAGAATTACCTTTGGCAACTTGCCCACCTAATTTGATATAGTCTAGGGAAGCGTTTACCTGTTTAACGTATTCCGGATTATGTTTTATGCTTTCGCCAAAAAAGATGCGATTTCGAGCCTCTACTTTAATTGTTATACTATTAGAAAGATACCACTTAAAATTTAGCCTGCCATGAATGAAATTGTCGAACGTCCAGTCGCCATTGAATGAGGGAATAGAGACAGTACTCAGATCCTTAACATACCCGGTTAAGAGTACTTTTTTATCTTTAGTTATCGCTATGCTGTCTGCCATAAGACTAATCGTACTGTCTTGCTGCTCAAATGATGTCTCAGCAAAAAAGAGCAAAAGACACAATGCTGATGCATAGCGTATTAGTATCATTTAGTATAGCTTACATCTTCTTTAACCTTACCATCTTCAAACACAATTACTCGTTTTGCTTTTTCTACTACCCGTTGATCATGTGTTGAAAAGATAAAGGTGATTCCATCTTTTCGGTTAAGCTCCTGCATCATTTCTAATAAGTCTGCAGCCGACTTACTATCTAAATTGGCTGTAGGTTCGTCTGCTATTATAAATTTAGGTTTGTGAGCCAAAGCTCTGGCTACTGCTACTCGCTGCTGCTGACCACCAGAAAGCTTGCCAGGTCTTTCGTTTAGCTTATTACCTAAGCCAATAGCGGTAAGTAGCTCTTTTGCCCTTTGTTTTCTTTCGGCTTTGGGGTTGCCTTGCATTTCTAAAACGAACTCTACATTTTCCATTGCGGTAAGTACTGGCAGTAAATTGTATTGCTGGAAAACAAAGCCAATATTATTTCTGCGAAAGACTGTGAGTTTGGCTTCAGACAACTCATTTATTTTTTGATTTTGTACAAATACTTCTCCACTTGTAGGCATGTCAATGCCACCAATCATGTTGAGCAAAGTGGTTTTACCCGAGCCTGAAGCACCGACTATGGCTGTAAATTCCCCTTCATCAAAAGCTAGTGAGACATCGTTTACCGCGGTTACGGCAATACCTTTGGGGTTGTAAACTTTTGATACATTATTTAATGCAATTACCTTCATAATACCTTTGCTTGTGTTGATTAATCTCTTAATGCTTCCTGTGGTTTAATGGCTAAAGCCCTACTTGCCGGAAATGTGGAAATAATAACAGTAAGTACAATTGCCAATACAATTATCATAATTAGTAAACCTGGATGGAGGGTAGGATATATTATCGGACGGATTCCCAAAAAACCTAATCCCTCACTTATGCTAATGCCATGCTTTGATGCTACTGAAATGAATCCGATCCCTAATACTATGCCTCCTGCTGCCCCAATAAACGTCATAAGACCTGATTCTTTTAAAAGCATTCTAAATACACTCCATTTACCTTGGCCTATTGCTCTAAGCATCCCTAACTCTTTAGTTCGCTCCTGCACAATCATATTCATGGTATTCATCAGGCTAAATCCCAATCCTATAATGATGATTATAGTAAAAAGCATGCCTACCATATTTATAAAGCCATCAAATGCGAATAATTCAGGCAATAGGTATTTCCAGTCATTAACCTGATACTGATTTGTAAGCTGGTTTTGAATGGCCATTTGTACTTCAATTACTTTATTTGGGTCAGTAACTTTAATAACCAATTCATGTGGTTCATCAATCCTCGACAGCTCCTGTAAATCGTTATATCGTGCTATTACAGTACTTTCATCGTATGGGGTAGATGGGGTAACAAAAATGCCTGCTACTCTGAATGATCCTCCTGTTATTTCTCCGTTAGAAGCTTTAATAGTTACAACTACTTTTGATCGGACCTTTAGTTTTAGTCTTTCAGCTGTCCTTTTGCTTACTAAAATGGGTGAATTTTGATTGTTGTTTAATGCTTCGCCTTCTACCAGAAAATCTTTTAATACACTTATCTCATTTTCTTCTTGTGGCATGACACCTTTTATTTCACAAGCAATATTATTTTCGGGCGATGCCACAACGGCATTACAAGAAATGCGTTTTGATACTATTTCAATACCCGGCATTGCTTTTACTTTTGCCATTACATTTTCAGCGTCAGGAATAGTAAAATTGATTTCCCTGTCTTCCATAAAACCAGCTTTGTGTATTTGTATATAACTGGTTTGTATATTAATAGCATCGCTGAGTCGCTGTTGTGAGATGGATTTCATGGTATTGAGTGTGAACAACGCCATTGCAAATCCTAATATGGCGGCTATAATGAAAACAAGGCTTCTTGTCTTATTTCGCCAAATGTTTTTCCATGCTAATTTGCTTGTCATATACTTTATTAATTTGGATTATTTAATAGCCTCGCTGGTTTTCAAGCGCTTAACAAACAATACTGGAAATAGACTTGCCACCAGCATTATAGAAAAAACAATTAAAGCCATTAAGACAAACAGGTGAGGTTTTACTCCTAATTGCAAAACAGGCTCCACACCCATTGCTACAAATGATTTTCCGCTATCGCCTGTAAGGGGAATTTCGTGTGCATTCATATACAATACAAAAGGAATAGCAACAGCAAAGGCACTAATGATACCTACTAGCCCTAGCAGGAGGGTTTCAATTACAATAACTAATTGTATTTGTGTTTTCTGCAAACCGATTGCTTGAAGAATGCCAAACTCTTTTCTTCTTTCTAAAGCCATCATAAGTATTGTTCCAATCAGACCCATGCCAATAATGAGGTAAAGGCAGGATGCCAGCATAGTAAAAATTATGGTATCAATTCTTTCTGAGTTCCTTATTTCGGGCATCATTTCATCCCAGGTCATTACTTCATAACTATTGTTTAACTCGGAGTTGAGCTTTGATTTAATGGCTTTAGTAGCGTCATCGTTTTCTACCTCAATCATATAGGCACTTATCAGACCTTGTGCGGTGGAAAAGTCCTGTGCTACTTGCAAAGGCATAAACACATTCATCAGATTCATTTGTGGATTGGGCAGTTTTACAATGCCTTGTATGATATACTTGCCTGCTGCAATATTTGCATGATAACCCTGCCCAATTAAAACCAATGTATCATTTACAGAAATTTTTAGGTATTTAGCTAAGCCTTCCGAAATTAGTATTGTGGTTGATGTGTCTCTAATAAATGTTCCTTTTACCAAACGGTTGCTAAGTTTTGTAAAACTGTTTTCAACATGAGGCAAAAAACCATTTACCATTACGCCTTTTGATGTGTTTTCCCCTGCCCCCAAAGCATTGTTTTGCAAGCGAGGCATTATTTTCTTTATACCTCTGATATTCTGCAGTATGTTGGGTAATTCACCGTCTTTATTTATTAAATCATTAATAGATTTGTCTTTCCAGTAATTAACAGCATGTATCTGGATATGCCCTGTGCTTTTTACACCCGCTTCAATGATTTTATCGTAATTCCCTAACATAAGGGAGCGGAGGCTTACTGAAATGATGACTGCAAAAGCAACGCTTACAATTGCAATTACAGATCGCTTCCTTTTACGCCAGATATTACGCCATGCTAATTTTATTAATTGTTTCATGCTTGGTATGTAGTGTTATTTTACTTTCTTCATATTGTTTTGAGTAAAAAAACTTTTGGTCACGGCTGCCCTAAAATTTCCTGACGTGACGACTACAATTGTTTTGTTACCTACTTTATTTTGGGATGTCATTGTTAGTAGAGTCGGGATCTTCTTATCACCAGTTAATTTTATATCAGTTTTAGTGAGCTTGCTGACGAGCGAACCATCATCATCATAGTTTTCCGTTTTTCTTTCCAGCAAATCTGTTTTACCAATCCAGATGATTTTCTTCCCCCAAACTACTGCTGCGTCTGCTTTCGGTGTCGCCTGTATTTTGTAACAGAGCGTACCTGCATAGTTTTCTTCTACTAAAAGTTTGTGTTCATAATCATTTACAATGGATGCTTCTCTAAGTAAATCTTCGTTGGTAAAATCGCTGCCCATCCATGATTGCGACATCTGTGAAGGAGAAATTTTTACAACTCTTTCAATTGTGGGTAACCAGTTCCAACCCTCAGATCTTATTCTTAAAAAGCTAACTCCTTTATCTTTTGCAGGGGCTGTAATAAGCATCATGCCATAGGCAGAACCCATTGCCCACGTTTTGCAATCCAATTGCCGACTCCAGGACGGCCTTATTACCTTGATCGAAATATTCAAGCTATAAGCATTGCCTCTTTCATTATAATATGCTTCTTCTACAATCTGCTTTGGGGTTAATGATTGTGTAAAGGCATGTGGGCTTATGAACAAAAGCATACTTGCCAGAATTATATTTATAAACTTCATGTCGTTTTAATTTACTACACTTTTTGTTAGATATTGAACATTGTATACGTTTGTACAAATGTATCAGGGTATGGCAGAACATACAAACTACAAAAGGCCCTAAGTGTAGGTTACTGAACAATTGAAATGATTAGTCCATTAACTAAGAGGAAATGAAAAAGGAGGTCCAAAAGATTGACAGGCGAATACAGCGAACCAAAAAGCTCCTGAGCGATGCCCTTATTGCCTTGGTACTTGAAAAAGGTTATGAGAATATAACAATCCAAGATATTATTGATAAAGCAAATGTGGGCCGTTCCACTTTTTATGCTCATTTTGAAAGTAAGGAACAATTGCTCTTTGCAGGCCAGGATCATTTGCAAAAAGCTCTTCTTGGCAATGAAAAAGACAAACTTGACTTCTTATTTCTGTATAAACATGCAGCAGAAAACTTTGATGTTGCTAAAGCCATGCTTGGTAAAAAAGGCGGAGATATTATCATTAGCCACATTCAGGATGTGATTGCATTTAAATTAATGAATGATCTGAAAAAGCAACCAGCAGAAAGCCAGGCTGAACAAAAACTACTTCTGTTTACTTCGGAAGTGGCAGCCGCCGCCCTGACAAAGTTCCTTACTTGCTGGTTAGATGACCATATGCCTTTTACCCCAGAAGAAATGGCGGATAGAAGTAAAAAAATGGTAACTGCCCTCTTTAAAATCTAATAGGACTGTAATGCTTATATACCATAAAATTGCTGCTGCCTTGCGTAGAATCCTCCTTGAATTGAAAATTTTCTTTACATTAGAGTTGTTCTCCAGCTGTTGCCGCCTCCTTGCCTTTGTCAGTTGTTAGCGCATTTTCAACTGTAGGTAAGCTGTAAATGCTTCATCTAGTGATGCAGATTGTTGTTTTGTTGCACTGCTGCAGCGCTGCAGCAAAGGCGGTTGAGGACAGCCCATTACCAAACGACTTCGCCTAAATGTTACGGAAAGGCTTTTAAAAGACAAAAGTGACCCGGAGAAAACATTATTTTATTTTGGCTACCATCGTGGTATTAATCGCTATTAGAACCTATTTCATGTTCGACATGGATAACGACTGGTATTGGTTAATACCATTTTTTTGGTGCTTTAGGATGGGTATTTATTTATGTAGCAAGTAAAAGCAAATAAAATTTAGACTAACAACTCCTCCTCTTATAAGAAATGTTAAGGTTGCCAACCCGCAGCTTTACCCAAACGCCACTATCCACATACTTTCGTTACTTTTGCAATTCATGCAAAAATGGTTGCAGAAAATATTATTGTTTGTTGCTGTAGCAACAATTATAGGGCATAGTTCTTTGCCGCACCATCACCATGAGCAAATCGAAACGGTAGCTCACCACGACCACCAAGACGAAGGACTCGAAACAGGAAGCCACGACAAAGACCATCATGAAAGCAAAGACGAAGAACACAGCATATTTTCCTTTGCTCAATTAGACGAAAACTTTGTTCCCGTAAAGTTCCAGGATGTAAGTATCGAACTTCCTATAATTTACCTGTTAACTCCCGTAATCACTTATCACTATAATCTTTTCAGGGCAAAGTCAAAAACTCACTTTGGCTTTTACAAAGAATATCCGCCACCCGGCAACTACTTATCACAACTTCCTTCCCGAGGTCCGCCTTCACTTGGCAACATGGCATAGCCAGTTGCATCCTCATTTCTATTAGTCAACATTTCCACTCATTTAAATTATCTCATGAAAAAGATATTCTTTTCAGGATGCTTATTTGTACTCCTGTTTTCTATAGTTGCTTGCAACAACAATGCAAAAACTGATACCCATACACACGACGATGGCACTACCCATGCTCCACATGATACCGTAAAGCCAGCACAGGAACAATTTAACGTAACAGACACAACACACAAAGACACAACAGGCAAAGAGCATACACACAAAGACGGCCAAAAACATTCGCATTAACATTTCATTCATAAGGTGGGTGCATCAAACCATCCACCTTACATTTTCTTTTAATTCTCAACTCTTCAATCATGAAACAATTGATTACAATATGGTCATTAGTAATAACCATAGCAGCATGTAAAGGCAAATCATCAGAAGACCATCCGCATACAGCAGACGGAGGGCTTGTAGCAGAGGAACTACAGCCGTTAGCTTATACCTTATACACCGGAAAATCAGAACTCTTTGTAGAGTTTAAACCTTTGGTCGTAGGGCAAACTTCAAAGTTTGCTGCACACCTTACTAAGCTGGGTGAAAACTTTGTACCCTACACAGAAGGCACAGTTACAGTAAGTTTAATACAAGGCTATAAAGGCTTAAAAAATACAGCTACTGCACCAAGTTCTCCCGGCATCTTTCGTTTGGCTTTACAGCCTGCACAGGCTGGTTTAGGTAAACTTGTTTTCGACATTCAAACAAAAGAGTTTACCGACCAGATTATAATTGATAGCATACAAGTATATGCCGATGAAAAAACAGCTATTGCGGCACAGCCAGCAGAAGCAGCAGGAAGTGATATTTCATACCTCAAAGAACAGGCATGGAAAGTAGAATTTGCAAATGCACCTGTACAGAAAGAAACAATGTTTGATGTGGTGAAAGCAACAGGTGAAATTCTTTCAGCCCCTGGTGATGAAGTAACGGTAGCAGCTAAATCAAACGGTACAGTGAAATTTTCAGGCAATGCCAATGTAGCGGGTTCACCTATTCGTGCAGGTCAATCTATGTTCAGCATTACAGGTGGAGAAATACCGGTTGAAAATGTGGATGCAGCCAAGCAATCTGCCAGAGCAGAATTGACAACAGCACAAACAGAGTTCAATAGAGCCAGTGAATTAATAAAAGATAAGCTAATAACACAAGGCGAGTTTCAGGCTGCTAAACTTCGTTTGCAGAATGCACAAATTGCTGTTAGCAGCCTAAACAGGAACTATAGTGCAGGTGGTAAAAGCCTTACAGCACCAATTAGTGGTTTTGTAAAAAACATTTTGGTCAGTGAAGGGCAATTTGTATCAGCAGGACAACCTTTAGCAACCATTACAAAAAACCAAAGACTTGTATTAAGAGCCGATGTTTCATTAAAAAATGCAGACAGGATTAGCAGCATTCAGGAAGCTAATTTCACCATCATTCAAAACAAACTTAATTACAACACAAAAGCATTAAATGGAAAGCTACTTTCAGTAGCTAAAACAACAGGCGATAACACCCCTTACATTCCTGTACACTTTCAAATTGATAGCAGACCCGGTATGCTACCTGGTTCTTTTGCAGAAGTCTATTTAAAAACACTACCTATTTATAATGCCTTGGTAATACCGGCATCAGCATTGGTTGAAGAACAAGGCATCTTCTATGTCTATGCCCAAACCGAAGGAGAAGTTTTTCAAAAGAGAGAAATAAAACTTGGTGCAAATAATGGCGAGAAAGTACAGGTACTATCAGGAGTTAATGAAGGTGAGAGAGTAGTTACCAAGGGTGCTTATCAAATCAAGTTATCACAGGCAAGTGGAGCATTACCGGCTCACGGGCATGAACATTAGAAATTTTGAATGTTGGATTTTAAATTTTGAATTAAATCGTTTGAAAATGAAAGAGAACATAATAAAAGAAAAGTCGTTTGATTTTGCTTTGTCAATAATAAAGCTGTATCAGGAATTAGTGGGAGTAAAAGAATACGTTCTGTCAAAACAACTTCTACGAAGTGCCACAAGCATAGGTGCGAATGTGGAAGAAGCATCCGCCGCAATCTCAAGAAAAGATTTTATAGCAAAGATGTCTATTGCTTCAAAAGAAGCAAGGGAGACCAGATATTGGCTTTTGTTATTACAAAGAAGCCAATTAGTTAAGCTTGAATTGTCGGTTTAAATAAATGAGATTGAACAAATCATCAACATTCTAACAGCTATCGTAAAAACATCTTAACAGAACAATGAGTGATATAGGCTTTGAATTAATCCAAAATCCAAAATTTAAAATTATTGTATCGTGCTAAATCGCATTATAAACTTCTCTCTCAATAACCGGCTGCTTGTTATGGCAGCATCAGTACTGTTGTTGTTCATGGGTGTATACACAGCTTCCCGAATGGAAGTTGATGTATTTCCTGACCTTACAGCACCTACCGTTGTAGTTCTTACAGAAGCACATGGTATGGCACCTGAAGAAGTTGAACGATTAGTAACCTTTCCTGTTGAAACAGCCGTTAACGGTGCAGGAAATGTAAGACGTGTAAGGTCTTCATCTTCCGCAGGTATTTCAATTGTTTGGGTTGAATTTAACTGGGGAACAGATATATACAGGGCAAGACAAATAGTAAGCGAAAAGGTAAGTATTGTAGCTAATAGCCTGCCCTTTGGCGTAAGTGCGCCTGTAATGGCTCCGCAATCTTCTATCATGGGAGAAATTATGCTGATAAGCGTTACCGGTACGGTGACCAATAAAATGGATGTAAGAACAACTGCAGACTGGAATATAAGGCCTTTGCTTCTGGCTATTGGAGGAGTATCACAGGTAGTAGTAATCGGTGGTGATTACAAGCAGTTTCAAATATTAGCTTCACCACAAAAAATGAATTACTACAAAGTATCATTAACAGAGTTATTGAAAGCATCCAAAGAAGCTAACCAAAATGCCGCCGGTGGCTTTATGAGTGAATACAGCAATGAATACATTGTAAGAGGTATTGGTAGAACAAACGACTTGAACGAGTTAGGAAGGTCAGTGATTAAAACAGCTAACGGAGTTCCGATAAAGATTGAAGATGTTGCAGAAATCAAACTTGGATCATCTATAAAAATTGGCGATGGTTCATTGAAGGGTAATCCTGCCGTTATAATGACCGTAATGAAACAACCAGGAACAAACACATTAGAACTTACAGATAAGATTGATAAAGCATTAATTGATTTAAAGAAAACATTACCGGGAGACTTACAGATAAATACAAAAATATTCAGGCAGGCAGACTTTATAAATGCATCAATAGGTAACATACAAAAAACGCTATTCGAAGGTTCTTTATTTGTTGTAATTATCTTGTTTTTATTCCTGATGAATTGGAGAGCAACAGCTATTTCATTAGTAGCAATTCCGGTGTCATTGCTTACAGCAATTCTTGTTTTAAAATGGTTTGGCTTTACCATCAACACCATGAGCTTAGGAGGTATGGCAATAGCTATTGGCGACCTAGTAGACGATGCAATTATTGATGTAGAGAATGTGTTTAGAAGATTAAAAGAAAATGCAGCTAAGCCACCTGAACAAAGAGAGAATAAGCTAAAAGTAATCTATGATGCATCAGTAGAAATAAGAACATCAGTTATCAATGCAACATTCATTATCATAGTTGCTTTCGTTCCGTTGTTCTTTCTATCAGGGATGGAAGGAAGACTATTAGCTCCTCTTGGTATTGCCTTCATAGTTGCTTTATTCGCTTCGCTCATTGTAGCAATAACAATTACACCAGTATTATGTAGTTACCTGTTAACAGGAGAAAGAATGCTGCAAAAGCAGCATAAAGAAAGCTGGATAGTTCGCAAGCTAAATGCAGCTTATGAACGAACCTTATTAAGAACAATGAAACATAAGAAGCCCATCATTGCTACTGCTATTGCATTATTCATTGGAGCAATGCTATTGTTTACAACATTAGGCAGAAGTTTCTTACCGGAGTTCAATGAAGGTTCATTAGTGGTAAGTGTTACGAGCATGCCGGGAACATCATTGGAAGAAAGTAGTAAGATAGGTTCAAACGTTGAAAAGACATTGCTAACAATACCCGAGATAAGAACAACGACAAGAAGAACGGGTAGAGCAGAATTAGATGAACATGCCCAGGGAGTAAATGCTTCTGAAATAGATGCACCTTTTACTTTGGAAGACAGAGACCGTGACGAGTTTATGAAAGATGTGAGAGAAAAGTTAGCAGGCATTTCAGGTGCAAATATTACCATAGGGCAACCAATAGGACACCGCATAGACCACATGCTTTCAGGCACAAGAGCCAACATAGCAATCAAGATTTTTGGAACTGATTTAAGCAACCTATATACAATATCCAATCAAATTAAAACGGCTATAGAAGGTACAGATGGCTTGGTAGATTTAAGTGTAGAGCAACAGGTTCAAATACCACAAGTTCAGATAAAAGCCAATAGAGATATGCTAAGCAAGTACGGCATTACTATTGGCGAGTTTGCAGAGTTTACAGAAGTTGCATTTGCAGGTGAGAAAGTTTCAGAAGTGTATGTAGGCAATCAGCGTTTTGATATGGTACTACGATTTGATGAAAGCAACAGAGGCAACCTGGAAAGAATAGGCAATACATTAATTGATACACATGACGGTCAGAAAATACCGTTAAACTATGTAGCAAATGTAGTTTCAACAACAGGCCCTAATACAATTAATAGGGAGAATGTACAACGTAAAACGGTAGTATCAGCAAACGTTGCAGGTCGTGACCAAAAAAGTGTAGTTGATGAAATAAGACAAAAGATAGAAAGCAATATCAAATTACCTGAAGGCTACAGAATAGAGTACGGAGGCCAATTTGAGGCAGAAGCTGAAGCATCAAAAGTATTAGTGGTTACTTCACTGCTTGCATTGCATGTAATCTTCTTTCTACTGTTTCAGGAGTTTAAGAACGTAAAGATTTCTCTTATCATTTTACTTAACCTGCCATTAGCCTTGATAGGTGGCGTATTAAGTGTATGGCTTACATCAGGTATGCTTAGCATACCTGCAATCATTGGCTTTATAACATTGTTTGGTATAGCTACAAGAAACGGTATTCTGCTTGTTTCCCATTACCACACATTAGCAGCACAAGGCTTGCCTTTATACGAAACCATCATACAGGGTTCAAAAGACAGGCTTAGCCCAATACTCATGACTGCATTAACAGCAGGACTTGCATTAATCCCGTTAGCAATTGGTGGACACTTACCAGGCAATGAAATACAAAGCCCGATGGCTAAGGTCATATTAGGAGGCTTATTAAGTTCAACCCTGCTCAACTTATTTGTGGTTCCGCTAGTGTATTACCTGGCAAACAGAAAAACAGAAAAGAAATGAAACCACTAATAGTATATATAATTTCCTGCTTCCTTATTCTTCATACCATTGCTCAAAGTGATATAGACAGAGTATTGAAGTCAATAGAAATAACTAATAAAGCAATCCAATCAAACAGGATGTATTGGGAAGCAAGAAGGGCAGAGTTCAGAACAGGACTTACACCTTATGACCCACAGGTAGAATATGATTACATGACTGGTTCACCTCCAGGTGCAGGTAATCAAAGAGACTTTTCAGTAACACAACGTTTAGACTTTCCAACAACATATAAGCGCAAAAGGCAGTTATCAGGTCAGCAGATAGCACAAACAGAATTGCAACAACAAGTATATAGGCAAGATGTTTTATTGGAAGCAAAACTGGTTACCCTTCAAATCATCTACCTAAATAAAAGGGCTGCGGAATTAAACAGGAGATTAACCAGCACACAGGGATTGGTAGAAGCTTATCAAAAGAAGTTAGATAAAGGAGATGTAATAGTATTAGATGTAAACAAAGCCAAACTACAGTTGCTGAACATAAAAAATGAAGTAGCATTAAATGACAATGAAAGACAGGTTGCAACAACTAAATTATCAGAATTTAACGGAGGACAAGTTTTAGATATAAGAGATACAACCTACCCTGTACAACTAATCATTCCCGACTTTGAAACATTAGACAGCATCATTGAAGCTAACGACCCGATTATAAAAGTATATGAGCAGGAAATAAGAATACAGGAGCAAAATATTGCAGTACAAAAGGCATTGAATTTACCAAAGATTGAAACGGGCTACCATTCACAAGGCATACTAGGGCAAAGCTACAAAGGTGCTCATGCAGGCATTACAATTCCTTTATGGGAGAACAAGAATAGGATAAAAGCAGCACAGGCAAATCTTGATTATGCTACATCAAATACCCACACACATATTTTAGAACACAGGCTTGAAAACAAAGGTTATTATGACCAATTGGAAGTACGAACAAAATCAATGCAGGAATATAAAAACCTGCTATCAACACTCAACAATACTGAACTTATAAATAAGGCATTAAGATTAGGTCACATAACGACCATTCAGTATTTCCAGGACGAAAGTTATTACTTTTCAGCTTACGACAAATATTTACTAATGGAATGGGAGTATCAGCAGGCTGTAGCAAGATTGTATAAATATCAACTATAGGAAAAATGTAAATGAAAGTACAAAGGTGATGTCAAGTAACACGGCGATAATTATTATGTAAAACATTTCAATTGAACCATAATTAATCATACCTTTCTAAGCCCTCGGTCTTTTTGGGCCAACAAAGGAGTAGGAAATTGAAAATGATTGTTGCTTTTAGCTCTCTGCAACAATGCTACAAATATTAATTTAGGTAATGACATACATTGTGGGCGTGAAATTATTGAAAAAAAAAGCCATCCCGGTAACGCTGATGGCTTTCATTTTACTTTGCAATCAAATCTTTGTACTTCAATCTACCTTCGCAATTTTGAATTGATAACTCAAACCTCTTAGCATCTTTAATTTTTCTGCTGTTATACCTGTACTGAAATTCGCTGCAATACCTATGCAAATGTTCCGGACTTACTTGGTGGTAAATTCCATATATACCACGCTTGAAAAGTGACCAAAAGTTTTCAACTCCATTACTTGTGAATGCACCCGTTACATATTGACCCTCTGCATGATTGACAACTATATGGAAATAGTCTTTTTTCAAACAGTTGTAAGCAGTCCATTCGTCTGATACCATAATGCTACCTTTCTCGACCCATTTGTCAATGATAGGCTTTATAGTTTCTGCTTTGGTGTTCGGAATAACTTGACTTTGAATGTTGCCAGCTAAACTTCTTACTGCCAGTACTGGTGTTTTATCTTTAAGGCTACGCCCTTGTGAATTTGGTATCTTCTTATCAGCATGACGGTTTTTATTCTTACCTCCAAAATAGCTATCATCCAATTGAACAACATCTTTCAGCATATCGGGTGCAGTCTCTTTGAACATTTCACGAACACGGTGCAATAGAAACCATGCAGTTTTTTGAGTTACGCTTAAATCTCTGCTAAGCTGGTGTGAACTAATACCTTTCTTATGTGCTGTTATTAAGTAAATGGCAGCAAACCATGTACGTAAAGGAATATGTGAACTTTCGAATATAGTGCCTGTAGTTACTGTGAATTTCTTGCCACAGGTTTTATCAGCGCAACGGTAGCCGGGTATATCTCTTTTTGAAGGTTTATCGCTTCTACTTTTAGTAATATATACTTTAGTTGCGTTGCAATGAGGGCAAACTGGTTTCCCGCCATCCCATATCTGATGGGCTAAAAACTCATGACAAGTTTTTTCTTCTCTAAAATAATCCAGGCATTCTACTAAATTTTTGAAAGTGTCTTGCATTTTCTGTGATTGATAGATTAAAGGTATATATTATGTATATACTTTCCAAAATTAATTATACTTTATATATACTTTATTAATACCTTTATTAAATGAAAAAGGACACACAAGTATTAATAAAACTTTCAGAAACCGAAAAAGAAGGGTTTAAAAGGGCAGCCGAAATAAGCGGTATAGGTTTTTCAGCATGGGCTAGGGAAAGGTTGCGTAATTCTGCTATCAAAGAGCTACAAGGCGCAGGGGAAAAAGTTGTTTTTTTAACTCCAGTTAAACTTAATGCAAATAATGGATAAAGATTTTGAATTTAAGGTAATTGGAATTGCTAAAGCTATTAAACAAGATAGGTTTAAAGTACCTCCCAATCAAAGAGAATATTCATGGAATAGTGATATTCAAGTAAGAGACTTGCTTCAAGACGTTTCTAATGCACTACGTAGCCCAGATAAACCATACTTTCTAGGAACCATAGTGCTAACAGTAGGGGATGATGGATTATTGGAGATTGCGGATGGCCAACAAAGGCTTGCTACAACAACCATGATATTAGCCGCAATCCGGGATTATTTTCGTGAAAAGGGTGAATCAAATAGCTACAAATCTATAGAAACTGATTATTTGTTTTCGTATGAGAGAAAACAGGGTGATTTTACTTCTAAACTAACATTAAATGTAGATGATAACGAATATTTCAAAAAGAAGGTATTACATCATCATTCACATGTTACTGCAACAGGTACTAGGCGTTCTCATAAATTAATAGCGCAAGCCTATACTACAATTAAAGAATATATTTCAGGGATTGTATCTATGCAGCAAAGTAGAGCTGGTGAAGTCTTAAACGATTGGATTGACTACCTTGAAAATAAGGCTAATATAGTTGTACTAAAAGTATCTAATGCAGAAAATGCTTTTATGATGTTTGAGACTTTAAATGACCGAGGGCTGAAAACATCACAAGTTGATTTAGTAAAAAACCACATTTTTCATAAATCTGGCGATAGGCTCCCTGAAGCTCAAAGAATGTGGTCTTCAATGAAAAGCGTAATAGAGACGGTTTCAGATGATGATGACATAACAATGGATTTTTTACGTTGCGTATGTTGCATTATCTCCGGTCAAACAACCAAAAAGGAGATAATGAAGAAGATTCAAGAAAGAACCCAAAGCAAGACTGACGCACTTCGAATCCTGTCAACCTTTGAAGAATTAAGCCAGGAATATGCTGCGATTTTAAATCCAGATCATCCGAAATGGAATGATTACGGATTAGGTGCAAGAAAGGCAATACAAGTAATAAATTCTCTAGGAGTAACACAAATAAGGCCGTTAATGCTTGCTGTTTCTAAATATTTCTCCGTGAAAAATACACCAGCTACTTTTAAAAAGCTTGTTTCTTGGTCAGTTAGGTTTCTTATACTAAATATTAGAGGTGGAAGGTTAGATGAAGGTTACGCTAAATTAACCCTTATGATTCACGAAAAGAAAGTAACAAATCCTGAGCAATTGAAAAAAGAATCAGAAAGTATTGTTATAAAAGATACCGAGTTTAAAAATGCTTTTGAAACTGCGAAAGTGGGTGTTGCAAAACTTGCAAAATATTATTTACGTTCACTGGAAATTACAGCAAGTGGACAAGACGATCCTGAATTTTTGCCCAATGATGATATCGTAATCAATTTAGAACATATTATGCCTGCATCTTTTGAGAAGCCGCAGTGGGGAGATGTTATTAAATCTGATTCAGAAGCATACTTAAATAGGATAGGAAATATGTGTTTACTTAAAGCTAAAAAAAATTCAGATATTGGAAATTCTTCATTTTCAGAAAAGAAAAAAGTTTATAAAGAATCATCATACTTATTAACAGTACAATTAGCTGAATTAGATAGATGGGATATTAAAGCAATAGAAGAAAGGCAAAAAGTGCTTGCAGGAATTGCGGTTAATACTTGGCAACTATAATCACATTAACTTAATAACATGTCAAAAGCAATAAAAAAAGATAAACCTAAAAAGGAACGCGCTAAAAAACACGCCGAAAAACTTACCGTAAATGGTACGTTTGCTGATGTTTTTAAGGTGGTAAAGAAAAATAAAGAAGAAAAAGGGAACCACGAATAAACTCATGGCACGGCGACCCAAACAAATTTTGCTTTAATCATAAAAATTGTAGTAATCTTAAAACGATTTAACATATTAGCGATTAGCTGATTTTTTGGGTAAGAAAAACTGGTAATTTTTAAACACTCCAAGAAATAAAAGCTAAACGCTCACGCTACGGCAGCTATCACAGGTAAACAAATGAAATCACTCTTTTTGCTATGCGTCACAATTTTTCTTTTTTCTTGTAATCGCTCCAACGGCAAGATTGAAAGTAGATCGGATGTGGATTATTTGATAAATTTATCCTTTAATCAAAAAATTAGATTTACAATTAAGGAAACTATAATAGAAAACAATAAAAATTATTTTTATAGAACTGAATTAATAGAACTAGAACCGGGGGAAGAAAGATTATTAACGCCCGAGGCAGATACTATATTAATGGACTATCCAGAGATAGTTAAGTATGAAAAGAGAATATACAAGCCCTTAAACGAAGAACAGAAACGAATAGAGGATAAGCGATGTAAAGAAGAGCAAAAAAGAAATAGATTTATATTATGTCGCGATGATTTTGAAAAAATGGGGCAATTAGCCGTAGAAATAGATACTGTAATAAATGGGGAAAGAATGGTATATGTCAATGAAGAAATAAGGTATCGTGATACTTCAATACCCATACCTACTTACAAAAGGATTTATGAAGTAGTAGGTGAAGTGCCTATAAAATCTAAATAATCAATCAGAAAAGGACTTTTTACCCCATCGTGCTTGAGCTGCTTTTTTTTGCAATTTCTGATCTCAATAATTTCACGCCCACAATGTATGTCATTACCTTAATTTATATCTAAAAGGTATCAGTTTTACCTTGTCACTTCTTGAAAATCAGTGCTTTCATATTGTCCATTCTTGTTTTGGTACTTAGCTGTATGCCTTGTGCCGAAAGCTATAGTGGGAAAGATACGAATGGGAAACCTAAAACTGTAAAGCAGCCAGAGCCAAAAGGCCAATGATGAAAAGTAACTGATGATTGCTCTCCAATTTGACAATGTGCCTGCTCCGCAGGTTTCTCAATAAATCATTTTGTTGCTACTCTTACCGTTACTCTTAATTATGAGAGTAATCCACCTACCAGCTTTCTATGCTCCAATGTTATAGGAATTGCCTCATCAATATGGCAACCTCCACAATTAGTATAACCTTTTCATTTTAGTATTAACCTTATAGCCTCTTAGCTGAATCGATTTTGATGTTTTTAGTGTGAACACACTGCTAAGATGAGTTTTGAAAGGCATAATGATGACCAGAACAATTTAAATAGAAAGGAAGGTTACTCCCCCCTCTGACTATTCCAGTCAATCATGATATTCCTGTAGGTTGCTCTCCAGCAGACCTGATTCCGCTTCTCATGATGTTATGAAGTAAAGTAAAATGATCCCTTGAAAATCCTCTATTTTCTTACAATCATTATAAAAAAAAACCATTCCCAAACACTTCAACAAATGAAAGCATCAAAATTATCAGGTATGGCTAACAGTTATAGCGCGCAACTCGGGCTCAAGACCGATCAGGTTACACCATTTGCCAGTATTTTGCTATACAGCTTAAGAAGGTAATAAAATATTTCTCCCAGAGAATATATAAAAATCGAACCTGCTAAAGGGAAATCAATAGACAACGTCATAGAGGCGTATTAAAATCTAATTAGGATCTAATTAGAAAAAGGTTAGATATAGAACCTTTCCATACTTATTAAGTTTAAAAAGGTCGTTTAGAGTGACCTTTGAATATTCTTAACTATAAAACATTTTAATTATGACACACAATCAACGGTACCAGAGCTGCATTGATGCATGCTTACGTTGCGCTTCTATCTGCAATCATTGTGCATCTGCATGTCTTAAGGAAGATGATGTAAAAATGATGGTGAAATGTATTCAGTTAGATATGGAATGTGCGGCAATCTGCTATGCGGCTTCACAAGTGATGAGCATGAATGGTCAAACTGCTGAACAACTATGTAGAGTATGTGCAGACATTTGCCAGTCATGTGGAGATGAATGTGCACGGCATGAACACATGCAGCATTGTAAAGAATGTGCAGAAGCATGTTATAAATGCGCAGAAGAATGCAGGAGTATGGCTGGCGCCACTGCTTAATTCAAAAAATAAGGAAGCAGATTTACACTTCTGCTTCCTTTCAAAGCCTTTAAAACTCGATACGAATGGATTGGTATGGAAACAAGTTTTATTACCTATCTTGAATTCACGTATCGATTTTAAGCGAGATTCATTCATTTGGGACAGCATCAACATGGTGCAACTTCTTTGGTGAAGTTCAGTTGAGGAGGTAACTCTAATGTTCATTTAAAATGCATGCTTATGCAACAGTTTACTTTTACCTTCCTGCTTTTTAAAAACCTGTGCTGCTTTATTATTGACCTGTAGAATCGCAATTTTAGTATTATTATCGTTAAACTGAAGAATCGCCGCGGTATGTTGCATGCCGCTTACATTTTGCATGTTTCGATGCAAGGGGACAGGCACACCTCCATTTTTCCATTCCTCGCCATCAGTAACGATGCGATAAATATTTTCCCTGCCGGGTTCATACTTATCAAAACTAAAATCATATTGAATTACCATAAGAATGATAGTGCTGCACTAACACCAATTGAAAGCCCAAGCACATTAATACCAGTGGTGACCTTCTTTTACTAAAAGTTCTTAAAGCGGTTTTGAAATAATTTTTAAACATAATTGAAGTCTTAGCATGATAGTTTATTTAAGCATATTGCTTTTTATAAATTTTTAATTTCCTCATGGCGCTCCATAATCCAATAAAACGTAGTTCTATTCCGTTCTCAAGCTCTTTACAGGATTAGCAATCGCAGCTTTTATTGCCTGTGATGCTACCGTTGCAACAGCAATCAATACTACCAATAAACCTACTGCTGCAAACATCCACCAGCTTAATGTTATACGATATGGATAATTTTCGAGCCATTTGCTGGCAGCCAGCCATGAAAGCGGCAGGGCAACTAACAACGCAATTACTACTAACTTTAAAAAATCTTTTGACAGAATAGTTACTACGATACCAGCAGAAGCACCCAATACTTTTCGGATACCAATTTCCTTTGTTCTTTTTTCGGCAGATAATACGGACAAACCAAATAGACCAATGCAGGAAATAAAAATGGTAAGAATAGCGGCATATAGCATGATCTGTTTCCATTTTGCTTCCGATTCATAATTTTTCAGGTTCTCCTGATCTTTGAAAGTAAAAGAGAAAGGGTTTAGCGGAAACAATTTTTCAAAAACCTTTTCAATATGTCTCAGGCTCGAAGTTTCGCTATTTGGTTTTATTTTTATATACACCATCCCATAGCCGTCCGGTCCTTTCATACTAAATACTTCCGGCTGAATTTCCTCGTTCAAAGCCTTGAAATGGTAATCTTTTACCACCCCTATGACCTTGTATTTTTCATTTTCATTGACAACAAGTTGCTGGCCAACAGGCTCTTTCCATCCTGCTTTTTTCACGAAATTTTCGTTCACTAATATAGACCGGGAAGAATCCGAGGGAAAGTCTGCTGAAAAATTTCGTCCTTTAATGATTGGTATTTTTAATAAGGGTAAATAAGATTCATCAATTGCCACATTAGCAAAACCAATTCCCGAATCACCGTTTATTTTTCCTCCGTTAAACGAGTAACTATTATCTTTTGGAGCCACGCCCAAAATGTTTCGACTCTTCATCAGCTCCTCTTTGAATAACCTCGCTTCATCCGCTGTTAAACCAGCTTTATTAACCAGAACAAGGTTGCTGTCATCGTAGCCTAATTTTTCAGTAGTCAAAAAATTGAATTGGGAAAAAATAGTAAGGGTTGCACTAATCAGGAATGTTGCAATCGAAAACTGCAATACCACTAAACTTTTTTGAAGACAGTCTTTCCCCGCTATAGTAAAGCGACCATAGAGAGTTTGTACAGGATTGTACCTGGTTAACACTAATGCCGGATAAAAAGCGGCCAATAAACTTGTAATGATTAAGAGAGAGATATATCCGGCCACTAACTTTACATCGAGCAAATAAGATACTGCAAGTGCTTTATTGGAAAGCCTGTTGAATACAGGCAACAGCAATTGTGTTATAACAATGGCCAATGCAAAAGCGACTAAACATAAGAGAAATGATTCACCGAGGAATTGAAAGATTAACTGTTTCCTGCTGCCACCTACGACTTTACGGATACCAATTTCTTTTGCCCTCTTCAATGAACGTGCAACAGTAAGATTTACAAAATTGATACATGCTATTATTAATATAAAGAAAGCAATTCCTGAAAGTATATATGAATATGCGAGGTTACTTGCGTCCGACATATCATTCCTGTCCATATTATTATTCAAGTGTATGTCAGTGAAAGGTTGCAGCATATACAAGCCGTTAAGCTTCATGTGTGTGGCTTCTTCCATTTGCTTAACTAATTCCGGCGCATCCTCCTCAAATATTTTTGTCATCCTGGCCGCCACCGCTTTTATATTTGCCTGAGGGTAAAGCAATACATATGTAGTCAGAAAAAAGCTGCTCCAGCTTTGATTCCCAAGTCCTGTCTCTGAAGACACTTTTTTCGGAAGCAACATGTCAAATTGTATGGATGAATTTTGAGGGCATCTTTTTGCAACTCCTGTTACCGTGTAAGGTGCAAATTGATCATTCATCTTTAGAAGCATGGTCTTCCCCATTGCATCGGCTGATCCAAAATATTTTTTTGCTGCATCTTCTGAAAGTACTACAGCGTTGGGTTGCGACAATGCTGTGTTTGGGTTACCACTTAAGAGAGGAAAAGAAAATACTGAAAAGAAACTCGGGTCTACATTTAATAGTGGCTGGGGACTGATCTCAGTTCCGCTTTTAATATCTGCATAACCACCTTGAACACGAACGAAAGCTTTAATCTCTGGAATTTTTCCTGTAAAACGAGGGCCTTGTATATCTCCCGTAATACCTATTCTTCGAACCTCGCCATTCGGAGCTGTTGCCTGTTGAAATATGCGATAAATCTGATTACCATTGGCATGAAACCTGTCATAGCTCACTTCATCTTTCAAATATAGAATGATGAGCATGGCGCAGGAAAGGCCAAGACTTAATCCTGCAATATTGATGAAGGAGTAAACCTTGTTGTGAAAAAGGTTTCTGATGGCTGTTTTAAAATAGTTCTTAAGCATGATGTTTTATTCTATGCAGTGATCAATTTCTATCATTTGCACCGCAAATACTCAAAGGCACTAAGGTTCACAAAGTTTTAATTTCAACGTTTTCTATAAAATCTATATCCTTTAATCCCACAAATTCCAAACATCTCACGAATCCCAGTTCAGACTACTCTGTCCGTAAACTTTTTACAGGGTTGGCAATCGCAGCTTTAATCGCCTGGAAACTAATAGTAATAATCGTTATTATTATTGTCGTCACAGCCGCAAGAAAAAATACACCTGCACCTATATCAATTCTGTAAGAATACTTCTGTGACCAGTTCTGTAGAAAGTATAGCGCTATGGGTGAAGCGATGAGACAGCTTATCAATACAAGGACAATAAAATCTTTAGAAAGCAGGAGCCATACTTGTGATATTGTTGCACCTAAAACTTTGCGTATACCAATTTCTTTTGTGCGTTGCTCTGCGACGTAAGCTGCAAGACCAAACAATCCAAGACAGGAAATGAATATGGCAAATGCAGCAAATATTCCTGCTAGTTTGCCAATCAGCATATCAAGACTAAACTTCTTAGCATATTCGCTATCAGCAAAATGATACGTGTAAGGAAATGCAGGATTGTATTTATTAAAAATTGTTGTTAGCTGCGCTACTGCATCCTGCGTTTTAATACAAGGTGCTAAACGATACATAAGATTACTCCGCGTCTTATACCATAAAAACATAGTTGGCTCGGCAGGTGCAAAAGGCGAAGCCGTTAACGCATTTTTTGCTATTCCAACAATATTGTATTGTTTATCATTCAACATAATAATTTGGTTGATTGGATTTTTAATACGCATTTGTTTAATAGCTGCTTCATTAAAAATGACACTTGTAGTATCTGTGCTGCCGGTAAAACATGTTATGTTTATTTCAAACATGAAACCAACAATTAAACTAATGATAATCACCATATGATATGAAAAAAGACTGAATTATTGTTCTATTTTGATACAGGAACCTGTACGGTTTTGATACAGTATTGTAATCACTTCTCTATCTATGGATTGTTGGTTTCCTAAAATAGCAATCAAAATTTGCTCCTTCAACCTTCTTTCGATAGTCAAAAAAATGCTCGCTTACATTATAGCCGTTCTTCTTCATTTGGCCATCCTTATAAGAAAGGATATGAGACTGATTATGGGTTATAACTACAGCTTTCCTTATTTGTGGAGAACTACTTTCAAGCGCCGGGGCTAAAGGAAAAACCATGTTTCCATCAGCAAAAAACCGCGTAATTAAAATCGCGGTGAGCCGTCGCCGGTCAAAATCAGCACCGGGCATTTTATTTTCGAAAATGTCCCCGTACTCATATCATCTTCCTTATAAAGCTTGCAGAGTTTTAAAAGAGCCTCGTTCCACCGTTGTGTTTCAGGTATCAAGGCCAGACGGGAGGTAAAAAATGAGGAATCCGCTTTCAACAGACCTGCTGCGGTGTAGGCTGCCTTCTGCCGGGTATTCTATTGAAGAATTAATGTGGATGTCAATGTTTCCGGTTCCAGGGACCAGTAATCGCTAAAGTTAAACCCGGAGATTGAATGTTCACAAAAAGAGTATTTCCAGATGGAGAAAATACAGGCCCGGCAAATTCAGATTGCCGGTAACCTATGTTTTTAGCTATTAAATATGTTTTTCCCTGAGGTGTGATTCCAATGATTCTTGGATCATGCTTATCTTCACATATAATTACATCGCCCCAGGGCGCAATGGTGAGATTATCACAATTCTGGAAGGTGTCTGTATTATTTGGTTCCAGATAGAGTTCAAGTTTAGCCGGAGAATCTTTTTCTTTTGATTGTCCTTCAAATTTGCTGGGTACATATCTGAAGATTTGACCATTTCCATTCTTACCACCTGAGGTACAGGCAAAAAATAATTCATTTTTGCCATACCATATTCCCTCCGCCCTGGCAAACCTTACCGCCCCCTGCTGATAGCCACGTAAGCGTAAATCATTACCAGGAGCTTCTACATCATCCAGATCAATCCAGGATACCTCGAAAGATTTATTTACGGGAAAAAAAGCCGATTTTAAACTTTCCCAATTTCTTGTATCAGCGCTTTTCCATTCATTTATAGTAAGGCATTGCAGCTTCCCTCCTTTATGTAAATCTCCCTTTACGTTGGGCATATAACGGTAAAAAACACCGTCTTCACTATCTTCCGTTTGATAAACAATTCCTTCTTTTGGATGAACTGCAACTGCCTCGTGAACAAAACGGCCCATTGCCTTAATCGGAACAGGATCTATAAGTCCGACACGATCTGAAGCGGAAATTTCAAAATTATATCCATGATCTTTCTCTAAAAATCCGTCCTCATCGCCTTTTTTAACCACTGTTTCTTCACACGTAATCCAGGAATTCCATGGTGTAATACCTCCGGCACAATTTCTAACAGTGCCAAGAAGGCTCATATATTCTAATTCTATTTTCTGGGTTTGCTCATTATAAACCAGCGTTGTTGTTCCCCCAACACAAGTACGTTCTCCTTTTGCGAAGTCATATATTTTATCCTTACTGACTTTGTTCATCAGTTTACTACCTACAGCAAAAGGCCCTGTTGCTTCAGCTCCGGGTAAATTCTCATGATTCCTTATCAGAATAATTTTATCATTATTACCTTTAAAAACACCCATTCCATCATGCATTCCGGGAGAAATTAAACCATCATTCATCAAATCGCCTTTGCGGGAAATAACTGTAGAAGAAAATCCTTTAGGCAAACTTAATATTCCTTCAGACGGCGGCAATAGCACTCCATATCCAGGCACAGAAATAGTGCTACAACCGGTTGATATAAATTGGTTGAGCCCTACAAACCCGAGGCTTACTATGCCCGCATTTTTTATAAAATTTCTTCTTGAATTATTCATATATAGAGGTAATGGGTGCAATATTCGATGGTAAAGACACGCGATGGTAAAACGTGGACGCAAAGTACAGTGCAAGTGTTAACTTACTATTAAGAGATCATTGTTATTAAATTGCCGTTCTCATCATCCCATATGTTTCCTTACACTTACCACTTTGGCATAGCTTACATAACTATGCTTACCCGCAATTCATAGGTCATGCCGCCCAGTTTAGATGCTTTTGTAGAAATTGCAGCTATCAATTCCTGCTGTTGAAGGCTTGCTGCAATCTTTTTTATCATATCTGTATTATGATCTTTTACATAGATAGCATCTTTCCCTTTCTGGTCTCAGTTGTGAACCGATTTACTTGTATCTTAACCGGTGCAGCAATCCGCCAAAAGGCTCATTCCTGATCAAGTTTATCGATTACAAATATCTAACATAGATACATCCTGTTATGACCGTTCAATTATGGAAATATAAAATTTAAACCTATTTATACAAGTGCTGGTCTTTCAAATAATCAATACCATTTTTTTTTAAATAACTTACTCCCCATTTGCTAATAAATTCAACTAAAGGAGCAAGAGATTCGCCATCTTTCGAAAGAATGTATTCGACTCTATAAGGCTTTAAAGTCAATATATTTTTTTCTATCAGGTTATCTCTTTCCAGTTCTTTCAACTGCTGGCTTAACATTTTTTCGGAAACTCCCGGTAGATTGTCTCTTATTTCGGTATAACTTTTTTTTGTAAATTGATGAAGATAAGAAAGAACAAGCAGTTTCCATTTTCCACCAATAAACCCCAGTGTAGCATCCACCGGACAAGTGTATGTTTTATTATTAAGTTTTATCACAATCTGATTTTTTAAAAAAAAATACGAACATTTCAACCCTACTTTTTGGTAAGCTATTGCTACGAAGATAAAAACATATCAGTTTTGTAAATCAATAGCATAAAGAACCTTGAAATGGTTTTTAAAAATATTAGTATCTCTTAACAACTCCTATGCCTACCTAAAAATTTAAAAATGGAAAATAGAACTACTCAGCAGAGATTATCAGATACATTATTTCTGAGGATAAAAGAAGTAATTTTGAAAAGGCTTACACTGAAGCAGGCAAGTATTTACAGGCATCCGAATATTGCCTGGGCTATCAGGTCATTCATGGAAATGACGAACCTAATCATTACATTGTTATCATTCATTGGACTTCAAAAGAAGATCACTTGCAGGGATTTAGAAAAAGTGCGGAGTTTACGCCCTTCTTTAATTTAGTGAAACCATTCTATAATAATATTGAAGAAACGAAACATTATGATTTGACGTCTAATAAGTGGAGAAGAGAATAATTTTCTGGATGGTGTACCTCGTCGACCGAATTGCACCTTTTGTAGTAGGTGGTTACTTATATGAAAAACCGGCAACAGTTGTATACAAACTTGCAAATCGAAAAGTGTTCGGGAAAGCAGAACAGCGATTGTAAGCACTTATTTTTTCATGAGGCAAAATGATGCTGATGATACAATTAAATAGCAGACATACTGGTTCATGACAAACGCTACTGATAAACAAAGCCGTAAGCAGTTGGGTTAGGGAAGAAGCTAAGAGGGATAAGCAAAAACTTTATGCCGACCCGACAAATACGGGGCGACAATGTCACGCTGACACTTCGCTATACTATCGAAGAAGCTGCACAAGAAGCAGAAAGAATTGTATTTAAAAAAAGCTAAATAGGGAGCTATTAAGTATTTTTTTTTGCATCAGTTTTTCATTTTAAACTTCATGGCTAGGGGCTGTAGAAAAAAAGGTACAAGATGAAAAAATTTTCAGCGGAAATTGATTTAATCGGAATAAATCCTTTTGTTTACTTGCCAGACCATGTTCTTACCTTCATTTTCAAACAGGCAAAAAAAGACAAAGGACCGATACGTGTCAAAGGTACCATTAACAGAAAGCCTTATACTCAAACTTTGGTAAAATACCGTGGCGCCTGGCGACTTTATATAAATACTTCAATGCTTAAAAATTCCCCAAAGAGAATTGGCGAAACAATAGAAATAACAATAGAATTTGACCGGGCAGAAAGGGAAATTTCTATGAACCCTAAATTAGAAGAAGCGCTAAATAAAAATCCGGTCGCTAAAAAAGTGTTTGACAGCATAGCGTCGTCAAGGCGCCTGGAAATAGTTAGATACATATCGCTTTTAAAGTCGGAAGAAAGCGTTGATAAAAATGTTGTAAAAGCAATCGATTTTCTGCTTGGCAACGGTGCATTCGTTGGCAGAAACAAACCATAATCTTTCCAGGCCGGATGTCAATGATTTCTTGAGCAATTTATTGTGGTGCATTCTTTATATGATTTTGATAGTCTGATCCAACTATCGCTATTACATACGAAAGAAATCGTAGATTCTCATTTTTCTTACTGAAGGGTAAAATTCTTCAATCAAGCTCTACATTAAATTTATCAAGCCTGGCAGAACGGTTCTCAACGTTACGGCTAAAATCAATAGCCAATTCCTTAATAACATCCATAAATCTTAATTTAATTAATATGTCAGTATTAGCCCTGGTACTATATCCAGCCATTTCTTTAGTCAAAACGGCAACTCATCACCTGAGTCTTCATTATCGATGTCAATGTTTCCGATTCCAGGAACCAGTAATCGCTAAAGTTAAACCCGGAGATATCGGAGGTAATAGGTGCAATATTGCATGGTATAAACGTGGACGCAAAAGTACAATGCAGTGTTAACTTACTATTAAGAGATCAATGTTATTAAATCACCGTTCTCATCATCCCCTTATGTTTCCTTACACTTACCACTTGGGCATAGCTTACATAACTATGCTTACCCCCATTTCATTGGTCATGCCGCCCAGTTTAGATGCTTTTGTAGAAATTGCAGCTATCCATTCCTGTTGTTGAAGGCTTGCTGCAATCTTTTTTATCACATCTGTATTATGATCTTTTACATAGATAGCCCCTTCCGCTACAATCACATTTTCCGATACAATAGCTCCAATGCTGGCCGCTCTGGCGAGGGAGCCATATAATCATTGAGACAATAAGGCAGAGTAAAGGAGCGTTTCCTTGTTATCAGGGAACTGTAAATTAGCATACGCTTACATTAATGTATGTGTTATGCATCATTTTTTAGTTCAATGTTGAATGTCATACCGTTTGTCAAAAGCTTGCCTGGTAAATACCCATTCATCCATCAGTACATAACTTATGAATTTACCCATTCTCTTCATTTTCATGTGCCTATGCAACTTCTGCCTTGCACAATCAGACACATCCATAGTATACCTCGCGAAAGATTCACATGAAACTAATAAGGACAGCGCTTACACATTCATTAAGTTTTATAAGCAAAACAATGTTTGGCATGGTCAAGACTATTATTTTAAAAGTGGGCAATTAAAATCAGAAGGAGACTACGCTGATAAAAGCGTTAAAATACCAATTGGGAATTTTAATAACTATTCTGAAACAGGTAAGCTCGATTTTACAGCATCTTACAATAATGGTAAGCCAACTGAAATTACTTACTACTATAAAAGTGGAAGTAAGAAATCCTGGGTCGTATTCGATAATAAAGGAGTGAGTCAGCAAAAAGGGTGGGACGAATCAGGAAGGCAAATCAAAAATTTCATAGTGGCCAGGGAAGCCAGCTTCAAGGGTGGACCTGCAGGATGGAGAAAATATTTAGAAAAGAACTTAAACGCAAATGTTGCGACTGATGCAGGTGCGCCACCAGGTCAATATACAGTTGAAGTAACATTTAAAGTGAGTGCTCAAGGTTACACAAGTAATGTGAAGGCTAAATCAGTTCCAACCCTGTGCAAACCTTGCGGTGGTGAAGCAGTGCGAGTCATCCTTAATAGCCGTGGCTGGGAACCTGCTATTATGCAAAATGAACCTGTTGATTATTTTGCCGAACAGCATATTACGTTTATTGTTTTGGAGGACAAGAAAAAGAATTGACTATATGCATATTAACCACACAACCTGACTTAGGAAGTGTAAATTATAAAGATTACTTATTTGGTTTGATTGTGTAATTCCATTCAGGATGAAATTTATGTCCTTTGATACTAATTTTTAGCCAATTTTTCAATTCCGTTTTCCACAGTTTGATTCGATAGCCGTTGCTACCTCCTCCATCAGCTGTGATCAGTAATTTATTTGCATCGGAGTACTGTTTCTTTCCCATCCTACGCTACCATTGCTTTATACTAAACACCGCAAATTCTGATGTAACGCTGGAAGTGCCTACATTTAAAATCCTTCATTATTGCGAATCTCATATACTCCATAAGCTGCCGCTTTTTTAGTTCCAAAATCGTGGACGTTCACTGGCCCCGGATCTTTGAGCGGCCGATATTCCTGACCTGCATTCTTGAAGTTCCCAATCAACTCTTTCTTCCTGGCATCCACCGTTATAGCCGGATAGCCATTGGCTATGTACTTTTCAGTTTATTGTTGATATACATAAACTGTCATTACGATCCGGATGATCAATCCCCTCTAATCGTTTAGCATTTGATTGCAACCTAAAACCAGTTTCTTTTAATAGCTCACTCACTTTTCTATGGCTGACAGCATGACCCTGCTTTTTTAATGCAACCGCTAATGTTCTTGTGCTTAAACATGTCCATTTAAGCACACTCTCCGGATGATCTCGGGTAACAGGCTCGAGCAAAGCTGTAATCCATTCATTAGTGCAGAATTCCTTTCTGTTATGCCTTTACGGCCTCCTCCCTCTTTCTTTACCCGATCAACAGTTTTAATTTCATCAGCTATCTGAGCAATATTTTTATTCTTGAATTCATGCAAGTCCTTTTTCAACCAAGCTAATAAAGGTCGTATTCGTTACATAGGAGTTGTTGCCACCCGCGCCTCACGATAGGTGCTTTATTGAACTCTGGCCAACGATGCATTTTTTACCCCCCATCAGAGTCAAAGCTTATTTCAAGAGGAAGTGTATTGCCTTAATCATTGCTGTCACCCTCATAGCTGTGTAACCAGCTTGTTAGGTATAGTTCCACTTAGTTTATTCAATACTAAAATCTGCCGGGCTCATTAGTTCAATTTGAGAATTCTCTTTCCTCTTCAATTTCTCTTGAAGGACTGCCAGCTTACGAGCTGCCATTGTTTTTTCCCTTTGATGTAGACAGCTGTATAGCGAAGCTGGAGGTTGTTGTCCTCTCCTTCTTTGGTCTTTCTGTAGTATGTGCATTCTCCATTTATGATGCCGGTCCTGTGGTGGTAGATCCTTACGTCTGCCTTTTCTATTTTGATATCATCATAACTGCGGGTGCCTTCTTTAATTGCCTGAATAAAAGAGGTCTTTGTATCGGTGCTACCATTGGAATGGATATATACGAGGTCATCAGAGAGGGTCCGCTCAAGAGTAGCATAGTCTTTCGTGACCAGTGCTGAAAAGCGGTGCTTTTCTACCTCCAGCACCTTTGCCCTTAGCGCAAACTGAGCGGAACAGGATAGAAAAACAGGCATCGATAAAATAAAAAGAATCAGGCGCATGGGTTTAGTTTTAGATGTTCAGTGTTTGTGCATTAAGCTTTCTGCCTTGTGCTTTATTGTGTTTAGTTTTTCATTCTGTCTTCAACTTTCTCCATGCCTTCAAAGGTCTTCTTCCGTTGGGTGTTGCCTGGGAAGATCACGTAAGGCAAGCCGGGAAAACGGCTTTCCTCTCCTGCTCTTACTACCGGTATGCTCGTACGCACCTGCTCAAAGATAGAAATACTATGCATTCCCCAAACCTTTTACCGCAACATCAGTGGAAGTAATCCCACCTTTGGCAATTACAATTGCGTGACACGTTATTATAAATTTTGCAGTTCACCGTGGAAATATCAAGCTAATCCTTGTAAACATTTTTATTGATATTTACTTTGATCGGTTTATTGCCGAAATTTTTCATTAGCATAATATCCTTCTAATGGTAATAGAATTTGTAAAAACGCAGGCAAAGAAACAGGTTAAATGGAGCGGGGATAAGCCCGGTATTTTGTAAAGAATCGGAGGATCTTAAAAGATAGACTGTAATAATTGCTGTTATACCGGCATCTTTATTCCTTTTCGAAACAGGACTATTCACTTAGTCCGGTAACAGCAGCTAACCAAAACCTGAAACGTTTTATCATGGCTTAACCGGTGACTACTGCTTAACTTTAAAATCCGTGTTACTATTTTCTTCTGCAACTTCCTCTTTCCGTAAAGCCTCCAGTTCAGCCATTGTCCATGCCTGTGTCCGTTTTGCATGTACTTCCCGGATTTTCTTTACCTCTTTGGGTTTAACCAGGGCAGACGTCGAACTGTTCTTGTGTCCGGCGCTGCCGAACTCGTACCTGATATAGCTAACCACCGAAGCTATCCATTTATCGTTGTTAGCCTCCATGGCAGGCATCACACTTGAGTACGTTTTGCCATCAATCGGGCCACTCAAGCCTTTTAACATAACCCGTATGGCGGTATTAGCTTCCGGCAAGGAGAGTCGTTTCGATTTTACTAAAGAAGGTGCCGTCATTTGAGAACCGCTCCCCATACCTTTTCCATCGCTTCCATGACAACTGGCGCAAAGAGACTTAAATATTCCGGATCCGTCCAATAGCAGGTTTCTATCAGGTCCGGATAAATTGCCTAACCTACTGCCAAAGTTGCGCATGTCTTCATTTTTATCCAGGGACTTCTTCGCAGCAGTTATCATTTCATTGTCCCTGTTCTGCTCTAAAATCTGATGTACGATATCTTTGCCTTGTGCTGATTCATTTTTATACAAGGACAATAATAACTGCACCCTGACATCATAATCCGGATCGTTTTGCAACGCGCTTACAGCTGACAACATTTGCTCGTCGTTCTTTTTCAGATACCTCTCGCTAATCAAAATGGCAGATTTTCGTACCTGCGGATGTTCGTTTTTTAGAGCATTAATCAAAATATCTTTATCCAATAGGTCTAAGCCTTCGAGAGTCCATAAAGCATGTAACGTGCCCAGATGACCTGGCTTTTTACCATCAACAGCCTGCCCGGCTGCCATCAACTTTAAGGCAGGTCCTACTGATTTATCCGCATTCAAAACAATTTGCTTTTGGGAATTGTCGCGCCACCAGCCATTGGGATGATCGAGATATGAAAGCAATTGGCTGCTGGCCTGATGCAGCATGTTAGGTTTAGCTGGTTGTTTAAAACCTTCCTTTACAAGACGGTAAATGCGTCCATGTCCTATATTTTTGGCAAGGCCCAATGAATCTATTTTTCTGCGAAGAAATGAGCCGGGTTTAGTCCAGTTTGCTTGCTGAATGATACCACGGTGCATGTCCACAATGTACAGGTTACCATCTGGCCCGGTTGCAGAATTTACCGGCCGAAAATTCATATCCGAGGAGGCGATAAATTCCTGTTGGTTGTACACGTTCTCGAGCATCCTTTTGCCCTTTGCCTGCAGCACTTCAGCCCGTCTTACAATGCGTGCTACCGGTTCGCAAACAATATAATCCCCTACTAAGTCCTCAGGCAGCGCATCTCCGCGGTAAATAGATTGGCCGCAGGCACCGGTGAAATGATTTAAGGTATTGTAAGATGACAATCTTTTATTACCTCCCTGAACATCAGGCGTAGCAATAACGGGCCAAACTTTCTGGAACGTATCGCTAAACTGGTCAGGAAAATCCAGGCGACCGTAAACAGGGTTCATTTGAAAACCTAAAGCCGGTTTCTCGCCGCCGGCAGAGGAATAAAACAAACGACCATAGTTATCGTGGGTGAGCCCCCATTGACCAGGAGAACCGCTGGCGATCGTATCGGCTTGCAATATACCGCCAGTAAACCGAAACCGAATAGGATCATAAGTAATGTACAGCCAGTTATCCAGGTTCCAATCCAACCCGCTGCGCTGGTGTTCCATATTGGCATCGTTCACTACATACTGATCGTTTTTGTATGCTACTCTTTTTTGGTCGGAGATACCATCTCCATTGGTGTCTTTATAGGAGTAAATGGTGATGCTATTCGTTTCGTTTACGAGAAGTTCGTCATTTACGCATTGTAACATGCGCGGCAATAAAAGGCTGTCAATAAATACCGTACTCTTGTCCATTTTGCCGTCTTCATCTGTGTCTTCCAACAACGAAATGCGGCTTTTACGCTGCTGCTCCCCTGAAGCATCTGCATCCTGCATATACGTAACCATCTCAGCCACATACATGCGGCCGTTTCCGTCCCAGGTAATAGCTACCGGTTCTTTAATCATAGGCTCGCTAGCCACGAGTTCCAGACGGTAGCCCCTGGGGACGCGGATCGTTTTTATACTTTCTGCCGGTGATAAATATTCGGGTGTTGGGTGGGGATCAAATTCAGGTGTATGGCCTGGAGACTTACAGCTGAAGGCCAACACAAAAATTCCAAATGGTATAATATGCAAGAATTTAAGCAAGTTGCTGAAGTTAATCAATATAAATGCTTTTTATAATAATTCCTGGAGGTCCAGTATTTTCCTCCCACTTTTTTTGTTAAGATCATTGGTGGGAATTGGATTTTCATGAGGAGTGAAATCAGCCTGTACGGTTGGTCTAAGTCGCAGGCCCATTGACCTTTTCTATTGCTTGCGATTTCATGATAATTTCCCGGCAAATTTCTCACTTCTTCCAAAGTAGTGGCATGTTGCAACGCGTAAGTGGTCTTCTCAGAATTGTCGCCCTGATCTTCCCGAACTCTTTTAGCCTCTTCCGGTCATCGTTAGCAAATTTTTCTAATTTCTTATCTTTAAAAGTAATTTCCAAGGCAAAGGAACTTATTTTTTAATTAACAGTAAGTGTAAATTAAAAATATCAAGACTTTCCGTGCTGTATAGGTGCTTTTATTTTCTGGCCACCGAAAATAGTTTTGACAGTAGCCTCATGGTGAACCGGCATTTTAGCAAAGAGATGATCAGGATATAGTAAAAAGCTTCAGGCCTCAGAAGCTCCGGAAACCGGACACCAGGCTCTTTAACCGTTATAAAATAATGAGCGGGGGAAAAATGAAACAAAGTACCATCCAAAAATCCGGCGTACCATAGCGGCAGCTTAATATCTAAAAAATCTGGTAAGTAGACATTTAAAAATATTTTATCTTTGGATGATTCCCATCCCCGAAAAACCAACCCGTCACCCACTCTATTGATTCAACATGCCGTGATAAGCGTTTTTGTACAAACCGGTGTCTGCCCCTTGATGACTCATTTGAAAAGATAAAAAGTTAGTTCTATATTACAACTGCTTCCGGCCCCGTAATCTTTACCTGATATGACATGGATATAACTAATAAAATGTATTGCCTGCGTTCGCTGCTTAACATTTGCCCGGGTTAAGGGAGAATGTCAGGTGTACGTTGTATATAGCTTTGTTCTTTTATTTACCTGAATCCAGGGTTAAACAGTTAAATATGTCAAACCAAAACCTGTATGCTGCTTTAATAGGTATCAACGCTTATGAAAAAGCCAATGGTCTGAACGGTTGTATTAAGGATGTATTGAATTTCGATCGTATTCTCAGAAGCTTCTGCAGCCAACAGAAGGGCCACCTGGCGTATAAACCGCTTTACCTGTTGGCGCCGCATCCGAGTGATAAAGAAGTAATAGACAAGTATAAGGAAAGTGAAAACATAAGCCTGGATTTTATTGCGCCCACCTTTCAAAATGTTTCCGGCAAAGCTTTTGATCATCTGGGGAATGTTAGGGACCGTGATATTTGTCTCCTTTATTTTAGCGGTCATGGTTCTTTCATAGAAGCCTGCCCTGAGTTTTGGCATACAAAACCAACCCACCAAAACGAAACGGTGGTTTGTATGGACAGCCGCTCAACGGCCCGTGATCTTATTGATAAAGAGATGGCGTTTCTGCTGCATCATGCGCTTACAAATAAGCCCGATGTACATTGTCTTGTAATCATGGACTGCTGCCATAGCGGAGATAATACCCGTGCCATAAATTCGAAGTCCCAAGCCGTAAAATACCGGCAGGAACCGCCCTCCAGCCAAAAATTAACTATTGAAGACTATATCGGTTTTAAAGAGGGTTTTTTTGAAGTTAAAAACGGAAAGGCTTATTACCCGGAAGCCGATTATATCCATTTTGCTGCCTGCCGCGACAACGAAAAAGCGCTTGACAGTTACTCCGGCGGCCTCTTTTCAAGAAAGCTGGCTGAGCTGTTAAGCAATGGCGGAAGTATGGATAGCTATCGCAATATGATGCAAGGCTTGTCTTCGACTGTTTCCATCCAGAACGGACAGCAAAATCCGGTACCTTATTCAGCTAAAAACAGTAACCTGGACAAACAGTTTCTGGGAGGGAATTTTATTCCTTACAAACCCAGCTATGAAGTACGGTACATTATCGGTGAAAATAGCTGGCAACTGCAGGCGGGAAGCTTGCAGGGAATTGTAGCATCGGCAGGAGACCGGAAGACCCTGGTCAATATTCAGCCGCTTGGTATGGAAGCTGAAGTAATTGAGGCAGGAGATTTTACCGCTACCCTTCAGGGAAAAGGCCTGAACGATTTGGATAAAGAAAACAATGAATTCAAAGCGACCATCACGCAATTGGCTATTCAACGACTGGTTATTGGTATTTCTGAAAAGCTGAAAAAATTTCCCGTCCTTGTAAAAATGCTCACCGATGGCTTTAACAGCAGTCGTCATGTTTATATAGAACTGGATAGCGATGGAAAGAAAAACGCGGATTATGTAGCCAACGTTTTTGAAAAAGAGGACAATTATTTTTACTATCTGTCACAAGCTCAAAATGATATTCCCGTTTTCAAATCCGAAACGGATGCTGATTCTTTTTTAAACAACGTTGACGCCGTAGGAAAATGGGTTTATGTAAAAAATCTTACCAGTAAGGAAAGCATTTTTGATGAAAATGATTTTGTTTTCACGGCGGAAATAATTGAAGGAGCAGGCCTGACAAAAAATAATATTGATTCGTTGACGGGTAAGGTTGCAAGCATTAAACCCGGTTGCCAGATAGACCTTTCCTATAAGAATGATAAGCAACCTATGCTGCGATTTTCGGTACAGATTCATCCCAATTCCACATTGAGCGACTGTTATATGCAGGCACTCTACCTGGATAGCCTTTTTGGGATTGATACTGACTTCGTGAAATCGGGTACAAGTTACCTGACCAAAGACGGAAAGGTTGAATTGAAGACAAACTTCGCCGGAAAATATTATAATATTCTTAAGCTTAAGCTGGATAAGGAGTATGCAGGTTATAATATCAATGAGATCACAGACAGGATAAAGATAGTCGTTTCTGCGAAGCCGGATATTAAATTAGATGCTTACCGGCAACAGCCCCTGAAATTAGAAGATAATGCCCTCAACAGTATTTCCAGAAGTACGGATGATCAACTTTTCGATAGCGGCACCGCCTTGCAATATGCTATTTTTAACTTCGATGTTCGCATTATTGGTCCTAAAAAAGATAAAGAATTGACGGACGGCAGAGAAACCGATTTTTCTTCGTTCAGCCTTCAGGTTCCATCGGGATTTACGGCTACAGCAACAGCTGTTACAAAAGGAGACATGTCCGTTTCGGCAAGAAGCATCAGCAATTTTTCACCGCCTATCTGGGGCGATGTACTTACCGAGCCTTTGCCGTTTGGCGATGCTTTCGGCTCAATGACAGGAAGCAGCGTCATTGCGTTAGAATTAGGTGTAAAAGATGGCGAACAAATGCCTTCCTTAAAAGAAGGAGAAGAAATTATACTTAAGCCAAAGGACAATCCGGCCCGGATGCGGTCGCTGGAAGGATACGAAACTACCACCGTTCCCTATGCTTATGATGAAGAGACACAACTTTATTTTCCTATCGGTTATGAAGATCCATCCGGCCGTATTCATATAGACCAGCTACCAAAAGCTACGGCTGGCTCCCTCGTTCCCGATGCGGTTACCACACGCAGCGTTTTGGGTTCCATAAAATTGTATTTTAAAAAGTTGCTGCGATTGCCTACCGACACCTTCACCCTTCATACCTGCAAAGACGGCCAGTGGAAATCAACAACTGAGACAGAAGAAATCAAAAAACATTTGCAGTTGATCAACCCCGATCAAAAACTCCTATTGATCATACACGGCATTTTGGGTGATACCAAAGGCATGTTAGAAGGCATGAAAGAAGACAACGCATTTTCTGATCGTTTTCCTGATATACTTAGCTATGATTTTGAAAACCTGAATACAACAGTACCGAAAACGGCTGAATCCCTGAAAAACATCTTAAAGGATATTGGCATTGGTGAAAACGGCGTACCTAAGCTTACGTTAATAGCCCACAGCATGGGTGGCCTTGTTAGCCGGTGGCTGATTGAAAAAAAGGACGGCGATGCACTGATTGAAAAATTGATCATGGCAGGTACGCCGAACGGCGGTTCGGAATGGAGTGAGGCCGCCGGCTATATTTTGAACGGTGCAAAATTCTTACTCACGCATGCACTGAATGTAACCGGCCCGGTAAAGTACGCCATTACCGGCATCAGTTTTTTGATAAAGAAATTTCACGACCCGCAGGCCAGCTTAAAAGATATGGGGCTTGACGGCCAGGTGATAGAAGACCTGGGCCATTCTTCGCCGCCGGATGGGGTACCGTATCACCTGATAGGAAGCAATACCGGTTTGTACCGTGAATACAATGGCGATGATCCGTTCTTTACGAAAGTGAAAAATGCATTGATGCAAAAGATTGTGTTTCCGGGTTTCAACCTTGCCTTGTTTCACCAATTGCCCAATGATATGGCCGTAACGCTGAATAGCATGAAAACCATACCGGGGTTTGATGTTGTCCATAACATGACAACACTGCCCGGCGATCATATTTCGTATTTTAGTGAGGTGCTTACCCGGAAAGCTATTCTTGATCTGGCCCATTCATGACACCTGGCAGAGTTGTATTTCAAAGAGTAACTAAAAAATACGCTCGAGTTAGTAGCTAAACAACTTCTACATAATCAAACGCTTCTTTTATGAAAGGATATAGCCTTCATATCGGAGTAAACAGCGCCGATCCCAGGCATTACCCCGGTCTTAAACCATTACAGGCTGCAGTTAATGACGCAGCATGGTGGAAAGAATACGCCCATAAAAAGGGATATCAAACTGCAAGCCTGCACGATGAAGAAGCCACTATCCACGCTGTCAAAGACAAGCTAACTGGTTATGCTGCCGTGATGCAACCAGGTGATATTTTAATGCTAACCTACAGCGGACATGGTGGTGAAATGAAAAATGAGAAACCTGATAATGTGGACAAGGAAAAGATGGACCAGACCTGGTGCCTGTATGACGAACAAATGCTCGATGATGAACTATACGCGTGTTTTCAGCAATTCCGGGAAGGAACAAGAATCGTAGTGGTATCGGATAGCTGCCATAGTGGAACGATTACAAAAGTAGCGGAAAACGATTTGAGTAAACTATTGGAAGAAGGGATGAGCAAAGCAAAGGAATCGAGGGGCATGAGTAGCCGTCAGGTGCCGGAAGAGGTGCAAAGAAGAATAATGAATAACAGCTATGAAGAAAAATACGAGCCCAAGTTAAAAAAATTCAAGAGTGTCGGGAAGCGTACAGGAATCAAAGCCGCCGTAAAGTTACTGGCCGCCTGCCAGGATCATCAGGTAACGTACGACGGAGATCAATATGGGATATTCACGGGAGCGCTTGGCAAGCTTTTGAGCGATGAAAAAGAAACGCACATAGCTGAAGAACTGATAGCCGGAGTAAAAAAGCTTTATGCTTATCCAAAACCTAACTTTTTTGAATACGGCTCGGTTATTCCTTCGTTCGACAAAAGCATGCCCTTTGAAATTGGTATCCCTGATGCTGCTAAAATTACCGGCCGCCGCAAACCGCAACTGACCCCCTTTACTGAATTTAAAGAAGCTGATAATTTTTCCAACGGAGAGATTGACCGGAACGCTGTATTGATAGTAGAAATACAAGGCAAAACTCTTGAAAACCTAGCGGGTGGACGCGACGTGGAAATTTTGGAGCATAAAACAATCGCGGAGGCACAGCGATTAACGCTGGAAATAAAAGGCATACCCTACTCGCAGGGATGGGGCGCTGCCCATGCCCTGCAAACAAGGTTGAAACAAGATGGCATCAACGCCAGCATTGAACCAGTGCTTAGTTTTAATCCCGATCACTACGATGGCCGGTCAAGGGCAAGCAGCGGCAGCAACGATTATATTGCTGACTGGCCGCCTGCCAATACAAGTCCTGCCATTAAAATCGGGTGGCATCTGGATGAGGAGCATTCACAATTGACCAAAGCAGCAAAAAGGGTGTTGGAAAAGCCCGGTACCCATGTACGCATTGGCCATATTGATACAGGTTATCTAAAAGATCATATTGGTCTGCCGGAGAAGATGATAGTGGAAAAAGCCCGCAGCTTTGTGTATGGTGAAGATCCGGCCCAGGCCGTTGATGTACCCGACAGTGGCATGGACGGTCACGGTATGGGCACCATTGGTTTGCTGGCAGGCAACCGCGTTCCGTTAAGTGCCACCTTCGATGAGTTTGAAGGATTCATCGGTGGCGCCCCTATGGCCGAGGTTATTCCCATCCGCATCAGCAATTCGGTCATTATCTGGAACTCGGCTGGTTTTTGCGACGCCATTGACTATGCTTTGGAGCAAGGTTGCGAAGTGGTGAGCATGAGTATGGCCGGTAAACCAAGCCCCAGGATGGCTAAAGCCGTCAACCGGGCTTACGAAGAAGGGTTGGTGATTGTTTCAGCTGCCAGCAACTGCTGGTATGCCGGTGTTATGCAGGTAGCTCCCAAATGTGTGCTCTGGCCAGCCGCGTTTGAGCGGGTCATTGCTGCAACGGGCGCTATGTATAACCATAAGCCTTACGACGGCGATTTTCTGTTGCAATCTAAAATGGATTTTACAAAATATATGCAGGGCTGCTGGGGCCCTCCTTCGAGAATGAAAAAAGCGTTGGCCGCTTATACACCTAATACACCCTGGGCTTGCGGGGGAAATATTTTTGCACGCAGCGGGGGTGGCACGTCCAGCGCCACGCCGCAGGTGGCTGCTGCTGCGGCTTTATGGATTGCATTTCACAGAGAAAACATGGAAGCCGCAGGCTTTTACACAAAAGGCAATAAATGGAAAATTGTGGAAGCGGTACGATATGCCCTGTTCACAACAGCGGCAAAGGATGATGCATTTGAAGATTGGGAAAAATATTATGGCAACGGCATCCTGCGGGCCGATAAAGCATTAGAAGTTACCGTAGCGGATGCAGGGCCTCTTTCAAAATCAGGAAAAGCGGAATCAGGTTTTGGAGGCTTCTTTCAGATTGCAGGCGCATTTTTTAAAAACAGGCGGCTGTTCCGCGATGCCAGCGTCGTGCGACCCGAAGAAGAAGCGCTGAGCCTGGAGTTGCTTCATTTATTGCAAACAGATGCTGTTTTTTATGACAGCTTTTCAAACCTTGACCTGGAAAACCCGACGGAAGTGGAAAAGCTGGTAGATGATCCCGGGTTTGCAACCAAAGTAATTCAATCGCCGTATGCATCCGATTACCTGAAGCAGGCGGTGGCAACAGCTAATTACGATTTGTAAAAAGAAGAAACAATGCCTGGAAACAAAAAAACTTTAGTTATACCGGAGTCAACGGTGCCTAGTGGTGCTGAGGAGGAAAAATTCAAAAGCACAGTCAAAAATTTATTTGCCGATGATGAGGACAACATTAAAAGAACGAATAATTACCTGCTGTTGATTGCAATAGACCATTATAAGGATGCCGGTTTGAATCTAAACAATCCGGTTAGAGATGCAAATGCTTTATTAGAGGTGTTGTTAAAACGATTTAATTTTTCTTCGAAAGAGTATAAACAGTTTGGAAGTGAAGGAGAAAAGGACGAGTACGAAAAAGATACGTTTGTTACGTTAAAGAAGAAAGAACTTGATGCTGGTAAAGACAGATACAAGGGAGAGGCCGAAAACTATAAAGTATATAAAAGCGAAAGAATAATATGCCTGTACAATGAAGATGCCAACGTAGATAACATAGATATTGCTGTTAATACATTGATTGCCGGAATGGAACCTGACAGCCAGTTGTTGATCTATTTCTCGGGACATGGCTTTAGGAATGAAAAGCGGCAGGGCCACCCCTTTACGCTTACCTCATTTGATTATGATATTGGTAAAACAACCACCTATTTATATCTTGATAATCTGACAAATCAGGGAGATACGGTTAAATGCAGAAATTTATTGTTAATCATAGATGCCTGCCACGCCGGCTCTGCCTTGTTAGGTAACAAACATGAAGGCGACGAGCCATATTCAAGAGAAATAATGGTATCCTGTAGCGAGGCTGAGTTGGCGAGTGATGGCACGAAATACACAGGAAGCCCGTTTTCACAGGTGCTGGTTGATATTCTGCAAAACCATACGAAATCCAATCAATTGGAATTATTAGACCTTGCCAGCCAGACAAAAAACAAAGTAGCGCTGAAAAGCCAGGGCAGGCAACAGAATGTTTCGTTTGGCAAAGCACCAACTTTTGAAAATGGTTCTGAAACGTACAGATTTCAACTTGCAGACTGCAAAACACCTGATGTAAAATTGTTCGCGGAGAGTATCATTAATCATTTAAACTTCACTGATGAAAGACGATATTTTGCAGAAGAAATTGATATTACGCTGGATTCCAAGAACAAGGATTATTATATCTTAAGCACTGTTACTACGAATATAAAAGTAGAAAGGTTAAGAGGAAATATCATTTCAAAAAGTTTTGCAGGTACGCTCCGGGTGCAGGAGGAAACCTCATTTCTGCTGAAACGATTACCTGGCTGGATTTCGTGGGATATGATTGGAGTAAACAGCGTGGAAGATATTTTTGATTCAATAGCCAGGAAATTTAATCTGAAAGGGACTGGCATGGACGAAAATGTCAATACTGTGAATTTTACCTATCAGGAAAAAATAGAGTATTTCTCAAGCTCAATAGGAAGAATTTTAGAAGCAAGCGATGATACTCATAATCCACTTTGCGTGGTATTCATTATCAGCAATTTTTCACCAGGAAAACACGAAAATCTTGTATCGCAGTTTATTATACAACTGATAAGGGGTATAGAAAAATATAAAAAGCATCTGGAAAACAAGGCCAGGAAATGGGATAAGCTGCTTTTATACATTATTTCAAAAACAGAAGAAAACGTAAATGATTTAAACAGTTTTTCTGATAAAAGCAGTAAAGGGTTGCTTGACCTGTTTAAAGTTGAAAACCTTCATGAGCCTTTCTTCAAAACATTCGGAAAAATCGGGTTTATAAACAAACCCTTTATTTTGACCTGGCTTAAAAAAACGGGTGATGCTTTTGATGCCGAAGGGTACAAAAATTTCAAAAAAAGACAAATAGCTACCGGATATTTTCCGAACGAAGACGACCTGACGATGGATGTAGTATTGTATAAGCTCGCAGATGAGATTTATGACAGCGAAGCTTATAAGGAACAGCTATTCAAGCTTCTTTTCTTCTAAATCTATAAATATTAGCTCATGGCAGTAAAACCATACCCCCAACCAATACGAATAAACGACAAAGAGTATCCCAGCAGGTTCTACCAGCAGGAAAACGACGGGACAGTCGGGGCAAAGGAGGTCAGGCCAATGATTACGCAGGGAGAGTTTGAATTCATGAAAAAGGATGAAACCATCGCTGCGGAATTTATTGCTAAAGAAGATGCACAGGGGATTGTTATAAAAGAAGGCCGTGCCATTCCGCCCTACATCCCCTCTGATGAAATTAAAGAAATAGTGCGGCTGGCCCAAATACTAAACAGGCCCGTTTTGATCAAAGGGGAACCAGGGAGCGGTAAAACGCAGCTCAGCCGGGCCGTGGCATACGAATGGTACGGTGACAAGTACCGCCAACATTATTTTGAATGGTTTGTAAAGTCAACCACAAAAGCGGTGGATGGCTTGTACAGCTTCGACCACGTGGCCCGGTTGCGGGATGCACAGTTAGCACAAACAACCCCTGAGCTGCGGAATAAACCCAATGAGGACTACCGCAAATTCGGCCCCATGTCCATGGCCTTTCTTACCTCCACGGAAGATAACCCATCTATCCTGCTGATTGATGAAATAGATAAAGCCGACATTGACTTTCCAAACGATCTGCTGCTGGAGCTTGATGAGCGCCGGTTTAAAATTCCGGATGCAGAAACAGGCGAAACGATCCAGGCCGGTTACCCACCAGTCATTTTTATCACCAGCAACGATGAGCGGGAGCTGCCGGAAGCCTTTCTTCGTCGTTGTATTTTCCTGTATATGAATTTCCCGAATGATGCGCAAATGCGGGCCATCATAAAGGCCCATTTGCCTGAGCTGATAAAAGCACAGGAAAAGTTTACCAGTACCGTTGCAGCCCAAATTCAAAACCCAAAAAAAATAAAGCTTAAAGATTTTATTGACCTTGCCAATAAACAATTCAGGAATTTAAAACTCAAGCGTGAAAAAGACCTCGTGGACAGTAAGCGGGTAAGCACCAGTGAACTGATTGACTGGCTTACGGTATTCAATCATGACTGGGTGAACAAATCCGGTATTTACCGGGACGCAGTTGACTACATCGGCAGATACATAAAAGTACAATTGAACGGCGATGGGATAGAAAAGGAAACAAATACAGCATTAAAAATATTTGAAGAGGAATCCATCGGAAACTATAATTTCTATAGCCAGACGGTTTTAAAATCGTATGCCGCTATTGCCGCTAAACAGGAATTTAATGACGCAAAGCCGGTTAACACATAATACAATGGAGCTACTTACCGAACATCTACCTTTCTGGCATTTTTTCCACGAGTTGGAGAAACAGTTGAGTTATGAACGTTGGATCGATAAGTACAAATTGTTTCTCGGCCAATTATATAGCCCCGGCTATTTAACAGAAAGCACGGACGATCCGGAAAAGCTTTTGCAACTATGCAAAGCTCTTTACCTCCAGAATATAAAAGATGAAAAACGGTTCGAGCTGTTGTTCTCCGAAGCCTGGCATCATGAGCAGAAATTCCTGGAAACTTGTTTTCAGAGCCTGTTGGCACAAAGAAAGAGGGAAACAAAAGACGATCTTGAAAAACCTGAAACTTCCCGAAAGGATACAGAGGATCATGGCGCAAGAGATAATACATTAACGGGAAGCGATTCCGGCACAGAAAACGAACGGCCACCAGAGCAAAAGCCGTCAATGCAGCAAACCGATACATCTACAAAAGAGTATTATTACAACCCTCCTGATATACCGCTGATACAGCAGCATAAAATACTGAAAACACAGCGGCACAACGCTGAAAATGCCGGCTCCGGGCATCTGTTTAATTTTCAGGACGAATATCTTCCTATTACGCGTCGGGAGATGAATAAAGCCTGGCAATACCTGCGGCATACCGAAATGGGCTCCCTTACAGATATCGTGAATATACCGGCAACGGTAAACAAGCTGGCAAAGGACACGCTGTTTACTGAGCCGGTTTTTGTTTCCGGCAAAAAAAACCGCAATGATACCTTGCTGCTGTTTGTGGATTGTAACGGCTCCATGGTACCTTTTCATGAGTTAAGCCGGCGGCTGGTGAGTTCGGCAAAGGCATACGGCGGCCATAGCCATGCAGGGGTTTTTTATTTTCAAAATTATCCGCTGGGTTATGTTTTTGGGCGGTCTAATCTTACAAAACCGTGTAAAACCATTGAATCGTTTACTAAAGCCAACAAACAATTTACTACGGCAGTAATCATCAGTGATGCAGGCTTTGCAAAAAGCTATGGAAATGATGACCGGTACAAGACAAGATTAAATAATCTGGCCCCCTTTTTCAAAATGCTTTCAGAGCGTTGTGCCCATACGCTCTGGCTGAACCCGATGCCGGAAAACCGCTGGCATAAGGCCACGGCGGAGTACATCCAGTCAAAAGTGCTTAGAATGGCGCCGATTCTGGAGAAAGGGATGAATACATTTCAAAGTATAGTAAGAAACCTGATAAAAGTAAACCAGCCAACCACAAATCTATGACAAGGCTGCCTGCTTCTTTTCCTTCGGATAAACTTCGTATTATCGAACGTCTGCAGTTGGAATGGTTCTACACCCGGTACACGGAAGAATTTTATTCCGATTATCTGTTCGGTCATTTTATGATGGCCGCCTATGCCTCTGTTCCCGCCTGCCTTACGCCGGATTTGTTATATAAAATGTGGCAGAATTTCGGTGAGTATCAATGGGGCGGCAAACCTGAATTTATTCACCCGGTTGCGGTAAGCGATGTGTTGCTGGCGCCGTTTTGCCAGGAGGTTAGCTATGAGCTCTTCAGGATGGAAGAAAACACCCGCCTTTCATTTTTGAAATGGATGAGCAGTGATGATCCGCTTTGGGTAAACCGCAAACCACATTCACTGATTACGATCGCGGACTTTATTGAAAACTATCACGACAGGCCCAACAATACCGTAATACGGGAGGGAGCCAAATACAGGGAAGATCAGTTAATGGAAGTAAAAGTGTATCAAGACCCGGAGGAAGTGGCCGATTATTATCTACAAAAACTGAGCAAAGCGAAAGATGACGACAACGAACAGGAAATACTGGCCATCATCACGGCCCTGGATAAAGCCACGAAAAAGGAAGAATATACAGCCTATTCTGATAAAAAGACTTTCACCGGCCTGTTTCAAGAAAATGAGTTAAACCTCTGGAAGCACGCTATCCAGCAAAACAACAATACGTTCGCCAGTCTTTTAGAAGAAACAGGTCGTCATCGTACAGAAGGGTCACCGCTGCTTTTAAGGAAAGAAGACCACTCCCGTACGATCCAGATAAGCCATACGGAAACAAAGCTGGTAACGAAATTAGATGCCCTGGTGGAATCCAGAAATTATGCTGTTATTATAGGTTGTTCGGAAAAAGATTATTTCAATTGCCAACGGTTCCGGGAAACACTGGAAAAATTAGCATCCGAAAAAAAATGGGAGCTGCAATCGTTTACAACATCATTAGGGAAAGAATATCTGTCAAAAAAGCTGGAGGAAGCACTAAAGCCTGTTACACCGGCCGATACCGTTATGGTTTACATAAGCGCTTCCCAGTCTGTATTGTTGCCTTCCGGCAACTGCCAGGTAAACTATTTTGGATCGGTAATTACGGATGCGGCGTTCAATAAAATTTTTTCTGCTATAAGTCCTTCTTCTTTCACGCTTGTAGTACAATGCAGTTACGCCGCAACGCCCTTCTGGATGGATACCAATAAAGCCGGTTATGCTTTCTTTGCAGCTTCTTCAGGCCACCTTAACACGGATACTGCACCTCCCAGTCGCTTTACAGCGTCCTTTTGCGAGGTGCTTTCACTGCATGGCGGAAAGATATCCAACCGTCAGCTTTATATAAAAACCATTGTGAAACAAGGGGACTTAACCGACCGGTCGAACAGTCCCAAATTTTTAAGTAACCGTGAGACTTACTACCGGCAATTTGCTTCGGGGAATGTACAACGGACACGAATACAGCATACCCTCCGCTTGTGTGGGTATCTACAGAAGACTGAAGTACCGGAATGGGACGCCGACGTAGAAACGGCGTATCAAAAGTTTTTGGAAGACCTGAAACTGAGCACCGGCTTAACCGAGGCAGGCACTGCATTGGATGGAAAAATTCAATCCAATAAACAGGAGCAAAAGCCGGTTTTGCTTTTTGTATTTTCCGATCCGGAAGGAAAGCTTCCGGCTATTGCCAGGGAGATTCACACCATTAAATCGGTGCTAAGAAACAGTAAGATCAATGAGTATAATGAAATAAAAATTATTCAAAACAAGCCCTTAAAAGAGGTAACTGACTTTATTAAAAATACGTCCAGCCGCAACCGGGTCCAACTATTTTATTACTCAGGTTTCGACAGGGAAGGATATCCCACATTCACGGATGGCGAAATCAATCTGGCGCTCTGGTCCGAATGGCTGTCCTTTCAGGATACTATGGAACTGGTAGTGTTGAATACCTGCAGGTCAGGCTTCGTAGCGGATCACCTTGCACAAATCGGCGTGGGAATGTCAATTGGAAATGATCAGCAGTTTACAGATGAAGAAGGGGCAGCTTTTGGAAGTCAATTGATAGAAATCATCGCCAAAAGAGATAAATTATCAGGTTTGCCAATTCAACAAAATGCTATATGAGTATGCCGGAAGAAATAGTCCGCGAGCCTTTTACAGAAAAATTTAATTTTTTTAAGGCCGCCTGGAGAACCGATGATTCGCTGCCTTCCGACTGGTACACGGAGCACAAAACCAATAAGCCGGATTTCCATGCTTTTTTTTGGGCGCCGCAGCTAAAAGAATATGCCACCTGTACAGAATTATGCGAAAGAAATGCATCCCAATTTGAAGAATTGATTTCGACGCTTAACAACCATAATTTAAAAAATTATAATCTTCGCTCCTTGCCATCACCGGAAAATTTTACCCGAAGCGATGCCTTTAACCAACTGGACCAACTTGGCAGTTTAGAAAAAGGAGATTGCTTCCTCGTTTTTTATAGCGGAATTGGTACCATAAACGACAGCAGCAAACAAGCATCCGGGAATACCTATCATGCCGAACCGCTGTTTACCGGAGACAGTGTAGCTGATGTGAACCTAAAATCCGTCAGAACGAAGCTGAGAGATTTAGCAGTCGCAAAAAGCATTCATGTTTTTCTGATTCTGGACGTTCACTTAGTGGTTAGGGGTGCGGCAGAAGTCACTTCTTTTATCAGTTCTTCTGATAGCAGCTTTGTTGTGTTGGAAAGTCCTGCGCCCATTTTAGAAGACCATGAAAGCATTGCATCCGTACATACAGACAATTTTTTCTACGAAGCGTTAGCGGATATTATACAAACAACGGGTGCAAAAATGCGCTATTCAAACCTGACGAGCCGTATGCAACTGCGTTACTTACAGGCCGATCTTCCCGAAAAACCAACGCTGACCGCCCTCCCTCCCTCCTTTTTGAACGCCTACATCTTTTCGGGTATTTTTTCCGGTAAGTCCGACTACAAAGTTTACTTCAATGAGCACCAGCAGGAATGGCAAATAAACGCAGGCTCCCTGAACGGAATACTGCCTTCGCTCAGTTTTATGCATACCAGGTTTTTATTGGACGACGAGAGGCTGATCAGCGTAAAAGATACGTTTGACTCTTACAGCACCTTACTGCACTTTGACGACCGGGATACCGAAAATACGTTTGAAGCAAAACTTACACAAAATGCCCTGCCGAAAATGAAAGTCGGCTTTCATGAAACCCTTTCACCGGAAATGAAAACCACCTTTATCAATACGGTTCAATCCTTTGACATCTATTTTATTGATTTGCTGGAAGACCGGGAGAAAGCGCGTTTTTTGATAAAAAACAGAGATCATGAATATTACCTTGTACGCGACGGCCTGTATAGAGGCGATCATGATGACCGTCCTGTATTTTTTTACCAGCGTAATGTGCGTGAATTTATTAAGCAATTAGAATATATTGCCCAGTGGCAGGCTCTCCTCGAATTAGAAAATTCTCGGGCTAATGTCAGGATCGGGGATGTTGAAACGGTCTTTCAAACAATAGAAGGAGTGGAAGCAAAGGCTGATAACCGGGATCATTTACCCTCGAAAAAACAAATTAATCCTGCTGATTTGCTCCTGCGCTATCGCAACGGTCAACAACCTTTTTTCAGGTGCAGCGTAGTCAATAAAAGCAGTGCACCAGGCCCGAATTATTTTGTCACCTTTTTATACCTCGGCAGCCGCTTCGGCATTCACAAACTTGATCCCTTCGATTCAGACGTCCTTACGAAGGATGACCCTGTTTGGGCAAGCTATGTTGTAAACGGAAGAAAGCTCAAAACAATACCGTTGCAGCTGGATTCTTTTTATCCTGAAAATAATGTTTTTGAAATTCAGGACTATCTGCTGGTAATTTTATCTGCACAACCGTTGGAGGTAGCCCCATTGACCCAACCCGGTCTTGAGTTGTATGAGAAACCGCTTACCCGTTCGATAAGTCTTGAAGAATCAAAACAGAGCTTTACTTTGCCGGAAGGAGACTGGTTTGTAAAGAAAATCCCCATACGTGTCGAATACGACGACAGAAATTTTGAGCAGGCCGTAAAAGATGCCGTTGAAAAGCGGCCTGTTAGTACACCCGGCGATCAACACAAAAATCGTTGGGGTGGGCAGGCAGTACGTAATGGTTTTGAATTATTGGCCGCCGTGAAAAATCGTGCCTTGGGATTATTTGAGGTGACATTGGAAATCCGGCACAAAGAATCAAGGCTTACTACGGGGGAAGTTGCGTTTTTGCTGAATGAGAGCTTTAGCAGACAAATCCGTTTTGAAAAATTTGATGGCGGGATGGCTTCTATAAGAATAACCGCCTACGAGGATTTTACGGCAGCCGCTATCATTTACGACGGTACAGAGCTGGAACTGGACTTAAGTGAGTTGCCCGGTTTGCCAAAAAATTTCTACGCCATAAATCCTGAGGATAAATTCAGGCAGCAGGTGAAAGCGCGGTTGGAAAGGAGCCCGGTTGTCGTTCCAAACGATCTGCAAAAAGCACGATGGGGTGGCAAGAGCGAGCAGAACGGCTATAAATTAACGGCAACCGTTGAGCCTTTAATGCTAAGGTTATTTAATGTTACCCTTGATGTCACGCACAGTCAAAAGTCATTTAGTGGGCAGGTAGCTTTCCTTCTTCATGATAGTTTCAGGAACCCGGTACGCATAAGAACCTTTGAAGGAAACAAAGCCTCGGTCAGCGTAACGGCTTATGAAGATTTTACTGCAGCGGCTATCATGGATGATGGTACTCAACTGGAACTGGATTTAAGCAAAATTCCAGGTTTTCCAAAAGGGTTTTATGCAAAAGGTGAAACTGATTTTGCAGCAGAAATTGAATGGTTATTGAAAGAAAGGTCTGTGAAAGTACCTGGTGATTTGCAAAAAGACAGGTGGGGAGGCAAGGCAGAAAACAATGGAAAGATTATTTCGGCAACAGTGGGCAGAGATAAAGACACACACAGGGTAACGCTTACCGTTCAATCTTCAAACAATACACCGCTAAGCGGCAGGATTGCGTACTTCCTTCATGACAGTTTCGATCAACCCATTCTATACCGTAAAGCGGTTAACGGAAAAGCAACCTGTGTGTTGAATAGTTATGAGGCGTTTACGGTAGGCGCTTATCTCGAGGATGGTACTGAGTTGGAACTTGACCTGAATGAACAGAAGGGATATCCCGGGACATTCTACTATAAATAAAGTACTTTAGGCTCTCGATTCATTTTGCGCCGGTTAAACGGCAGTTAACTCATCAAACCCAAGCCAGGCCTAATTAAGCACATTAAGGTTCAACTGCTTTGCAGCTGGGAGTTGGACTGATACAAATATATAAATAGTACTGGCATGGTACTAAAACTATCTGTACCACTAAAAAGAAGGCAATTTATACGATAGCTTATTTGCCATTATCAACAACAAAACTGCCATTAAGTCTTGCAGGGCGACTCAACTGTAATCGTCAATTTCACTTTCCCGGGTTTGTAGGTACGCAATGCTTAGTGGGTTTATCTTTTGATTGTTTGCTGCGAGGTCCTGCCGGGATGAAGTATGCGTAAAGTAACAGCCGTTCAGGAGCCTTTACATCTTTTCACTTTATCCCAGGCAGGTACGTTGTCCGGTTTGGCATCGTCTACGTTTTCGATACCTCCCCGGAGTTCACCCGCGTTCATCTTCCTGCAACTTAACTCACAGCTTTCTTTAATGATGCCTTTTCTTCTAACTCAGGCATTAAACCGAAGTTTCATTATTTGTTCGTGACACCTGGTAAGTAAACCCGGGTATTGCAACCCGAGATTCTGTTAGAACGGAACGTGACACTCTCGCGTCATTCCGCTCCGGTTATCCAACCGTTGGCTTCGCTCCGAGTGACCAGTGAGCAAACAGGCCTGGCCTGCGTGCACTTATGGCGTGCAGCCATCTTATTGCTTTCATCTCACTCGTTCGAAGATTCTTGTATTTCCGTCTTGCCCAGCTTGCAAGTTTTACATTTACAATGTGCATAAAGTCTCTAAGTTTCGTTTTGTAAAATTTACCGTAGTAATTAATCCATCCTCGCAATACAGGGTTGATCTTTAATGCAATTTCCTGTATTGTATTGCCTGTCTGTTGTAATACTGACCACTCATGCATCTTTTCATTCATTGATTTCATCGCTTTCTTACTTACAGCAGGTAGCCAGTTGGTGAACGTCTCCTTCCTGATACTGTTCTGTGCTTCTCTTGGCATAAATGTATAACCAAGAAAGTCGAATGTTACATTGGGATATTCCATTTTCCGGTTGCTGTCTCTGCAATACACCAGCTTTGTTTTCAATGGATGCAGTTGTAGTCCGCATTGTTGTAATCTCTCCTCTAATGCCTTCATTACACGCAACCCTTCCCTCTCTGTCCTGCAGTGGACGATTGCATCATCAGCATATCTTTCAAATGGACAATGTGGATGTTCTTTCACCAGCCATTTATCCATGCAATAATGCAGGTATAGGTTGGCCAAAATCGGTCCGATAACAGAGCCTTGGGGAACCCCCTTAGTGCGTGCTATTATTGTTCCATCTTCTAATTGCAGTGGGGCCACCAGCCATCTTTCAATGTACAGTAACATCCATTTACAATCGCAATGCTTCCTGACCGCTTTCATCAGCAGATCATGCGGAATGTTGTCAAAGAACCCTTTAATATCCAGATCGATCACCCATGCCTGTCTCCAGCAACGTACTCTTGCCTTTGCAATGGCATCGACGGCTGATTTCCCCGGACGGTATCCATAAGAGTCTTCATGAAATAAAGGATCCAATACCGGCTCTAATAATTCCTTTACTACTGTCTGGCCAATACGGTCAGCAATGGTGGGTATACCTAATGGCCTTAGACCCCCGCCTTTCTTAGGTATCTCCATTAGTTTTACCGGTGGTGGAATGTAACTGCCTGAACTCATCTGGTTCCATAATCTGTACAAGTGATTCTTATAGTCTTTACCGAACTCACTCAGACTAATTCCATCGACTCCCCCGCTTCCCCTGTTGGATTTTACCTTCAGATACGCCTCGAGCACCCAGTGTTTACTGATACTGAACGGTTTTGTTTCACTCATTTTCGTACCTCCTGAAGTTTCCTTCAGTTTTCGTCCATGATTAAAAACTGGATAACAACTCCCCTTCGCTCCATTCTCATTACAAGAACTTCATCGCTACTACGAAAGTTTCCGCCCCCGTGCCATGCCTCGGTACTTTCCCTCTTACAGTGCTTCCGCTTGAGGTTTTCCCTTCACATCATGACGACAGGTTCTCACGTTCCGTGTAAATGCCTGTGTTAAGATCGCGCCGCCTATACGCCGGATGCCGCAACAACAGTAATCAGGTAACCTTGCTGCTCTTCCCAAAGATGATACTGGACTTTGGTTTTGACATCGTCTAATCCTTTCGACGCCTCAGTTGGCAGTTCACAATTGTTCGCCTTCTTAACACTCACCTGACATCTTTAACGATGCCTTACTCCTTTCATGCTCACTACCACAACTTTTAATCGCAGCAGCTAAAGGTGGTTTGATAGCAACTCCTGCAAGCCGCTACCGATGGGCCTGCCATCATCATTTACACAGCATCAACTTTCAATAAATAAAGAACTGATTGTTGTTCGTGACACTCA